>NZ_JBNRMG010000003.1:0-648678 GCF_050379435.1 Marinobacter sp. DUT-3
CTTTCTGATCACTGGGTCAGATTTGCTCTTTAACAAATTGGACGAGATAGAACACGAATACGTTTTCTCATTATCTCCGAGAGAACGTGTTCAATGTGATAGCGATTTCAAGCGTTATCCGGTGTTGTCGTTGAAGTGGTTGTTATATCGCTTCAAGAGGCTGTCTCGAAACAGGATTCTTTGTCAGGCTTGCCTGGTGAAGGGTGTTGGATCGTGATCAGTTGTCTTGGGGTTATATAGTCAAGCAACTAAGCGCATACGGTGGATGCCTTGGCAGTCAGAGGCGATGAAAGACGTGGAAGCCTGCGATAAGGTTCGGGGAGCTGGCAAACGAGCTGTGATCCGGACATCTCTGAATGGGGAAACCCACCGACTTTCGGGTCGGTACCGTGCGGTGAATACATAGCCGTACGGGGCGAACTCGGGGAACTGAAACATCTAAGTACCCGAAGGAAAAGAAATCAACCGAGATTCCCTCAGTAGCGGCGAGCGAACGGGGACCAGCCCTTAAGCTGGACAACTGGTAGGAGAAGGCCCTGGAAAGAGCCGCCATAGTGGGTGATAGCCCCGTATCCGAAACCTGAGTCCAGTGAAATCGAGTAGGACGGGACACGAGACATCCTGTCTGAACATGGGGGGACCATCCTCCAAGGCTAAATACTCCTGACTGACCGATAGTGAACCAGTACCGTGAGGGAAAGGCGAAAAGAACCCCTGTGAGGGGAGTGAAATAGATCCTGAAACCGTATGCGTACAAGCAGTCGGAGCGGACTTGTTCCGTGACGGCGTACCTTTTGTATAATGGGTCAGCGACTTATGTTCAGTGGCGAGGTTAACCGTATAGGGGAGCCGTAGGGAAACCGAGTCTGAATAGGGCGATTTAGTCGCTGGGCATAGACCCGAAACCGGGCGATCTATCCATGAGCAGGTTGAAGGTTGAGTAACATCAACTGGAGGACCGAACCCACTGTCGTTGAAAAGCCAGGGGATGACTTGTGGATCGGAGTGAAAGGCTAATCAAGCCCGGAGATAGCTGGTTCTCCCCGAAAGCTATTTAGGTAGCGCCTCGGACGAATACCACAGGGGGTAGAGCACTGTTTCGGCTAGGGGGTCATCCCGACTTACCAACCCGATGCAAACTCCGAATACCTGTGAGTACTATCCGGGAGACACACGGTGGGTGCTAACGTCCATCGTGAAGAGGGAAACAACCCAGACCGCCAGCTAAGGTCCCCAAGTACCAGTTAAGTGGGAAACGATGTGGGAAGGCTCAGACAGCTAGGAGGTTGGCTTAGAAGCAGCCATCCTTTAAAGAAAGCGTAATAGCTCACTAGTCGAGTCGGCCTGCGCGGAAGATGTAACGGGGCTCAAACTGGTCACCGAAGCTGCGGCTGCATACTTTGTATGCGGGGTAGGGGAGCGTTCTGTAAGCCTGCGAAGGTGTGTTGAGAAGCATGCTGGAGGTATCAGAAGTGCGAATGCTGACATGAGTAACGACAATGGGAGTGAAAAACTCCCACGCCGGAAGACCAAGGGTTCCTGCGCAACGCTAATCGGCGCAGGGTGAGTCGGCCCCTAAGGCGAGACCGAAAGGTGTAGTCGATGGGAAACGGGTTAATATTCCCGTACCTTGGATCACTGCGATGGAGAGACGGAGAAGGCTAGGTGAGCCGGGCGACGGTTGTCCCGGTTTAAGCGAGTAGGGAGAGGACTTAGGCAAATCCGGGTCCTCAATCCTGAGACGCGACGACGACTGCTCATGCGAGCGGGAAGTCATTGATGCCCTGCTTCCAGGAAAATCTTCTAAGCTTCAGGTGATTCGAGACCGTACCCCAAACCGACACAGGTGGTCAGGTAGAGAATACCAAGGCGCTTGAGAGAACTCGGGTAAAGGAACTAGGCAAAATGGTGCCGTAACTTCGGGAGAAGGCACGCCGGTATGTACGTGAAGCCCCTGCGGGTGGAGCGGAAGCCGGTCGAAGATACCAGGCCCCTGCGACTGTTTATTAAAAACACAGCACTGTGCTAACACGAAAGTGGACGTATACGGTGTGACGCCTGCCCGGTGCCGGAAGGTTAATTGATGGGGTTAGCATTCGTGCGAAGCTCTTGATCGAAGCCCCGGTAAACGGCGGCCGTAACTATAACGGTCCTAAGGTAGCGAAATTCCTTGTCGGGTAAGTTCCGACCTGCACGAATGGCGTAACGATGGGGGCGCTGTCTCTACCCGAGACTCAGTGAAATTGAAATCGCCGTGAAGATGCGGTGTATCCGCGGCTAGACGGAAAGACCCCGTGAACCTTTACTATAGCTTCACAGTGAACTTTGAGCATGTTTGTGTAGGATAGCTGGGAGGCTTTGAAGCGAGAACGCCAGTTCTCGTGGAGCCAACCTTGAAATACCAGCCTGATATGTTTGAGGTTCTAACTTGGTCCCCTGATCGGGGATGAGGACACTGTGTGGTGGGTAGTTTGACTGGGGCGGTCTCCTCCCAAAGCGTAACGGAGGAGCACAAAGGTGGGCTAAGCACGGTCGGACATCGTGCGGTTAGTGTAATGGCACAAGCCCGCTTAACTGCGAGACAGACACGTCGAGCAGGTACGAAAGTAGGTCATAGTGATCCGGTGGTTCTGTATGGAAGGGCCATCGCTCAACGGATAAAAGGTACTCCGGGGATAACAGGCTGATACCGCCCAAGAGTTCACATCGACGGCGGTGTTTGGCACCTCGATGTCGGCTCATCACATCCTGGGGCTGAAGCCGGTCCCAAGGGTATGGCTGTTCGCCATTTAAAGTGGTACGCGAGCTGGGTTTAGAACGTCGTGAGACAGTTCGGTCCCTATCTGCCGTGGACGTTGGAGATTTGAGGAAAGCTGCTCCTAGTACGAGAGGACCGGAGTGGACGAACCGCTGGTGTTCGGGTTGTGTCGCCAGACGCATTGCCCGGTAGCTATGTTCGGATAGGATAACCGCTGAAAGCATCTAAGCGGGAAGCCCCTTCCAAGATGAGATCTCCCTGGACCCTTGAGGTCCCTGAAGAGCCGTTCAAGACCAGGACGTTGATAGGTCGGGTGTGTAAGCGCTGCGAGGCGTTGAGCTAACCGATACTAATTGCTCGTGAGGCTTGACTATATAACACCCAAGACAATTGCGGATAATGCAACGAAATCGATATCACCGTCGAAAGACACACGTTCCATCTCGTCCACCCAGTGATCAACCGTTTTGCCTGACGACCATAGCGGTCTGGAACCACCTGATCCCATCCCGAACTCAGAAGTGAAACAGACCTGCGCCGATGGTAGTGTGGCGTTGCCCATGTGAGAGTAGGTCATCGTCAGGCTCCTAATACCGAAAACCCCAGCATCCTCGATGTTGGGGTTTTTTATTGCCCGAAAGAAAAGTTCATCCAGCTGCCACATGCCGGTGCGTCCCATGTGTGCGTCGCCTTCCTATAGTGCGTTCTTAGTGACTCCTGCCCGGCCATTGGGTTGTATGGTGTTGATTAATATAAAAAATACATCTGTGGAATGTATCTTGCTGTAGTTCCGGTGAACAATTCCCCATCAGGCAATCGGCAACGGCGCCGTCGCATGAAGTCACCCGGTGTCGACCAGGTCGGTTCCTGATCCAGATCAGTTTCCCTCGTTGGTATCTGTAGGCTTCATTCAACCCGGTGGGACCATTTGCCAGGTTTTGACAGGATCAGCCATGACGGATACAGCTTTTCGCTTCTTTTCCTATGCCGGAAAAATCAAGGTGCTCCACCTCAGTTGGGTGGCCTTTTTTATCAGCTTTCTGGTGTGGTTTAACCACGCACCGCTGATGTCTGCAATCCGCGAGCAGTTTGGCCTCAGTGCAGCGGAGGTCAATACACTGCTGTTGCTCAATGTGGCACTGACTATACCGGCGCGCATCCTGATCGGTATGCTGGTTGACGGGCTCGGACCGCGTAAGGTTTACAGTCTGGTGTTGGTCATCTCAGGTGTTCTGTGTGTAGCGTTTGCGTTGTCGACCACCTTTGAACAGTTGGCTTTTACCCGCTTCCTGCTGGGGTTTGTCGGTGCCGGATTCGTGGTCGGGATTCGCTTGATCAGCGAGTGGTTCCCGGCCCGGGAATTGGGGCTGGCCGAGGGCATCTACGGAGGCTGGGGGAATTTCGGTGCTGCCTTTGCTGGCCTGTCATTACCGGCCCTGGCGCTCTGGTATGGGGGCGATGATGGTTGGCGCTGGGCCATAGGTACAACCGGTGTTATTGCCATCCTGTATGCCGCAGTGTTCTACCATCAGGTCAGGGACACGCCCAAGGGCTCTACCTATTTCAAACCCAAGCGCGGCGGCGCCATGGAAGTGACCAGTCGGGGGGATTTCATTCTCTATGTGGTCATGAATCTGCCATTGTTCCTGGCTCTCGGATTAATCGTCTGGCAATTGGGCCCGCAAAAGCTGGGCATGCTGGGCGCGGTAACAACCTACGTTTTATCCAGTGTCATTCTGCTGATGCTGGTGGTGCAGGTTGTCCGTATCTGGCAAATCAACGGCCATGTATTCCAGCGCCCGGTGCCGGCTTTTGACCGCTACCCTTTCAAGCAGGTGGCGCTTCTGAATCTGGTTTACATGGCCAGCTTTGGTTCCGAGCTTGCCGTGGTGTCCATGCTGCCACTGTACTTCCTGGATACCTTTGATATTTCACCGGTACTGGCCGGTATGTTGGGTGGCAGTTTTGCGCTGATGAACCTGTTTGGTCGTCCGGGCGGCGGATACCTTGCCGATCGGTTTGGCCGCAAGTTCATTACTCTGGTGATGTTGGCAGGTATTGCCCTGGGCTATTTGTTGATGGCGCAGATCGATAGCCATTGGCCCTTGCCGGTAGCTGTGGCCCTGGTTCTGTTCTGTTCTGTGTTTGTGCAGGGAGGCTGCGGCGCGGTGTATGCTTCCGTACCGCTGGTCAAGCGCCGGTTGACCGGGCAGGTGGCCGGTATGGCCGGAGCCTATGGCAACGTTGGTGGTGTGGTGTTCCTGGTGGTTTTGGCGATGGTGACGCCCAAGGTGTTTTTCCTGGTGCTGGGTGGGATAGCTGTGGTGATCATGGCGATGGTGATGATCTTCATGGATGAGCCCAGCCCGCAGACGAGCGAAGTTATGCCGGATGGTTCCGTACGGATGATTGATGTGACATGAGCCCGCAATTGCACCTGCGAATCGGCCAACACAGCTCGGCCGGTCGCAAGGAGACCAACGAAGATAGCCTGGGCGTCTGTTATCCGGAGGGTGAGGCGCTTGCCTTGAAGGGGGTTGTGGCGGTTGTTGCTGACGGCGTCAGTGCTTCCGAGTCCGGGCGCGAGGCGGCTGAGGCATGCGTCAAGGGCGTATTGCACGATTACTACAGCACCCCCGACTCCTGGTCGGTGGAAACGTCAGTCGGGCGGGTGCTCGGAGCCCTGAACCGGTGGTTGCATGGCCGGGGACACCGCAGTCATGGTGATGCCAGGGGCATGGTATGCACCTGTAGCCTGGTGGTGGTCAAGAATAATCGTGCCTACGTGTTCCATGTGGGGGACAGCCGTGTCTATCTGTACCGTGACGGACGGCTGGAGTGCCTGACTCGCGACCATCACGTTATGCTGGGATCTGACAGAACGGCCTTGTCCCGTGCCATGGGCGTGGAACTCAACGTCGAAATCGACATGAATCGGGTCGGTTTGCAGCCGGGAGACTGCCTGGTGCTGACCACGGATGGTGTTCATGGTTACCTGAGTGATACGGCGATGACCGAAAAGGTCCGCGACGCTCATCCGGAGGATGCTGCCAGGGCCCTGGTCGAGGCGGCCATGGAGCAGGGCAGTCCGGATAACCTGAGTGCCCAGGTGTTGGTGGTGGACAGGCTGCCAGAGGAGGATATCGAAGCTCATTACGAACGTCTGCTAGCCTTGCCGTTTCCGCCGCCTCTGGAGCCCGGCCAGCGTCTTGATGGCTATCGCATCGTTCGGGAGATGCATGCCAGCAGCCGAACCCAGGTGTACCTCGCGGAGTCGCAGGAAAACGGGGAGCTGGTGGCCATGAAAACGCCTTCGCCCAATTTTGTCGATGATGCAGCCTACATTGATCGCTTCCTTACCGAATCCTGGGTGGCGAATCGGATTCAGAGCCCGCATATCGTGCGTTTTCTTGATCCCCCCCAGAATCGCCAATGCCTCTACTGCCTGACCGAATTTATTGAAGGTCAGACCTTGCGGGAGTGGATGAATGATAACCCCATGCCAGCTCCGGCTGTGGTGAGGGGTATGGTACGGCAGGTGGTGTCCGGGCTGCGTGCACTGCATCGCCTGGAAATGGTGCATCAGGACCTGAAGCCGGAAAACCTGGTGATCGACCAGCAAGGCACCATCAAGATCATAGATCTGGGGGCGGTCCGTATCCGGGGTATTGAGCAGATCGACGTGCCCTGGGGGCATGATGCGCGTCTGGGTACGGAAAGCTATGCCGCACCTGAATGTCTGGAGGGGGAGTTGGCCACTGCCGCCTCTGATCGGTACTCCCTGGGAGTGATCGCCTATGAGCTGTTAACCGGTCGCCTCCCGTACGACAAGCCCCCCAGGCCGTCCAGTCGGCATAAGCTGGTCTATCGGAGCGCCCGAGAGGTGAACCCGGATTTGCCGGTATGGCTGGATGCCTGCCTGCAGAAGGCCGTGGCTCTGAAGCCGGACGCCCGGTATTCCGCCTTGTCAGAGTTCCTGAGGGATCTTGAGTTCCCGAATCCTTCTCTCACACCGTCCACCCGTGGCCCTCTGGTGGAACGTGTTTCAACCAAGGACTGGCGTTTTATCGCGGCGCTGTCACTGATGTTCAATCTGGTCTTGCTGGCTGCCCTGCTGCTCGATTACTAATGGTATACTCTCCCGACACGATAAAGTTCCGTTGCCATGGAGAATCAAATGCCGGTCCAAGATCACCTGGTCATTTTTGATACCACCCTGAGGGATGGCGAGCAGAGCCCTGGCGCTACCATGACCAAGGCAGAGAAGCTGCGTATTGCCAAGGTACTGGAGAAGCTTCGGGTGGACGTCATCGAGGCCGGCTTCCCCATTGCCAGCCAAGGCGATTTTGACGCGGTAAAATCCATTGCAGAGACCATCAAGGATTCCACTGTTTGCGGCCTGGCACGTGCGACAGACGGCGACATAGACCGCGCAGCCGAAGCCATACAGCCCGCGCAAAGCGGTCGTATTCACACCTTTATCGCAACTTCCCCGATTCACATGAAGCACAAGCTGCAGATGCAGCCGGACGAAGTCGTAGAGCAGGCTGTCCGGGCGGTGAAACGGGCCCGTGGCCATGTCGACGATGTTGAATTCTCCTGTGAGGATGCCGGTCGCTCCGAGCTGGATTTCCTGTGCCGTATCATTGAGGCGGCCATTGATGCCGGTGCCCGCACGATCAATATTCCCGACACCGTTGGTTACGCCATCCCGGAACAGTTCGGGGAAACCATTCATCAGCTGCTGAACCGTATTCCCAATGCCGACAAGGCGGTATTTTCCGTGCATTGCCACAACGACCTGGGACTGGCAGTGGCGAACTCGTTGGCAGCAGTCAGCCGCGGCGCGCGCCAGGTAGAATGTACGATCAACGGTCTCGGCGAACGGGCGGGCAATGCTTCGCTGGAAGAAATTGTCATGGCGGTGCGCACCCGTCAGGATCTGTATTCCATCGATACCCGCATTGACACCCAGCACATTGTGCCCGCCTCACGACTGGTTTCGACTATTACCGGCTTCCCGGTACAACCCAATAAGGCAATTGTTGGCGCCAACGCCTTTGCCCATGAATCCGGCATCCATCAGGATGGCGTGCTCAAGCATCGTGAAACCTACGAGATCATGCGGGCCCAGGACGTCGGCTGGCACACCAACAGTCTGGTTCTGGGCAAACACTCCGGGCGAAATGCGTTCCGCACCCGTTTGCTTGAACTGGGTATCCAGTTTGAGACAGAGACCGAACTTAACGAAGCCTTCACCCGCTTCAAGGCATTGGCGGATCTTAAACACGAGATCTTCGACGAGGATCTGCAGGCAATTGCCAGCGATACTCGGCAAAAAGAGGAAGAAGGCCGGTTCGGGCTGGTGTGCCTGCAGGTATGTTCGGAAACCGGCGTCGTCCCCAGGGCCAGCCTCACGTTGCTGATGGACGGCAGAGAGCACAAGGTTGAAGCCGAGGGTAGTGGGCCGGTGGATGCCACCTTCAAGGCGATAGAATCCCTGGTAGACTCCGGCTGTAATCTGCAGCTGTATTCAGTAAACAATATTACCAGTGGCACCGATGCCCAGGGTGAAGTGACGGTTCGTCTTGAGCGAGGTGGCCGGATTGTGAATGGCGTTGGCGCGGATACCGATATTATCATCGCCTCCGCCAAGGCCTACATTGAGGCCCTGAACCTGATCAGTCGGGGCGGCATTCGCCAACACCCCCAGGTTGCCGATGTTTGATGTGTTCGATGTGAGAGTAACAACCGGGGCGTTCGGATGAGAGTGTCGGAAGCTGAGAGACAATTCTATCTCGGGGTCGCAGGTATCCGTACATGGTATGCCCGTGAGCCCCTGCCGGGCGCCGCTCCCAGTCCGGTTTTTGAGTTTCCCGAGGAGGTTGCGCCGCCCGAATCGGCAGAGCCAGCGGCCCACGTTGCCCCGGCGGCTGCGAAAACGTCGGCCAACAGGAAGCCTGCTCCGGAAGTGGCAGGGCGGGCCGTTGAGCGGATTGCCCATCTGCAGGCGCTGATGGCAGGAGAAAATACACCTGCGAATGCCTCTGCCCCGGAAGCGACGACGGAGTCCGGGACTGACGATGTCGTGTCCCGGCAGGCATCGGATGACGATGTGAATGAGGCGCCTGAGGAGCTGAGCCTGGCGCCATTGAAGGGGGGCGAGCTGAAGGTAACCCTCGGACTATGGGCGGTTGATGGCGTGCTGTTGTTGGGAGAAGTGTCGGATGACGCCAGTGCCCGTCTGCAGGACTCTCTGGCCGGCAATATTCTCAAGGCCCTGGGTTATGCGGAGCAGGCGAAGACTGAGAGTCTGCAATGGCCGGTTTTTGCCAACCCGCTGGTGCCGGGGAACGGCTTCGCCGATTTTACCCGGGTATTGAAGTCCCTGGCGGGAGAACGCGACGGTCGGCGGATCATCCTGCTCGGGGTCTTGCCCGCGGATTTGCCTACTGATCGCGATTCGTGGCTGGCCAGCACGCTGGGACAGGTGACCGTTGATTTTCCCCACACCCTGGCTGAGCTGGCTGCGGTGCCTTCCTACAAGCGCGCACTCTGGAAGCAGCTCAAACCGTTGACAAGGTCCCGGGCGTGACCCAATCGCAATACGATCAGGTTCGCCAGAATGACCGGGTGATCCGTCCGCTGTTGCCCGACGACTTGCCAGCTGTTCTGGATATCGAACTGCGGTGCTATTCCCACCCTTGGAGCGAGTCCGTGTTCCGTGATTGTTTCCGGCAGAATTACCGGCTATGGGCCTACCATTGCGGCGGCGCGCTGAGCGGCTATGCAATTGTTGCGTACCTGTATGACGAAGCACATTTGCTGAACCTGTGCATTGCCCCGGACATACGGGGGGAAGGAGCCGGCCGTCAGTTACTGCGGCATCTGCTGGCATACGCGGCGCACGACGGGATGCAGCAGGTGATTCTCGAAGTTCGCACTTCCAATCGCATTGCAGCGGCGCTCTACCAGTCGGAAGGGTTTCGGGTTATCGGGGAGAGACCCGGCTATTACCCTGCGCCCGAGGGGCGTGAGGACGCCATTGTCATGGCCTTCGGCTTGTCCGGCGCCTAGGGGCTATCAACGACTTTCCTGCGGCTACAGTGTTCGCGTCTGGATCTTATTCCCCCTATAATAGCGGCCTTTTCAGCGTATTTGATTCAGGTTGCTGTCCATTATGTCCACCCTTTCACAAGAAGTTTCCAAACGTCGTACCTTTGCGATCATCTCGCACCCCGACGCCGGTAAGACCACCATCACGGAAAAGGTCCTGTTGTTCGGGCAGGCGATCCAGAAAGCCGGAACGGTCAAAGGCAAGAAGTCCGGTCAGCATGCCAAATCCGACTGGATGGAGATGGAGAAAGAGCGGGGCATCTCGGTGACCACCTCCGTCATGCAGTTCCCCTATGGCGACCGTTTGGTGAACCTGCTGGACACGCCGGGTCACGAAGACTTCTCCGAGGACACCTACCGCACGCTGACGGCGGTCGATTCCTGTCTGATGGTAATTGACAGTGCCAAGGGTGTTGAGGAACGGACCATCAAATTGATGGAGGTCACCCGTCTGCGGGATACTCCGATCCTGACGTTCATGAACAAGCTTGACCGGGATACAAGGGATCCGGTGGAGCTGATGGACGAAGTGGAGGATATCCTCAAGATCGCCTGCTCCCCGGTGACTTGGCCCATTGGCATGGGCAAGAATTTCAAGGGGGTTTACCACCTGCTGCGTGATGAGGTGATTCTGTACCAGTCGGGGCAGGGTCATATGATCCAGGAGCGTCGTGTCATTTCCGGTCTGGACAATCCGGAGCTGGATGACGTACTGGGAGCTTATGCCTCCGAGCTGCGTGATGAAATCGAACTTGTTAAAGGGGCGTCCCACGAGTTCGATCATGACGCGTTTCTCAAGGGCGAACTGACCCCGGTTTTCTTCGGGACTGCCCTGGGTAACTTCGGCGTCGACCATATGCTGGACGGTCTGGTGGAGTGGGCTCCGGCGCCGCAGCCAAGGGAGACCGATTTGCGGCCGGTGGAGCCGGCTGAAGATGTGTTTTCCGGCTTTGTCTTCAAGATCCAGGCGAACATGGACCCCCAGCACCGGGACCGGGTAGCGTTCCTGCGGATCGTGTCGGGGCGTTACAATCAGGGCATGAAAGCCCGCCATGTGCGGATCGGCAAAGAGGTGCGTTTTTCAGATGCGCTGACCTTCATGGCAGGTGATCGTGAACATGCGGAGGAAGCCTTTGCCGGGGATATTATCGGGCTTCACAATCACGGTACCATTCAGCTCGGTGACACCTTCACCTCCGGTGAGAGCATGAAATTTACCGGTATTCCGAATTTCGCCCCGGAACTGTTCCGTCGTATCCGCCTCAAGGACCCGCTCAAGTCCAAGCAATTGCAAAAAGGGCTCATCCAGCTGTCCGAGGAAGGCGCCGTCCAGGTATTCCGGCCGCTCAAGAACAACGACCTGATTGTGGGAGCCGTCGGTGTCCTGCAGTTCGATGTGGTGGTTAGTCGTCTCAAGAGTGAGTACAAGGTCGAGGCTGTGTACGAGGCGATCAATGTGGCGACCGCGCGATGGGTAAGCAGCAGTGATGAGCGTAAACTGGACGAGTTTCAGCGCAAGAACAATGATTACCTGGCACTGGATGGCAGCGACCATCTGGCTTACATCGCACCGACCATGGTGAACCTGCAGCTGGCCCAGGAGCGTTATCCCGACATCCAGTTCCACAAGACCCGGGAACATTAATCACGGCGGAACGCTATGGAACTGGTTGATGCCCATTGTCACTTCGATTTCCCGGAATTTGACGGCCAGCGAGAGAGGGTGCTTGACCAGGCGCGCGATGCAGGCGTTTCCCGGCTGGTGATACCCGGTGTTGATCGACAGAATTGGGAGCGGGTTATCGCGACCGCCGCCAGTTTGCCCGGCGTGTCTTATTGTCTGGGCATCCATCCGTGGTTTGTTGATGAGCACCAGCAGGACGATCTGGTCGTCCTGGAAGCGTTGCTTTCAGGCCAGGACAGGCGCTGCGTAGGGCTCGGGGAGTGCGGGCTGGATCGCCTGAGGGGCGAGTTGTCCAGCCAGATTCCGTGGTTCGAGGCGCAGGTGGACCTGGCCGGTCGGCTGGGGCGTTCACTGGTTATCCACTCGGTACGAACCCACGATGAAATCCATGGAATATTGAGGGCTCGGGGCTTTCACGGCAAAGCGCTGGTTCATGGTTTTTCCGGAAGCTATCAGCAGGCCCGTAAACTGGTGGACCTCGGATGTTATATCGGTATTGGTGGCGTCATTACCCATCCGCGCGCGAAGAAGACGCGGGATACGGTGGCGCGCCTGCCGCTGGAAGCTCTGGTGCTGGAGACCGATGCGCCGGACATGCCGCCGGAGGGTGTGAGGAAGGGGGCGAATTCGCCCGTTTTCCTGCCCCGGATATTCAGTGCGCTCGCAGGGCTGCGCCACGAAAACGCCGATCAGTTGGCCGAGCAGCTTAGGGATAACGCCTACCGGCTTTATGACTGGAAGCTGCAGGTGTAAGGGAATAACGAAACACCGAGCTTCGGGGTTGGCTTTCCTGTGAGGTTCGGATATACTTCGCGCCCTGGCTTTTCAAGGCGATGCCATCATCTCAGCCCCGAATGATGTCACTGCCAATCAATACAGGTACAGAACCCCTCCGGATGCCAAGCGTTTACCGGTGGTGGTTTTTAACGTTTCTTATATAGCGTTCAAGGCGGAATCAATGAAGACTCTGAGTGCGAAACCAGAAACAGTAACACGTGACTGGTACGTTGTAGACGCAGCCGGCAAGACGCTGGGTCGTCTGTCAACCGAAATCGCCCGTCGTCTGCGGGGCAAGCATAAGCCTGAGTATACCCCTCATGTAGACACTGGCGATTACATCGTTGTTATCAACGCAAGCCAGGTCCGGGTTACCGGGAAAAAAGCATCTGCAAAGATGTACTACAGCCACACTGGCTTTCCGGGTGGAATCAAGTCCATCAACTTCGAGAAGCTGGTCGACAAGGCTCCTGAGCAAATCATTCAGAAGTCTGTCAAAGGCATGCTTCCGAGTGGCCCGCTCGGCCGTGCCATGTTCAAGAAGCTGAAAATCTATGCCGGCGCTGAGCACCCTCACGCAGCCCAGCAGCCCAAAGAACTCGACATTTAACGGAAGGCGGATATGTCTGTAGCACAAAATTACGGTACTGGTCGCCGCAAGACATCCACGGCTCGGGTTTTCATCAAGCCGGGAAGCGGTAACATCTCAATCAACGGTCGCTCCATCGAAGAATTCTTCGGTCGTGAGACCCTGCGCATGATCGTTCGTCAGCCGCTGGTTGTTGCTGAGTCTACTGATCGTTTCGACATCAACATCACTGTCAAGGGTGGTGGCATCAGTGGTCAGGCAGGCGCGATCCGCCACGGTCTGACCCGTGCCCTGATGGATTACGATGAGACTCTGCGCCCGGCGTTGCGTCAAGCGGGTTACGTTACCCGTGATGCGCGTGAAGTTGAGCGTAAGAAAGTGGGTCTGCGCAAGGCGCGTAAGCGTCCTCAGTTCTCCAAGCGTTAATTTCGCTGGAGCATTGCAGCAGTCCAGAAAGCCCGGCCCGATGGTCGGGTTTTTTGTTGTCTGGAAAGTATGTTCCAATCTGTCGGGAGGTTGGGCGCTGGGTTTGCCTCCGGCTTTCCGACTTGTAAGGTCAGGGTAATTTCATTACCATTTGTGCGCTTATAATTTTGGGTTGTGAAGTCCTTTATGAAGTGTGGCAGCGCCGATTCGCGGTGCTCTGCGCCTCGCCTGATGGGAGAAAACCATAATGAGTAATGGCGACGTGAGCCAAGGCCGGCGCCGGTTTCTGATCGGTGCTACGTCGGTGGTAGGTGGAGTCGGCGTCGTCGGTGCGGCAGTCCCTTTCGTGGCGTCCTGGAATCCCAGCGCCAAAGCGGAAGCAGCTGGTGCGCCGGTTACCGCTAATGTCAGTAAACTGGAGCCGGGTCAGCAGATGACCGTGGAGTGGCGGGGTAAGCCTGTCTGGGTTATCCGCCGTACGCAGGAAATGCTGGACAACATTGAGAAGCTGAACGATGAGGTCAAGGATCCTCAGTCAGAGGACGCCGCTCAGCCTGCCTACATTGAAGGCATTTACCGTGCCGTTAAGGAAGAATACGTGGTTCTGGTGGGTATCTGTACGCACCTTGGCTGCTCGCCGCAGTTCCGTCCCGAAGTATCTCCTGCCGATCTGGGAGAGGGCTGGCTGGGCGGATTCTACTGCGCCTGTCACGGTTCCCGCTACGATCTGGCCGGACGTGTCTTTGCAAACCAGCCGGCACCGCAGAACCTGGAGGTTCCTCCGTATCGTTTCGATGATGAGAACACTCTGACCATAGGTCTTGATCCGGAGGGGGCAGCGTAATGCAAAAGCTAGTATCCTGGATTGATGAGCGTCTTCCGGTTGTTGACGCCTGGAACAAACACGTTGGCAAGTATTACGCGCCAAAAAACTTCAACATGTGGTACTTCTTTGGCTCACTGGCCATGCTGGTGCTGGTCAATCAGCTGATTACCGGTATCTGGCTGACCATGAGTTACAACCCGACCGCCGAGGGCGCCTTTGCGTCGGTTGAATACATCATGCGTGATGTCGAGTGGGGCTGGTTGCTCCGCTACTTGCACTCCACCGGTGCGTCGGCGTTCTTCGTGGTGGTTTACCTCCACATGTTCCGTGGTCTGATGTATGGCTCCTACCAGAAGCCCCGGGAGCTGATCTGGATCTTCGGCATGTTGATCTACCTGGTGTTGATGGCGGAAGCCTTTATGGGCTACCTGCTGCCCTGGGGGCAGATGTCCTACTGGGGTGCTCAGGTTATCGTTAACCTGTTTGGTGCCATTCCGGTTATCGGTGATGATCTGTCCCTGTGGATTCGCGGTGACTATCTGATCTCCGGCATCACCCTGAACCGTTTCTTTGCGCTCCACGTGGTCGCTCTGCCGATCGTTCTCCTTGGTCTTGTCGTGCTGCACATCCTCGCGCTCCATGAAGTGGGTTCCAATAACCCCGATGGCATCGATATCAAGAAGAACAAAGACGAGAACGGTATCCCCAAAGATGGTATTCCTTTCCATCCGTATTACACCGTCCATGACTTGCTCGGTGTGGGTGTGTTCTTCTTCATTTTCTTTATCGTGGTGTTCTACTTCCCGGAGATGGGCGGCCTGTTCCTGGAGAAGCCGAACTTCGAACCTGCCAACGCTCTGAAGACGCCGGATCATATCGCGCCGGTATGGTACTTCACGCCATTCTACGCAATGTTGCGGGCGGTGACCGTGGATCTGTTCGGTCTCGATGCGAAGTTCTGGGGTGTTGTCGTCATGGGTGCGGCCATCGCTATCCTGTTTGTTCTGCCCTGGCTTGACCGGAGCCCGGTACGTTCCATGCGTTACAAGGGCTGGATCAGCAAGATTGCCCTGGCGATCTTTGCCGTCAGCTTTGTGATTCTGGGCTACCTGGGTATCGTACCGGCAACAGAAGGGCGGACCATCGTTGCTCAGATTCTGACAACGCTGTACTTCCTCTACTTCATTCTCATGCCGTTCTACACGCGCATGGAGAAAACCAAGCCAGTACCAGAGAGGGTGACAGGATAATGAGAAAGCTGATTTTTGGTCTTTTCATCGCGATCCTGCCAGCCCTCGGGCTGGCAGCGGGTGCCGCCGTGCCTCTGGACACCATGGAGCCTGATCACGCTAACAAGGCATCTCTTCAGCGTGGTGCGGCCTTGTTCACCAACTATTGCATGGGTTGCCACTCTGCCGAGTTTGCACGTTACAAGCGTGTTTCCGACGATCTGGGTATTCCAGCAGAGCTATACGAGGAGAATCTGATCTTCACTGGTGCCAAGATTGGCGAGCTGATGAAGGTTTCTATGAGCAAGGACCAGTCCGCTGACTGGTTTGGTGCGCCTCCTCCTGACCTGACCCTGGAGTCCCGTCTGCGTGGCGAGAGCTGGATTTACTCCTACCTTCGGGGGTTCTACAAGGACGACACCCGCCCACTCGGCGTGAACAATGTTGTCTTTGAAAATGTTGGTATGCCCCATGTTATGGCTGACTTGCAGGGGCTGTGTGCGGTTGAACCCAGAATTGGTGAGGGTTCCAGCGTTGATCCGTTGAGCGGTAACATTAACAATGCCGATGTCTGCCCTGAATATGCCATTGAGGGCAGCATGTCTGCAGCGGAGTTTGATCGGGCAATGTACGACCTGACCAACTTCCTGTCCTATATGGGCGACCCGGTGAAACAGGAGCGTGAACGTCTGGGGATCTTCGTACTGATCTTCGTGGCGATCTTCTTTATTTTCGCCTACCTGCTCAATCGGGAGTACTGGAAGGACGTACACTGAGATTTCAGGTATAATCTCGTACCCTGAGTTCCAGCGGGCAATCGCCGGCCCGCTGGATTTTTGCGTTTTTCAGGATCATTTCGGTTTGTTTACTCGTGAGGTAGTTCTATGGGCGTTGTGACCAAGCGGTCATCAATGACGTTTTTCTCGGACCCGGCCAGCCATTACAGTCATCGTGTACGCATTGTACTGGCAGAGAAGGGTGTAACGGTTGATGTCGTCGATGTTGACCCGGATAACCCCCCGGCGGAGTTGGCCGACCTTAATCCGTATAATGCCCTGCCTACCCTGGTGGATCGTGATCTGGTTCTCTATGAGCCGAATATCATGATGGAATATCTGGATGAGCGTTTTCCCCATCCGCCGTTGCTGCCGGTGTATCCGGTCGCGCGGGCCAATAGCCGGCTGATGATCCATCGGATCCAGAAAGACTGGTGTGGCCTGGTAGACCAGATCCTGGCGCAACCGGGAGCCAAGGCTTCCGAGGCTGCCCGCAAGGAGCTGCGGGAAAGCCTGCTGGCGACAGCCCCCCTGTTCGGAGAGATGCCATTCTTCCTGTCCGAAGAGTTCACGATCGTGGATTGTTGTATCGCTCCGATCCTCTGGCGTCTTCCGGCTCTGGGGATTGAGCTTGACGACAAGCAGGCCAAGCCATTACAGAAATACATGGAAAGTATCTTCAGTCGTGAGGGGTTCAAGGCGAGCCTTTCCGATCTGGAAGAAGATATCCGTAGCTAACACAGCAATGCAGGGCCTGAAGAACGGGTCAGGAGAAAGGCAGTGCCTGATAGCAAAGTTACCATGACGTCCAGTCGCCCTTACCTTGTCAGGGCGTTCAATGAGTGGGTCCTGGACAATGACTGTACTCCCTATATCGTCGTTGATGCGGGTGTGCAGGGGGTTCAGGTGCCAACCGAGCATGTTGCCAATGGTCAGATCGTCCTGAACATCAGTCCGGGCGCGGTGCGTGGGCTGGTGATCGGTAACGGTGCGTTGGAGTTCAGCGCCCGGTTTGGTGGCGTTCCGATGCAGGTGTTTATACCGTTGCAGGCGGTCATGGCCATTTATGCCAAGGAGAATGGAGAAGGGATGGTGTTTGGCAGCGAGCCGGGCTCCCCCGATCCTGATGACGACGGTACCCATGATTCCGGGGGAAGTGGTCAAAGCTCCGGAGAGCGTCCGTCAGGTCGTCCAACACTGAAGGTCGTCAAATAGACGTCCAGAAGTAAAAAAGCCAGCATCCCGCTGGCTTTTTTATTACCCGCCGAAAAGTTTGCCGTCGATCAGTCCGCAGAGGGCATTGATAATGACAAGCAGCAATGGCGTCGCTGCGGTGGCGGACAGGTTGTCCAGGGCTATTTCATGGTCCTCCGGGTGGAGAAGGGAGGTGATGTCGGATTTTTCCTTCGCGCTCAGAACCACTACCCGCATTTCCCGGTCATGGGCGGCCTGGATGGCCTGAATAAGGTTTGCTTTGTGCCCGTCATCCACAATGACAAAGAGCAGGTCATCGGCCTTTCCAATGGCGCGAACCTGCCTGGAAAACGTGTCATTAAAACGATTGTCGCGACAGATCGCGGAGTAGGTGGTGGCGTCAGCGCCGAGGTTGATGGCGGGGAGTGCTGGCCGGTCGTTTTCAAAGCGGTTCAGCAGCGCCGTGCAGAAGTACTGGGCAAGGATGTTGGCATTCCCGTTGGCGCAGGTGATGATCTTGCCGTCGCTCAGGAGGGTGTGCACAAAGGCATCCGCCGCTGCTTCAATGGCGGGCGCTGTCGTGCTGGCAGCGTGGGCAGTGTGCTCCATGTGCGCAGCAAACCACTGGTTGATCTGTTGTTCGGTATCGGTCATGTTCACGCCTGAATTGCATTTTTTATCCATTGTACCCGGTATTTTTTGATATCGCCGGGCGCGATCGCAATGACATCAATGCGGCTGGGCACGTTCCAGAGTCCGTTCCGATGCAGATAAAAGGATGCTGCTTTCACCAGTCTGCGCTGTTTTTCCCGGGTTACAGACTCCGCGCCGCCACTGAAGCTGCCATGGCCGCGGTAGCGGACTTCGAAGAAGACCAGTGATTCACCGTCGCGGCCGATGAGGTCAATTTCGCCACCACGACTGAACACGTTGCGTTCCAGGATGGTGACGCCGCGGCTCTGCAGATATCTTGCGGCGACAGCCTCTGTGTGGTTCCCAATGGCTTTGCTGCCTGGTTTGCCGTCCATGGCGAGTTTCCCGTTTTCTGGTGGTTATTCTTCTTCCCTGGTGATGTCATCTTCCGGCCCGGATGTTAACAATTCTGGCGTTCCGCCCGAGAAGCGTGCCCACAGCTGTTGGCGGTGAATGCTCCCTTGCGGCGCCATGGTCAGAACCCCGGTCTGACCCTTGATGCTCGATCCTTCGACCTGCCGCAGAAGTGGCAGGCGCTTGCTCAGGTTCCACGCATCCGCGCCCATGGCGAACAATCTGCCCAGTTGGCCCCGCATGTCCGGTAGTGCCTGGAGCGCAGTATTGCGGAACTCGTTTTCGTCATCAAGAACCCAGGGAATGTCAGTGAAGATGACGTTGTTGAGGTCGCGATCCCGAGAGGGATCCTCATTGCCCTCATACACCATGGATGGTGAATACACGGGAAGGTCACCGCCAAAATAGAAAGCAAACAATGGCTTGAACTGCCTGGCAATGGTGGGTTCGGCGACCATCACCACGGCATCCGCGTCTTGCCTGCGACGGGGTTCAAACTCGACATTCACCCCTGCAGTGCGCTCTACATCAATCGCCCGCTCACGGGAAGCGGTGATGCCGAGTAAGTCGGCGGTTACTGCCCGGAAATTGTCTTCCTTGAAGTAGCGTTCAATGTCCAGTGCGATACTGCCATTCTCCGCCATGCGCTCCAGCAGCGCGGATTCCAGGCGGTCCCCCCATTCACCCTGGGGAATCAATGCCAGTATCTGGTCATTGTTTTCGCTGGCAAGCCGGTCGGCGATCTGGCGGGCTTCGTCTTCGGCGGAGAGGCCAAACTGGTATAGGCCGGATGGTGCTTCAGAGCCCTGTGGCAGATAGTTCAGGCCAAGTACCGGTACTGGCATGGACTCCATCTCGGCGAGGCTGGCCAGTGCCTCTTTTTCCAGCGGGCCGACAACAAGATCCTGCCCGTCCGCCGCAAACTCCTGATAGAGGTCCCGGAAGTCCTTGCCGGAAGAATCGACTACCCGAATCTCGGTTTTGCTGCGGTCGGCGGACTGGTCATCATAGTAGGCGGCAAAAAAGCCGTCTCTGATGGCTTTGCCTGCGTTTGCCAGTGGGCCATCTAGCGGCAGTGCGAGTGTGATTCGCTCTGGCCGGGTCTCGGCCAGGCTGGCGATCAACTGAAGCTCGGAAGGCATGGCGATGGCGGCGGGATGCCCTGGCCAGTTGCTTTGCCACTGGCGTACTGTGCGACCCTGCTCGTCCAGGTTCATGCCGGGTTCCCTCAGCATACCGGCAAGCTCTATCCAGCCCTGGCCTTCATATCCGATGATCTGACCGCTGTCCTCTGATAGCTGCTTGTCTGAAGTAGCCTTGAGCGCTTGCCAGATGCGGTCGTGGATTTCCTGCATATCCTGGCGGGAGTCGGATTGCGCAAGCAGTATCAGGGTAGCTGCGGCGGACAGGTTGTCGCCGGCCAGCTGCAGGGTGTCGGCCTGCAGATTGGCAGCGCGCGCCATCAGGCCTCGCTCATAGTTCAGGAACTGGTCTGGTTTCAGGCTGCTGGAGAGTTCGTCGGCCCATGCCCGATCCTCCAGGGCAGTGGCACTGCCCATCGAAAGTAACAGATACTGATCCATCAGGTTGCCAGTAGGCTGGCTCAGCAGGTCGCTCTGTAGAATGATTCGTGCGGCTTGGTGATCACCTTGATTCTGGAACCGGTCTGCTGTGCGTAGCAGGTATTTCTGAGCCTCGTTCCGGTCACTATGGCCACTTGCGGTCTCAATAGCCTCGCTGGCGGTTTCGGCCACCTCGGACTCCAGGTTGACGCTGGCACATCCGGCGGCCAGCATTGTCAGTAGCAGAACGGTGATGAAAGTTCTCGGGGTCAGACAGTGTTTGGTCATGGCGGGCTCACGATACTCCGGGTAAATACGCTTGTGACGCTGGATAAACGACGGCATCATGCCGGGAGCCCGGAATTTGGCGGGCTCCCCTGTATCATTCTCAGGCTGGCAAGTTTAACAGCTCCCGGGCCATTTCACATGACGTTGGTGTCATGGTCCCCAGGCAAGAGAGGCATAAGTGAAATCAGACCCCGGTTCCCAGGCCAGGTCAGGCACCCTATACATTGTGGCAACGCCCATTGGTAATCTGGAGGACCTGTCCCCCAGGGCGTCCTCAACGCTGGCAAGTGTCGCCGTAATTGCCGCTGAGGATACGCGCCACAGTGGCCGGCTGTTGCAACACCTTGGTATCAGCAAGCCGATGCTGGCGCTTCATGATCATAACGAGCGCGACAGGGCTTCCCGATTGCTCGATCGACTGGAATCCGGGGAGGATGTGGCGCTGGTATCCGATGCCGGTACGCCGTTGATTTCTGACCCGGGTTATGTGCTGGTGCGCCAGGCGAGAGAGCGGGGTATCAGGGTGAGCCCGGTTCCCGGTCCTTGCGCCTTGGTAACCGCCCTGAGCGCGGCCGGCCTGCCTACGGATCGTTTTCTGTTTGCTGGCTTTTTGCCTTCCAAACGTGGCGCCCGTCGGTCCGAGCTGGAGGCGTTGGCTGCGGAGACGGCTACGCTGGTCTTCTATGAGTCGCCCCACCGGATCCTGGAAACCGTTGCTGAAATTCGCGATGTGATGGGGGGGGAGCGCGAAATCGTCCTTGGTCGCGAACTTACGAAAACCTTCGAAACCTTCTACGCCGGGCCGGCGGGTGAGGTCTGTCAGGTTATTGAGGCGGACCCCAACGGGGCTCGTGGTGAGTTTGTGGTGATGATCCATGGGGTGCGACGTGAGTCGGACATGGATGACACTGGGGCTGTCGATACGGATAAACTGTTGCAGTTGCTGGCGGCTGAGTTGCCGGTCAAGAAGGTGGCGAAGATAGCCGCGGAACTGACGGGGCGCTCCAAAAACGAATTGTATCAGCGCGTGTTAGCCCTGAAACCGGAGTGAGTGAGCGGGTTTCGCTTGCACGCTTTCGTTCGCAGGAGTATTGTCGTGCCCGAGCTCGCCAGACAGTCGCCGCCAGTACGCTGGGGGAGGAAAGTCCGGGCTCCGCAGGGCAAGGTGCCAGGTAACGCCTGGGCGGCGTGAGCCGACGGAAAGTGCAACAGAAAGCAGACCGCCTAAGCGCCTTCGGGCGCCGGTAAGGGTGAAACGGTGCGGTAAGAGCGCACCGCGTGACTGGCAACAGTTCACGGCGATGGTAAACCCCACCTGGAGCAAGACCAAATAGGAATCCAATGGCGTGGCCCGCGCTGGATTCGGGTAGGTTGCTTGAGGCCTGTGGTGACGCAGGCCCTAGATGAATGACTGTCCACGACAGAACCCGGCTTACCGGCGAGCTCGTTTTTCCTGCCTTTGCTGTTTGTCATTCTCAGACGGCGCCTTTTATAGCCAAAAAATCTTAAACCTCACTTGCCATCTTCAGACCTTTTTGCAGGTCTATGATTTTTATCCCTTTCTTTTTCGTAATCCGTGTCCTCTGGTGAATCCTGAGCTGTAACCTCTTGTCATAAAAGGAACTTTTACAGGTGCGACGCCGTTAGCGGCGCTTGCATTGTGTATTGCGTGTTTCTATAGTGTGCAGAAGTGGGAAAAAGTGGTTTTTAGTGGTTTTTTTTGGTTTCTGAACCCCAGAGTCGGTGCAAATGAGCAATTTTCTTGGCAGTCATGCCATCAATATGGATGCGAAGGGTCGCTTGGCGATTCCCGCCAAGGTGCGTGAGGAACTCGCGCAAGCCTGTGGTGGTCGCATTGTATTGACTGCCAATGCTGATGAAGAGCGCTGTCTGTTGGTGTATCCAGAGCCGGAATGGGAAATCCTCCGGCCCAAGATTGAAGCCTTGCCCAATATGAACAAAGCGGCCCGTCGGCTGCAGCGCCTGATTCTGGGTAATGCTGCGCCCATGGAGCTTGATGGCGCGGGGCGCATTCTTGTTCCGCCTACACTGCGCAGTTATGCGCACCTGGAGAAAAAACTGATGCTGATCGGGCAAGGCAAAAAGCTGGAGCTCTGGAGCGAAGAGCGCTGGTTCGCCTGGCTGGATGAGTCCTCGGACGACGAAGACATGCCGCCAGAGATGGAGGCACTTTCCTTATGACCTCCGAGCGCAAGCAGGGGGCTGCGGGCCAGAAGTTCTCGCATCGCTCCGTGCTCCTGGATTCGGCGGTCGATTATCTGATTAATGACCCCGATGGTTTGTACGTCGATGGCACCTTTGGTCGTGGTGGCCACAGTCGTTTGGTGCTCGGAAAGCTCGGGGAGCAGGGCCGGTTACTGGGAATAGACAAGGATCCCGAGGCAATTCGGGCGGCCCGTGAGCTGGCTTCCGAGGATACACGCTTCTCCTGTTATCACGGATCTTTTGCCGAGCTTGATGCGGCTATCCGGGAGCAGGGATGGGAAAGCGTGAACGGAGTGTTGCTGGATCTGGGGGTGTCTTCGCCGCAACTGGATGACGCCGCCCGTGGATTCAGCTTCATGCGCGATGGTCCGTTGGATATGCGCATGAATCCCGAGCAGGAGCCCAGCGCCGCGCAATGGCTGGCGAAGGCCGAGGAA
Source organism: Marinobacter sp. DUT-3 (assembly GCF_050379435.1). Lineage (NCBI taxonomy): Bacteria > Pseudomonadati > Pseudomonadota > Gammaproteobacteria > Pseudomonadales > Marinobacteraceae > Marinobacter > Marinobacter sp. DUT-3. Next base: position 22,936 of record NZ_JBNRMG010000003.1, read on the forward strand.
CGCGAAATTGCGGACGTCATCTACCGCTACGGAGAGGAGCGTTTCTCCCGTCGCATCGCTCGCCGAGTTGTCGAGCGTCGGCAGGAAACGCCGCTGCAGACCACCCGGGAGCTGGCGGAACTGGTCAGTCAGGCGGTCCCGAAAAAGGAAAAAAACAAGCATCCCGCAACCCGGACATTTCAGGCAATCCGGATTTTTATCAATCGGGAGCTTGAGGATCTGGAGGTGGTGCTTGCTGCGGCGGCGGAGCGGCTTGTACCGGGTGGGCGTCTGGTGGTGATCAGTTTCCACTCGCTGGAGGATCGTTTGGTCAAGCGGTTCATGCGGGATATTGCCCGTGGGCCCAGGTTGCCAAAAGGGGTGCCGGTGACGGCTGCCGAGGAGGCCTCGGAGTTTCGTTTGATCGGCAAGGCCAATAAAGCCAATACGGAAGAAGTGAGCGATAACGTTCGGGCGCGAAGTGCAGTCATGAGAGTGCTTGAGCGTGTTCATAACAATCAGGGTTTGCAGGGGAGCGCATGAGTATGGGCGCCATAGCTATTGAGCCAGCGGTCAAGACCGCGGGTCTGAACAAACAGAAGGTCAAGGACGGGCTGGCGAGTGCGGTTCGTGTGTCGCAGCAGGTTTTTGAGTCGTTGCAACAGAAACGGGTGCTGATTTCCGTTGCGCTGGTGGGCTTGCTGATTGCGTCTTCCATTGGCGTGGTTGTGAGTGCCCATGAGAACCGGGAGTTGTTCAACACTTTGTCGCAGCTCCAGGGTGAGCGGGATCAGTACCAGCGGGAATGGAGTCAGTTGCTGCTGGAGCAGAGTGCGTTAAGCGCCCATAGTCGGGTGGAAGCTCTTGCGGCCCAACGCTTTGGAATGGTTGTGCCCGGTAAAGAGGATATCGTGCTGGTGCCGCTGATGACGCCGGTAGCGGGTCTTTGAACACTGATAATAATTAACTCAGGGTGACTGCTTTGTCCGATCAGGGAAAGAATTCAACATGGAGTCAGCGATTGGCTGCCGGGCTGAAAGCCTGGCGCTATGGCTCTGTGCTGGGCGTTTTCCTGGTTGTGGTGGTCGCTCTCGGCTGGCGCCTGGTGGACCTGCATGTAGTCGATAACGAATTCCTGCGCAAACAGGGCGATGTGCGCACTATCCGCGTGGAATCCATCGATGCCCACCGGGGCGTTATCACGGATCGTCATGGGGAATCCCTGGCTGTCAGCACGCCGGTACAGACGGTGTGGGCCAATCCATCCGAACTGGGTCCGGATGAACCCCGTTTAAGTCATCTGGCGCGCCTGTTGGACATCAATGAAGCTCGTTTGCGGCAGCGGCTGGCGTCCTATGAAGGTCGTGAGTTCATGTACCTGCGTCGTAAGATCCAGCCGGGCCTTGCCGAACAGGCGTTGGCGCTGGGTATCCCTGGGGTCTACAGCCGTCAGGAATATCGCAGGTATTACCCGGCGGGCGAGGTGACTTCCCATGTGGTCGGGTTTGCCAACATAGATGAAAGCGGGCAGGAAGGCATAGAGCTGGCCTACAACCAGTGGCTGAGTGGCGAGAGTGGCCGCAAGCGGGTGCTCAAGGATAATCGTGGCCGGGTCATCAAGGATCTGACGCTGATCCGTGATGCCAGACCCGGAAGAGATCTCGCCTTAAGCATTGATCTGCGCCTGCAGTACCTGGCCTATCGGGAGCTCAAGGCGGTTGTCGGAGCACACAGTGCCCGCGGCGGAACCCTGGTCATGCTGGATGTGGATACCGGGGAAGTGCTGGCGATGGTTAACCAGGGCTCCTACAACCCCAATGACCGCAGTCAGTTGAGTGCGGACCGGTTGCGGAACAAAGCCATTACGGATCTGTTTGAGCCCGGTTCCACCATGAAACCGGTCACTATGGCGGCGGCCCTGGAGTCTGGAAAGTTCAATCACAACAGCACGATTGATACAGCGCCGGGTTATCGGCGCTTTGGTCGTTTTACCATCCGCGACAGTCGCAATTACGGCGTGATAGACATGACCACCATCATTTCCAAGTCCAGCAACGTGGGGATGAGCCGAATTGCCACAGAGCTTGGTGGTGACGTCATCCGGGATCTTTACTCCCGCCTCGGTATTGGCCAGCCGACAGGAATCGGGTTCCCTGGCGAAGCCGTTGGCGTTCTGCCGGCACCGCCCAAGTGGCGCCCCGTTGAAGAGGCGACATTGTCCTATGGCTATGGCATGAGCGTGAACGCCCTGCAGCTGGCGCAGGCATACATGGTGCTGGCCAATGGCGGCATTCGCTATCCATTGAGTCTGCTGAAGCGGGAAGAGCGGCCACCGGGGGAACGCGTGCTGTCTGAAAAGGTCTCATTTCAGATACGGGAAATGCTGCGCGAAGCCGTTGAGCATGGCACGGGCAAACGCGCGCAGCCGGGTTTTTATTCTGCCGGCGGCAAGACTGGCACCGTGCACCTGGTGGGGAAAGGTGGCTATCAAGACAGTCAGTACAAGGCCATCTTCGCCGGTATGGCACCTATTGATCATCCGAGAATCGTAACAGTGGTGGCGGTAGACGCACCTCAATCCGGTGAGTACTACGGTGGCGAAGTGGCCGCACCGGTATTTGCCAGAGTCATGAGCGATGCGCTGCGGCTGCTGAATGTGAAACCGGAACTGGAAGTCGGTGACGCACCAGCAGGACCGAAAACACCCGGGGAGCGGGGGTAAGCTATGTGTATCACATCACTCAGCACATTGTTACAGGGTATCGCACCGGTACCGTCGGTCTTCGACGTGACCATCCATGGCTTGCAAACGGACAGCCGGAAGGTAACGTCGGGGGATGCCTTTATTGCGCTGGCTGGCAGCCAGACGCCTGCCGATCATTATGTCGATCAGGCCGTGGCGGCGGGAGCAACCGTCATTATTCTTGAGGTCGATGAGCCCGGCGAGTGCCGTGAACACCACGGTGCCCTGATCGTTCCTGTCACCGGCCTGCGAAGCAAGCTGGGCAAGATTGCCGATCGATTTTTCGAGCACCCCTCCCAGCGCTTGCGCCTGATCGGGGTGACCGGAACCAATGGCAAAACCTCGGTCAGTCAGTACATCGCACAGCTGCTCCAGCAGACCGGAACACCCTGTGGGGTGCTGGGTACCCTGGGGTACGGCATGCCGGGTGCGCTTCAGGTGGCATCCCACACCACGCCGGATGTGGTTCAGGTCAACCGGGTGTTATCCCGGATCCTGGCGCAGGGCGGCCGTGCCGCGGCGATGGAAGTGTCTTCCCACGCGCTTGCCCAGGGCAGGATTGACCGGCTCACCCTGACGGGTGCCGTGTTTACCAACCTGACCCGGGACCATCTTGACTATCACGGCTCCATGGAAGCCTACGGCGCGGCCAAGGCCCGACTGTTTGAACGAGAGGAGCTGCACTTCGCCGTGGTCAATTTTGATGACCCGTTCGGACGACAGCTTTACGAGCAGCTTGAAGGCAAATGTGATCGTGTGCGCTACAGCCTGCACGAGGCCCAGACGGAATTGTGGCTGACGGAATTCGAGCCAACCCTGCACGGATTCAGTGCTTCGGTGGATGGCGAATGGGGCGCGTTCGACATCAGTGTGCCGTTGATGGGCAGCTTCAACGCCAGCAACGTGCTTGCGGCGATGGCAGCCGTGCTCAGTCTTGGCGTGCCGGTAGAGCGGGTTCAGAAAGCCGTCGAGTCGCTACAACCCCCGCCCGGTCGGCTGGAACCGTTCACCGGCGCCAATGGCGTGCGTGTGGTGGTGGATTATGCCCACACACCGGATGCCCTGGCCAATGCGCTGGCGGCGCTTCGCCCCCATGTAAAAGGCCGGTTGTTCTGTGTGTTCGGTTGTGGTGGTGACCGGGACAGCGGCAAGCGTCCCGAAATGGCGGCGGAAGCGGAAAAGGGTGCGGATGTCGTCGTGGTGACTGATGACAACCCCCGCGGTGAGCATCCGGACGCCATTGCCCGCGATATTCTGGAAGGGTTTTCAGATCCGGACCAGGTTGCGGTGATTCATGATCGCGCTGAGGCGATTGCCCGAACGGTCCGTCAGGCTGGCGAGGGTGATGTCGTGCTGATCGCTGGCAAGGGCCATGAGACCTACCAGGAAATCGCCGGGCAGAGGAGTCATTTCAGCGACGCGGAACAGGTTCGTCATATTCTCCAGCTCAATGGAGGTGTGGCGTGATTCGCGCCTTCTCGCTGGCGGAAGCCATCGCGATGACAGGCGGCCAGTGTCGGGCGGCCGACGCCGGGCAGCGCCTGTTTTCCGGTGTTTCCACGGATACCCGCAGGATTGGCCGTGGGGATCTGTTTCTGGCGCTGCGGGGCGAACACTTTGACGGTCACCAGTTCCTTGCGACCGCTCGGGATGCCGGCGCCGTGGGTGCGGTGGTGGATACCGAAGACCGGTCCGTGGATATACCGCAGATTGTGGTCGCGGACACTGTGGAGGCATTGGCGCAGCTGGCAGCCGGTAATCGTAACGAGAGTGCCGCTCGGTTTGTGGCGGTCACCGGCAGCAGCGGCAAAACCACGGTTCGGGAAATGGTGGCGTCCATTCTGTCACAGATGGGAACCACCCTGGCGACAGAGGGCAATCTGAACAACCACATCGGAGTTCCTCTCACCCTGTTCCGGCTGGAGAAGGAACACCGTTTTGGCGCCATTGAGCTGGGCGCCAGTGGGCTGGGGGAAATTGCCCACACAGTGGCGATTACCCGTCCGGACGCGGCCATCCTGACCAATGCCGGTCAGGCCCACCTGGAGGGGTTCGGCAGTTACGAGAACATTGTCCGCGCCAAAGGCGAGATCATTGATGGCGTTGGCCCCGACGGACTGGTGGTCCTTAACGGAGATGACCCTGCGTTTGGCGTCTGGCAGCAGCGGGCGGGGGAACGGAGGGTCGTTGCCGTCAGTGGTAAGGTCCGGGACTCAGTGGATTATTACCCATCCGGGATCAGCGTTGATATCGATGGACAAAGTTTCATCGCACACGGCGCCGATGACTGGCAGTGTAGCGTCTCCCTGGCTCTCCAGGGCGAACACAATATCACCAATGCCCTTCTGGCTATCGCGGCTACCCGTGAGCTCGGGGCGACGGATGACGCCATCCGCGAGGGGCTGGCGGCGTTGGAGGCAGTGAAGGGGCGGTTGCAGATGGTGGCGCTGTCCGGAGATCTGACGCTGATCGACGACAGTTATAACGCCAACCCGTCGTCCATGAAGGCCGCCATCGATGTTCTGGCGGCCAGGCCGGGTACCCGCGTAGCGGTATTTGGCGCCATGGCGGAGCTCGGGCCCGAGAGCCTGGCGTTGCATCGCGACGTGGGCGCCCATGCCCGCGACCGCGGGATAGAGCGTCTGGTGGTCGTGGGCCCGGGATGTGAGGGGTATGTCGAAGGTTTTGGGAAAACGGCTGAAAAATGCCCGTCCCACAATGATGCCGTGGACCGCCTGTTGGCTGGCCCGCAGCTTCCGATGACCGTTTTGGTCAAGGGTTCTCGCAGTTCCGCCATGGATCGCGTGGTGGAGGGAATGAAAGAAAAGGTGAATAACTCATGCTGCTCTGGCTAACAGAGGTTCTATCACAATATTTTACCGCCCTGACGGTGTTTCAGTATCTGACGCTGCGCGGGATTCTGGGCACGCTGACGGCGTTGGCCATATCGCTGCTGATCGGTCCGGTGATGATTCGCAAACTGAGTCAGTATCAGATCGGTCAGGCGGTGCGTGACGACGGTCCGCAGACGCATCTGAGCAAGGCCGGAACGCCCACCATGGGAGGCGCGCTGATCCTGGTTGCCATTGGCATCAGTACCCTGCTGTGGGCGGATCTCAGCAACCGCTATGTGTGGGTGACGATTCTGGTCACGCTGCTATTCGGCGCTATCGGCTGGGTCGACGATTACCGCAAGGTTGTGGAGCGCAATCCGCGGGGCCTGCCGGGCCGCTGGAAATACTTCTGGCAATCGGTGATTGGTGGCGCCGCAGCGGTTGCGTTGTTCTTCAGTTCTTCGTTGCCACAGGAAACGTCGTTGTATGTGCCCTTTTTCAAGAGCGTATCGCTGACCCTCGGCCCGGTGATTTTTATCCTGCTGACCTATTTCGTGATTGTCGGCAGCAGCAACGCGGTCAACCTGACGGATGGCCTGGACGGCCTGGCGATTATGCCAACGGTCATGGTAGCCGGCGCACTGGGTCTGTTTGCCTATCTGTCCGGCCATGCCCAGTTTGCCAATTACCTGCTGATTCCGCACTTGCCGGGTACCGGGGAACTGATTGTGTTCTGTGGCGCCCTCGTTGGCGCCGGCCTCGGCTTTCTCTGGTTCAACACCTACCCGGCCCAGGTGTTCATGGGTGATGTAGGTGCCTTGGCCCTTGGGGCAGCCTTGGGGGTCGTGGCCGTGATCGTCCGCCAGGAAATTGTGCTGTTCATCATGGGCGGGGTGTTCGTCATGGAAACCGTATCGGTGATCCTGCAGGTGGCGTCCTACCGGCTGACCGGTCGGAGGATCTTCCGCATGGCGCCGTTGCATCACCATTTTGAATTGAAAGGCTGGCCCGAGCCACGAGTTATCGTGCGTTTCTGGGTCGTTACTGTGGTTCTGGTTCTGATTGGCATTGCCAGTCTGAAACTGCGATAGGGGAATGGCGTCTCTATGAGTGTCATCGTGTCAGATCGCCGCACACTGGTCGTGGGGCTCGGTAAAACCGGGCTTTCCTGCGTGCGCTATCTGTGCGGGCAGGGGCGCGAAATTGCCGTGGCTGACAGTCGTCAAAATCCGCCAGGTCTGGACGAGCTGAAGTCCGGTTGGCCAGACGTGCCGGTACAAACCGGACCGTTCGATGAGCAGTGGTTTGCCGGCTTCAATGAGCTGGTGGTCAGCCCCGGGGTCAGTGTGGAAACGCCTGCCATCCGGGCGGCGGTGGCCGGGGGTGCGAAGATCCGCGGCGATATCGATCTGTTTGCCGAGGCTGCGGATGCTCCCATTGTTGCCATTACCGGCTCCAACGGTAAAACCACGGTCACCACGTTGCTGGGTGAGATGGCAAGGGCGGCGGGGCGCCGGGTCGAAGTGGGCGGTAATATCGGTACCCCGGCACTGGACCTGTTGGGGCGTCAGGCTGACCTGTATGTGCTGGAACTCTCCAGCTTCCAGCTGGAAACGACCGATGAGTTGAATGCCCTGGCGGCCACGGTACTGAATGTCAGTGACGACCACATGGACCGTTATCCGTCCAAGATGGCCTACTTCCAGGCCAAACAACGTATTTTCCGGGGCTGCCAGAACGCCATTGTGAATCTGGACGATGCCCTGAGCACGCCGATGGCACGGGATAACCTGAGGTTCCTGTGCTTCGGTTTTCACCGTGTGAATCCGGATACGTTCAGTACCCGTGACGATGATCAGGGCACCTGGATCACCTTCGGTTTTGACAACCTGTTGCTGGCGGAAGAGCTCAAACTCCTGGGCCGCCACAATATCAGCAACGTCATGGCTGCGCTGGCGTTGGGGCAGGCGGCTGGTTTGCCGATGGAAACCATGTTGACGGTGGCGCGGGAGTTTCGAGGCCTGCCGCATCGGTGTGAGTTCGTGCGCCGGGTCAATGATGTGGATTACATCAACGACTCCAAGGGCACCAACGTTGGCGCTACGGCTGCAGCTATCGAGAGCCTGGCCCCGGAGGACGGGAAAATCGTTCTGATCGCAGGTGGCGATGGCAAGGGGGCTGACTTTTTGCCACTTGAAGTGCCGGTCACCCTGCATTGCCGCGCGGTGGTGCTGATCGGCCGGGATGCCAGCCGCATTGCTGAAAACCTTGGAACGGCGGCGGTGATTGCCCATGCGGAAAGCATGGCGGACGCGGTTGTCCAGGCGGCAAACCTGGCTCTGCCAGGGGATCGGGTGTTGTTGTCCCCGGCCTGTGCGAGTTTTGACATGTTCCGCGACTACAACGATCGCGGGGATCAGTTCCGGCAACAAGTGGAGGGGCTGTGATGCAGACTGATTTCACACTCCCGAGCCGGCAACAGCTGTTCAGTGATCTGCGACCACTGCCACTGTTGATACTCAGTTCCGTGGCCCTGTTGGTCATGGGGGTGGTCATGATCTCCTCTGCCTCCATGGATATAGCGGCGGAAACCGTCGGCAACAGCTACCACTACGTGATCCGGCAATTGATTTTCGCCGGTATCGGGTGCTTTCTGGCTCTGGTGGCAGTGAATGTCCCCGTATCCTGGTGGGAGCGTAGCGGATGGCTTCTGCTGGGTGTCGGCTTGCTGGTACTGGTGCTGGTGCTCACCCCCCTGGGGCGGACCGTCAACGGCTCCACTCGATGGATCCCGTTCGGACTGTTCAATGTCCAGGTGTCGGAAGTGGCCAAACTGTGTCTGATCGCCTACCTGGCCGGGTATGTGGTTCGGCGCCGTGATGAGTTGCTGAACACCTGGCCAGGCTTTATCAAGCCCCTGGTCGTGTTGGCTGTGGCTTCGATGTTGCTGGTTATTCAGCCGGATTTCGGCGCCACGGTGGTACTGGTGAGCGCGGCCGCCGGCATGATTTTCCTGAGCGGCGTCCGGCTGACCCGGTTTATGCCGCTGATCGGGACCCTGGTGGTTCTCGGCGTGGTGTTGGTGGTAACCCAGCCGTATCGCCTCAAGCGGGTGGTCAGCTATCTCGATCCCTGGAAAGATCAGTTTGACACCGGCTATCAGTTGACCCAGTCACTAATCGCCTTCGGGCGCGGTGAGTGGGCTGGCGTCGGGCTGGGCAACTCGGTGCAGAAGCTGTTCTATCTGCCGGAGGCTCACACGGATTTCATCTTCGCCATCATTGCCGAGGAGTTCGGTTTGATGGGATCGCTGGTTGTACTGGGGCTGTTTACGGTTCTGGTGGTAACGGGCTTCGTAATTGCCCGACGCGCCGAGTTGGCCAATATGCCATTTGCCGCGTGTTTCTCCTACGGCATTACGCTACTGATTGGCCTGCAGGCCGGAATCAACATGGCGGTGAGTACCGGATTGTTGCCGACCAAAGGGCTGACCCTGCCGCTGGTCAGTTACGGCGGATCGAGCCTGATGATTACCTGCATCTCCCTGGGCATCCTGGCGCGCGTGGAAATGGAGCGCCTGGATCGGGAGCGGCTGGCCCGGGAAAAAACCGGAAAGCGGGTCAGGGGAGGCGCAGTGTATGACTGACAAGCGTCGTTTCCTGATGATGGCCGGCGGCACCGGTGGGCATGTGTTCCCGGCACTGGCGACCGCACGGGCTCTGCAGCAAAAGGGCCACGAGGTGTTCTGGCTCGGCTCCGCGGGTGGTATGGAAGAGCGTCTGATCGACGAAACCGACATTCCGCTGTCGCTGGTTCACGTCTCCGGGCTGCGGGGCAAAGGCAAACTGGCGTTGCTGGCAGCGCCTTTCCGGCTGATGCGCGGTCTAGGCGAAGCCTTCACCGTCATTCGCAGAATCCGGCCCGATTGTGTGGTCGGTATGGGTGGTTTCGTCACCGGGCCCGGGGGGCTCGCCGCGTGGCTGAACCGTATCCCGCTGGTGATCCATGAGCAGAATGCCGTGGCCGGTATGACCAACCGTCTACTGGTGCGTTTCGCCGAAACCGTTCTGGAAGCGTTCCCGGGCAGCTTCGGTGACAAGGTCGTGACTCGCTGTACCGGTAATCCTGTAAGGCAGGATCTGGCGGAACTGGCCGCGCCGGAGCAGCGGATGGCGCAGCGGGAAGGGCCACTGCGTTTGCTGGTGGTCGGTGGCAGCCTGGGTGCGCAGGTTTTTAACCAGCAGGTGCCCGAGGCCCTGGCGAAACTCCCGCAAGCCGAACGGCCAGTGGTGCGACACCAGTGTGGTGAAAAACATGCGGATGCTGCCCGGGATGCCTATGAGCAAAATGGGGTTGAGGCGTCCGTGGAACCGTTTATCAAGGATATGGCGGAAGCCTACAGCTGGGCGGATCTGGTGTTGTGTCGCTCCGGCGCCCTGACCGTATCGGAGCTCTGTGTGGCGGGCCTGGGGGCGATCCTGGTGCCTTTCCCCCATGCCGTGGACGATCACCAGACCATGAATGGCCAGCACATGGTAAGCGCTCAGGCGGCGGTTCTTGTTCCGCAGCCGAAGCTGAACCCGCAATCGCTGGCGGAAACGTTACGGGATCTGTCGAACGACCGGTCCCGGGTACTGAACATGGCGAAGGCTGCGCGATCGCTGGCCCGCCCGGATGCAACGGAGAGAGTCGTGAATTACTGTCTGGAGGCCGCCAATGGCTGACGCAACCAACCCGCCGCTGGTCTATCAGGTGCCGGAAATGCGCCGTATTCGTCATATCCATTTTGTGGGTATTGGCGGTGCCGGCATGAGCGGTATTGCCGAGGTCCTCAAGAATCAGGGCTACGATGTATCGGGTTCTGATATTCGCGAAGGCGCGGTGACCGACCGGCTGAAGGCCATGGGCGTTGAAGTCCACATCGGCCACCGGGAGTCGAACAGCGCCAAGGCGGACGTAGTGGTGGTATCCACCGCTGTATCCGGTGATAACCCGGAAGTGGCAGCGGCCCGCAGCCGGCGGGTGCCGATTGTGCCCCGTGCCGAGATGCTGGCGGAAATCATGCGCTATCGCCATGGTATTGCGGTGGCGGGCACTCACGGTAAAACCACCACCACCAGCCTGATTGCCTCGGTACTGGGCGAAGCCGGGCTGGATCCCACCTTTGTGATCGGTGGCAAGCTGAACAGCGCCGGCACCAACGCCCAATTGGGCGGTTCCCGATATCTGGTGGCAGAGGCGGACGAAAGCGACGCGTCTTTCCTTCACCTGACGCCGGTTATCTCGGTGGTAACGAACATCGAAGCCGATCACATGGACACATACGGTGGTGATGTCGAGCGCCTGAAACAGACTTTCGTCGATTTCCTGCACAACCTGCCGTTCTACGGCGTTGCGGTGATGTGTGTGGACGATGGCTACGTGCGGGAGATTATCCCGCGCATCTCCAGGGCGATTATTACCTACGGCATCGACAACCCGGAAGCGGATTACCGTGCTGAACAGATCAGCTCCGACGGTTTGCGTACTCACTTCCTGGTACGCCGGCCGGGTGGCCGGGCGGACCTGCAGGTGGAGCTGAAGATGCCGGGCCGTCACAACGTACTGAATGCCCTGGCGGCCATTGCGGTCGCCACTGATGAGGGTGTTGATGACGCGGCTATTTGTAGCGGATTGGCCGGATTTGCAGGCGTGGGCCGACGGTTCCAAGTGTATGGCGACTATCAGACCCCCAACGGCACCATCACGCTGGTGGACGATTACGGTCATCACCCGACCGAAGTGGAAGCGGTTATTCGCGCAGCGCACGATGCCTGGCCCGAGCGTCGTCTGGTGATGCTTTACCAGCCCCACCGTTACACCCGTACCCGGGATCTTTACGAAGATTTCGTACGGGTGCTGTCGGAGGTGGACGGACTGTTGCTGATGGATGTGTATTCCGCTGGCGAGCCCGCGATTCCCGGAGCCGATGGCCGGGCTCTGTGCCGTAGCATTCGTCAGCGCGGGAATGTAGAGCCGGTGTTTGTGGAAGACAACAGTGAAATTGAACAGTTGCTGGCCAATACCTTGCGGGACGGGGATCTGCTGATTACCCAGGGTGCCGGGGATATTGGCGGCGTTGCTGCCCGCCTCGCGGCGGCAGGAGTGATTGCCAGTGAGTGATGCAAAGCGCATGGATACACAGGGTTATCAGGCGGCGCCGGAAACCGTGCGGGCGCTCGGTCGCGTGGCTGTGTTCATGGGTGGTGATTCCGCGGAGCGGGAAGTGTCCCTGAAAAGCGGGAACGCGGTCCTGGCCGCGCTGCAGTCCGCCGGCGTCGACGCCTACGGCGTTGACGTCAAGGGGTGCCTGTTGCGTACGGTGGACAGCCCGGAGTTTGATCGGGTGTTCATAGCACTTCATGGCCGTGGCGGTGAAGACGGAACCCTGCAGGCGATTCTGTCCCAGGCTGGTATTCCCTACACCGGCAGCGAAATGCTGGCTTCCGCTCTGGCGATGGACAAGCTGCGCACCAAATACGTGTTTGAGGGTTGCGGTCTGCCGACGCCAAAGTTTCGCGCCATGGGAGCGGTGAGTGAAGTCGACGACATTCTGCGGAACCTGTCGTTGCCCCTGAGCGTCAAGCCATCCCGCGAGGGATCGAGCATTGGCATTCGCAAGGTGACCAATCGCGACGAACTGGTGGAAGCCTATCAGGAGGCTTGCACGCTGGACTCGCTGGTACTGGTGGAAGAGTGGGTTGAAGGTCCGGAGTTTACGGTCAGCCTGCTGCAGGACCAGGCGCTGCCAGCCATCGGGTTGAGCACCGATCATGTGTTCTACGACTACGAGGCAAAGTACGAGGCGGACGACACCCGTTATCGCATTCCCTGTGGCCTTGATCCGGAGACTGAACTGGAGTTGCAGCATCTGGCCCTGGACGCCTTCCGGGTCGTTGGCTGTCGCACCTGGGGGCGAGTGGACATCATGCAGGACCGCGATGGCGGTTTCTGGTTGCTGGAAGTCAACACTGTTCCGGGGATGACGGATCACAGCCTGGTACCGATGGCCGCAAGAGCGGCGGGTATCAGCTTTGAAGAACTGGTTGTACGGATTCTCAAGGACACCCTGGAGGACAGCCATGCTTGACAGCCTTCTGATCCGGAGCCGGGCGGTACCGCCCGATCCCCCTCGGCGGCGGGGGGCAACGACCCTGGGACCAGAGCGGAACCGGTTCGGATTGTTGAAGGCAGTGCTGGCGGCCGTGCCCTGGCTACAGGTTGGTATGGGCGCCGCGATTGTTCTGGCAGCGGCGATGGTGCCCTGGGGGACCAGCCAGGTGCTGAGTGCGATGGATCGCCAGATCATGGGTATTGATGTGACCGGCACCCTGGTGGGCGAGAGTCGCACCGACCTGGAGCGTAAGGCGGGGGACTGGATTGGCAAGAGTTTCTTTGCCACGGATCTGTCTGAAATCAAGAGCTCTCTCGAGCGGCGTCCGTGGGTGGAATCGGCAGCCGTGCGCCGGGTCTGGCCGGATCGGCTGGAAATCGAGATTCGCGAAAAGAAGCCGCTGGCTTACTGGAACGCAGACCGGCTGGTGAGTCGTGCCGGCGAATTGTTTTCTCCGGACAACCCGGAAGTGGCAGGCCGGTTACCCAGGCTTGCCGGCCCGGATGAGCGGGTCAAGGACGTGATTCGCATGGCTCGAACCATGAGCGATACCTTGACGGGGCATGGCCTTGGTTTTGCTGGCTTGACTCTGGAACAACGGGGCGCCTGGACCCTCAGCCTGGCCAACGGCATTGAAGTGGTGCTGGGGCGTGATCAGGTGGAAGAGCGCTTTACGCGTTTTCTTACAGTGTATGAAAACCGGCTGATCTCCCGTGCGGATGAAGTCAGTCGGGTGGATGCCCGCTACACCAATGGTGTGGCGGTGAAGTGGAAGTCGGAAGCGTCTGGCTCCGGAAAAAAATCATAGCAACGTCAAATTCAGACCTACGGTTTGGTGAAACACATGTCATCGGTTGAAACGGAAAACATGATTGTCGGCCTCGATATCGGAACCTCGAAGGTGGTTGCGATTGTCGGCAAGCGCAAGATGGACGGGACCATTGAGGTGGTGGGCATCGGCTCGCACCCGTCACGGGGGCTGAAGCGTGGTGTGGTGGTGAATATCGAAACCACCGTGCAAGCCATCCAGCGCGCGGTTGAAGAAGCCGAACTCATGGCGGGGTGTCGGATTCACTCGGTGTATGCCGGCATTGCTGGCAGTCACATCAAGAGTCTCAACTCCCACGGCATTGTCGCCATCCGTGACCGGGAAGTGACCCAGGCGGATATCGACCGGGTGATTGACGCGGCTCAGGCGGTGGCCATTCCGGCGGACCAGAAAATCCTGCACATACTGCCGCAGGAGTTCGTCATCGATAGCCAGGAAGGCATCAAGGAGCCCATGGGCATGTCCGGCGTGCGTCTGGAAGCCAAGGTGCATCTGGTGACCTGTGCCGTGAATGCCGCCCAGAACATTGAGAAGTGTGTGAAGCGCTGCGGCCTGGAGGTGGATGACATCATTCTGGAGCAGCTGGCGTCGAGCCACGCCATCCTGACGGAAGATGAAAAAGAGTTGGGCGTGTGTGTGGTTGATATTGGTGGCGGCACCACCGACATCGCCGTGTTCACCGGCGGTGCGATTCGTCACACCGCGGTGATTCCCATTGCCGGGGATCAGGTCACCAATGACATTGCCATGGCCCTGCGCACACCCACGCAGAATGCCGAAGAAATCAAGATCAAGTATGCCTGCGCACTGACCCAACTGGCCGGTGCGGATGAAACCATCAAGGTGCCCAGTGTCGGAGACCGCGCACCGCGGGACCTGTCGCGTCAGGCCCTGGCGGAAGTGGTTGAGCCCCGCTACGAGGAGCTTTTCACCCTCGTGCAGTCGGAGCTGAGACGGTCCGGATTCGAGGATCTGATTCCCGCAGGCATCGTGATTACAGGCGGTTCCTCCACCATGGAAGGGGTGGTGGAGCTGGCCGAAGAGATCTTCCACATGCCGGTAAGGCTGGCCTGTCCGCAGGCGGTCTCCGGTATGACGGAAGTGGTCAACAATCCGATCTACGCCACCGGCGTGGGGTTGTTGATTCATGGTTTCCGCCAGATGGATCTGGGGCGGACGCCGGTGCTCAAGGGTGAAGACGCACCCTCGCTGTTGGAGCGCATGAAAGCCTGGTTTACCGGTCACTTCTGACGGTTCCGGGGTAGCAGTAAACGAAGGTATCTCGAAAACACAATCTCGAACAAACAGCCTGGAACAAGGCTGAAAACAGCACGAAGGAGTAGGGGAATGTTTGAACTCGTCGATAATGTCCAGCAAAACGCTGTCATTAAAGTAGTGGGTGTAGGTGGTGGCGGTGGTAACGCCGTACGCCACATGCTTAACAGTGACATTGAAGGTGTGGAGTTCATCTGCGCCAATACCGATGCCCAGGCACTGACCGACCTGGATGCACGCCAGATCATCCAGCTTGGTGGTAACATCACCAAGGGGCTGGGTGCCGGCGCCAATCCGGAGGTAGGGCGTCAGTCCGCTCTGGAGGACCGTGACCGCATTGCCGAGTCGCTGAAAGGCGCCGACATGGTCTTTATTACCGCGGGCATGGGCGGTGGCACCGGCACCGGTGCGGCGCCTGTTGTGGCCGAGGTGGCCCGTGAAATGGGTATCCTGACCGTTGCCGTGGTCACCAAGCCGTTTATGTTTGAGGGCGGCAAGCGCATGAGTGTGGCAGAGGCCGGGCTCAAGGAGCTGGAAGAAACGGTTGACTCACTGATCACCATTCCCAATGAAAAGCTGTTGGCGGTCATGGGCAAGAAAACCAGCCTGCTGGATGCTTTCGGTTCCGCCAACGATGTTTTGCTTGGGGCAGTTCAGGGGATCGCTGACCTGATTACCCGTAACGGTATGATCAACGTCGACTTTGCCGACGTGAAGACGGTGATGTCCGAGATGGGCAACGCCATGATGGGGACTGCACGTGCCACTGGCGAGAACCGCGCCCGCGAAGCGGCCGAAGCCGCTGTGCGCAGCCCGCTGCTGGAAGATATCAACCTGCAGGGCGCCAAGGGCATTCTGGTCAACATCACCGCTGGCATGGACCTCAACCTGGGCGAGTTCTCCGAGGTTGGCGACATTGTGCGTGAATTCGCATCGGATTCCGCAACTGTGGTTGTCGGCACGGTGATTGATCCGGAGATGACTGACGAACTGAAGGTTACCGTGGTCGCGACCGGCCTGGGCGGTGACCGTGAGAAGCCGACCAAGGTGGTGGATAACACCCGTACCCTGGATGGCACAACCGATTACAATCAGCTCGATAGGCCTGCAGTGCTGCGTCGGCGCGCGGTTGCCCATGGTAATGTGGCTGTTGACCAGAGCAAAGAAAGCGAAGAGCAGGGGGTCGACTATCTCGATATTCCCGCATTCCTTCGCCGTCAGGCTGATTGATAATCTGTCTCAACTGTGATCCGGAAACGGTTTTCTGGAGTACTTGAGAGCCGACGGCCCGGATTGAACGTGGGCTGATTGCTGTGTTGGCTTATTGTAAATTTAAGGCAAAGCCACACTGGTTAAATGGTACTCAGTCTTACTTTCTGATATTCTCCGGGCAGATTTTTGCCTAGAATATCGCCAATTTGTGACGGAATGATGAACCGATGATCAGACAACGGACACTTAAAAACACTATCCGTGCGACCGGTGTAGGCTTGCATTCAGGGGAGAAGGTCTATTTGACCCTGAAGCCCGCGCCTGTTGATTCAGGGATCATTTTCCGCAGAACGGACCTGGACCCGATGGTCGAGATTCGCGCCTGCGCGGAAAATGTGGGTGAGACCATGCTGTCCACGACGCTGGTAAAAAACGGTGTCCGTGTGGCAACAGTAGAGCATCTGCTGTCAGCCATGGCTGGTCTCGGGATTGATAACTGTTTTGTGGAGCTCAGCGCTGCCGAGGTACCCATTATGGACGGCTCCGCCGGTCCGTTTGTGTTCCTTCTGCAGTCTGCCGGCATTGCCGAGCAGGAAGCCGCCAAGCGGTTTATCCGCATCAAGCGCGAAGTGACCATTGAAGAAGACGACAAGAAGGCCACCTTCCTGCCGTTTGAAGGCTTCAAGGTCAGCTTCGGGATTGACTTTGATCACCCCGTGTTCAAGGGGCGCGCCCAGACCGCGACCGTTGACTTCTCCAGCACGTCGTTCGTGAAGGAAGTCAGCCGCGCACGCACCTTCGGTTTCATGCGTGATATCGAAAAGCTGCGGGCGATGAATCTGGCGCTGGGTGGCAGTGTGGATAATGCCATTGTGGTTGATGACTACAAGATTCTTAACGAAGACGGCCTTCGTTACGATGACGAGTTCGTCAAACACAAGGTGCTGGACGCCATTGGCGACCTGTACCTGCTGGGCAACAGCCTGATTGGCGAGTTCCGCGGCATCAAGTCCGGTCATGACCTGAACAACAAGCTGCTGCGCAAGCTCAGGGCGGAAGAGGATGCCTGGGAAGTGGTGACTTTCGACGACGAGGCCACTGCCCCGATTTCCTATATGAAACCTGTGCTGGCGGCCCAGGCTTAAAGCAGGACGCTTTAATCCCGGACGTGGCTTGCGAGTTTTTCGAGAACCTCGCGTAATTGTTTGTCCTTCGTGTGCCCGGCTTCTTCCTTAAGGAGTCGGGCATTTTCTTTGCTCAGGGGTGTCTTTTCCACTTTGGGTTTTTCGCGGAAACGCGGTGGGGCTACTTTTACCCTCAGCTTCCAGACAAAGCGGAACAGGTCTTCCTTCCTGAGATTCTCCATAATCTCGTGCTGACGGAAGCGGATCTGGCTGGCGGTGCCGCCGGTTTCTGCTGACAGTACCAGCTCTCCTTCCTGGCAACTGACAAATCGGGTGCCGGTCGCCAGATGGTTCGGTAACGCCGCCAGTACCACGGCCTCAGCTTGCTGGTGGAGCTCGGCCTTGCTCATCAGTTCGCGAAGCACGGGGGCCCGGCGGAAGGTTTCCGGGGTCATTTTGGTGTCAGAGGTCTTTTTCATGGTCGCAGTTTTTCTCGACGACTCCGGTTACGATTGGTTACACTTCGGCACGGTTTGCGCGCAGTGCCTGTATTACACTCCTTTTACATTGTCTCATGTGTATATGTCCACGGGCGGCTGCGAGTAATTAAATACGTAGTTGTTGCTAAGGATAGCAGGCCCGGCCAGAACGTCTGAGGCGCAACACTACAGGATCAGGTTGCGGCTCTTCTATGAAACCAGAAGACGATATGAATATAATTTTCGTTGGCAAGCACCACGGAAAATCACGAGTGGTCGCAGTAAATGCCCCGGTTGCAGCCGGTCTGGTGTTGGTTGTGCTTGCTCTGCTGGCATTGGCGGGCTGGTCCGGTTACCGGGTTGCTGTCAGTCAGGCAGAAGCGGCAAAGCCTTCACCTTCGGAGCTGGTGGTTGAATGGAAAACCAAACTCAAAAACCAGAAATCCGAGCTTGCCCAGATAGAGCACAATGTTCAGCAGCAGATTGATGCGCTGACCTTACGTCTGGGCGAAATGCAGGGCCGCTTGCTACGGCTGGATGCCTTGGGCCAGCGATTCGTGGAGTCTGGCCTGGTAGCCAGCGATGAGTTTGATTTTGATCAGCCAGCCGCCGTGGGTGGGCCGGAGGATGATGGGCTTTCTGGTGATTCTTTTACCGCTCCGGAGCTCACGAGCATGATTGACCAACTGTCGCGGCTTATTGATGATCGGGAGCAGCAGCTGCGTCTGCTGGATCAGGTGGCTTCCCGCAAGAAGCTTGAAGATGAGCTGTTTGTTGAGGGGCGCCCGATTACCTGGGGCTGGTTGTCATCCCGCTATGGGTACCGTTCTGACCCTTTCACCGGCAAGCGTACCTGGCATTCCGGGGTTGACCTGGCCGGCAAGGACGGCAGCGATATCATTGCGGTCGCAGGTGGTGTCGTGACGTACGCTGACAAACGTTACGGGTACGGCAACTTGGTGGAGGTCGATCACGGTGACGGTCTGGTGACCCGCTACGCTCACGCCAAGTCCATCAAGGTAGAAGTGGGTGATGTGGTGCAGAAGGGGCAGGTGGTCGCGCTGATGGGGAGCACCGGCCGATCCACTGGTCCGCACGTACATTTCGAAGTGATCCGTAACGGCAAATCCGAAAATCCGGAAACCTATATCCAGCGCGCCAGTCGCTGACATCGCCTTTACGGGGGTGAATCCAGCCCCCGCGCCTTTTCCTTTGTAAACCACTCCCGTAATATCAGAGCGTTACCCCGGACGGGGGCGTATCATGGGTGCAATTCGCGCTGGTGTGAGCCCTGCCTTTTGTACTGTCGGCAAATAAGGTTAGAATGCCGGCTTCCTCCGATTAATCAAAGAAGCAGTGGTCTATGTTCACAAAGCTTGCAACGAAGATGTTCGGCAGTAAAAACGCCAGAGAAATCAAGAGAATGCGCAAAACAGTCATGCGCGTTAATGAACTTGAGGAGCAGTTTGGCAATTTGTCCGATTCCGAGTTGCAAGGCAAGACCGCAGAGTTCCGCCGTCGCCTTCATGACGGTGAAAAGCTTGACGCCATCTTGCCAGAAGCCTTTGCCACCGTCCGTGAGGCCAGTCGCCGGGTGATGGGTATGCGTCACTACGATGTCCAGCTCATTGGCGGCATTACCCTGCACGAAGGCCACATCGCCGAAATGAAGACCGGTGAGGGTAAAACCCTGGTGGCAACGGCTTCTGTATATCTGAACTCGCTGTCCGGCAAGGGCGTGCATCTGGTTACCGTAAACGACTATCTGGCCCGCCGTGACGCCGAGTGGATGGGTAAGCTCTATCGGTTCCTCGGCCTGCAGGTGGGTGTTGTGGTGGCAGGCCAGACCCCGGAAGAAAAGCGTGCGGCATACCAGGCGGACATCACCTACGGTACCAACAACGAATTCGGCTTTGATTACCTGCGTGACAACATGGCGTTCAGCACTGAGGACAAAGTCCAGCGCGGTCTGCACTATGCCATTGTGGATGAGGTGGACTCCATCCTCATTGATGAAGCCCGTACCCCGCTGATCATCTCCGGCGCGGCTGAGGACAGTTCCAGGCTTTACCAGGCCATCAATACCCTGATTCCCAATCTGGAAATGGGCGAGGTCAGCGAAGAGGAAGGCGAGCCCAGCGGTGATTTCACCATCGATGAGAAATCCCGCCAGGTGGAGCTCACCGAGGGTGGCCATGAAAAAGTCGAAGAACTGCTGCTCGAGCGGGGCCTGCTGAAGGAAGGCGAAAGCCTGTACTCCGCTGCCAATCTGAGCCTGTTGCACCATGTGCACTCAGCCCTGCGTGCCCACCACCTGTTCCAGAAAGACGTTGACTACATTGTTCAGGGTGACCAGGTGGTTATCGTCGACGAGCATACCGGCCGTACCATGCCCGGACGTCGCTGGAGCGAAGGGCTGCATCAGGCGATTGAGGCCAAGGAAGGGGTGCGTATCCAGGCCGAGAGCCAGACCCTGGCCTCCACGACCTTCCAGAACTATTTCCGTCTGTACGACAAGCTGGCGGGCATGACCGGCACCGCCGATACCGAAGCCTTCGAATTCCGCCAGATCTATGGCCTTGATGTGGTGGTGATTCCGCCCAACAAGCCGATTCAGCGTATTGACTACAACGATCTGATCTATCTGACGCAGGAAGAGAAGTTCCACGCCATCATCGATGAGATCAAGGATGTCACGGCGGAAGGTCGCCCCATTCTGGTGGGTACCGCCTCAATCGAAGCGTCTGAGCTGTTGTCCATGCTGCTCAAAAAGGCACGTATCGACCACAAGATCCTCAACGCCAAACAGCACGAAAGTGAAGCACAGATTATTGCCCAGGCCGGCCGCCCGGGCGCGGTGACCATCGCCACCAACATGGCGGGTCGTGGTACCGACATCGTGCTGGGTGGTAACTGGGAATTCGAGGTCGCGGGGCTGGATAATCCGACCGAGGAAGAGATTGCCCGCCTCAAGGCGGAATGGACTGAGCGCCATAACCAGGTGCTGGACGCAGGTGGCCTTCATATCATCGGTACCGAGCGTCATGAGTCTCGCCGGATCGACAACCAGCTGCGTGGCCGTGCCGGTCGCCAGGGTGATCCGGGCTCCTCCCGTTTCTTCCTGTCCCTGGAAGATAACCTGATGCGTATCTTTGCCCCGGATCGGGTCAAGAGCCTGATGCAGGCCATGGGCATGAAGAAAGGTGAGGCGATTGAGCACCGGATGGTGACCAACGCCATTGAAAAATCCCAGCGCAAGGTGGAAGGCCGCAACTTTGATATGCGGAAAACCCTGCTGGAGTATGATGACGTTGCCAATGACCAGCGTACGGTCATTTACGAGCAGCGCAACGAAGTCATGTCCTCGGAAGACATTTCCGACATGATTAACACCATTCGCGAGGATGTCGTGGATGCGTTGATCAGTGAATACATTCCGCCGCAGAGCATGCCCGAGCAATGGGATGTGGCGGGTCTTGAGTCCCAGCTGCAGTCTGAAATGGCCATTGATCTGCCGATTCAGAAGTGGCTGGATGAAGACAGCAAGCTGTATGAAGAGAACCTGCGCCAGAAGGTTCTTGATGCCATCGTGGGTGAGTACAAGGCCAAGGAAGAGGTTGCCGGTTCCGAATCCATGCGCAAGTTCGAGAAGCAGGTCTTCCTGCAGGTGCTGGATACGCTCTGGAAAGAGCACCTTTCGAACATGGATCACCTGCGTCGCGGTATTCACCTCCGTGGCTATGCCCAGAAGAACCCGAAGCAGGAATACAAGCGTGAGGCCTTCAACCTGTTTGAAACCATGCTTGAAACAATGAAGCGGGATGTTACCCGTGTGCTCAGCCATGTGCGCGTTCAGAGCCGGGAAGAGATGGAAGAGGTTGAGCGTCGTCGCAAGCAGGAACTGGAGCAGGAGCTGGCGAGAGCCAAGCTGCAGCATGAAGAAACCAGCGCCACAGCGCAGAAGCAGAACGAAGACGACCAGGGGCGTAACCAGCAGGGGACACCGGATACCTTCGTTCGACAGGAGCGCAAGGTGGGTCGAAACGAGCCTTGTCCCTGCGGGTCTGGCAAGAAGTACAAGCAGTGTTGCGGTAAGGTCAGTTAACTACCCGGCAACATCGCAGTGAACCGGATGACCCGCACCTGATACTGTCAGGCTGCGGGTTTTTTGTTAAACAGTGACGGATTTGAATACGTTGAGGAGAGGCAGTATGGCGGTAGGTCCCGGTACCTTGCCCGAATTTTTCCCGATCGCCGGTGTCAGGCTTGGCATTGGCAGTGCAGGCATTAAGAAGCCGGGGCGCAAGGACCTGGTGGTCTTTGAGCTGGCTCCCGGAAGCCGCGTGGCTGGGATATTTACCCAAAACCAGTTTTGCGCGGCTCCGGTGACCGTAAGTCGTCAACATCTGGCCCAGGGTGCGCCACGATATCTCCTGATTAACACCGGGAATGCCAACGCCGGTACCGGTGAGCGAGGCATGAAAGATGCGCTGGCCTGCTGCCAGGCATTGGCGGATACGGTCGGGGTAGATGCCTCAGCAGTACTGCCGTTCTCCACTGGTGTGATCGGAGAGCCGTTGCCGGTGGACAAGATCGTCTCGGCCTTGCCAGCCACCGTTGGGGATACCGATGAGAACCACTGGGCGGAAGCAGCGTCCGGTATCATGACCACCGACACCCGCCCCAAGGGAGCGTCCTGCCAGGTGGATCTGGACGGCCACACGGTATCGATTTCTGGCATCAGCAAAGGCGCCGGCATGATTCGTCCCAACATGGCGACCATGCTGGGTTTCATTGCCACCGATGCGAGAATTGCTCCGGATGCGTTGGCGTCACTGGCTTCCGAGCTGGGAGAGAAATCCTTCAACCGCATCACCATTGATGGCGACACCTCCACCAATGATGCGTGCATGCTGATTGCCAGTGGCCAAAACAGCGGTCCGGAAATCACATCAGACAGCCCGCTGCTGCCCAAGCTCCGCGAGGCGTTGCGGCAGGTGTATCTGGATCTGGCCCACGCCATCGTGCGTGACGGCGAGGGCGCCACCAAGTTCGTTACTATCGAAGTCAGTCAGGCGGCAAGTCAGCAGGAGGCCCTGGACGTTGCCTACACCGTTGCCCACTCGCCGCTGGTCAAGACCGCGCTGTTTGCTTCCGACCCCAACTGGGGGCGGATTCTTGCGGCGGTTGGTCGCGCCGGAGTAGAGGGGCTGGATCTCAACGCCCTGGAAATCTACCTCGGTGACGTCTGTCTCGTTCGCAATGGGGGGCGCGCAGACGATTATTCCGAAGAACGCGGGCAGGCAGTGATGGACCGTGAGGACATCACCATTGCTATCGACCTCAAGCGGGGAACGGTCATGGAGCGGGTCTGGACCTGCGATTTCTCCCACGATTACGTCACCATCAACGCAGAATACCGTACCTGAACCATGGCACTTACTGAAATCCACGTTGCTGTAGCGGTGATCATTCGCGAAGGCCGGGTGCTGATCGCGCGCCGCCCGGACCACGTCCATCAGGGCGGGCTTCTGGAGTTCCCCGGTGGCAAGGTTGAGCCCGGTGAAACGGTGCAGCAGGCCCTGGCCCGGGAGATTCAGGAAGAGACCGGTCTCAAGGTGCCTTTAGAGTCCCTGAGCCCGGTTATTGCTGTTCGCCATGATTACGGTGACAAGCGGGTCTTTCTCGATGTCTGGCGCACCGAAGCCGCCATTGGCGAGGCGGAAGGTCGGGAAGGCCAGCCGGTTCAATGGCGGTCGGTGGCTGAACTCCGGGATGAAGATTTTCCGGCTGCCAACCGGCCGATTATCCGCGCGATCAAGCTGCCGTCATGGCTGGCGATTACCGGGGAATACCGGGTGCCAGCGGACATACTGAACCAATTTCAGGAGCGCATCCGCATGACCCGGCCGGAGCTTGTGGTCCTGCGCGCTCCGAAGCTGAATGTCACCGAATACCAGGCGGTTGCCCGCGATCTGGTGATGGTTGGTCGTGATCAGGGAGTGGAAATCCTGCTTCACGGCGCCGCTGACCGGTTGGAGATGGTGCCTGAAGCTGCGGGCGTGCATCTGCCATGGCGTGAAGCCGGCGAGTGTGGGCATCGCCCGATTCCGGCTGACAAATGGCTGGGGGTGTCCTGCCACAATAACGCTGAAGTCAGCCACGCAGTAGCCATAGGGGCGGACTATGTCACCCTCGGTCCGGTCTCGTCGACGCCTTCCCACCCCGGTGCCCCGGTCATGGGGTGGGAGTCCTTCCGTCAGCAGGTGGCCGTCGCCCAGGTGCCGGTATACGCCCTCGGGGGACTCACGCCGGATGACCGTAACGTTGCGACCGGGCTGGGTGCACAAGGTATTGCCGGCATCAGCCTCTGGTGGCCCGGGATCTGACGATTGTCAGGTCGTTGGGAGGTTGGCTTCTGTTATCATGGAGTCTCTGAGATTCTTTCCAATTATCGCATTGCCGGATAACCGGACACAGGAGAAAGCGTGAGCAAGCTGACCCACCTGGATGAGAAAGGCGAAGCCCGGATGGTGGATGTGACCGCCAAGGACGTGACCGAGCGTGAGGCCCGCGCCGAGGCCCTGATACGAATGTCGCCACAGACGCTCGCGATGATTGTGGATGGTCAGCATCCGAAAGGGGATGTACTGGCGGTTGCCCGTATTGCCGGCATCATGGCGGCAAAAAAGACCCATGACCTGATCCCGCTCTGCCATTCGCTGAACCTTTCATCGGTCAAGGTGGAACTGACGCCGGGGGAAGATGGTGCATCCGTACATATCGCCACGTTCTGTAAGCTCGCTGCTCAGACTGGCGTCGAGATGGAAGCACTCACTGCAGCCAGCGTAGCGGCCCTGACCCTGTACGATATGTGCAAGGCCGTTGATCGCGGCATGGTGATAGACCAGGTTCGCCTGCTTGAAAAGAAAGGTGGTCGCAGTGGCCACTGGTCCGCATTGCCGTCGGGATCGTAAGTCCGTAAATATCCATTACGCTGGAAGCGACGGTGCAGAGACTACGCCAAGAGGGCGCCCACGTGATAGAATGCGCGGCCCGATTGATTGAACCACGAGGAAACACTGTGGCTGTTCGTTACATCCAGACCTGCCGGCTGCCTACACCGTTCGGGGTCTTCGACATGCACGGCTTCGAAGAGCCGGACACCGGAAAGGAACACGTGGCTCTGACCTTGGGTGATCTGAACAGCGATGAGCCGATGCTGGCACGTACCCACTCCGAATGCCTGACTGGCGATGCCCTCTACAGCATGCGGTGTGACTGCGGCTATCAGCTGGAAGAAGCGTTACGCAGTATTGCCCGCGAAGGCCGTGGCATCCTGATGTACCTGCGCCAGGAAGGCCGTGGCATTGGGTTGCTGAACAAGATTCGCGCCTACCACCTCCAGGATCAGGGCGCGGACACCGTTGAGGCTAACGAGAAGCTGGGCTTTGCCGCGGATCTGCGTGATTACAGCATGTGCAAGGACATGCTGGAGCACCTGGGCATCAAGAGCCTCAGGCTGATGACCAACAACCCGCGTAAAGTGGATGCCCTGACGTCTTACGGCATCGATATCACCGAACGGGTGCCGTTACACGTTGGCCGTAACCCCCACAATGAGCATTACCTCAACACCAAGCAGAGCAAGTTGGGCCACTGGTTTGAGACCCATCAGGACGACGATCCGCAAGAATAAAGCGACCGTGCTCAACCGGGGCGCCTTTTAACAGGGTGCCGGTTGGGCGGTTACTTGACCGCTTTCAGGGTCTGGTGCCGAAGCCGCTCCAGGCGCATTTCAATTGAGCGGCGAATGCCGTCTGCATCCAGCCCGCAGTCACTGAGCAATTCCCCGTGCTTACCATGATCGATAAAGCTGTCCGGCAGCCCCAGTTGCAGGACCGGCTGGCTGACGTCGTGCGCGTTGAGAAACTCAGTAACGGCACTGCCGGCACCACCGGCGATACTGTTTTCTTCCAGGGTGACCAGCAGCTCGTGGCGTTCGGCCAGTGACAGGATCAGCTCTTCATCCAGGGGCTTTACGAACCGCATATCCGCCACGGTCGCTCCCAGGGCCTCGGCTGCCTCGAGTGCCGGCGTCAGTAAGGTGCCGAAATTGAGAATGGCGACACCCTTTCCTTCCTTCACCATGCGTCCCTCACCAATGGGCAGGGGGGTTAACTCTTCGACGATGTCCGCTCCCGGCCCGGTTCCCCTTGGGTAGCGCACAGCGGCCGGCCCCTGGAACATCAGGCCGGTATGAAGCAGTTGCCGGGTTTCATTCTCATCGGACGGTGTCATTACCAGCATATTGGGAATACAGCGCAGGTAGCTGATATCAAAGGATCCGGCGTGGGTCGGGCCGTCCTCGCCGACCAGACCGGCGCGATCAATGGCAAACAGCACGTCCAGGTTCTGGATGGCCACATCGTGGATCAGTTGGTCGTAGGCGCGCTGAAGAAAGGTGGAGTATATGGCGACCACCGGTTTCGCACCATCACAGGCCAGGCCGGCAGCCAGGGTCACGGAGTGTTGCTCGGCAATGGCCACGTCGTGGTAGCGATCCGGGAAGCGTTCGGAGAACGCCAGCAGGTCCGACCCTTCGCACATGGCCGGGGTAATGCCGACGACCCGCTCATCCTGTTCCGCCGCATCGCACAACCATTGACCGAACACATTGGCGTACTTGGGCCTGGACGGCTTTGGTTTTACCGGTTCCGGTTTACTGGCGGGCACCGGCTCAATCTTGTTGATGGCGTGGTAGCCGATCGGATCGGCCTCGGCCGGAGCAAAGCCCTTACCCTTGGTCGTTACCACATGGAGAAATTGCGGGCCGTCGAGCTCGCGGATGTTTTCCAGGGTCTCGATCAGCAGGGGCAGATCGTGCCCATCGATCGGGCCAATGTAGTTGAAGCCCAGCTCCTCGAAGAGTGTGCCCGGGGCGATCATGCCCTTGAAGTGTTCTTCGGTCTTCTTCGCCAGCGCCATCAGGTGGGGCGCGCCCTGAAGGACTTTCTTGCTGCTGTCCCGAACCTGGTTGTAGGTACGGCTGGCCAGCAGCTTGGCAAAGTAGTTGGACAGCCCGCCAACGTTGCGGGAAATGGACATGTCATTGTCGTTCAGCACCACCAGCATGTCGGCATGCAGGTGACCGGCGTGGTTCAGTGCCTCGAAGGCCATGCCGGCCGTCATTGCGCCGTCGCCAATAACCGCAATGCTCTTGCGTCCGGTGTTCTGCATGCGGGCGGCCATGGCCATGCCCAGGGCAGCACTGATGGATGTACTGGAATGTCCCACACCGAAGGTGTCGTATTCGCTTTCAGCGCGCTTGGGGAAACCCGCCAGTCCGCCCTTGCGGCGAATGCTCCCCATCTGCCCGCGGCGGCCGGTCAGGATCTTGTGGGGGTAGGCCTGGTGGCCTACATCCCAGACCAGGCGGTCCTCCGGGGTGTTAAAGACATAGTGCAGGGCAACGGTCAGTTCGAGTACACCCAGCCCCGCGCCGAAATGGCCGCCGGTCTGGCCAACGGACCACAGCAGAAACGCCCGCAGCTCACGGGCCAGTTGCGTCAGCTGCTCGGCCGGCAGTTCGCGTAACTGGTCCGGAGTATCGATCCTGTCCAGTAGCGGCGTATTGGGCCGCTGTGGCGGGATTTCCTTGAATATGTATGTGTCCTGCATCTGCTCGGGTCTTTCTCGATCTGTGTGACGAATCAATGGTTGTCGGATGACGCCTGAGGCGAATCCGACCTACGGGGTAATGACAGTGTGCGCTTCCTGTCCCGGATCAATCAATGGCTCCGGGCGACCACGTAATCCGCCATGGCTCTCAGTGGGTCTGCTTCGGGGCCAAAGTCGTCCAGGTGGTCGAGAGCGGTCTTCAACAGCTGCGATAGAAGCTCCCTGGCGCCGTCATTGCCAAGCAGTGACGGGAACGTGGGTTTGCCCCTGGCAAGGTCGGAGCCCTGGGGTTTTCCGATGACGGAAGTATCACCTTCGATGTCCAGCAGGTCGTCCTGGACCTGGAACGCCAGCCCGAGCGCTTTTGCGTAGCCTGTCAATGCAGTGAGGTGCTGGTCCGGCAGTGATTTAGCCGTCAAAGCGCCGATGCGGACACTGGCTTCGATCAATGCGCCGGTTTTATGGCGATGCATGTTTTCCAGCGCATCAATGCTGAGGGTCATGCCGACAGACGCCAGGTCAATGGCCTGACCGCCGACCATGCCACGGTGGCCACTGGCGGCGGCCAGTTCGCGAACCATCGTCAGCCGTGTGGCATCGCTCAACGCAGGGGCTTCCGCCAACCAGCCAAAGGCCAGCGCCTGCAGGGCATCACCGGCCAGGATGGCGGTGGCCTCGTCGAAGGCGATGTGGGTCGTGGGGCGGCCCCTGCGCAATTCATCGTTGTCCATGGCGGGAAGATCGTCATGGATCAGCGAATAGGCATGGATCAGCTCCAGGGTACAGGCCGGAACCAACGCTCGTTCTGATGTCTGGCCCACTGCACGCGCGGCCGCGAGGCACAGTGCCGGTCGGATACGCTTGCCACCGCCCAGCACGCTGTAACGCATGGCTTCCTGCAGGCGGTCCGACGCATGGCCACCGGCTTCGATGCGTTCATCCAGTGCGGCATCCACCTGGGCCCGTGAGGTTTCAAGAAAATCTTCCGCAATCAGTGGCTGTGCGGTCATCAGGCGGACTCATCCGGAGTGAAGGGGCGGGTTTCCAGGGTGCCATCGTTATTCTGTACCAGCTGTTCAACGCGCTGTTCTGCTGTTTTCAGGGCTTGCTGGCACTCGCGGGTCAGCTTGACGCCCCGTTCAAAGGCGGTCAGTGACTGCTCCAGGGACAATTCGCCCTGCTCCAGGTCACGAACCAGCTTTTCCAGCTCATCCAGGGATTTTTCAAAGTCGGCGATGGATGTTGCGCCTTGTTCACCGGCCATGGGAGGCCCTCCGGTTGCTTCGCGGGTTTTGGCGGATTATATCAAAGGTTGCGTGTTACCGCTGCCAACAGAACTGCCGACGTTCGCCCGGTTTGCCCATGGGGTTCCAGCCCTGTTCGGTCACCCGGATTTCCCCGGAGCGGCTGACAGACACAATGGTGGTCGCACGGGTGCCGTAATCGCTGCCGACGATAAAGGGGGAGGACAGGAAGCGCTCGGTTTCCAGGCCGACACCGGTATCGGGCAGATCCCGGTCCGGAGCGGGTGTGGTGTCCTGCAACAGTTTGATCAGGGCGTCATGGAGCGGTTCTGACGACCCCGCTGACGTGTCTGCCAACGTGCGCGACATGGCGTTACGGAGCTTCAGCAGTTTTGGCCACGGAGTCTGCAACAGGTGGTTGCTGAGTCCATAGGTCCCCCGATGGACCTTGCGCCCGGGGTGGGCGTCCCGGTTACTGAAATACCAGCCGGATTGTCCATCCAGGTGGATCAGGTTGAAACCGGAATAGTCATCCTGGCGGTGCATCAACTGTTGTTCCAGTTCGGCGCCAGGCAGCGTCAGCGCCTGTAGTGGCAGCTCGCCCCGGCTGAGTCGTCCGGGCTCGGCGGTGCCCTCCCGGACGTTGGTTACCGCTGCGATCCGGCCGTCCCCGCTGACGGCCAGCCAGGTGCCGCCGGACAGCAAATCACGGCCCGCGAGTACTGGGGGCTGCCCTGCGTCCTGCCACCAGTCCATGGCAGCCGTGGGCCGGCGGAAAAATTCATCGCGATTGGCGGCAACCACCAGTGGATAGTCAGGATTCTGTCCCAGGGAAAAGGCAATCAGGCACATGGTGGTATCGATGCTCTCATAATGAACTCGGCGACGTCGGTGTGTATCATACCAGCCTTGTTTTCTGACTGCGTGTGGCTGTGCTATGACCCTGTTAAGCGTATTTGGTCTCTACCTTGCGCTCGGCGCCTTTGCCGGGACGCTGGCCGGGCTGTTCGGGATTGGTGGCGGGCTGGTTATTGTGCCTGTGCTTATCTTCAGCTTCGGGTTACAGGGTATCAGCACTGAAATCGCCGCGCACATGGCCGTTGGCACGTCGCTGGCAACCATTGTGTTCACGTCGCTGAGCTCCATACGCTCTCACCACCTTCATGCGGCGGTACGCTGGGACATATTCAAACCGATGACCGCAGGCATTGTAGTCGGTGCCCTGGTGGGCGCCTGGACGGCCTCCCTGCTGAGCGGGCCGGCGCTGGAACTGATCATCGGTATCTTTGTCATTCTGGTGGCCGTGAAGATGATCCTTGAGGTAAACCCAAAGCCGGGCCGGGTAGTGCCCGGTTTCGCCGGGCTTGGAGCTGCTGGTGGCGGTATCGGCTGGGCCTCCGCGATCTTCGGTATTGGCGGCGGCACCCTGACCGTGCCTTACCTGAGCTGGTGTAACGTGAACATGCAGCAGGCCGTGGGCACATCGGCTGCCTGCGGCCTGCCGATCGCGATCGCTGGCGCTCTGGGCAATATCTGGACCGGGTGGGAAAACCCGGAGTTACCGGAACTGAGCTTTGGCTTCATCTATCTGCCAGCTCTGTTCGGTATTATCCTCACCAGCGTATTGTTTGCCCGGGTCGGAGCGAATCTCGCGCACCGATTGAACGCCCGGTTACTGAAACGCATATTCGCCATCATGCTGATCCTGGTCGGCATCCGCTTTCTTCTGAGCTGAGAGGTTATTGATGCTGCAGCACCCGCAGTTTGATCCCGTGGCCATTTCCCTGGGGCCCCTGAAAATCCACTGGTATGGACTGACCTACCTGGTCGGCTTTATTGCCGGCTGGTGGCTGGGGCGAATCCGCGCCCGCAAACCCTGGTCACCCCTGAACGAAGACCAGGTGGGCGACCTGCTGTTCTATATCGCCCTCGGCGTCATTCTTGGTGGCCGCTTCGGCTACGTGGTGTTCTATAATTTTGACGCCTTTATCGCCGACCCGCTCTGGCTGCTGCGGGTGTGGGAAGGGGGTATGTCCTTCCACGGCGGCCTGCTGGGCGTCATGTTTGCCATGTGGTGGTACGGTCGCAAAGTCGGCAGCGGTTTCTGGAAAATGGCTGACTTCGTTGCTCCGCTGGTCCCCATCGGCCTCGGAGCCGGGCGCATCGGTAACTTCATCAACGGCGAACTCTGGGGCAAGCCCACGGACGTTGCCTGGGGCATGGTGTTCCCCCAGGCGCCGGATGCGCTGGCACGCCATCCGTCCCAGCTTTACCAGTTTGCCCTGGAGGGGGTAGTGTTCTTTATCATCCTCTGGTGGTTCTCTTCCAGGCCCCGCCCGCGGATGGCGGTCTCCGGCCTGTTCCTGGTCTGCTACGGCGTGTTCCGGTTCCTGGTAGAGTTCGTGCGCCAGCCGGATCCGCAACTGGGCTACCTCGCCTTCGATTGGCTCACCATGGGGCAGGTGTTGTCGTTCCCGATGATTCTGGCCGGCGCCGGCCTGATGGTTATTGCTTACCGCAGAGGTGTTGAATGAAAGCCTATCTCGACCTGATGAAAGACGTAGTAGACAACGGCCTGGACCGCGGTGACCGCACCGGCGTTGGCACCCGCTCCGTCTTCGGCCGCCAGATCCGCTTCGATTTGCAGGCAGGCTTTCCGCTGGTCACCACCAAGAAAGTCCATTTGCGCAGCATCATCCAGGAACTGCTGTGGTTCCTGCAGGGCTCCACTGACAACAACTGGCTGAAAGAGCGCAACGTTTCCATCTGGAACGAATGGGCCCTGGAAAACGGCGACCTGGGGCCGATCTATGGCAAGCAGTGGCGCAGCTGGCAATGCCCGGATGGCAGCACCGTTGACCAGATCAGCGACGTCATTGACCAGATCCGCAACAAGCCCAACTCCCGGCGCCTGATCGTGTCCGCCTGGAACCCGGCGGAGCTTCCGGACGAATCCATCGGCCCCCAGGACAACGTCCGCCAGGGCCGCATGGCACTGGCCCCGTGCCACTGCCTGTTCCAGTTCTACGTCGCCGACGGCAAGCTCTCCTGCCAGCTCTACCAGCGTAGTGCCGACCTGTTCCTGGGCGTCCCGTTCAACATCGCGTCTTACGCGCTGCTGACCCACATGATCGCCCAGCAATGTGATCTGGGGGTGGGGGAGTTCGTCCACACCTTTGGTGATTGTCATCTGTACCAAAATCACCTGACCGACGACATTGTGTTCGAGCAATTGAAGCGGGAGCCTCGGTCTCGACCCGAGCTTGTGATCAAACGGAAGCCTGAGTCGATTTTTGAGTACGAGTTGGAAGACTTCGAGTTCGAGGGTTATGACCCTTACCCTGTGATTAAGGCTCCCATCGCGATTTGACCTGTGCTTGGGCCCGGTCCGGTTGTTGTGGGGGCGGCAGGGTAGCGGGTGGGGCTTTCCGAAAAACGCCTCAAGGCATCCATGCGCGGCTTCGGCTCCGCCATCCATGGCTCCGCAGATTTTCGGAAAGCCCCACCCGCTACCCTGCGTTCTGACGACAGAGCTGGCTGTTCAAGAAGATTCGGTGACGGTTGGGATTGCCTACTCCGGTTTGAGCTAACGAGTGCTTGAGTAATCAGTTCGAGAGGGCTGACTTCATTGTCGAGTCGCGAGAGGGCGGGAAACAGTCTCCAAAAATCTGCGGAGCCATGGATGGCGGAGCCGAAGCCGCACACGGACGTCTTGAGGCGCTTTTTGGAGACTGTTTCCCGCCCTCTTGCAGCCCCCAAAGTCTAACGCCCAAAGTTTAAAGCCAGGACCTGAGAACCAAAAGGACAAAACATGAGAAAAGCCCTGATAGTCGCCATGTCCCGTAACCGGGTCATCGGTCGTAACAACAAGCTGCCTTGGTACCTGCCGGGCGACCTGCGGTACTTCAAGCAGGCCACCATGGGGAAGCCCATTATCATGGGGCGGAAAACCTGGGATTCCATTGGGCGGCCATTGCCCGGGCGGATGAACGTGGTTATTTCCCGCAATCCGGAATGGGAAGCACCTGCCGGAACGGTAGCAGCAAAATCACTGGAAGATGCACTGGTGAAAGCCGAAGCTCAGGCTGAGATTGAAGGCGGAGACGAAGTGATGATTATCGGCGGCGGGCAGATTTACGCCGAAGCCCTGCCGATGGTGGATCGGATCTACATCACCCAGGTGCATGCAGAAGTCGAAGGAGACGCATTTTTTCCGGAAGTGAACTGGGATGAGTGGGAAGAAATCGGACGGGAGGATTTCTCCGCGTCCGATAACAACCCTTACGACTACAGTTTCGTCGTCTATCAGCGCTTGGCGTCGGCCTGACGGGCAGGGCGCTTGCCAGCGGGCTTGCCGCCCTTGCCGGGAGGCTTGCCTTTCGGACCGGGGCCACCGCGGCCTTTCGGACCTTTCTTGAAGCCCGGCTTGAACCCGGGCTTGCCACCCTTGCGACCATCGCCTGGACGACCGCCTTTGCGATCCCGGCGTGGCGGTGTCGCAGAAACCACGGGTAAGGCTTCCGGCTGTTCCAGAGGCATGGAACCTGGCTGGGCCGCTTCCATCCAGCAGGCCATGGCGCCTGCCACCATCGCCATATCCATGTCATTGCGCTCGGCAATCTCGTCAAGCAGCGCCATCGCCTTGGCCAGTTTCCCGTCTTCGGCAAACCCCAGCAGTTGCGCTTCGAACTGCTGCTCACGCATCTTTTTCAGATCCGTGGGCGAGGGCAGTTCATAAGACTCCATGGGTGAGTTGGTGGCGCGCTCAAGGGTGCGCAGCCAGCTGCGTTCCCTCGGGGTGACCAACAGGATTGCCTTGCCCACACGACCGGCGCGACCGGTACGACCAACCCGGTGGATATAGGCCTCGGTATCATAAGGCACATCGTAGTTGATAACGTGGGTAATCCGCGGCACGTCCAGGCCCCGGGCAGCGACGTCGGTAGCTACGATAATGTCTTTCTTGCCGCGCTTGAGATCTTCGACCGTTTGCTCGCGCTGACGCTGGTTCAGGTCACCGTTTAGCGGGGCAACAGCGTGCCCGCGGGCAGACAGCTTCTCGGCCAGCAGCGTGGTTTCCGCCTTGGTGCGCACGAAAATAATTGAGGCGTCAAACGGCTCTACTTCAAGAATTCGGGTCAGAGCGTCCAGTTTGCGCTCGGCATAGACCGGCAGCACGAATTGGGAAATCCGCTCTACCGTGCGGGTTTCGCTCTCGATTTTGACTTCGGTCGCGTTGCGCAGATAGGTCTGGGCGACTTTCTTGATCTGTGGCGGCATGGTGGCCGAGAACAGCGCGCGCTGGCAGTTCTCCGGTGTCTTGGCGAGAATCGCCTCCACATCGTCGATAAAGCCCATGCGAAGCATTTCGTCGGCTTCGTCCAGCACCAGGGCTTTCAGGCTGTCCAGTTTCAGGGTGCCACGGCGCAGGTGATCCAGCAGGCGACCCGGGGTACCAACGATAACCTGGGCGCCACGCTTGAGTGCCTTCAACTGGGGATAGAAATCCTGGCCACCGTAGATTGGCAGCACGTGAAAGCGACTGAACTTGCTGGCGTAGGTGGTAAAGGCTTCGGCCACCTGGATCGCCAACTCCCGCGTGGGAGCCAGTACCAGAATCTGGGGCTCGCTTACGGAAGCGTCAATCCGACTCAGCAGGGGCAGAGCAAACGCCGCTGTCTTGCCGGTACCGGTCTGGGCGACGCCCAGAAGGTGATTGCCAGCGAGCAGGGCAGGAATGGCCTGGGCCTGTATGGGAGACGGGGTTTCATAACCGACGGCGGTCACAGCGTCGAGAACGGCTGAGTCCAGACCAAGTTCGGCAAAAGACAATTCTGACATTAATGTACTCGGAATTCGGAGGGTAAAGCATTGCGGGGCAATGCATGATGTGATCGCATTATAGCCCGTTTGCGATTGCTTTAATACGCAAAATACCTGACTTGTCGTAGGTAGTTGCCGGAGCGCCCCGTTGCGTTGCCGTACGTTATTGGGCAATCTTGGATTTTAAGATAGCAACCTAACAGGATCGACGAATGAAATTCGATGACGTGCTGGCGGCCGGCAGGGCCGGAGGGGAGTTGGTGTTTACGCCTGACTGGGCGCAGGGGCGTGCCACATTTGGTGGCATTATTGCCGCACTCGTATTCGACAAGATGGAAAAAGTGGTGGCTTCCGGGCGGGCCATGCGGTCGATGCAGGTGTCTTTTGTCGGTCCGGTCACGCCGGATGTACCGGTTCAGATCGAAGCCGAGATCCTGCGGGAGGGCAAAGCTGTCAGCCAGGTTCAGGGCCGTATCCTGCAAGAGGGCGAGGCAAAGCTGGTATGTCTCGCCAGCTTTGGCGGGGATCGGGAATCGGCGGTGACCGTCAACCCGCTGCCTGCGCCGGAGGCGACGCCGGTGGACGCGTGTCAGGGGTTGCCCTACATCAAAGGCATGACGCCGGAGTTCACCCAGCATATCGAGATGCGCTGGGCGTTCGGTTCTTTCCCGTTCAGTGGCAAGGGCGGTCGTGACATGGGCGGCTGGATGCAGTTCCGGGAGCAGCCAGAGGAAATCTCCGATGCCCATATTGTTGCCCTGGTGGATGCCTGGCCTCCGGCGGTGCTACCCCACCTGAAAGAACGTGTGCCCGCCAGTTCCCTGAGTTGGGCCCTGGATATAATGCATCCCCGCCCCGCGATGGCGCCGGGAGACTGGTTGCTATACAAGGCGACAATCGACCAGGCCGGTGCAGGTTACGGACATACCCAGGCGGGCATCTGGACCAACAAGGGCGAGTTGGTTGCGCTGAGCCGACAGACCGTCACCGTGTTTGGCTGAGGTTCCTTTCGGAGCTGGTGGCGTCAGGCCGCCAGCGCAGATTTGAGGGCATCGTTGATGATGCGTGCAAAATCATCCGGGGAGTCTTCCTGAAGGAAGTGGCCGCCCCTGAGTGTAATGTGAGGCTGGCCATAGGCTCCGGGGATGCGTCGTTGCATGTACCGGTCACCGCCCCGGGTGATGGGGTCGCCGCTGCTGAAACAGGTAATGAATGGTTTCCGCCACTTCTCCAGGACTTTCCAGGCGGCCTTGTTGGGTTCGCTGGCCGGATCATCCGGTGAGACCGGTACCAGTTTGGGAAATGCCCTGGCCCCGGCCTTGTACTCGGGGCCGGGGAACGGCGCCTCGTACGCCGCCAGCTCAGCCCGGCTGAGAGCACGTTCCGTGCCCAGTTGCACGATGCGTCCTACCGGGAACCAGGGGCTGTGGGTGGCAAAGGCTTTCCATAGCGTAAAGACCGGGGGGATGCGGGTTTCACCCGTGGGCAGCATGCCGTTGCCAACGATGATCCGCTGGAACCGGTGTGGATTTTCCGCCGCCAGGCGTAGTCCCAGCAGGGATCCCCAATTCTGGCAAACCAGTGTGATGTTGGTCAGTTCCAGGGATTCCAGCCAGCGGGTCAGCCAGTCAATATGACGCTGGTAACTGTAGTCGCCCACATTGGCAGGTTTGTCAGACTTGCCGAACCCAATCAGGTCGGGGGCCAGAACCCGGTGTCCCGCAGATGCGACAATCGGGATCATGTGGCGATACAGGTACGACCAGGACGGCTCACCATGAAGCATGAGCACAGGCGAGGCGGTTGCCGGTCCTTCATCAACGAAATGCATTCTCAGGCCTGGTTCCACGTCCAGGTAGTGAGGTGCAAAAGGGTAGTCCGGAAGGCCGTCGAAACGGGCCTCATCGGTTCTCAGAATACGCATGCCATCGACTGTCCTGACTGAGTGGTTGCGTGGCTGTGGTGATTGCAGCCTAAACTTCATTCAGGATAAATCAGATGGGAAATTTGTGTGTTTGGTTTAGGTAACAGAGCGTTGTCTGATTGAATCAGGATGCAAGACCGAACAGCGTTTCCGGATTGTCGAACGCCGTCAGGGCGTCGTCACAGCAGTTGACAGCCCCGCAATCGTCGGCAGAGCAAAGGCCGATGGTCTGGCACTGGAAATCCTGGAAGCGCTCGCTGTCGTTTCGGAATATGCGGGCGCGGGGCAATGTCGAATGGCAATGGCCGCAAAGCAATGTGGGAACGGCGCTCCCTTCGGCCGCTACCGCGCGGTAATGTTCTGGTTTACTCATCATAGACCTCCTCAGTCTTCCTAACAGTAAGGGCCCTGTGTGACATTTCAACGACCGGGGCGCCTTGTGTAACTGATGGAAAGTACGTACACAACTCCCTGAATGTTCACTTTTCCGGATTCAACTGTCGGCGTCGGGAGTCGGTCGGCGATTGGAGCGCTTGTCGTCCCAGTCCAGCTCTTTCGGGTTATACCAGCCAATCCGGTCCAGCACCTTGTCCCGGGTCGCGGGGGACAGGGTCGGCCAAAGCTCGTGAAACTCGTCCAGGCCCTGGTCCCGCTGTTTCAGTTGCTTGCTTTGCAGGCGACGAATAATGCGGGGCAATTGCAATGCCTCGCCCAGTTGGCCTGGCACCCACACGTCCTGCCCCATCACTTTGCGACGATGGGTTCGGGCGGCCAGCACCTTATGCAGAGCGGTGGCAGCATCGAGGGCTGTTTCAGTCGTAAACTCTTCGTGATCCAAGGCTTGACCTGTTTTATTACTGATCAATAACCCACCACTATACCCTGAAAAAGCCTGCACTGGCCACGGGCCGTGTTAGGCTATGGCCCAGCTATCGGAACCACAGCTCAGAGGATGCTCAATCGATGTACGGAAAACTGGAAACACGGACTTTTCTGGCGATGCTGGTGGGGGTATCCCTGGCATTTATCTGGTTGATGAAGCCATTCTTCGGCCCGATCTTCTGGGCGGTGGCTATTGCCCTGATCTTCTACCCGGTGCGGGAAGCGTTGTCGCGGAAAATGGGGGATCGCCCCAATGTGATTGCGCTGCTCACGCTGTTCATCTGCCTGATCATCGTTGTTATCCCGGTCATCATTCTGCTGACGTCCCTGATCGCGGAAGGGCTGGGGTTGTACCAGAAAATCCAGAGTGGTGAGATCCAGCCAGGCGAGTACCTTGATAAGGTCAACCAGTCGTTTCCGGCTATAGAGGCTTTCCTTGCGCAATTCAATATTGATTTCAGCGAACTCAGGGATCGCGCTGTTAACGCCTTTCTCGGAGGCAGTCAGTTCCTGGCCAAGCAGGCCCTGGGTGTTGGTCAGAATACCTTCCAGTTTTTTCTCGGACTGGCGCTGATGGTGTACCTGGCATTTTTCCTGATCCGGGATGGCAACAAGCTGGTGGAGTTGATGATTCGCGCTCTGCCACTGGGGGACGAGCGGGAGCGCCTGTTGTTTGCCAAGTTCGCGGAGGTCACCCGGGCCACGGTGAAAGGTAACCTGCTGATCGCTATTATTCAGGGGGCTCTCGGGGGGCTGATTTTCTGGATACTGGGCATCACCGGGGCTCTGTTATGGGGTGTGGTGATGGCGATTGTTTCATTAATACCCGCAATTGGCGCCTCCCTGGTATGGGTGCCAGTTGCGATTTACCTGACAGCCGTCGGGGACGTGGTTCCAGCCATTATCCTGGCTGCCTATGGCGCCATTGTGATCGGCCTGGCCGATAACGTTTTACGCCCCATTTTCGTGGGGCGTGATACCAAACTGCCGGACTATATCGTGCTGCTATCGACCCTGGGCGGTATTGTTATGTTTGGCATCAACGGGTTTGTGATGGGGCCGCTGGTTGCGGCACTGTTCATGGCGTTCTGGGGGATCTTTATCCGGGAGTTTAGTGAGGCTTCGGTGGTGGCCGGAAGTGAGGAAACAGGCCAGTAATCGGGAAAGCGTGACCGGGGTCGGGGCCGCATTCAAAGGAATTGTGTTACGCTCCCCACCACATGCCCCCTGCGGGGATAGGCTCAATACGATAAGAAGAATGAGTATCGTCATGATACCAGAAGATTTTCAGGAGAAATTGATGCGTATAAAAACAACGAACCATCGTCCGTTGGCCGCTGCCATTATCACTGCGGCGTTGACCATCGCAGCAGTACCCGCTGCGCTTGCTAACGAGACTGTGGCCCTCAAAAATGCCCTCTATGGGGCCGGTTACGACGTGAGCAACGTCAGCGGTACTATGGACGATACGACTCGTTCGGAACTGCGAGCTTTTCAGCGTGACCAGGGGCTGACAGTGAGTGGAGAACTGGATGAGGCCACCAAGTCCGCACTGGGGATGGTGCCGATGGAAGTGGCGGCCAATGCCGCGCCTGCGTCTGGTAGCGCCAATGCTGCTACGGCTGACACTGGAGAATCCCGGGCCTCTGAGGCCAGGTCGGAGTCTGAGCAGGAAGACGCTGTTGAGGAAGACGATGACGGTGGCTGGTCACTGTTCTGACCCTGATTCCGTAACGAAAAAAGCCCGCTCAGGTAGAACCTGGGCGGGCTTTTTTGTGGGCCAGCCGTGGCTTAGTCGAGCTTGTCGAGATCCCGGACGGCGCCTTTGTCGGCACTGGTGGCCAGCAGGGCATAGGCTTTCAGTGCCGCAGAAACCTTGCGGTCACGGGGGAGCTCGGGTTTCCAGCCCTTGTCGTCGCGCTCAGCGCGCCGGCGATCCAGTTCCCGTTGGTCAATTTCCACGTTGATGCTCCGGTTCGGGATATCAATGCGGATGAGGTCGCCATTTTCAATCAGGCCAATGGCGCCGCCCGCCGCTGCTTCTGGCGAGGCGTGACCGATGGACAGGCCGGAAGTGCCACCAGAGAAACGACCATCGGTCAGCAGGGCGCATTCCTTGCCCAGGCCTTTCGATTTCAGGTAGCTGGTAGGGTAGAGCATTTCCTGCATGCCGGGACCACCACGGGGGCCCTCGTAACGGATGATCACGACTTCGTGGGGCTTGACCTCGTCGCTGAGGATGCCGGCCACGGCGGAGTCCTGGCTTTCGAAAACCCGGGCCTTGCCTTCAAAGACATAGATACTTTCATCCACCCCGGCGGTTTTGACCACGCAACCATCCATGGCAATGTTGCCGTACAGAACCGCGAGGCCGCCCTCAGACGAGTAGGCGTGCTCAACGGAGCGGATGCAGCCGCTCTCCCGGTCACCGTCCAGTGACGGCCAGCGGGTGTTCTGGCTGAACGCGGTCTGGGTGGGAATGCCAGCGGGCCCGGCCTTGTAGAATTCCACCACTTCCGCGGGCGGCTTGCGCATGATGTCCCAGGTTTCCAGGGCTTCGCGCATGGTTTTGCTATGCACCGTCGGCAGGTCGGTGTTGATCAGTCCGCCACGTTCAAGCTCACCGAGGATGCCCATAATCCCGCCAGCGCGGTGGACGTCTTCCATGTGGTATTTGGGTGAGTTGGGCGCCACCTTGCAAAGCTGCGGTACCCGGCGGGAGAGCTGATCGATTTCGTTCAGTGTGAACGGAACGCCGCCTTCCTGAGCCGCCGCCAGCAGGTGCAGGATGGTATTGGTGGAGCCACCCATGGCGATGTCCATCACCATGGCGTTCTCAAAGGCGGCCATGGAGGCGATGCTCAGGGGCAACACGCTGGCGTCGTCTTCTTCGTAATAGCGCCGCGCGTTCTCTACAATCTGGCGACCGGCGTTGAGGAACAGCTGTTCACGGTCGGCGTGGGTGGCCAGCATCGACCCGTTGCCCGGGAGTGCCAGGCCGATGGCTTCGGTCAGACAGTTCATGGAGTTGGCCGTGAACATGCCAGAGCAGGATCCGCAGGTAGGGCAGGCACTGCGCTCGTATTCAGCGACTGTTTCGTCATCCGCGTTGGGGTCCGCAGCGATGACCATGGCATCCACCAGATCCAGTTTATGCTCGGACAGTTTGGTTTTACCGGCTTCCATGGGGCCGCCGGAGACAAAAATGGTGGGGATATTCAGCCGCATGGCGGCCATCAGCATGCCGGGTGTGATCTTGTCGCAGTTGGAGATGCAAACCAGGGCGTCAGCACAGTGTGCGTTGACCATGTATTCCACGGAATCGGCAATGATTTCCCGGGACGGCAGCGAGTACAGCATGCCGTCATGCCCCATGGCGATGCCGTCGTCCACGGCGATGGTATTGAATTCCTTGGCAACGCCGCCCGCGGCTTCGATTTCACGGCAAACCAGTTGGCCCAGATCCTTGAGGTGAACATGCCCCGGCACAAACTGGGTAAATGAGTTGGCAACCGCAATGATGGGCTTGCCGAAATCTTCGTTTTTCATGCCGGTGGCGCGCCAGAGCGCACGGGCACCGGCCATGTTACGGCCTGCGGTGGATGTCCGCGAACGATACTGAGGCATGGGGTTCTGGTCTCTCTATTGTTGCCTGTGACGGGGTTTGGGAACACAGAGGATACCAGATTCGACCCTGATCGCATGGTTGTTTTGCGGGTCCGTGTTTACAATGAGTAACAGTAGGGGCGAAACGTCGCCTGAGGCGACGGGCGAGTCAACGTGGAAGGGGAGAGTGTCTATGGCGGTCAGAGAAAGCCTGTCACTGCGTCGTCTCAAGCAGTTTCAGCCTCTTAACCGGCTGACCGATGAACAGTTGGTTGTACTTGCCAGCCGCGCCGAAAGGCGTGTACACGGGGCCGGGCAACGAGTGGTCGAACGGGGTGTCCGGGATGGGATGGACCTGTTCCTGGTGGAGGGGGCGGTTGAGCTGGAGTCGGCGGATGGCCGCAAGTCGACCATTGAGGCCGACAGTGACAAGGCGCTCAATCCCATCGCACGTTTGCAACCGAGAATTTACGATGTGACGGCGACCCAGGCCTGTGAATTTCTGGCGGTGGAGCAGGAAATCCTTAATCAGTTGCTGCGCTCGGCACCGGTTCAGCAGGTCGAGATCGAATCCTCAGCGGGATCCGAGAGCGGTGAAAGCGAGGAACATCACCTGCTGATGGAGTTCTATTCCGAACTGCGTTCCAATCAGTTGAGTGTGCCGAGCGTGCCGGATGTGGCCTGGAAGGTGCGGCGGCTTGTTGAGCGGGAAGATTCCAACGCAGAGCAGGTGGCGCAGGCGATATCCGCGGATCCCGCCATGGCCGCCAAACTGGTGCGGGCGAGCAATAGTCCCCTGTACCGTGGGTTCACCGATGTCCGCAATGTTCGGGAGGCAGTAGTGCGCCTTGGCATGCGCACTACCCGTCAGCTGGTTACGGTCTTTGCCATGCGGGAGGTGTTCAAGACTCGCCAGGCGGCTCTGCAGAAGGAAATGGACCGGCTCTGGCGTCACTCCCGGGAAGTGGCGGCCCTGTGTTGGGTGCTGGCGGACGGTGCTACCCGGCTCAATCCCGAGGAAGCTTTGCTGGCGGGGCTGCTACACGATATCGGGGTGGTTCCGGTATTGGTGCAGGCGGAGCATCACGTCAACCTGTTTGCGGATCCGGCCAACCTGAGCCACGCTATCGCCGAGCTGAGGGCGGATATCGGCACCGCCATGCTGGAGAGCTGGTCGTTCCCCGCGCCTTTTGTCGAGGCCGTGCGTCACGCCGAGGACTGGGGGTATGAAAGCCGCCAACCGGAGCCGCAGCTGGTAGACGTGGTGATCGTCGCTCAGTTGCACTCAATGATCGGTTCCAGTCAGAATGCGAACCTTCCCCGGTTTGACGAGGTACCAGCCTACCGCAGGCTGGGTGAACTTGAATTGAATGCTTCCCGTAGCTTGCAGCTGCTGACAGAAGCGCGCGCCAGGGTGGACGAGGTTCACAGGCTGCTGTCAATTCACTGAGGTTATGTAATGGTTAATTCGGATTCGACTGACAGGTGACCGGCCCCAGATGAATGTACCCCTGTTTCCGCTCAACTCCATCGTCCTGCCCAAGGGGCGGATTCCCCTGCAGCTGTTCGAGCCGCGTTATATCGATATGCTGACCCGATGCCTCAAGGAGGACCGGGGCTTTGTCATCGTGATGCTTCGAGAAGGCCTGGAAACAGCCAAAGAGGCAGCCTTTTACGATATCGGTACTTATGTGCGGATCATTGATTTTCAGCAGCTGGATAACGGCTTGTTGGGTATTACGGTGGAGGGCCAGGGCAAGGTTTCCGTTATTCGAAGCTGGCAGGAGCCTGATGGGCTGAACCTGGGGGACGTTGAATGCCTGATGGACGAAATTGACTGCGAGGTCCCGGAGCGTTACACCGAACTATCCGCCGTGCTGAAAGCGCTGTTTAGACATCCCGTGATTCGTGATCTGGAAATGGACGTTGACTACAGTGATGCCCGGGATGTCGGGTGGCGTCTGACAGAGCTGTTACCGCTGGACAAGCAGGAAAAGCAGCGGTTGGTGGAATTGCAGGATCCGATAGAACGACTAGGCAGGTTACAGTCACTGCTTGAGGCGCTGGAGCAGGGCTGAGTGACGCGTCTAGAGCCCGGTCGACCGGTAGAAGAGCATGGCTTGCGGCCATTGGTGCCAGACATAGGCGGCGGTGAAGGCGATCCAGGCAACGATCGCCCCAAGCAGTGAGACATCCGGCGCCAGTGGTACCCGGTCATAACGACTGTAACTGGCGCGAATGTAGCCGGTAATGGCCAACCCAAGAAACAATCCCCCGATAACATCCGTGAACCAGTGCACGCCAAGATACAGTCGGCTGAAAGCCACCAGTACAACGGGCAGGCTGAATGCCAGATAGGTGCGCCAGCGGCGGCGGTGTCGGGTTTCCCGGGCGACAAAATTGGCTGACAGCATGCACAGTACCGTTATGCCGGCGGTATGACCGCTGGGAAAAGCGCCCGATGACGGAGGGGCCAGGACCTCATCCGGCCTTGCTGTCCCGGTAAAGGACTTCAGAAGCCACACCAGCAGGAAGGTAAGCCCTGCAGCGGCGAGAATATGAACAGCCCCGCCATAATAACCCCGGAACAACAGAACAAGAGAGAGGCAGCCCGCCGCGGCAATCAGCACCGGTGCATCGCCGGTCATGGTAAAGAACAGAATGGTCGGGTCGAACAGTGGTTGTCGTAACTGCGAGAACCACGTGGATACGGCGGTGTCGAACGGCTGTAACAGCGTGGTGCCGGTGGCCAGTTGGCTCCAGATCAGGAGCAGCGCCGTCGCCGTAACCGCCAGGGACAGAGAGGGCAGGGGGAACTCGCCCGCCTGGGCGGGGCGTTCACTGGAATAGAGCCGCCAGAACCGATGAGTGGCGTCGTACTTTTCCATTTTGCCGGCCAGCCATTGGTAAAGCCGGCTGCTGTATCCAAGTCCGAGTTGAAAGCGGAAGACGGTCAGGTAGATGACAATCAGCACGCCCATACTGATGGCGATGACCGGATAAAAGTGGGCGGGTGGTTTTATGTCACTGGCCAGTGCGCTGCCCACCAGGTAGCCCGGTATCACATAGACCGGCGCCCAGCCCAGCGCTGAGGTCAGGTTGAACAGCAGGAACCGGCGCCACGGCATCATCAATGCCCCGGCCACCAGGGGAATGACGGGCCGTATCGGGCCAACGAAGCGGCCGATAACCA
Organism: Marinobacter sp. DUT-3; assembly: GCF_050379435.1. Lineage (NCBI taxonomy): Bacteria > Pseudomonadati > Pseudomonadota > Gammaproteobacteria > Pseudomonadales > Marinobacteraceae > Marinobacter > Marinobacter sp. DUT-3. The sequence continues at coordinate 66,917 of NZ_JBNRMG010000003.1, forward strand.
CGCTGACCCCACCGTACCGGTGAAAGAAATACTCACCCTTGTGGATGGCTTTCGGGTAACGGCTCAGGGGCCAGACACGGTCCAGCTTGCCCTGGCAGAGTCTTCCAAGCGCGAAACTGATGCTGTCGCCGAGAATCGCGCCCAGCGCAGCCCACAACAGGGCCTCGCCCAGGGGCATGGCGATCTGTCCGGCCAGAGCGGCGATGGCGAAAATGATGGCCACGCCGGGGATCAGTATACCGGCAATGGCCAGGGATTCGGCGAACGCGGTTGCGAATAGCGCCACGGCCAGCCATTCGGAATGGGAGGTCAGCCAGGTGGCAAGGGAGGTCAGCCAGTCACCGCTCATGATCAGGCGGCGTCTCCCGGCAGAAACCAGATGGAATCCGCGCCGCGTTTGCGGGCTTCCTCCAGGGCGAGGCAGGCGCGTTTGCGCAGCGTGTCCGTGCGGGTGTCACCGGACCCGCGAGTGGTACAGCCCAGGCTGACAGTGGCCTTTCCGACCATAGCCCAGTTATGTTCGGCAATCGTTCTGCGGATGCGCTCGGCAATCACCCTGACGCCCTCTTCCGGTGTAAAGGGCAGGATCAGGAAGAATTCGGACTCATTCAGGGTATAGAGGGTATCTCCGGCACGAATGACCCCGAAAAGATGCTGGGTGACATCCCGGAACAGGGTCTGCATGCCGGGCTTGCCATGCAGGTCCTCCACTTCGTCGGCGTAATCAATGGCCAGTGTAACCACCGATAGCGAATGACCGGTGGCAATGGCACGGCTGATTTCCTTTTGCAGTGTTTCGTCCAGAAAGCGTGCGTTGTGGGCTCCGGTGACCGGGTCGGTAATGGCCAGATCTTCCGCCGACTGGGCCATGTGGTTGTAGTGCCAGATATAAAGTGCGCCGATGGTGATCAGTGCCAGGGCGCCGGTCATCACGGTGATGGTTTCCTGGAACGGCTGCCGGAACAGCAGAAAGGCGGCCAGGGCAATAAATAACAGTAGTGACAGAATAAGCCCCTGGCGCAGGGGCAGGATCAACAGGTTGAGAAGGATCAGGGGCATGCTCCAGTGGCTGATCCCCGGCGTACTCATGGTGTACATGGCGGCGATCAGCCCGCAGTTCAGAGCGGTCAGTATCGCCAGGTGTCCAGGGGCAGACAACTGATGGCGGCGGCACACAAAGGTGTAACCGGCCCCCGCGAGGGTCAGTAACGCCATGCCCGCTGCCAGGTAAAAAAGGCTATAGAATCCGTAACGAAGGTTCTGGAAGGCCAGGCTGGCTATGAACAGGGTGGCCAGACAATAACCGGCGAGATGGGTGTAGGTTCTCAGGCGTGTCTCGGTCATGCCGCGGGGCCCTCCGCATCGGCTTCCCTGTTGGGAGGTGAAGAATGGGACCAGGTGCTGTAGGACTGGGCGCGATTGCCGCCCTGCTGCTGGGCCCGGCGCAGGGCATTGGCGGCGGACTGCTGCAGGCTGTCGGCGTTGTCTCCGATGTTGAGGCCGGCAATGCCGGCGCTGACGGTTAATTCCAGGCCGTGGGAAACCAGCAGGGCCCGCAGCCCGTTGCGAATCACCTCGGCCCGGTTGGAGGCATCGGAAGTGGCAATGCCGGGCAGGATAACCAGGAACTGCAGGTCCGCGACACGATAATAGGTGTCAAAATCCCGCAGTTGCGAGTGCAGGTAGCGTCCGATACGGGGCAATATGGAGCGGATGTCTGCATCCGGATCGGTATCGCTCAGGTGGGTATCCAGCCCGAGCATGATGATGGACATGTCCGTGCCTTCCCGTTCGCTGCGCTGAATTTCCTTGTGCAGGTCGGCGGACAGATACTCGCGGCTGGCGGCCTGGGTCAGTTCATCGGTACGGCGCAGTGGCGCCAGCTGGCGGGATTTATACTCACGCAGGAACACCAGGATTGCAGCCAGCATGATCGTCAGCAGAAAGGCACTGATCATCTGGTGGCGTTCCGGCAGGCCGGCGGACCATTGGGTTGCGATCATCGCCAGCAGTGCACAGACCAGGGTTGTGACCGTGGCCCAGGGTAGGGGCAGAAGCGCAAAAGCGAGAAGGGGGGCGGCATACAGCCAGTGCACAAGACTCCACGGGCCGGCCCACAGGCTTGTGGCCAGCAAGGCCAGGAGCGTACCAAGAACCAGTCGGTTAATCGTTGGCCAGGGGGCGCGTGAACGATGAGGATGAAAGGCGCTACCGGTAAACACCAGTGCCGTTGCGGCCAGGGCAGTAAGTGCTGTGAGGTGGTCACCGTTTACGGCGGAGAGTATGGCGATGGCAGCCAATACAATGAAGCCGGCTCTCGACAGGCGACTCAACAGGAATTTTTCGGCCATCTGGGCCATAGTATCCATCCTCTCCCGGACATCCGTTTGTGTCAGCATAACGCAGGTAGCATTGAATAGCCTGCGTCCGTCGTCTGTCATTCAATGCCGAACAGGCTGTTCGGCAGCGGTATAATAATCGTTTGGGGTGCGTACTTGAAACGGGAAAGGTAAAGTTAGGGCCTTATTTGTGAATTCAGCTATTAACACCGAAGGTAATCGAATGGATATTGCAGCTTACATGGCTGAAGTGGGTCAGCAGGCACGTTCCGCGGCTACTGTTGTGGCGCGCTCGACCACGGCCGTGCGTAACCGGGCCCTGCTGGCAACCGCCGAGGCGCTGGATTCCGCCCGCAGTGAGCTGGCGGAAGCAAATGCGCGGGACCTGTCACAGGGGCGTGAGAGCGGGCTTGATGCGGCCATGCTGGATCGCCTTGAACTGACCCCGCAGCGGATCGATACCATGATTGAAGGGTTGAAGCAGGTCGCCTCGTTACCGGACCCCATTGGTGCGATTACCGATATGACATACCGCCCATCGGGCATCCAGGTTGGCAAGATGCGGGTGCCGTTGGGGGTGATTGGCATCATTTATGAGTCGCGTCCCAATGTAACCGTGGAAGCGGCCAGTCTGTGCCTGAAATCGGGAAACGCCACCATTCTTCGTGGCGGATCCGAATCCATCCACTCCAACCAGGCCATTGCCCGATGTCTGGCCAAGGGGTTGGCTGAAGCCGGGCTGCCGGAAACCTCGGTACAGGTCATCAAGACCACGGATCGTGCCGCCGTGGGTGAGCTGATTACCATGCCTGCATATGTGGATGTCATCGTACCCCGTGGTGGCAAGGGGCTTATCGAGCGCATCAGCCGCGATGCCCGGGTGCCGGTGATCAAACACCTGGACGGGGTCTGTCACGTATATATTGACAGTCATGCGGACCCGGAAAAGGCGCTGAACGTTGCCGTGAACGCAAAAACCCACCGGTACGGCACCTGTAATACCATGGAAACCCTGCTGGTGGATGCCGAGATCGCCGAAGACATGCTGCCATTGTTGGCGGACGCTTTTGTGGACAAGGGCGTCGAATTGCGGGGCTGTGAGCGTTCCCGCGCTATTGTGTCGTCCATGGCTGCAGCAACCGAGGCGGACTGGGAAGAGGAATACCTTGCTCCGATTCTGGCTGTCAGGGTGGTGGATGGTCTGGAAGCTGCCATTGCCCATATCAATCGATACAGCTCGCAGCATACCGACAGTATCATTACGGAAAACTACACCCGGGCGCGACGCTTCATTACCGAAGTAGACTCCAGTTCGGTGATGGTCAACGCTTCGACCCGTTTTGCTGACGGCTTTGAGTATGGTCTGGGCGCCGAAATCGGTATTTCCACCGACAAGATCCATGCCCGCGGGCCCGTCGGGCTGGAGGGGCTGACGTCCCAGAAGTACGTGGTGTTTGGTGACGGCCACATCCGGACCTGATTGCTTATGCATGTCATATACGGCGGAACGTTTGATCCCATTCATCATGGTCACCTCAGGCTCGCGATTGAGCTGAAGGAGCGCCTGGGGGTGTCGGAAGTGTCGTTGGTGCCATGCCATATCCCGCCGCACCGCGGCTCGACGGATGCCAGCAGCGCTCAGCGCCTGGACTTGCTGCGACTGGCGGTCGCCGATGAGCCCGGGCTGGTTGTCGATGATCGTGAGTTGGCACGGTCGGGGGCTTCCTACACCGCTGATACCTTGCGCCAGCTGCGTGAGCAACTGGGGGAGCATGAGCCGCTGGTCATGGTGGTGGGTACGGACGCGTTCGCAGGATTCGATCGCTGGCGGGAGTGGGAGAAGATTCCGCAACTGGCCCATGTGGTTGTCGTGAAACGCCCTGGGCCTGCGCTGGAACCGCTGGGCGTGCCGGCGAAACTGCTGCAGGAACGCGGGGTCTCAAGCGCCGATCAACTTCACAGCGCTCCCGGCGGATACTGTCTGGAGCTGGATCCGCCCCTTCTGGACATCTCCGCCACCGGTATCCGTGAAAGAATCCTGTCTGGCCGCTCGCCCCGGTATTTGTTGCCGGATCCGGTCTGGCAGGAAATTCGCCGTCTCGGGCTATACGGTGCCTGCCCTGACGAGAACTTTTAATGCTACAATCGCTTTTGAACATGACTTTTCGGGTGGCCGCCCTCGCCGCCATCCGTCCAACAGGGTGATTATGCAGGCTGAGCAACTGAAAGATCTGGTGATAGGTGCACTTGGTGAAGTAAAGGCACAGGATGTGAGCGTGATTGATGTTCGGGATCGTACCAGCGTGACGGATTACATGGTGCTGGCTTCGGGAACATCCAATCGTCATTTGAAATCACTGGCGGATTCCGTGATTGCGGAAGCGAAAGAGCAGGGAGTTCGCGCCAGTAATGTGGAAGGCAGCAACGTCAGCGACTGGATTCTCGTGGATCTGGGGGATGTTGTTGTGCATGTGATGATGCCAGCCACCCGCGAATTCTACGATCTTGAGCGCCTTTGGCGCGATGCTCCGGATCTGGGTGTTGCGGGTAGCGAATAACCATGCGATTGCGCCTGATCTGCGTGGGGCAGAAAATGCCCGACTGGGTCAGCCAGGGATACACTGATTACGCCCGCCGAATGCCGCCGGAGCTGCCATTGGAACTGGTAGAGATTCCCATGGCCCATCGCGGCAAGAATCCGGACATTGCCCGGCTGATGCAAAAGGAAAGCGATGCGATCCTCGCTGCCGCAGGGCCCAGGGATCGCGTGGTCGCTCTGGAAGTGGGCGGCCGCCCCTGGTCAACGGAAAAGCTCGCCAGCCAGCTGGAAAACTGGCAGCAGGACGGGCGTGACGTCAGCTTCCTGGTCGGTGGTCCGGATGGGCTTGCTGAAACCTGTCGACAGCGGGCAGACCAGCTCTGGTCCCTGTCGCCCCTGACGCTCCCGCACCCTCTGGTGAGAATCCTGTTGGCTGAGCAGTTGTATCGTGCCTGGTCAATCACCCGCAACCATCCGTATCATCGGGCGTAGGACGCATCATGCCCTGGGGAGAATTCAAAGACGTAGCCGCCGAGCGGCGCCTGTTCCAGCGACGTACGCTGGTCATGGTATGCGTCGTGTTTGTTATGTTGGGGCTACTTGTAGCCAGGATGTACCAGCTCCAGATCGTTGAGCATGACGTGTACACCACCCTCTCCGACAAGAACCGGGTCCAGGTCCAGTCGGTTGCCCCTCCCCGTGGTCTGGTCTATGACCGCAATGATGAGTTGCTCGCCGAGAACCGCCCGGTGTTCGGCGTGACCCTGGTGCCTGAGCGTGTTGACGGTATGGAAGAAACGCTGGCCAAGCTCGAAGCGCTTCTCGATATTTCCGAAGAGGACGTGGAGCGATTTCAGCGTCGCCTGCGGGAACCCCGTCGACCGTTTCAGCCACTCCCCCTGCGCTACGACCTTAATGAAGAGGAAATTGCCAGCCTTGCGGTTCATCGCCATGAGTTGCCAGGCGTGGAAGTGTCTGCGGAACTTGTCCGGTACTATCCCCACAGTGAGCTGACCGCCCACGCCCTGGGTTTTGTGGGTCGGATCAACCGGGAGGAGCTGCAGCGTATTGATCCGGTTAATTACGCTGGCACCAACTACATCGGTAAATCCGGCATTGAGCGATTCTATGAGGCGCTGCTGCATGGTCACGTGGGCTACCAGCATGTGGAGACCAACGCCCGGGGACGAACGCTGAGGGTACTGGAGCGACAGAACCCGGTCCCGGGAGAAGATATCCAGTTGCATCTTGATCTCCGACTACAGCGCCTGGCCCACGAATTATTGGACGGCCGGCGAGGCGCCATTGTTGCGATTGAACCGGATACCGGCGGCCTGCTGGCTCTTGCCAGTGTCCCCGGGTTTGATGCCAATCAGTTTGTAACCGGCATCAGTGTGGCGAACTACCGGGCCCTGAGCACTGATATCGACAAGCCGCTGTTCAACCGTGCATTGCGCGGACAATACCCTCCGGGGTCCACCCTGAAGCCCATGCTGGCGGTGGCGGCCCTGGACAGTGGTGCAACCACGCGGGACAAAACCATCTGGGATCCCGGTTATTTCCAACTGAACTCCGGCGGGCGTCGCTACCGTGACTGGAAGCGTTCAGGTCATGGCTGGGTCGACCTGACCGATGCTGTGGCGGAGTCCTGCGATATCTACTTTTATGAGATCGCCGTTGAGATGGGCGTGGACACCATGTACGAATACCTTGCCCACTTCGGATTTGGCGAAGACGCGACTCTGGATGTCTCCGGTGCGTTGAGTGGCCTGTTGCCATCCCGTGACTGGAAGCGGGCGGTGAAGAACGAGCCCTGGTATCCGGGGGATTCGGTCAACATGGGGATTGGTCAGGGGTTTATGCTGGCGACTCCGTTGCAACTGGCGACAGCGACTTCGCTGATTGCGAACCGTGGCCGCTGGGTGGAACCGAGACTGCTGAAAAGCATCAAGGGAGATCGCTCCGCCGATGAGTTCCTCCCCCAGGGGGCTCATGACCCTCTGACGCTAAAGAATGCAGACGACTGGGAGTTCGTGGTTGATGCCATGGCGGAGGTCATGCACGGAACCAAGGGTACTGCCCGTGGAGCCGCACGGGGCGCGCCGTATCGCATGGCGGGCAAGACCGGGACAGCACAGGTGTTCAGTCTGGCTGAAGATGAAGAGTACGAGGAAGAAGACGTCCGTGAGCGTCTGCGTGATCACGCCCTGTTTGTGGGTTTTGCCCCGGTTGATGATCCCGAGATCGCCGTTGCGGTGATCGTCGAGAATGGCGGTAGCGGCAGTGGTACCGCCGCACCAGTGGCAAGAGCCATGTTTGATGCCTGGCTGCTTGGATTCCCCGAGGAAGGTAAGGCGCTGGTGACGGGCACCACCGACGAGGTAACTGAATGATGCTGGGTAAAGGCCTGCAGTCGTCGCATCACCCGCTGTCCAGACCGCGAAGCCTGTGGTCTGCGTTTCATATTGACCCTATCCTGCTGGCCCTGCTTTTGCTCCTGATTGGCGGGGGGCTGGTGGTCCTGTACAGCGGTGCCGACCGCAACATCGAAGTCGTCAAGGCCCAGGGGATTCGCATGGGCATCGCCCTTGTGGTCATGCTGGTATTTGCCCAGCTGGACCCGGCCGTATTCCGGCGGTGGGCCCCCTGGTTGTACCTGGCTGGCCTTGCGGGCCTGGTTGCGGTCCTGCTGGCGGGGGTTGGTGCCAAGGGGGCGCAGCGTTGGCTGGCTATTCCGGGGCTGCCTCGTTTCCAGCCCTCGGAACTGATGAAGCTTGTGGTGCCGATGATGGCGGCCTGGTACCTGTCGCGTCATTTCCTGCCGCCGTCGTTGTCGCGAGTGGGGGTTTCCCTGTTGATTGTATTGGCGCCGATGGCCATGATCATTCTCCAGCCGGATCTGGGGACCTCGCTGCTGGTGGGTACCGCGGGGCTGTTTGTGGTGTTTTTTGCCGGTATGAGCTGGCGCCTGATCGCAGCGTTTGTAGCGATGGTCTCGGTGGCCGCGCCACTGATGTGGTTCTTTGTCATGCGTGATTACCAGAAGCAGCGGGTGCTGACCCTGCTGGATCCACAAAGCGATCCACTCGGCGCGGGCTGGAACATCATCCAGTCGAAAACCGCGATTGGCTCCGGTGGGGTTGACGGTAAGGGCTGGCTGCAGGGTACCCAGTCCCATCTTGAGTTCCTGCCGGAAAGCCACACCGATTTTATCGTTGCGGTGTTGGCTGAGGAATTCGGTTTCATCGGCATGCTGGTGCTGATGGCTGTCTATCTGTTGATTATACTTCGGTGCCTTTACATAGCGGCTACAGCCCAGGACTCATTCAGTCGGCTGCTCGCCGGAGCACTGACCATGACATTTTTTATCTACATCTTCGTTAACGTGGGGATGGTCAGCGGGCTGTTACCGGTGGTGGGCGTTCCGCTGCCACTGGTCAGCTATGGCGGGACCTCGAGTGTCACCCTGATGGCTGCCTTTGGTGTGTTGATGTCGATCCACACTCACCGACGAATGATCAGCGCCTGACCATGGACGGCGGGTAATGGTCCGCCGCTTGCGCTCCATGGTAATGTAGCCCCGGTTTTCAGCAAGCTGGCGAAGAAGCGGGGTCCGGTGTGCCGGGATCCCGGAATTGCTTTTCGGCCATTAACTCACAGGTAAGTAATGACAGCTGTCCGTTTTCCAGGTTTTATCCGCCTCGTACCTGTCCTGTTCGGGGTGCTCGCTTCTTTCGCCCATGCAGGGGGGTACGAGGCCACGCCGGAAGGCCGGCAGCTGATCGAGGAGATGGTTGCGAAGTATGGTTTTGACCAGGTCAGGGTAGAATCCCTGCTGGCCGACGCAACGCGCATCGATAAAATTCTCGAATCCATCAGCCGTCCGGCAGAGAAGACTCTGACCTGGGGGGAGTACCGGCAAATTTTTCTCAAGCCGGACAGGATCAAGCGTGGCCTGGCGTTTCTTGAGGAGTATGAAGAGGTCTTCGCCCGGGCGGAATCCCGGTTCGGTGTGCCCGCTACGATCATTGCGGCCATTATCGGCGTGGAAACCTGGTACGGCAACTACACCGGAAACTACCGTGTCATGGACGCGCTGGCGACCCTGGCCTTCGACTATCCTCCCCGCAGCCGTTTTTTCCGCAGTGAGCTGGTTCAATACCTGCTGATGACGCGGGAGCAGGGGTTTGATCCCCTTGCCGTCAAAGGCTCCTATGCCGGCGCCATGGGCTATGGACAGTTTATTTCCAGCAGTTATCGCAACTTTGCCATCGACTTTGATGATGACGGTATTGCAGACATTCTGACCAACCCGGTGGACGCCATCGGCAGTGTCGCCAATTATTTCAGCAAGCACCACTGGCGCGAAGGTGAGCCGGTTGCAGAGCGCCTGGAAAGTGACCTGCCAGAGGGTTCCCCGCTGTTGACGCGGGAACTCAAGCCGCGGCTGACGGTCAGTGATTATCGCGATGCGGGACTGGAACCCAGGCAAGAGGTGGAAGGGGGTGCAGCTGCCCGGGCGATCCTGTTACAGGGGGCCAAAGGACCGGAGTTATGGCTGACATACCATAACTTTTACGTGATAACCCGCTACAATCACAGTCATCTGTACGCCCTGGCGGTCAAGCAGCTGGCTGATGAACTGGACAAACACAGGAATCCTGACCAGTGGTGATCAATTTTCCGTTTTCGTTGCCGTTCCTGATCGCTGCGGCGCTGGTGTTGTCAGGCTGTGCATCTTCACCCGCACCGGAGAAGGATCATTCCTCCCGGTACACCATTTCACAGGATCGCGCACCCGCTGGCAACTTTGATGTGTCAGATCTTGGGGACGCAACGCCGCGATACGAGGCGCCCCGCTCTGCGGGCAACAAATCCTCCTACACGGTGTGGGGCAAGCAATACAGTGTTATGGCCAGTAATGACGGATACGTCGAGCGGGGCATTGCCAGTTGGTACGGCGAAAAGTTCCATGGCCATAAAACCTCCAATGGCGAGGTTTTTGATATGTATGAAATGTCAGCGGCCCATAAAAGCCTGAGAATTCCTGGCTACGCCCGGGTGACCAACCTGGACAACGGTCGTTCGGTGATTGTCCGTGTGAATGATCGGGGGCCATTTCATGGCGATCGGCTGATTGACTTGTCTTATGCAGCGGCGAAGAAGCTCGGCTATCAGGGAAAAGGCACTGCCCGGGTTGAAGTGGCCGCCATTACGGTCAGGAAAGACGGTACCATGACGCTGGCTGGCCGGCCATACTCTGGCGGCGGGGAGGCGGTCCCGGTAGAAGCAGTGGCGGAGCGTTCCGAAACCGATGGCGGCGCGTCGGCACTGTTTGTGCAGTTGGGCTCCTTTAGCAGCCGGAATCCTGCAGAAGCTCTGCTGGGCAAGGTCAAAAGTGTTATCGAGAACCCAATGCGGGTAAGGGAGGTGGATACGGTGTCCGGGCGTTTCCATCGTGTGCAGGTAGGCCCCTTCAGCACCCCGGATGAAGCCCGAAAAGCCCAGGCGAGGCTTGAAAACCAGGGATTTGGCCAGACCATATTGCTGACCGATTCCCACTAAAAAAGAATCAATACACTTAACGACGAATGAACGAACCCATGGCGACTAATCCTGTTTTCCGCGCTTTAACCGCAGTTCTGCTTCTGGTGTTGATCCCCCTGGGATCGGCCCACGCCCAGACAGTACTGATTCCCTCGCCTCCGCAAGTGGCGGGCAGCTCCTACATCCTGATGGACCCCTTGAGTGGTAGGGTCATCATGGATGAGAACAGCAACGAACGCCTGCCGCCGGCCAGTCTGACCAAGATGATGACCGCCTACATCGTTGAGCGCGAGCTGGACGAAGGCCGTATCTCCATGTCGGATATGGTTCCGATCAGTGTCAATGCCTGGCGCACGGAAGGCTCGCGCACCTTTGTTCAGGAGGGAACCGAGGTCTCGGTGGAAAAACTGCTCAAGGGCGTGATTATTCAATCGGGAAATGATGCCTCGGTTGCGCTGGCGGAGTTCATTGCCGGCAGTGAAAGTGCATTCGTTGACATCATGAACCAGCAGGCCCAACTGCTGGGCATGAAAGATACCAACTTTGAGAATGCCACCGGCCTGCCATCACCGGACCATTTCTCCACCGCCTACGATCTGGCGCTGCTGGCGATGGCGATCATCAATGATTACCCCGAGAATTACCCGCTGTACGCTGAGAAGCACTTCACTTACAACAACATCCGACAACCCAATCGCAACAGCCTGCTTTGGCGTGATGACAGTGTTGATGGTCTTAAAACCGGGCACACCGAAGAAGCCGGATACTGTCTGGTGGCTTCGGCCAAGCGCAATGGTACCCGGCTGATTGCCGTTGTGATGGGAACAGACAGTACGGCAGCCAGGGCCCAGGAAATCCAGAAGATGCTGAACTATGGCTTCCGGTACTATGAAAGCGAGACGCTGTTTGGCGCCGGTCAGGAATTGATCGAGGCACGGATCTGGGGCGGTCGTGAAGATGAACTGTCGGTTGGTGTCACTGAAGAAGTTAATGTCACCATTCCCCGCGGTTCCCGTGACTCACTGGAATCCACCGTGGACCTTGATTCTGTCATTAAGGCACCCATCAAGGTGGGGGATGAGCTTGGCCGTGTGCAGGTCAAACTGGGCGATGATGTGATCGTGGACCAGCCTGTACTGGCACTCAGCGACGTGCCCGAGGGCGGGCTGTTCAAGCGTCTGTGGGATGCCATCAAGCTCTTTTTTGTTCAGTTGTTCTAGTGACAACCACTGACGTCTTCGGGAGTAAGCCGGCATGAGTGAGCCGAAAGCACCTAAAATTGAGTTTCCCTGTGACTATGTCATCAAAGTGATTGGCAATTCGGCGCCGGATTTTACCGAATTCGTGGTTGAGGTCGTGGAGCAGCATGCGCCAGGTATCACCGATGCTGATGTTTCCGTCAATAAGAGCAGTGGTGGCCGTTTCTCTTCAGTGCAGCTGAAGATAGTGGCCACTGGCGAAGCCCAGCTCAAGGCGTTGTTTGAAGACCTGAAGGCCAGTGGCCGGGTCCATATGGTGCTCTGAGCCAATGTCGAAGCTGATCGTACGCACCCTGGGAGAGCAGCCATATCAGGAAACCTGGGAGGCGATGAAAACCTTCACCGCTGATCGCGATGACTCGGTCGCGGACGAACTCTGGTGCCTTGAGCACCCGAGGGTCTATACACAGGGCCAGGCAGGCAAAGCTGAACACATCCTGGCGCCCGGAGATATCCCCGTGATTCAGGTGGACAGGGGCGGGCAGGTTACTTATCACGGGCCTGGTCAGCTGGTTATCTACCTGCTGATCAACCTGCCTCGCCACAAGCTGGGTGTGCGGACATTGGTGGATCAGATTGAACAGGGCATTGTCCGTGTGCTGGCGGGCGCGGGGATCGAAGCCGCCCCCAGGCCCGATGCCCCTGGCGTTTATGTGGGTGACGCCAAAATTGCGTCCCTGGGATTGCGGGTCCGTCGTGGGTGCTCGTTCCATGGCCTGGCGCTGAACGTGGACATGGATATGGAGCCGTTCCGCCGTATCAATCCCTGTGGCTACGCCGGTATGCCTATGTGCCAGGTCAGCGACTTTGTTGCCGGTGCGACCGTGGAGGATTTTGCCGTAAAGCTTGCCGGCGAACTGGTTGCAGGGCTCGGCCACGACCATGTCGAGTACCGCTCCGGGTGGTAGAGCAACCGTGCGCGTTTAGTCCGTGAATGCCTCTTCGAACTCACAGACGGTATTTCGTCCCTGGGTTTTTGCCCGGTAAAGCCCCTCGTCCGCTCGCTGCAACAATCTGTCCACGGACTCGTCATCGCGGATAGTGGCAACGCCAACGCTGATGGTTGCTGCAATGGCCTGGCCTTCCGCGGATACGGATTTGCTGCTGACAACCTTGCGGATCCGGTTGGCGGTCTTTACTGCCTCCTCAGTGCCGGTTTCCGGCAGTAGCACCAGATATTCCTCTCCTCCCCACCGTGCCAGGGTATCCACTTTCCGGCATTGTTCTTTCAGCGTCGAGGCCACCAGTACGATCATTTCATCACCAATGTGATGGCCGTAGTTGTCATTAACGCTCTTGAAAAGATCGATATCCATCAGCAGTACCGAGAATACCCGTGAGTTTCGTTGGTAACGCTGGTATTCGTTATCCAGTTGCGACAGCACTTCGCGACGGTTGGCGAGGCCAGTGAGAGCATCGTGCTTGGCGGCATACTCAAATTCCCGCGCCAGTTTCAGGAGGCCCAGTTTACTGCGCCGCCGGCTTTGATCCAGCACATAGCAGGTGGACATCTCAAAGGCGAGCACGGCAATCATGGTCAGGCGGAAACTGGTACTGTAGGGCGCATCAAACACCAGGTCGCCAATCGGGCTGAACAGAACGGCCACGGCTGCGAGCCCGCCAGCGCAGGCAAACACCCCGACCCTGGACTGACTGATGTAGAAAATGATCGGCGGGTAGGCGAACAGCCAGATAATCGCGGAGCCATCCTCGACCGCCTGGACCGCCAGATAGGTGAACAGTGCGGTGATGATGGTGATGAAACCCCGGCGTTGCAGGGTGCTGCTGTGCCTGATCAGGTAGGCAATGCCATTGGCCGCCAGGAGCCCTGCGAATATGATCAGCACCGTTGGTGCGGTGGGGTCTCCGCGCAGGGATGAGCGATACGCGAAGAACACAAGCAGAGGCACGGCGGCAAGTGTCAGCCATCCGATCAGGGTGGGGACGGGAATCTCTCCCTTCACCCGATACTGGGACAGGTCGGTATCCGCGTTGTGTGTGGCTATGTGAGTCATTTTAAGGTCTTGTTGTTCTGGTGTTATTGTTGGGCCTGGAATACCAGGTCCGCAGATTCATACTAGACGGATTCCTGGCTTCAAAGTGTGTAAAAACGTAAAGAGTTGCAATGAATTCATCACTATACGCCTGAGATCCCGGTTGCATTGGCCGCAAGGCCGGGAAAAGACTGGCGAATCAGTGAGGTTTGAGGCAGGCGCTATCCGTATAATGACCGAAGCAGCCTCAGGGCTGAAATGCAATGAACCGGGCGGATGATTGATGGTATCCAAAAAACGAGGAACTTCTGTTTCACGTATCAAGACCGGAAGCTTCGAACGCCGTTTGACGCTGACCCGGGCAGGGCTGTTTGCCGGCACCCGGATGGCGTCTCACATGGCAACGAACTGGTTCAGTAGCCGTGACAAGCGGGACCAGCGCCACCGCGCCATGCTGTCCAGTCAGGCCGAGTTTCTGGTGGATGAACTGGGCAAGCTGAAGGGCAGTGTGGTCAAAATCGGCCAGGTTATGGCCCTCTACGGTGAGCATTTTTTGCCTGAGGAAGTAACAGAAGCGCTGCATACCCTGGAGGACCAGACAACCTCCCTCGAGTGGTCTGCCATTGAGCGTGTTCTGAAGGATGAGCTGGGCGCCGACCGGCTGGCACAACTGGATGTCGATCCCGAACCGATCGGGGCGGCGTCACTGGGGCAGGTACACCGTGCGCGACGCAAAAGCGATGGCCTTGAACTGGTGCTGAAAGTCCAGTATCCGGGGGTGGCGGATGCGGTGGACAGTGACCTCAATGCGGTGGCCCAGCTCCTGAAAATCGCGCGGCTGGTTTCTTTTGGACCTGAATTCAACGACTGGCTGGAAGAAGTCCGGGAAATGATGCACCGGGAAGTGGATTATCGGCTGGAAGCCCGTACTACCGAAAAATTCCGCAAGATGCTGGTTGCCGATCCCAGGTTTGTTGTGCCCAGAGTGCTGCAGGAGTTCTCCACTGCCCATGTGATCGCTTCCACCTACGAACACGGCCATTCGGTCAGTTCCGTCGCTGTGCGGGAGTTGCCGCTGGAGCGGCGTTCCGAGCTGGGGATGGCGGCGCTGGAGCTGTTTTTCCGGGAGCTGTTTGTCTGGGGCGAAATCCAGACCGACCCCAATTTCGGTAACTACCGCATTCGTATCGCCGGCGAGCAGGGATCCGATCAGGATTACGACCAGATTGTGCTGCTTGATTTTGGCGCGGTGCAGGCTTATTCGCCGTCGTTCCTCGACCCGGTTATTCAGATGATTCGCGCGTCCTATGAAGGGGACTTGCCAGCGGTTGTCGAAGGGGGCGTGGAACTGCGCTTCATGAGCCGTGATTGGCCAGACGATGTGCTCGACAAGTTTGGCGCTGTCTGTATGTCAGTGCTGGAACCCCTGGCCCGGGACCGAAGCCAGTGGCCGGATTATGCTGTGAATGCCGACGGGGAGTATCGCTGGAAACAGAGCGATCTGCCGTCGCGGGTGGCCCGCCAGGCGGCGCGATCTGCCATCAATCGTTATTTCAGGGTGCCGCCCAAGGAATTTGTGTTCCTGAACCGGAAGCTGATTGGGGTATACACCTTCATCGCGGTGCTGAACGCGGAGTTCAACGGTGAAGAACTGCTGCGGGCCTACCTTTACGGCGACGGTACCGACTCCGAGGGAACCCCGGCGGTTTCCAGAACCAGCCAGAGTACGAAGCCGTAACGGGCGCCCTTGCCAATCGCAACCAGTACCACGAAGTTGATCCAGGGTACGCGCATCACGCCTCCGATGAGGGTGAGCGCGTCGCCTCCCAGCGGTAACCAGCCCAATAGCAGAGACCACTGACCATAGCGGTTGAATCTGTCCCGCGCTTTCTCAAGCTGCTTCTCTGAAACCGGAAACCAGCGTTTATCCTTAAAGCGATCCACCTGCCGGCCGATAACCCCATTAACAACGGAGCCCAGAGTGTTCCCCGCAGTGGCCCAGAACCAGAGCCACCCAAGGGGGTAACCCTGGGTTACCATAGCGCCGAGCATGACTTCGGAATACGCCGGGAGCAGGGTGGCTGCGGCAAAGGCCGTCAGGAATAGGGTCAGGTATGCCAAGTTGTTACCTCGTTTTTTACACCGCCATCGAACAGGTTCCATTGCAATGAAAGAGCTTTCGCTACGCTTCAAACTCTACGCCCTGGTTATTACGCTGCTGCTTGTGATGGGGGTCAGTATCGTGGTGACCGCCCAATTGTCCCTCAGTGACATGGAAGAGCGGATGACCACCGAAACCCGCGATACCGTGCAGGGTATTGTGATGGAGCGCCTTGGTGCAACTGCGGGCAAGTACGGGGAACTGGTCAGCGGCCAGTTTGCGACCGCCTACCGTACGCCGGAAGTGGTTCGCAACGTGATTATCCGCAATATCCAGGCTGACAGTTCCGGAAGGATCAGTCGAGTTGCCTTGCAGGAGACGGTTGGCACGGTGCTGGAGGAACAAAAAAGCCTGAGCTCGGTCTATGCACAGTTTGAGCCGGATGCCTACGACGGGCAGGACCGGTACTTTACTGGTGGTGTGGAAGAGCACAGCAGTGATGAGGGCACCCTGGAAATTTATTTTTATCGCGCGCCCGACGGTGAGGTGGTCTTCAGTCGTACCGAGGATCCCGCCACCAAGTATCTCGACAGCCGCAATGAGTTCGGCATTCGTGAAGCGGAATGGTACCTGTGCTCCAGAGACAGCAAGCAGCCTTGTATCATGGAGCCCTATGAGTATGAGATTGAGGAAGGCTATTCCGAGCTGATGACCAGTCTGGTGGTGCCGATTCTCGATGGCGGAGAGTTCGCAGGGGTAGTCGGTGTTGATATCAATCTCTCGACACTCCAGCAAACCATTCGGGAGGTCAGCAATGAGCTGTACAGTGGCAAATCCCGCGTCACGTTGCTGAGTGATAAGGGGCTGATTGCCGCCTCCAGTCACTACGACAGCCACCTTGGCCGCCCGTTGAGCGAGGCTCTGCCCGAACTGGCGGGCGAGTTCGTTGACTTGCACCAGGGGGAGCGGACCTTTGACGATGGCGAGACCCTTGCCGTGTCCTATCCTGTGGAGATTGACCTGCCGGGCACACAATGGTCCCTGCTGATTGAGCTGCCCCGCGAAGCCGCCCTGGCTGAGGTTTCTGCCATCACCGCCCTGTTGTCCGACGAAGTTGGCGCTACGGCCGCGCGTCAAACCCTGGTGGGCATTGTGGTGTCCGTGCTTGCCATTCTGATTCTGGTGCTGCTGGTTCGTTCTGTTACCCGCCCGCTCAACGAAATTCGTGACCGCATGAAAAATCTGGCCAGTGCCGAGGGGGATCTCACCCGCGAGCTGTCGATTGATACCCACGCCGAGCTGATTGAGCTGGCGGGCGGATTCAACGCATTCCTTGCCCGCCTGCGGGATATGATCAACGACCTCAAGAACGTTAACGGCCAGGTTCGACAGCAGGCGACCGATGTCGGGGGTATTGCGCGGGAGACGGACGGACAGACCGAACGCCAGCATCAGGATATTGAGAGCGTGGTGACCGCCATGAACGAGATGTCGGCGGCTGCCGGAGAAGTGGCCGGGTTTGCCGGGGAGGCGGCGGAGAATGCACGCCAGGCTCAGGACGGGGTGCGCTTTACCCAGGATACTCTCACCACGGCGGTGGATGGTGTCAGCGCCCTGTCCGCGGACATGGATCAGGCCAGTACGGCGATTACCCAGGTGGCCACCCGTAGCGACGACATCAACCGCATTCTGGATGTGATTCGCGGTGTTGCCGAGCAGACCAATCTCCTGGCCCTGAATGCGGCCATAGAAGCGGCCCGCGCAGGTGAGCAGGGGCGTGGCTTTGCGGTGGTGGCGGATGAGGTACGCACACTGGCGTCCCGTACCCGACAGTCCACCGACGAGATCAGTGAGATGATCGAAGGCCTGCAGAGCGATGTGAATGGCGCAGTGTCGGTGATCCGCTCCGGTGTGGACCGTGCAACAACCGCGGTGGACGGTACCCGCGAGGCGGATCATTCCCTGGCCGCCGTGGTCGAACGCATTGGCACCATCGTGGAGCATGTAACCCAGGTGGCGACAGCGGCTGAGGAGCAGAGTTCGGTCAGCGAAGAGATCAACCGGAACCTGACGAAAATCGGGGATGCCGCCAGTGATCTGCGGGTGCTTGCACAGCGGGTGCGTGGTAGTGGTGACGCCCTGGATGAGCAGGTAGAGGTGCTGGATTCCGAGCTGGGGCGTCTGAAAACCTGACGCCGCCACAGGCTTTCCACTACGGGATCAGGCAGTAACCAGCGTATCGGCTGGTACTATGGTGATCATTCAAACCATCAATTTTATTTTATCCGGTGGCATGACATCATGGCGGCAATAGTTATTCAGGGCGAGACCCCCGCCTGATCGTTTCGGTTAAGGAGTAATGTATGGAGCATGTGACCATCTACGGCCGCTCTTCCTGCGGTTTCTGTGTTCGTGCCAGGCAGTTGTGCGAAGTGAAGGGGATTCCCTTTACTTACGTGGACATGATTGAAGAGGGCATGTCCAAGGAGGACATCGCTGACAGGATTGGCCGGCCGGTTTATACCGTGCCCCAGATTCTGGTCGGGCAGGAGTACATCGGCGGCTCGGATGAGTTCGTGCGTTATGTGAGTGCGCAGGAGACTGCGAGAGCAAACTGATCCCTGCGGAAAGAAAAAAGGCGCCTGCGGTTATCCCGCAGGCGCCTTTTTTTGTGTCCGGGGCAGAGATCAGAGCTGGAAGTCGGTCCTGAGTTTTTTCTCCACCAGTTTGTTCTGCAGCTTTGCCACCCGGGGCAGGCCATTGTCGAACGGTGGGAAGCTTTCGCCGTAGATCAGCGGCTCGAGGTAGTCGCGGCAGTCCTGGGTGATGTGAAAGCCGTCATCCGAAATGTAATGGATGGGCATTTTCTTTTCCTGGTTCGCCACTTCGCTCAGCGGTGCTTCGCCAATGTGCCAGCGATACGGTTTGGACTGTTCGCGGACAATCGTCGGCATCAGCGCCTGCTTGCCCGCCACGGCCATTTCAACCGCCGCCTTGCCCACCGCGTAGGCCTGTTCAACGTCAGTGGCAGAGGCAATATGGCGGGCGCTGCGCTGCAGGTAATCCGCCACTGCCCAGTGGTACTTATAGCCCAATGCCTGCTTGACCATGTTGGCCAGGGCCGGCGCCACGCCACCGAGTTGGGTGTGGCCAAAGGCATCCTTGGCGCCGGCATCGGCCAGGAAGCGGCCGTCCTCGTACTGGGCGCCCTCAGAGGCGACGATGACGCAGTAGCCGTACTCCTTCACGCAGAATTCCACCCGTGCCAGGAAGGCTTCGCGGTCAAATGGCATCTCCGGGAACAGGATGATGTGGGGCGGCTGGTCTGCGCCCTCGCCGGCCAGTCCGCCGGCAGCGGCAATCCAGCCGGCATGGCGGCCCATGACCTCAAGGATGAAGACCTTGGTGGAGGTTTCGCACATGGATTTGATGTCGAGGCTGGCTTCCAGGGTCGAGGTGGCAATGTACTTCGCCACTGAGCCAAAGCCGGGGCAGCAGTCGGTAAAGGGCAGATCGTTATCCACGGTCTTGGGCACGCCGATACAGGTAATCGGGTAGCCCATTTTCTCGGCCAGCTGGGATACCTTGTAGGCCGTGTCCTGGGAATCGCCGCCGCCATTATAGAAGAAGTAACCAATGTCATGGGCCTGGAACACTTCGATCAGGCGCTCGTATTCACGCCTGTTCTCGGAAATGTTCTTGAGCTTGTGACGGCAGGAACCGAAAGCCCCACCGGGAGTGTGGATCAGCGCCTGAATGGCCTCGTCGCTTTCCAGGCTGGTATCAATCAGCTCTTCCTTGAGTGCGCCAATGATCCCGTTACGGCCGGCGTAGACCTTGCCGATGCTTTCCGGGTGTTTGCGGGCGGTCTGGATAACCCCGCAGGCGCTGGCGTTAATGACTGCGGTCACACCGCCGGATTGAGCGTAAAAAGCGTTCTTGGTGGCCATCTCGGGCTGGAGCCTCCTGCTGGTTCAGTAATTGCCGCAGATGATACGCCAAATGCCGGTTTTTTTCATGAGCAGGATTGCGGATAACGAAGCTCTTGACGGTCGGTGATGTATACGGGAGGCTTGGCACGTCCAATTCAAGAGGTCAGACCGGTCATGCATATTCATATTCTGGGAATTTGTGGCACATTCATGGGCAGCCTTGCGGTGTTGGCCCGGGAGTTGGGGCACACAGTAACGGGCTCGGATCAGGGCGTGTATCCACCCATGAGCACCCAGCTGGAAGCCCAGGGCATTGGTCTGATGGAAGGGTACCGCGCCGAGAACCTGGAGCCGAAGCCGGATCTGGTGCTGATCGGTAACGCCATGTCCCGCGGCAATCCCGAGGTGGAGGCTGTCCTCAACCGCAATATTGATTACATGTCCGGCCCGGAATGGCTGGCGCGGGAAGTATTGCGTCATCGCTGGGTACTGGCGGTGGCCGGTACCCATGGCAAGACCACCACCACGTCCATGCTGCTGTGGATTCTCGAGCAGGCCGGCTTTGACGCCGGTTATCTGGTCGGGGGCGTACCGAAGGATTTCCCGGTATCGGCACGCCTCGGTTCCAGTGACTTCTTTGTGATCGAGGCCGATGAATACGACAGCGCGTTTTTCGACAAGCGTTCCAAGTTCGTCCATTACCGCCCCCACACCCTGATCATGAATAACCTGGAATTCGATCACGCCGACATTTTTGACAATGTCGAGGCTATCGAGCGTCAGTTCCACCACCTGGTTCGTACCGTGCCGTCCAACGGTCTGATCATTCGTCCCGCGAACGATGTGCATCTGGATCGCGCCCTGGACATGGGGTGTTGGAGCGCGGTGCAAAATACCGCCATTGGCAGTGAAGTCGCCTATACCACGGATTGGCGGGCGGAGTTGCTGTCAGAGGACGGCAGCCGTTTCATGGTGGTTCACCACGAGCAGCCAGTGGCCACGGTGACCTGGTCCCAGACCGGCATGCACAACGTTCGCAATGCCCTGGCGGCCATTGCCGCCGCCCGTCATGTGGGCGTCACGCCGGACCACGCCGTTGCTGCCCTGTGCCGCTTTTCCGGGGTGAAACGGCGCATGGAGCTGTTGGCTGAGATTAACGGCGTCAGCGTCTATGACGACTTTGCCCACCATCCAACTGCTATTGCCACCACCCTGGAGGGGCTGCGCAATAAAGTGGGCGAGGAGCCGGTGATCGCCTTGATCGAACCCCGTTCGAACACTATGCAGCAGGGGGTGCACCAGCAGGCGCTGCTGCCCAGTGCCGTCGCCGCCGACCATGTAATCTGGGCCAATCTGAATCAGCTGGAGTGGCTGCCGGCGCTGGTGAAGAGCTGGAAGGGCGGTGAGGGCGAAACCGTACAACACCATGTGGAAGCGAGCGTGGACGCCCTGATTGAACAGACACTGGCGAATGTGAGCGGTCCCTGCCACATTGTGATCATGAGCAATGGCGGTTTCGGTGGTATTCACCAGAAACTGGTTGCCGAACTCGAACGTAGATATCCGTCATGACTGAACCTGCGGTACAACCACAAACCATCAACCTGGCCTTTACCGGTGCCTCCGGCGCCCAGTACGGTCTGCGCCTGTTGCAATGCCTGGTGGCGGCCGGCTGTAGGGTGAATGTGATGGTCAGTCGTGCCGCCCAGGTGGTGATCGCCACGGAAACCGAATTGAAGTTGCCGGGCTCCCCGCAGGCAATGCAGGAGACGCTAACAGAGTTTTCAGGCGCGAGCCCTGGTCAGGTGCTGGTATTCGGGCGGGAAGACTGGTTTGCGCCACCCGCGTCCGGTTCCGGTGAAAAGGCCCCCCTGGTGGTGTGCCCCTGCAGTACCGGCACCCTGTCCGCGCTGGCCACCGGCGCCAGCAACAACCTGATCGAGCGGGCCGGAGATGTGGCCCTGAAAGAGCGTCGGCAACTGATCCTGGTGCCCCGCGAAGCGCCATACTCAGAGGTACATCTGGAGAACATGTTGCGGCTGACCCGCATGGGAGCGGTCATCATGCCGGCGAGTCCCGGGTTCTATCACAGCCCGCAATCGGTGAGTGACCTGGTTGATTTTATTGTGGCCCGCATTCTCGATCACCTGGGTCTTTCCCAGGACCTGATGCCGCGTTGGGGCGAGGAACGCGCGAAGGCAAAGCGCGGCGATGGTTTTGGTCAGCCCGATTGATGGTTTTCACCATTGAGCGAAACCGCCTCTGAGCAGAGACTTGGTGAACGATAACCACAACACAGGTCATTCACCGAGGTTTACCATGATTCCACGCACACTCTTTGATGCCGATCTCGACGGCTTCCGCGATTCCGTTCGTAAATTCCTCGAGCAGGAAGCGGCTCCCTACCATGAGCAATGGGAAAAAGACGGACACGTCAGCCGCGAACTGTGGACCAAAGCCGGCGAGTTGGGCTTCCTGTGTCCGACCATGCCGGAGGAGTTCGGTGGTGTGGGCGCAGATTTTCGATACAGCGCCGTGATTATGGAAGAGATCTCCTATGCCGGCCTGTCGGGTATTGGTTGGGGGCTGCATTCCGACATCGTTGCGCCCTATATCCTCAACTATGGTTCTCAGGAGCAGAAGGAGCGTTACCTGCCGAAACTGGCCACCGGTGAGATGATCGGGGCCATTGCCATGAGCGAGCCAGGCGCCGGTTCTGATCTTCAGGGTGTGAGAACGACAGCGATCAAGGATGGCGACCACTATATTCTCAACGGCTCCAAGACCTTTATCACCAACGGCCAGATGGCGGATCTGGTCATTGTCGTTGCCAAGACAGATCCAAAAGAAGGCGCCAAAGGCACCAGCCTGCTGATCGTCGAAACCGCGTGGGAAGGGTTCGAGAAAGGCCAGAACCTGAATAAGGTGGGTATGAAAGCCCAGGATACCTCTGAGCTGTTCTTCCAGGATGTGAAAGTGCCTGCGGGGAACTTGCTGGGATCCAATGAAGGGCAGGGGTTTTTCCAGCTGATGCAGGAGCTGCCCGCCGAGCGCCTGCAGGTGGCACTGACTGCCGTTGCGGCAGCCGAGGCCGCCTGGCAGTGGACTCTGGATTACGTCAAAGAGCGCAAAGCGTTCTCCAAGCCGGTAATTGCTTACCAGAATACCCGTTTCAAGCTGGCGGAAATGAAATCGGAAATCACCGCTGCCCGGGTTTTCTGTGATCGCTGCCTGGAGCTGCATCTGGACAAGAAGCTCGACATTCCGACCGCGGCAATGCTGAAGCAGTGGACCACCGACATTCAGTGCAAGGTGATTGATGAGTGTGTTCAGTTGCACGGTGGTTACGGCTACATGTGGGAATACCCGATTGCCCGTGCCTGGGCGGATTCGCGCGCCCAGCGCATTTATGCCGGTACCAATGAAATCATGAAGGAAATCGTCGCCCGGTCGTTCTGATCGGGTTGGCTCCGGCGGCCATGCCCGCTGGAGCCTTCTGTTACCAAACTTTACAAATTGCCAAACCTATCAAGGTTCCCCTCTTCAACATCCCCTACAGTAGCGGCACAACCTCCAACAAGGATAACCGGTTGCTGCCATGAAACGTCTTCTTCCCCTGTCTGTGTCTATTTTTGCCCTGGCCGTGGCCGGATGTGGCAAGGAATCCGATGAGCGGCCTGTTGATGGTCGTGATTTCGACGGGGTGGGTTACAGTGAACCCGTGCCCTACACCGGAAAAGTGATTGACGGTTACCTGCGTAATGCCAGGGTGTGGCTCGATATTGACGGCGACAGCCAGTACACGCCGGGGCCGCTGACGGTGGAGTTGGCATCTGGCACCACGGTGACTCTGGCATCCGGAGAGCCGACTGCAATGTCCGGGGAGGACGGCGCGTTCACGCTGGAGATTGAGGCGTTGGTGCAGGATTCTGCCGATGCCCCCGATATTGATCCGAGGGATTATCCTCTGTATGCCCTGGCCTTGCCGGGTAAGACGGTGGAGCAATTGCCCGGTGGTGACCGTCCCGTTGACAGCGCCTATATGATGTCGGCGACGCCGGGTGTCAGGCAGGTGACGCCTTTGACGACGCTGGCGCGGTACCGTGGCCTGGCAGGTGCAGCGTCGCTGGTGTCGGAGGGTGCCGGTTCGTCCCTGGCGGAAGTGAACCTGCTGACCGACTACATTCGGGCCGGAGATCCGCGCGCCCATGGTTACGCTCGGGCGTTTGCACGGTTCATGGCGGGGCAGTTCCCCGAGGCATACAACGAGGCACTGGCAAAAGACGCTGCTGATGGGACGGAGCGTTTCCTGAGCCCGCGGGCGGCCTATCTGCTGGGGCTGTCACTGGTCCAGAATGCCGCCGAGATTGTCGCCGTCGTGGACGATGCCGCCTCCCAGGGAGGTTACGCCAATGTCGACACCGACAGTCTGGTGTTGCCGGAAGTCGATCTGGAGTTGTCCGATCCCGTTTTGTTGACGCGTCAGGTGGTCTCGGGCCAGTCGGAATATGGTGATCTGCCTGCTAACCGCTCCTCGCTGTTAACCACGGCGGAGCTGTCCTTCGATTATGGCCCCGATGGTCGGTTGATGGCGATAGCGTCAGAAGGGTGCATGACCCCCTCCATGCCCGAAATTGCGAGGCTGATCAACGTCGGTGGGCGAATGGCGGATCTGGATGTCCAGTGGTTGCCGTCGGTTTCCCTGTCCCTGCAAAGCCGGGTGGCTTATGACGATCCCGGGGTTGATGAGCGCCTGAGTTTTGACTGGGCCAATCGCCAGGCCACTTTCGAGACCACCACGCAATGTCAGGATGGTCTGGCGGATGCCTCGGAGTTTGGCGGCCCGCCGGAAATTACCTACAGCTGGGCCATGTCCGATGGCAGGCTGGAAGGACTGGCAGCCGATTCCGCTCTTGAAAACCGGACCCTTGAGCCGGATTACACCAACGGAACCCCGTTGTTCAACGGCTATCGGCTCATGGTTGATGGTGTAGAGCAGGCGGCCATCAGCCTGGCAGGAGCATCAGGCGAGTGTGCCATTGATGAAGGCAGTGAAGGTGCGAGTCACGTGGTTTCCGCTCAGCAGGCATACAGTTACGCCGCCGCAGACGCCCCCGATGGCTACGGCAGTCTGGCCCTGGAGTTCGATACCCGGGGTGACTATGTCCGGTTGCTGCGATACTCATTTACTGACCCGAAGATGTCCGGGCTAGACCATGTGTCTGCGGAAGGCGGCTTCGACTGGATCATGTTCTATCCGCAGGAAGGCATGGGTCATTACGTGGCAGAGCAGCCCAACCTGATTGCGGATGCCTACCTCACGGATCATCGATCCACCGCGGACTGTGGTCGGGAATTTGAGGAAGTGCCGTTCGCAGTGTTCGGGCGGGTGAGTTATCAGTACCAGCGGCTCTCGGACTATCTGACAGAGCTGGTGGAATAGCCATAACCCCTGAACGATCAACGTCCGGGCGACTGGTTAGTCGTAAGCGTATGCTGTGTTTGGGATTCTTTCTTGCCATTTCCTGGGGAAGGAAATGGTGCCGAGGAGAGGACTTGAACCTCCACGGGGTTGCCCCCACTAGCACCTGAAGCTAGCGTGTCTACCAATTTCACCACCTCGGCAGGTGATTCACAGATTTGCCTACAGTTTATTGAAAACTTGGCGTTTCTGCCAGCGGTGAGGTGTGTCCCTCAACCGATGGCGCGTACTTTAATGATTGCGGAAAAAGCTGTCAAACATTTTTTCGGAAAATTATCGGGAAATTAATTGCTTTATTTTGCTGACGGTTAGGCAGGCTGGCCGAACCGGCGTTATACTCCTGAGCACATGCAATATGACCGCGTTATTTAAAGGCGGACAGGACAAGGATCCGAATGGTTTCAAGAAATAAGACGGACAGAGATCCGCACGCCAGTCGTGAGGCGGAAAAATACGACAACCCTATCCAGAGCCGGGAGTTCATTCTTGAGCATCTGAAAGAGCGTGGCGCTCCGGCGACCCACGAAACCCTCTGTCAGGAACTCGGACAGAATTCCCCGGAAGGTATCGAGGCTTTACGGCGCAGGCTGATCGCCATGTGTCGTGACGGCCAGATGATCTGTAACCGTCGGGGTGCTTATTTGCCCATCGAAGAAGCCGACCTGGTCTCAGGCCGGGTGATAGGGCACAAGGATGGATTCGGTTTTCTGGTCCCGGACGATGGCGGTAGTGACCTGTTCCTGACCGCGCGTCAGATGCGCCAGGTATTTCATGGTGATCGGGTTGCTGCCCGGGTGGACCGTGTCGATGACAAGGGACGCCGTGAGGGAGTCATTGTCGAGGTGCTGGAACACAAGACCAACCAGACCGTTGGCCGCTTTTTTCAGGAGAGCGGGATCAGCTTTGTGGTTCCGGAAAACGCCCGTATCAACCACGAGGTATTGGTGCCCCAGGAGAATTGTGGCGAGGCCCGGCACGGTCAGTATGTGGTTGTGGACATTATTCGCCAGCCGACCGTTCGTACCCAGCCACTTGGCAAGGTGGTGGAAATCCTGGGCGAACACATGGCGCCCGGCATGGAGATCGACGTTGCCATTCGCTCCTATGATATTCCCCACAGCTGGCCGCCGGCCGTCGGCGAACAGGCGGCGAAGATTGCCGAAGAGGTCGAAGAGAAAGACAAGGCCAACCGGGTGGATATCCGCAATCTGCGTCTGGTGACGATTGATGATGAAACCGCGCGGGACTTTGATGACGCGGTCTACTGCGAGCCGCGCCCGCGTGGCGGTTATCGCTTGCTGGTGGCGATTGCCGACGTGTCACATTATGTCCGGCCGGGAACGCCGCTGGACGATGAAGCCGTCAATCGCAGTACTTCTGTCTACTTCCCGGACCATGTGGTGCCGATGCTGCCGGAGAAGCTCTCCAACGGGTTGTGCTCCCTGAACCCGGGAGTTGACCGGCTGTGCATGGTGGCGGATATGACCATCAGTGCGGCGGGTAATATCAGCAGTTACAGCTTCTATCAGGCGGTGATGTACAGCCATGCTCGGCTGACCTATAACAAGGTCAGTTCCATGCTGGAACACCCGGACTCGGAGCAGGGCTACAAACTGTGTGAGCAGTACGCCCATGTGCTGCCGCAGCTGCACAACCTGTATGGTTTGTACCAGCTGCTGCGGAAAGCGCGCACCGAGCGCGGCGCGATTGATTTTGAAACCACCGAAACCAAAATCGTATTCGATGCCGAGCGCAAGATTGAAGAAATCGTGCCGGTGCAACGCAACGAAGCCCATAAGATCATCGAGGAATGCATGCTGTGCGCGAACGTTGCCACCGCTCGCTTCCTCAAGAAATACAAGTTGCCGGCGCTGTACCGGGTTCATGATGGCCCCTCGGAAGAGCGCCTGAATGCGGTCAGGTTGTTCCTTGGCGAGCTGGGCCTTCAGCTCGGTGGCGGCGATAGCCCGACCTCAGCGGATTACCAGGAGTTGTTGTCTCATATTTCTGACCGCTCGGATGCGAATGTGATCCAGACCGTGATGTTGCGGTCACTGAGCCAGGCGGTTTACAGCCCGGAAGAGGGCGGCCACTTTGGTCTTGGCTTTGCCGGTTATGCCCATTTCACGTCGCCCATTCGCCGCTATCCGGACTTGATCGCCCATCGGGCCATCAAGTCCATTATCCATAGTGAAAATCCTGCAAAAGATGTCGTAAAGCCGCCCAGGCGTGACCCGGAGCTGGCAGAATATCCCTACGACTTTGCCAGTATGGAGCGACTTGGCGAGCATACCTCCATGGCCGAGCGGCGTGCGGATGATGCTACCCGCGATGTCATGGCCTGGCTCAAATGCGAATACCTCAGCGACCACGTTGGCGAAGAGTTTGACGGGGTTATTGCCGCGGTAGTGCCGTTTGGCTTCTTTGTGGAGTTGTCTGGCGTTTACATCGAAGGGCTGGTCCATGTGTCTACCCTCAGTGGTGACTTCTTCCATCATGATGCGGCCAAGCACCGCCTGATCGGTGAGCGTACCGCCCAGAGTTTCCGCCTTGGCGACGAGGTGCGGGTCAAGGTGGTTCGGGTTGGTATGGAGGACCGCAAAATAGACCTTGAACTGATCAGCGAGCCTCATCTTCGGCAAGCCGACCGGGATGCGCTGGACGTGACCCGCAAGGAACCTCGCGGCAAGGCGAAAGGCCGAGGTAAGGGTGGGTCGAAGGGCGCGCCCAAGGGTGCGGCAAGGGATGGCAAGTCCAGATCCAGGCCCCGTTCCGATGCCAGTGAGAAGCCCGCCGCTAAAAAGCGCCCGGCCAAAGCCGCAGGTGACAAGCCCAAGGGCAAGCCAGCGGCAAAGGAACAGGGTTCGGGCAATGAGCCAATGTCCGCCCGGGATGAGCTGGTGGCGCAGGCTGCCAAGCTGGCCCTTGGCAAGGACAAGAAACGGAAACCCCGCAAGTCAGGAAAATAACCAGTGTCCGGAGAATTCATATTTGGTTGGCACGTGGTTGAGGCCGTCCTCAAGCGCGAGCCGGAGCGGCTGCAGCAGGTCTGGATACAGACGGGGCGTCAGGACAAACGGGTAAAAGGCATCACTTCTGCTCTTGATGATCTCGGTGTTCGCTGGAGCGTTGTGCACCGGAAGGAGCTGGATGAGAAAGTGTCCGGTGTCCATCAGGGGATTGTGGCAGCGGTGTCTGAAAGCCGGGAATGGGGCGAAGACGACTTGATGGCTATGCTCGCCGGGTCCGACAAGCCGCCGTTTCTTCTGGTGCTGGACGGTGTGACCGATCCTCATAACCTGGGGGCCTGCATGCGAACGGCGGATGCCGTCGGCGTGCAGGCGGTGATTGTCCCCAAGGACAAGTCAGCAACCCTGACGCCGGTGGCCCGCAAGGTCGCCTGTGGCGCAGCGGAAACCGTGCCCTTCGTGCGGGTGACCAATCTGGCGCGTTGCCTGCGAACCCTTAAGGATGAGGGGGTTTGGCTAATCGGCACCGCAGGAGAAGCGGACAGCACCCTGTACCAGGCAAACTTTACCGGTTCCGTGGCCCTGGTCATGGGGGCTGAGGGCAAGGGCATGCGGCGACTGACCCGGGAACACTGCGATGCCCTGATCAACATTCCGATGCAGGGGCACGTGGACAGCCTGAATGTGTCCGTGGCGACAGGCGTCTGTCTGTACGAAGCGCTGCGCCAGAGGCTTGCATAGAATGCCCGACACGCCTAGAATACGGCACCCCTTTTTATAGGGGTAGTGTTGTATTGCCTGAATTCCGGGCAGCAACATGACGCTTTTGATCAGGCCTTTCTGTAATGCCTCATTGATAAAGCAAAAGAAACCGGCAGCGAGACTGCCACCTCCTTGCTTTCATATTTGATGGCCCCGGGTGCTTTGTTTGATTTGCCCGTCCATTCAAGGGGAAGCTGTTTAAACCGTAGGGAGAACTCATGCGTCACTACGAAATCGTATTTATGGTACACCCGGATCAGAGCGAGCAGGTGCCCGCGATGATCGAGCGTTATACCAACGTCATCACTGAAGATGGCGGCAAGGTACATCGCCTGGAAGATTGGGGCCGTCGTCACCTGGCTTACCCGATCAACAAGATCCACAAGGCTCATTACGTGCTGATGAACGCTGAATGTTCACAGGCCGCTATGGACGAGCTGACCCACAACTTCCGGTTTAACGATGCCATCATCCGTGACCTGATTCTGCGTCGCGATGAGGCTGTTACCGATCTGTCTCCGATGAAAGCTGCTGAGTCCCGTGAGGACCGTCGCTCTGGTGGAGATGAGCGTCCGGCACGTCGTCCGGCCGAATCTGAAGAGCGTCAGGAAGAGCGTCAGAAGGCTGAGACCCAGGACGAAGAAGAGTAATTAACCGGAGTTGAGGAGTTAAGTTATGGCTCGTTTTTTCAGACGTCGTAAGTTCTGCCGCTTCACGGCAGAAGGTGTTAAAGAGATCGATTACAAGGATCTGGACACCCTGAAAGGTTATGTCACAGAAACCGGCAAGATCGTGCCCAGCCGCATCACCGGCACCAAAGCACGTTATCAGCGTCAGCTGGCTACCGCTATCAAGCGTGCCCGCTACCTGGCACTGCTGCCGTACTCGGACAGCCACGATAATTAATTAACAGATAAACAGGACTTGGGACCATGCGTGCACTGGCACAGTTTGTAATGCGCGGTCCCCTGCAGGCAGGCGGGGTTGCGGCAGTCACTACTGCGATACCCCTGCTGTTCTGGGTTGGAGCTGCCGTTATTGGCCTGGTGATTCTCAGGCTGGGTATCGGCCAGGGGCTGAATGTCGGCCTCTGGGCATTGCTTCCGGCACTTGGCTGGAGCTGGTTCGGACAGGATCCGACGGCGCTGGCGGTCATGCTCGAAGTGATGTTGATGGCCTCCATACTCAGGCTGTCCCTGTCCTGGGAAAGAGCCCTCCTTGGGGGGAGCTTTCTGGCGATTGTCGCGGGGCTGATGTTGCCCGTGATATACCCGGAGTTACTGGACGATCTGGTCCGCACCGGGGTCAGTTTTTACGAACAATACAATGCCGAGGTGGCCCGCAGTCTGGGCGATGAGCTGGAGACAGTGATTCGGGACACCATGAGTGCCAGCATGGCCGGTACTTACCTGGTAACAGGTGTGGCAATGACCATGTTGGCAAGATCCTGGCAGGCCGGGCTTTATAACCCCGGCGGGTTCCGGAAAGAGTTTCATGCTTTCCGGCTGTCACCGGTGGTCGCCGTACTGTGTGCGGTTACCATGGTGGTGGGGCCCTTTCTGGGGCTGAATTCCATGCTGTTGGGATGGGCTGGGGGCATGCCGCTGCTTGTTGCGGGCCTGGCGCTTATTCACGGTCTGGTTGGTCGTAAAAATCTGAATGGTCAGTGGCTGGTGTTGTTTTACATAGCACTGGTGCTAACGGCCCCAAGCCTGATGATTCTGTTAGTGTTTCTGGCGTTTGTGGATAGCTGGCTGGATATCCGGGGGCGAATCAAGCCCGCCGGGCCGGCTGAATAAAGCACGAAGAGGTTAACGAGATGGAAGTTATTCTGCTCGAGAAAGTAGCAAACCTTGGTTCACTCGGTGACAAGGTCAAGGTAAAGGCCGGTTACGGTCGTAATTTTCTGCTGCCATATGGCAAAGCCGTTGCAGCCACTGCTGAAAACCTGAAGGCCTTTGAAGAGCGCCGTGCAGAGCTGGAAAAAGCCGCCGCTGAAAAGCTGGCAGCTGCCCAGACCCGCGCCGAAGCTCTGGAAGGCGCTTCCGTCACCATCACCTCCAAGGCTGGTGAAGAAGGCAAGCTGTTCGGTTCTATCGGTGTGCGCGACATTGCTGATGCCGTGACTGCCGACGGTACCGAAGTAGAGAAGAGCGAAGTTCGTCTGCCCGAAGGTCCGCTGCGCGTGACCGGCGAGTACGACATTGAGCTGCAGCTGCACTCTGACGTTACCGTTGTTATCAAGCTGGTCGTTGTTGCCGAGTAATCGGCGGCCAGGGCTTGGCAACCCGGTGTTACCGCCGGATTGCTGATCCTGCCAGTGGCGATGTGGGTGTCTCCGGATGGTTCGGGGCGCCCGCTGTACAGGCCCGGTTCCGCGAAAGCGGTTCCGGGCCTGTTGCTTTCTGGTATGCTCTTGGGAGCTCTCCCATCGAGGATGCAAACCGCTTAAACTGTCGCTGAAATGATCCTTAACTGAAGATGTGTTCATGGCCAATCCTAATCTCAAGCCCGCAAAAACAGATATAGAAACCAGCCGCATCAAAGTGCCGCCACACTCGGTCGAAGCTGAGCAGGCCGTGTTGGGTGGTTTGATGCTGGACAACCGCCGGTTTGACGAGATCAGTGAGGTGATTTCCGCCGCTGATTTCTATCGCCAGGACCATCGCCTGATTTTCGCGGCGGCGGAGCGCCTTGCCAGTGAAAGCGAACCGCTGGACGTGGTCACTCTGGCAGAATTCCTGGAGCGTGCGGGCGATATTGAAGACGCAGGTGGGTTGTCCTACCTGGCTGAAATGGCGGAAAAAACGCCGGGTGCGGCCAACATTCGTGCCTATGCCGATATCGTCAAAGAGCGGGCGGTCTTACGCAGCCTTGTGGAGGTTTCGGGTCAGATTGCGGACTCCGCTTTCAATCCGCTGGGACGTACCAGTGCGGAAGTTCTGGATGAGGCTGAGCGAAGCGTATTTAAAATTGCTGAATCCCGTGCCAAAGAAGGTTCTGGCCCGCAGGCGATCAATCCCATTCTGACCAAGGCTTTGAGCAGAATTGAGGAGTTGTTCGAGTCGGGCGAGCAGACGACCGGTTTGACCACCGGTTTCCGGGATCTGGATGAGCAGACCTCCGGTATGCAACCGGCGGACCTGATCATCGTTGCGGGGCGCCCGTCCATGGGTAAAACCACCTTTGCCATGAACATTGTGGAGAACTCGCTGATCAGTACCGGCACGCCGGTCCTGGTGTTCAGTATGGAAATGCCGGCAGACGCGCTTGCCATGCGTATGTTGTCCTCCCTTGGGCGGATCGACCAGACCAAGGTGCGGAGCGGCAAGCTGGAAGAAGATGACTGGCCACGACTCACCTCGGCGGTCAGCCTGTTGAAAGACAAGCCGCTCTATATTGATGACACTCCCGGACTGAGCCCCACTGAAATGCGTTCCCGTGCCCGCCGTATTGCCCGCGAGAACGATGGCAAGATCGGCCTGATCATGGTGGATTACCTTCAGTTGATGCGGGTGCCGGGTAACACTGAGGGCCGGACGGCGGAAATCTCCGAAATCTCCCGCTCGCTGAAAGGGATTGCCAAAGAGCTGAGTTGCCCGGTGGTGGCGCTGTCACAGCTGAACCGTAGTCTGGAGCAGCGCCCCAACAAGCGCCCGGTCAACTCGGACCTGCGGGAATCCGGTGCGATCGAGCAGGACGCCGACGTCATCATGTTTGTATACCGGGATGAGGTCTACAACGAAGACACCCCGGACAAGGGCATTGCCGAGATTATTATCGGTAAGCAGCGTAACGGTCCTATCGGCACCATTCGCCTGGCGTTTATCGGCAAATACACCAAGTTCGAAGACCTGGCCCATGGGGATTATGGCGATTACGGTGGTGAGTACTGATGCCGAGAAGTACCATCGCCCGCGTTAACCTGGAGGCGCTGCGCCATAATTATCGATTAGCCTGTGAACGCGCAGGTCCCGCCCGGGCCATGGCGGTGATCAAGGCTGATGGATACGGCCATGGTATCCGGCAGGTTGCCAGGGCACTGGCCGGGGAGGCGCCCAGGTATGGGGTTGCCAGCCTTGAAGAAGCGATGGCCGTTCGGGACGAAGGACTCACCCAGCCGGTGATAATGCTTCAGGGTACCCATGCGCCCGAGGATGTCGCCCTGTGTGCCCATCAGGGCTTCCAGCCCGTCATGCACAGTGATTACCAACTGGCGTGGCTAAGGGAGGCTGAGTCCACTCCGAATTTCTGGCTGAAAGTGAATACCGGGATGAACCGATTGGGGTTCCCGGCGGATGATCTGGCGGGAAGGGTGGAGGCATTACTGTCATCACCGGCCACGAAGTCCGCGTTGCAGGGGTTTGTCACCCATTTCGCGTGCGCTGATGACCATGACAGCAGCTTTACCCGGGAGCAAACGCAGCGTTTCAAGGCAGCGGTTTCATCCTGGCCGGATCTTGAAAGAAGCGTTGGTAATTCCGCCGCGCATTTTTTGCCGGAACAGGAACTGTTTGACTGGAGCCGCCCGGGCATCATGCTCTACGGTGCATCGCCGGTTATTGGTGTGACGGGGCCGGAACTGGGCCTGAGAGCGGCGATGACACTGGAAGCTCCGTTAATTGCCCGGCGTGTACTCAAGGCGGGTGACAGTGTCGGGTACGGTTCCTCCTGGGTCGCTGACAAAGAGACGCCGATGGGGATAGTCGCTGTGGGGTATGGTGACGGTTACCCTCGCCACGCCGGCACGGGGACGCCGGCAGCGGTAAACGGTAAGCGCATCCGTCTGATTGGCCGGGTTTCCATGGATATGCTGGCGGTGGATCTGTCGGAGGCGCCAGAAGCGCAGGCCGGGGATCGGGTAGAGTTGTGGGGAAATCAGGTCAGCGTGGATGAAGTGGCCGGCCATGCCGGTACCATTGGCTATGAGTTGCTGACAGGGGTAACAGCCCGGGTGCCCAGGCTGTACCGGTAAGCTGGCAGGCGAACTCAGGCGGCAGCCTCTGGCTCGTGGATGATTTCCTCGACGAAGTCCAGAATGGAGTGCAGGCTGCGATCGTCGAGCTTTTTCAGGACTTTATGAATCACCATCTTGCTGCCCTTGAGCATGCTGCCAATGCCCATTTTGGCCATGCTCATCATCATGTTGCCGGCGTTGAGACGGCGCAGGGGTTCAAGGAAGAAGAAGTCGAGACCTTCTTCGGTCATTTCCACGATTAGGTTGTAAAGCCTGTCGATGGCTTCCTTGTCGGCCTTGCCGCGCCCACGCAGTTCTTCAACGGTGAGCAGGGCGCGGGTGCGCAGTTCGTCGGGAATCGGGGCTACAATGTGGCTCTGTTGTTTCAGCATGTCGGATCCTGTTGTTGTATGCTCTTCAGGTTCTAATGGGGCAGTTGCGTAGTATTGTAAGTTGGTCACCGGTGGTGCCATTGGCTTGATCGTTATCGGGTGACCGTCACATTTGTGATATTTCGGGAGGCGCGGGACGCTTGTGCATGTTGTTGTAGTTCATGATTACGGATCATTGGGGCGGATTTTGCTGGAGCGGTTGCGGAATACACCGCTCCATGTCAGCCCGCTGCTGGTCAGTGATCCGGACAAGGCTGACCTGTCCGCCCTCGAAGAGTGGATTCCGGCGGATACGGATCTGATCGTCAATGCCCTGTGGCTGACGGATCCCGAGGCCGCAGAGCAGGATCCCGAGGGTATTCACAAGGCGGCCTTTTCCCTGCCCATAGCCCTGGCGGAGTTCGCCGGTGAACGCAATATGGCGCTGTTGCAGCTGTCCTCCTGTTACGTTTTTGATGGCCGCAAGCAGAGCGCTTACATATCTTCAAATCCGGGTCATCCCTGCAATGAGCTTGGTAACTGGCAGTGGGAGTGCGAGCAGGCCCTGAGAACCCTGCTACCCCGTCATATCATCCTGCGTACCGGTTGGAGCCTCGGGCGTTTCATTCGCAAGGTGCAACAGGGAACCGCTCCGGGGGATACTTTGCGGCTACCGGGCCGGTGTCGGGGGCAGCCAGTGACGGTGCGGGATCTGGCCCGGGTAATGAAGGCGGTGATCCTGCAGATTGATTGCGGGGCAGAAGTGTGGGGAACCTATCAGTATGCTGGCGCCGAGGAAATTTCCCTCTATGAGCTGGGGCTGGCAATTGCCGGTCTGCCGGGCATTCCGGCGGGAATACGGGTGGTTGACGACACCCCGGAATGGGCCACATGGGAGCCCGCCAACGCCACTCTGATCTGTACCAAAATCCGCAATACGTTTGGCATCAAGCAGCTACCCTGGCGTTCCGGATTGTCTGATGAGTTGGAAGCTTTGTCATTGTCCAATGGCAGGCAGCCAACGGATACGACCGCCCACTGAGGGGCATCCAGGGCAGTGTTATTCCCTGTCGGGGCTCAGCAGCCCTGACGGGAGAACTCCGGAAGAACCTTCCTTACCGCTTCAATATCCAGAATCTCCACTTCGCGGCCTCGGGTCCTGATCAGGCCCTGGTTCTGAAATCGGGTAAAAACCCGGCTCACGGTTTCTACCGCAAGGCCCAGGAAATTTGCAATATCATTGCGCGCCATGGGCATGCTGAATGTCGTGGGAGACATGCGCCGGCGCTGGAAACGGCTGGAAAGGGAGAGCAGAAAAGCGGCGATGCGTTCCTCGGCGGTGTTCTTGCTCAGCAGCATGACCAGTTGATGGCTGTTGCGGATCTCCTGGCTCATCAGCTGGTACATGTGATGCTGAAGCTCGGGCATGGCGCCGGTCAGCTCTTCCAGCTTCTCTACCGGGAATTTGCACACACTGGTGCGCTCCAGCGCTTTTGCGGTGCAGGCGTAGCGTTTGCCACTCATACTGTCCAGTCCCACCAGCTCTCCAGGCAGGAAGAAGCCGGTCACCTGTTCCTGGCCGCTCTCGGTGATGATTGAGGTTTTCACGGCGCCGCTACGCACGGCAAAGCATGAGCGAAAGGGGGTGTCCTGTTCGAAGATGTGTTCGCCGCGATTGAAGATGCGGCCCTGCTCCACAATATCTTCCAGTCGGTCGAGCTCATTGTCCTCAATGGCAAGGGGAAGACACAGGTTGCTGAGGCCGCAGTTGTGGCAGGAGGCCTTGAGTGCGGGAGCGAGTTTAATGTTCATTGCTCTGGCCATGGCGGAGGAACGGTCCATATTGAGTCATATCAAGTATGTACCCTAATACGGAAAGCCCGCCGTGCCAATGATGAAACGCTGGGCCGCGGTTAAAAAGTCGGCACGCGGAGAGCCACCACGGTGAGAGGCTCTCCGCCAGGGGCTTACACCTTCTGGAATATCAGTGATGCGTTGGTGCCGCCAAAGCCGAAGCTGTTGGACATAACCGTGTTCAGCTCGGCGTCCTGTGCGTTCGGCCCGACAACGGGCATATCACTGATTTTCTCATCCGGGTTGTTGAGATTGGCAGTGCCGGCAATGAAACCGTTCTGGAGCATCAGCAGGGAATAAATCGCCTCATGCACGCCGGAAGCGCCCAGGGAATGGCCAGACAGGGATTTGGTGGATGAAATCCGCGGAACCCGGTCACCAAAAACGTTGCGAACCGCGCCCAGCTCAGCGACGTCGCCCACAGGCGTACTGGTGCCATGGGCGTTAATATAATCCACCGGTGAATCGATGGTCGCCAGGGCCTGCTTCATGCAGCGCGTGGCGCCTTCGCCGGAAGGAGCGACCATATCGTGCCCGTCGGATGTGGCGCCGTAACCGGTCAGCTCAGCGATGATTGTCGCGCCGCGCTTGCGGGCGTGCTCCAGCTCTTCCATCACCAGCATACCGCCGCCACCGGCGATCACGAAGCCATCCCGACCGCTATCAAACGGGCGGGAAGCCGTTTCCGGGGCATCATTGTATTTGGTGGACAGCGCGCCCATGGCATCAAACAGCATGGTCAGGCTCCAGTCCTCTTCCTCGCCGCCGCCGGCAAACACGATATCCTGCTTGCCGGACTGGATCTGCTCCATGGCGTGGCCGATGCAGTGGGCGCTGGTGGCGCAGGCCGAGGACATGGAATAGTTAACCCCCCGGATCTTGAAGG
The DNA here is from genome assembly GCF_050379435.1 of Marinobacter sp. DUT-3. Lineage (NCBI taxonomy): Bacteria > Pseudomonadati > Pseudomonadota > Gammaproteobacteria > Pseudomonadales > Marinobacteraceae > Marinobacter > Marinobacter sp. DUT-3. The sequence goes on from NZ_JBNRMG010000003.1 coordinate 103,909, forward strand.
CAGTGGCCAGGCAGGCGGAGACTGTGCTGGTCATGATGCGCGGGACCATATAGGGCCCGATACGCTTGACGCCTTTCTCCCGCATCAGGTCGACTGCCTCGACCTGGCTGGCGCTGGAGGCCCCGCCGGAGCCGGCAATCAGGCCGGTGCGATCGTTGGAAACCAGGTCTTCGGTCAGACCGGCGGATTCCACGGCCTGCTGCATGGCCAGATAACTGTACATGGCTGACTGGCCCATGAAACGACGCAGTTTGCGATCAATCACACTGGTATCCACATCCACCGAACCGCAAATCTGGCTGCGGAACCCCAACTCCTTGTAGGTATCGCTGAAGCGAATGCCGGATTTGCCGTTTTTCAGGCTGTCCAGTACCGCATCGGCGGAGTTACCCAGGCACGAAACAATGCCCATACCGGTGACGACAACGCGTCTCATACTTTCCTCCTCAGGAGCCCTCCGGCGTGCCGGTAGGTGCTCTGTTCGTTCACTGATCTTACCTGACAGTTTAGGCGCTTTGTCGCGCGGGTGATATTTGACCTTGGTAAGGGGCGCTGCAGACGGGACATCCGATAGCTGTTACGTACAAGGCAGGGCAGGTTGGTCCTGATAACATGACACTTATCAATTACAACAAGAGGATATTTCTGTGCGTAGCTTGTCCCGGTTTCTTCATGATTACGGCGATAGCCACCAGAACCCCTTTAACCAGTGGGTCCATATTGTCTGTGTGCCTGCCATCATGATCTCAACGCTTGGTCTGTTCTGGTTGATACCGGTGGGCCATTGGCTGGGTTTGTCTGGTGCAGCGGCTGAGTGGGTTAATGGCGCCACCATACTGGCGGTGCTGTCGGGCATCGTGTACCTGCGACTGTCCGTGTGGGTGTTTGTGCTGATGGCCGCATGGTTTGCGTTGTCGGCCTGGATTATCCAGAGCGTGATTGCCAGCGGCTGGTCATTGTTCTGGACCAGTCTTGTGGTCTGGGTCCTGGCCTGGGTGGTGCAGGTGTGGGGCCACAAGGTAGAGGGCAAAAAACCGTCTTTTGTTGAGGATCTGGTCTTTCTGCTGATCGGTCCCATTTTTGTGAGCATCGAGTTTGCCGCCAAACTGGGCATTCCGGTACCCCATGCCCAGGGCTCACATTCCACCAGCAAGCCCGCCCAAGGTCACTGATACGCACTGATTGGGGTATGCTTGATAGCAGAATCCTGATCCGGTGCATTCTATGACGTGTAATTCCGCGGGGCGCCCGCCCGCATCCGACAGCCCCCAGGGCACCCTGTTCCTGTGGTCGGACCATTGGCAGGTGGTCGGGCGGCTGATGCCGAACCGGCCCCATCGACACATTAGCGCATCGCTGTTGGTGGGGCTGGATCAGGCATTTCAGCTGCAGGTGGACGGCCATTGGCGCCGTACGCGGGCTGCCATTGTGTCACCCGATGTCATTCAGGCACTCGATCCTGGTCATACCCATATGTGGATTGTCCAGATGGATCCCGACAGCCGCCATTGGCGCGCCCTGCGCCATCTGGTTGGTGATTCAGGTTCCGCTGACCTGAATCTCGATCGCCTTGACGTACCATCCGTTCAGGGGTTGGATTGCGAAGCAGCGAAGCGCTGTCTGGAGGGCTTGTTGACCATCGCCGGACGTCCGGCGGAACCACTGGACGAGCGGGTATCACGGGTCTGTGACATTCTGCGAAAGGAGTTGCCGGAGAAGTTGGACGTCAACCTGCTGGCCGGGTACGTCGGACTATCCGCGTCGCGGTTGAGCCACCTGTTCCGTCAGCAGACCGGGGTGCCGCTGCGTCGTTTCCTGCTGCACCTGAAAATGAACCGGGCGCTGGCATTCTGGGAGCCGGGCAAGTCGGTGTCGCGGCTGGCAACAGAAGCCGGATTCTATGATCAGCCGCACCTGGTCAGAACCGCGCGGGAAATGTTCGATGCCTTGCCTTCGGAATACGTCACCACCGGCTGGTTCCGGGTGTGTCGGTGCCCATCAGCCTGATTGATCGGCTTCTTTGGCCAGCCTCGCGGCCTCAGCTTCCCGGGCTTCCCGCTCAATCATCTCCGGTGTCTCCAGCGAGATACGCCCCAGGGTGCCCGCGCGCAGCTCATTCAGCAGAACCTCGGATACCTTGTGTAGATCCGGGATGCCTCCCCGCGCAAAGAACCGGCGCTTGCCCGCAATGGCGTCCATCAGTGCCAGGCCATCAACCGGAAGGTCTTCAAAGCCGTAGCGCTTCTTGATCAGCTCAGGATATGCCTGCAGCAGGTAGTCCGCCTCAAACAGGGCCACGTCTTCAAAATCAATCACCGCACTGCGAATGGCGCCGGTAATCGCGAGACGATAGCCACAGGCTTCCGGCGACAGCTTGGGCCAGAGGAAGCCCGGGGTGTCGTACAGAAGGATGTTGTCTGGCAGCTTGATGGCCTGCTGGGCGCGAGTCACCGCCGGTTCGTTACCGGTCTTTGCCGCCGGGCGTCCGGCCAGGGTATTGATCAGGGTAGACTTCCCCACGTTGGGAATGCCGAGGATCATCACCCGCAGCGCACTTTTCTGCCGGTCGTGGCCCGGAGTCATCGCGGCGGCGAGTTTTAGGATGTCTATGGCCTCACCGCGCTGGTTGTGGGTGAGGGTGATGGCGCGCACCCCCCGTTCCTTTTCCAGCCAGTCCTGCCACCGGGCGGTAATGTCAGGATCCGCCAGGTCGCGCTTGTTGAGTACCTTGATCAGCGGCGTATCGCCCCGCAGGTTGGGAACCAGAGGGTTTTCGCTGCTAAAAGGAATGCGGGCGTCGACGACCTCAATGATAAGGTCCATCTGCGGCATTACTTTTTTGATCTCCTTGCGGGCCTTGTGCATATGCCCGGGAAACCAGTTGATGGCCATGTTGATACTCCAGAATTGGCTGAACGGCGCCATTATGGACGGGAATGACCAAATTTTCACATTTGATTGAAACCGCCGGTGCTGCGGCATCCGGGCGGGTGGTTTGAGAAGTATGTACAAAAAGAGGGGATATCGGGGTGAAAGCGGAGGGCATTTTGTTTTAGGGTGGTGGACCTGAACCGAGAAACCAATGATGATCAGCGGTTTGACGTCACTATATCGCGTGGTTACCGCTTAATTTACGGAGAAATTTATGAAGCTTGTAAAACTGTTTGGTATTGCCCTTCTGACTATCGGTCTGGCCGGCCCAGCCATGGCTCAGGACATGAGTCAGCAGGGTGGCGCCCAGGCACCTCAGGGTGACCAGGTAGATCAACTGGCCGAGCTGGTGGGTCTGAGCGATGACCAGCAGACAGAAATTCGCGGCATCATCGAAGAGATGCAGGGCCAGATTCAGGGTCTTCAGGCGGAAGCACAGCAGCTGCAGCAGGCCATCCAGGCCGAGATCAAGCCGGACTATGACGAAGACACCATCCGCGACAACGCCGAGAAGCTGGGTGACCTGACTGGTGAAATGACCGCACTGTCTACTCTGATGCAGGCCAAGGTCGACGCTGTGTTCACTGAAGAGCAGCGCGCGGAGCTGGACAAGCGCATGAAGCAGATGCAGCAGCAGATGCAACAACAGCGTCAGATGCAGCAGCAAATGCAGCAGCAGTAAAAGTCTGACCTGAAAAAAAGCCGCCACGGTTTCTGGCCGTTGGCGGCTTTTTTGTTTCTAGCCTGCGACTTGTGGTGCGGGCATGGCGGGTGAAGGCCCTCGACAGAACCGCTACGAGCACTTCCCTGTGCGCTTCTCTCCGGCCATCCATGGCCTCCGAAATTCTGTCGAGGGCCTTCACCCGCCATGCCTCAGATTTCGCAGTTATTTGAAGCGGGGAATCAGTTTATTGTGATCTACGACTAACTTTGCGATATCTGAGAAATAAGAAGAGTGTCTGTGATGCCCCCTTCCCAAAATTTCGAAGGCCAAGGATGGCCGGAGAGAAGCGCACATGGATGTGCTCGTAGCGGTTTTGGGAAGGGGGCATCACAGACGCTCCCCTCCCAAGCTAGCAGGCTACATAAAGACTACACCCCCGAACCTGAATCAAACGGCTTAATCAGCACGATCAGGCGCGGCAGCAGGGTCAGGGCGCCTGCCAGGGCCATGAACATGGCGAAGCCGGTGAACAGGCCGAAGTAGATGGTCGGGATGAAGTTCGACAACACCAGGATCGAGAAACCGATGATGATGGTCAGGGACGTGTAGAACATCGCCCGGCCGATGCTGCGGTGGCAGCGGTGCATGGTGGCGATGTAGTCGCCATCTTTGGCGAACTCGGTCTTGAAACGGTGGATGTAGTGGATGGTGTCATCCACGGCAATGCCGACCGTAATGGCCGCCACGGTGATCGTCATCATATCCAGCGGAATGCCCAGCCAGCCCATCAAACTCAGTACCGAGCCGGCAGCGATCAGGTTCGGAGCCATGCCGATCAGTGCCAGCAGTACTGATCGGAACAGGATCAGGAACATCACCATGATGGCCAGGAACACCACGCCCAGGGTCTTGATCTGGGACTCAAACAGACTCTGCAGCATGTTGTTGTACATCACCGTCATGCCGGTGAACATCACCTGGTCATCGTCGAAGCCCAGCTCGCCGGTCAGGTGCTGGTGAATGGTGTCCAGCAGCTGGTCGCGTCGAAGATCGGGCTTGGTTTCCAGGATACGAACACTGAAACGGGCCTGGTCGTGTTCCTCGGAGATGTACGGGGCCAACAGGATGTCCTGGAGATCTTCCGGTACCGCGGTCGGCACGAACGCTAACTGAAGGGCATCCAGCGGCTCCCCCCCGTTGACCTGCGCCAGCAGGTCCAGCGTCGTGCTGATGGACAGTACCTTGCCGGTATCCGAAAGGCTTTCCAGGTAATTGTGGACGCCCCGCAGGCGCTCCATCTTCTGGTAGGTGAACCAGGTGTCCCGGTACTCCTCGGCCTCGCCGCAGTCCTCCACAAACGGATCACAATCGCTGGCAAAGGGATCACCGGAACCGGCATTTTCCGGGGGAGGATCGTCGGTGATCACCACATCCAGCGGCGTGGTGCCCCCCAGGCGGTTGTCTATGGTGATCATGCCCTGATGGATTTCCGTGGTGGACTTGAAGTAGTCGATGAAGCTGTTCTCAACTGTGAGCCTGCTCATGCCAAGCACACACAGCACCGCGATCACGACAGAGCCGCCGAGCACGACTTTACCGTGGTGTTCGGTAAAGCGGGCAAAGGCATCGGTAAACGGGATCCGGTCGGAAGAAACATAGCGGTCAATGGGCGGCGGCAGCAATGACAGTAACGCCGGAAAGATCAGGAACGTAATCAGGAAAGCGACGGACAGGCCAATGGTCATCATCCAACCAAAATCAATCACCGGGCGGATGCCGCTGAAAGTCAGTGAGCCGAAGGCCACAATGGTGGTGATGGCCATGTAGAAGCAGGGTTTGATCATGGCCAGCAGGGTGCGCCGCAACGTATCCCGGGGGGCTGCCTCCGGCTCGTCGTGCTGGAATTCCCGGTAGCGGACGATCAGGTGAATCGTCAGGGACAGGGTCATGATCAGCAGCAGCGACACAAAGTTGGAGGAAATCACCGTTACCGGCCACTGCGCCCAGGACAGGTAACCGATTACCAGCCATACGGTGAAACTGCAGCACAGCAGGGGTACCAGTACCCAGCGCCATTGGCGGAAGATGATGGCGAGGGTCAGTAGCAGGAAGATCAGCACGCCCACGCCAAACGTGGACAGGTCGTTCTTGATGAACTGAATCATGTCCGCAACGATCATGGGCACGCCACCCAGGTAGATTTCGGCGTCGCCCCGATAACCATCCAGAATGGTGCGGACCTGATGAATGGTCTGGTCCCGTTCCTCGCCGAGCTGTTCAGTGAAACGAATGAATTCGGCGCTGACCTGCTCCAGCTTGTCCTTGTCTGCCGCGGTGGCATCGGTGCTGGCGGATTTCTCACGCAGTTGTTCACGCTCACGCAGCAGTTCGAAATAACGCTCCGGTGTGGGCAGATTGACCTGGATGGCCGTGGTCCTGGCATCCTCGCTGATCAGCAGATTGGGGTAGAGCGGATTTTCCAGCAGGGCATCCCGGGCGGTTTCCGGCGCCACGTCGTTCTCGTCCATTGACCGGATTTCCGAATCCACCGTGTCCAGGGTAAGGTCCGGGCTATGGAGCAGTGGCACGTTGAGGATGCTGTTGGTGGAGCTGACGCTGTCCAGCCCCTCCAGGTCGTCCCTCAATTGGCGAAGGGTACCGAGGGTTTCTTCATTGAACAGCTCGCCATCCGGAGTAAAGGTGACAATCAGAAAATCGTCAGAGGTAGTGAAGCGCCGGTTGATCTCGCGATACTGTTCCAGCGACCGGTCGTTCTCCAGCACCAGGGATTCCGCCGAGGCATCAAGCCGGAACTGGTCCAGTTTGACGCTGGCGAGTACGAGAATGCAGGCAAACACAATCAGAACAACAACCGGGTGGGGGAGAATCAGCCGGTCATAGAGAGAACGGATCAGGGTCATCGGCACATAGTCCACACTGTTATAAAACGAGTGCAGAGTGTGCCACAAACTGTCAGTTAACTGTGACTCTGTTGGAGGCCACTTCCAGTGAGTCGATCAGGTTTTTCAGGCGTTGGGTCATATCGGCGCTCTCAGCGAGTTGAGTCACCATGCTCTGGGTGGTGTCACGAATACCCTGCACGTTGGCCAGTACGTCGTCGGTGGAGGCGGTCTGATTGGCGGACATGGAGGCGATCTCCTCATTGGTCTCGTCAATGCGACCGACGACCGAATTGATAGCATTCAGTGCCTTGCGGCCTTCCTCCGACTCATCCACGCAACGACTGGCATCCGCGGAGCTTTCGGTCATCTGGGTGACGGCAGTGTCCATAGCCGAGAGCAGGCGGTTGATTGTATCCTGGATCTGATCAGTGGAATCCTGTACCCGCTGGGCCAGGTTGCGTACTTCGTCAGCAACCACTGCGAAACCGCGGCCCTGTTCACCGGCGCGGGCAGCCTCGATGGCGGCGTTCAGGGCCAGCAGGTTGGTTTGCTCGGCGATACCCTTGATTTCGGTAACCGCATGGCTGATTTCGTGGCTGTTTTCGGCAAGGGATTCTACGCTGGCCGCCGAGTTGCGAATGATCTCTTCGAGACGACGAATGGAGTCAGCGCTGCGGGACACTCGTTCACCACCTTCCAGGGCCGTAGTGCGGGCTTCGTGAGACAGGGTCTTGGCAATACTCGCCTGCTCAGCGATACCAACGAAGCTCTGAAGCATGGCTTCGATCACTTCGGCGGACCGATCTGCACCGGATTGCTGGCGGGCCAGATCATCGCGGCGGGCCTCGGCGGCGGCAGTGAGTTCGCGGACCTCATTGTGCAGCCGGTCGATGGCTTCCTTCATGCTCTTGACCACGCTCATGGTGCGGTCTTGCATGGCGTTGAAGGCGTTACCCATTTCACCGATTTCGTCAGTGGAGTCCACGTCAGCCCGCCGGCTGAGGTTTCCTGAGGCCTGTACGTCCACCATGGTGCTTTTCAGGCGGTTAACATGGCGCTCGATAAAAGATATCAATAGCTGGGAGCCGGCCATTTCCAGGGCCATCAGTATTGCAACGATCCCGGCAAATTCCGGGGCGGTGTCGCTGAAGACGTCTGCAAAGGTGCGGTCAGTGGCAGTAGCAATGCTGCCCATGGCATAGAGTACCAAAAGGCAAAGTACGGTCAGTACGACAATGTTCAGCAGCCAGAACTTGTATTTCAGCCGTGCGTTCTTGAGCAATTGCAGCATAGAAACCCGCTTTCCTATCAATCGATGCTTGCCAGAGCCCTCATGTGCCCGGGGGAGGCTCTGGTCGACATAAAAACACAAAAGATAGCAGGGGTTTGTGAACTTTTCCTTGCTTCAGGTCATGTCAGCTGGCCGATTTCCCGGCTGCTTCAGTCAAGAACCTTGACCGGGATCTGCTGAGCGTCGCCGGCGGGTACCTCGGGCACGGTCAGGCCCAGGTTGTTCTTGTCGAAGACCCGATCCGCACGGTAGCTGGAGCGCACCATAGGGCCGGACGGCACTTCCATAAAGCCCTTTTCCAGGCCGATGTCGCGGTAATGGTTGAACTCTTCCGGCGTGACGTAGCGCTCCACCGGCAGGTGGTTCGGCGTGGGGCGCAGGTATTGGCCCAGGGTGAGGATATCCACGCCGATGGCGCGCAGGTCGTCCATGGTTTCCAGGATCTCTTCCTCGGTTTCACCCAGTCCGAGCATCAGGCTGGTCTTGGTGAGGACGTCCGGGCGGTATTGCTTGGCATGGGCCAGTACGCTCAGGGTTTTTTCATAACCAGCGCGGGGGTCACGCACGCGGCTGGTGAGGCGCTTGACGGTTTCCACGTTCTGGGCAAACACATCCAGGCCGGAGTCCACTACCTTTTCCACATCCGACATCACCGCATCAAAATCCGGAGTCAGCGCCTCGACGGCCACTTCCGGCGTGCGCTGCTTGATGGCGGAAACGCAGGCGGCGTAATGGGCTGCGCCACCGTCGTCCAGGTCGTCCCGGTCCACGGAGGTGAGCACGATATAACGAAGCCCCATCAGTTCCACCGACTTGGCGGTGTTCTCCGGCTCTTCATGGTCCAGCCAGCCCTTGGGGTTGCCGGTATCCACCGCGCAGAATCGGCAGGCGCGGGTACACACGGATCCCATCACCATGATGGTGGCAGTGCCGTTGGTCCAGCATTCGCCAATGTTGGGGCAGTGAGATTCCTGGCAGACGGTGCTGAGGCGATGTTCGCTGACGTTCTTGCGAACGGCCTCATAGCGCTCTCCGCCGGGCATGCGGGCCCTGAGCCATTTGGGTTTGCGCTCAACGGCCGGCGTATCCTTGTGTCCGGATTGCTTGATTCCGTCCTTGATGGCAGAAAAACCATGCTCGTTGCGGAATTTGGATCCACTGGTGATACGGGGCTTTGCGCTGTCGCTCATTGCAACCGGACTCTCATTAAAACTTGGGGTAGCCTTAAAGGGTAATGCCCGGACAGGGTAGATACAAGACAGGTACGGACAATCACGGGGGGAACCGGGTCCGACATTCGTCGAACCCGGTTAAGGGATCAGTCGACGGCTTTGACCAGAGCCTGGGTAATGTCGGCGATGATATCGTCCACGTGTTCAATGCCAATGGACAGGCGCACCAGATCCTCGCTCACCCCCGCACTCTTGAGTTCGTCCGGGTTCAGCTGGCGGTGAGTGGTGGTGGCCGGGTGGCAAGCCAGGGATTTGGCGTCACCGATGTTCACCAGGCGGTAGATCAGCTCCAGCGCGTCGATGAACCTGGCGCCTGCCTCACGGCCTCCTTTGATGCCGAAGCTCAGGATGCCGGAGGCCTTGCCGCCGCAGATTTTATCGCAGGTTGCCTTGTAGGGGCTATTAGACAGGGCTGCGTAGTTCACCCATTCCACGGAGGGGTGGTTCTGCAGGAAGTCGGCGACTTTCTCGGCGTTCTCGCAATGGCGTTCCATGCGCAAAGCGAGGGTTTCCAGGCCCTGCATGATAAGGAAGGCATTGAACGGAGCCAGAGCAGCCCCGGTGTTGCGCAGTGGCACCACGCGACAGCGACCGATAAAGGCTGCCGCGCCGAGGGCTTCGGTGTAGACCACGCCGTGATAGGACGGGTCCGGCTCGTTCAGCATCGGGAACTTGTCGGCACTGGCCTTCCAGTCAAACTTGCCGGAATCCACCACGACGCCCGCCACCGTTGTCCCGTGGCCGCCGATGTACTTGGTGAGGGAATGAATCACGATATCCGCGCCATGATCGAAGGGGCGGCACAGGAAGGGTGTGGCCACGGTGTTATCCACGATCAGTGGAATACCATGTTTGTGGGCGATATCGGCCCAGCGCTGGATATCCACCACATTACCAGCCGGGTTGCCAATGGATTCGCAGAACAGGGCCCGCGTATTGTCATCAATGGCGTTTTCCACGGCATCGAAATCGTCGTGCTGCACCATGCGACAATCTATGCCCTGGTTCGGCAGGGAGTGGGCAAACAGATTGTATGTACCGCCGTAGAGCTGGCCGGTACTGACGATGTTGTTGCCCACCTTGCAGATTGTTTGCAGCGCATACGTGATGGCTGCCATACCGGAAGCCACAGCCAGGGCGCCCACGCCACCTTCCAGCTCCGCCATGCGCTCTTCCAGAACGGCGTTGGTGGGGTTCATGATGCGGGTATAGATATTACCCTGTACCTTCAGGTCAAACAGGTCGGCGCCATGCTGGGTATCATCAAATGTGTAGGAAGTGGTCTGGTAAATTGGTGTCGTCGCGGCCCTGGTTGTGGGGTCGCTCTTGAAGCCCGCGTGAAGGGCCAGAGTTTCCGGTTTCATATCAACTATCCTTGCTGTTGCACGTTTGTTATTTGTTTCGATACCGGAGTATGCCACACCGATTGGAACCGGCGCAGGCCTTCTGGCGTGAAATGAGTGCCGCCGATATTTCATTAATCGCTATGATTGATGTGCTGTCGGAAGTGCCGGGTATCACGCCGGTGTTCACTCATTGAAGAGAGAGTATCTATGAATACGAAAATGATTCGTTCCACTGTGATTGCAACAGGCATTGTTTTGGCTGGCAGCCTGTCGACGATGCCCGTTTGGGCCCAGTCCGAAGCTGCAGACAATGCCCGGCAGGCTGCGGAAATGTCTGAGCAGGGCAAAGGCAAGGCTCGCGAAGCCAAAGAGAAGGCGAAAGAAGCACGGAGCAAGGGCAAGGATAAAGCCGAAGAAATGCGCGAGCGCTCTGAGGAAGACGCAGAGGATGCGCGGGATCGTGCGGAAGACGAGGCTGAACAGGCGCGTGAGCGTGCTGAAGATGAGGCCGAGCGTAATCGTGAGCGTGCGGAAGACGAAGCTGAACGTGCCCGCGAGCGCGCCGAAGAGGCTAAAGAAAGCGGCGAGAATGCCCGGGAGCAGGTAGAGGCTTCCAATCGGGATAATGAAAACCGCAAGGCTGACCCTGCATCAAAAGGCAGTGAAAAGGGACAAGAGAAGAAGAAAGAGAACGCCAAAGCCTGGTGGAATATCTGGGACTGAGTCAGGTTAGGTCCTGAACGCTGGAAGGCCGGAACAATGTTCAATCCCGGCCTTCTCCAGCGGGGCCGCTAGTGTCCTGCTGTTCTGGAAAATAAGTTGATAACCGCCACACCCGCAATGATCAATGTCATACCTGCGATCGCCGGCAGGTCGAGTTTCTGCCCATAGATCACCCACGAAACCAGCGCAATCAATACAATGCCCAGCCCGGCCCATATGGCATACGCCACGCCGATGGGGATGACCTTCAACGTCAGGGACAGAAAGTAGAACGCCAGCACGTAACCTGCCACAACGACGATTGAAGGCATGAGCCTGGAGAAGCCATCGCTCGATTTCAGGGCTGACGTGGCAACTACTTCTGCAACAATCGCAATGCCCAGGAATAACCAGTTCTTCATAGCGCTCTGTACTCGTCTTCAGAGTGGCGTTTACCACTTGCATCGTTGTCTGGGAAGATTGTGTCATAACACCAGGTAAACACGAATGCATACAGCAGGTAGAAGGCGATAAACGCCATGTCGACGATCAGCGCTTCGACGAACCCTATATCCATCCACCATGCTATGAATGGAAGGAATACCACTAGAAGTCCCATTTCGAAACTAACCGCGTGTAATAATCGGATTTTCAGCGATTTTCGTGTAGAGCCTGTGACCCTCTTCAGCCCGTGGTCGAACATCAGGTTGAACGCATAGTTCCAGACGGTAGCCATGGTTGCCCCAACGATGCCGAGCACACTGGTTTTGTCTGAATCAAAGCCGAAAACGAATACTATGAGGGGAACGGAAAGTAAAATTCCGAGTGCTTCAAAGGATACTGCCTGGCGGATTCTGTCTTTGGTGGTTCTCATACCCTGGATCCAGTAATACGGGTCGTCCCGCGTTAAATTCCCGGGCTGGGTGAGGTCGTCCTCAGGTGTGGAGTGTCCTTTTAGTAGTGCGCCGAGCGGAGTACCAGGACAAACTGACAAAAAAGGGCCGCGACGTTAATCGCGACCCTCTCGAATACTGGTAGCAAGGGGCGGAGTCGAACCGCCGACCCCGGCATTATGAGTGCCGTGCTCTAACCAACTGAGCTACCTTGCCATTTCGCTTTGGGCTAGGCCCCAAACGAGGCGCGTATTTTCAGTATTTGAGTCCAGACTGTCAAGGCCTTCTATAAAAAAACTCAGCTTTCTGACAAGCCGTTGGTTCTTTGCCTGGCCTGCAAGACTCTCCACTTCGAGCACCTTGATGCCAGAAGATAAGGGAGTGGGCCCAGTGTCAGGAAAAACAGGAAGCTCCATCCAATCTGAACGAATAAATCTTCCTCCCTGAAAGTTGTTTTAAAGCGTCTTTTCAGCAGGTAGATGTCATCCCTTGGAGGGTCTCCTGTCCTGTATTCGAGCATTCCCATATCCATCCCATGGATGCTATGAAGTTCCCGTGACATGAAAGAGTGAAGTGACTGCCATACGGTAATTCCGGAGCTGAATGCTTGCATGGAAAACGATACGGAAGTTCCGGGTGGGGTAGGGTGTGGCTGGAGTTGCAGATGACAATGGTTAATTGCGAACTCCCCTCCGATTGCGCGGAGGTGATGCTGGTGGATATTTACCTGGAGCTCATTCCATCGGACGACTATTGGTTCTGAGCGACGCGATTGGCTGATATAAACCTTCTGTCTCATGCGGTCGAAAACGACGATTTTTTGCTTGTTGAACCGGAAGTGCTCATACACCAGGAAAGCCAGAATCAAAGTGAGCCAAGTTGCCGCGATAGCTGTCACTGCGGGTAGCCAGGGGATCTCAGATTTGAGTGTTGCTGGTATCAGCGGCGAAATCACTGAAGTCAGGAAAAGCGCCATCATCAACGAAATAACCCCAGCAGTGCCAGTTATTAGCATGTAGCCATTGGCAACGCATTGATCGTTGAAGAGGATGGCATGAGCATCGTCCATGTATCGAATCACTCGCTCACTATTTTTGGGCTCAACCCTTGGGCTTTCCTCTCCTCCGGTAGCCTCATACCTCGTTGATATTGGTGTTTCAATAATGGAAATTTGCCGAGCAAAGCGCCAGGGCGCTCTTTTTTCTTCGAAGATATCGAAGTGCCCAGGAGCTCTTATTGCTACAGCGATGTCGCCGTAGAAAATGACATGAATCTCGGAGAATTCAGTGTCCGGGTCGAGTATTCGCCCAGGAGAAGGCATGAGAAGTTCGAACCCGTTCAGTGTGTGGCTGACCGATGTGGCTGTGTTGCTTTCAAGCCACGCCTTTCTTTCAATTATTGGATTGAAAATACGATAAATATTTGTCGAGAGATCGCTCGGCGTGAATGGATCTTTGCCGCCAGTAAATCCAATGGCTTCAAGTCTTATGATTGTTGTGATCTGTTCCGCCTGATTGCCGACCAATTCGCCGAAGGGTTCAGTCGTTGATCTTAATTCTTGGGCGGCGGCGCACTGGCGGCGCTTACTGCGCCCCCAGCGAATCCGACGGTAAAACCACTGAACAGCTTTGTAGACGCTACGCAGAAAAATAAACGCGGTGACAAGCGCGATTGCGGTGTGCATTTGTCGTCCCTGACAAGATTGGAGTTTTTTGTCGTCTTTGCCTTAGCGTGTTTTTCGAGCAAAGAGCGCAAGTCTTAGACGTTGAAGCGGAAGTGGATAACGTCGCCGTCCTGGACGATGTAGTCCTTGCCTTCCAGGCGCCATTTTCCGGCATCCTTGGCGCCGGCTTCGCCGTTGTAGTGAACGAAGTCGTCGTAGCTGACCACTTCGGCGCGGATGAAGCCGCGTTCGAAGTCGGTGTGGATGACTCCGGCCCCCTGAGGGGCTGTGGCGCCTATTTTGACGGTCCAGGCGCGGACTTCCTTCACGCCGGCGGTAAAGTAGGTCTGCAGGCCCAGGAGGCTGTACCCTGCGCGAATCACGCGGTCCAGGCCGGGCTCTTCCATGCCCATCTCGTCGAGGAACATGGCTTTCTCGTCTTCCTCCAGTTCGGAGATTTCGGCTTCCAGCTTGTTGCAGATGGGCACCACCACGGCGTTCTCTGATTCGGCGATTTCCCTGACGGTGTCGAGATGCGGGTTGTTCTCGAAGCCGTCTTCGTTGACGTTGGCGATGTACATGGTGGGCTTGACGGTCAGCAGGCACAGTTCCCGGATCAGGGCCATCTGGTCCTTGTCCAGGTTCATGCTGCGCACCGGCTTGCCTTCGTTCAGCACCGGCAGCAGTTTCTCGAACATTTCCAGTTGGGCCTTGGCTTCCTTGTCACCGCTCTTGGCCACGCGCTGAACGCGTTTGATGGCTTTTTCCACGGTTTCCAGGTCGGCCAGGGCCAGCTCGGTGTTGATGACGTCGATGTCGGAAGCAGGATCGATCTTGTTGGCCACGTGAATGACGTTGCCGTCTTCAAAGCAGCGAACAACGTGGGCGATGGCGTCAGTCTGGCGGATGTTGGCCAGGAACTGGTTGCCCAGGCCTTCGCCCTTGGATGCACCGGCAACCAGGCCTGCGATGTCCACAAACTCCATGGTGGTGGGGACTACCCGCTCTGGCTTGACGATATCGGCCAGCTTGGTGAGGCGCGGGTCGGGCATGGCTACCACGCCGGCGTTGGGCTCGATGGTGCAGAACGGGAAGTTTTCCGCGCCAATGCCTGATTTGGTCAGTGCGTTGAACAGGGTGGATTTGCCGACGTTGGGAAGGCCGACGATGCCGCAGTTAAATCCCATGGAATGCCTCTGCTGGTGCTGGAAAGTTTGGGCGGATTATACCGGTGTATGGTGGTGTAAGCGAGTAAGGGGATGTGTCAGGGGGTTGGCTTGAAACTGTGCAAGCGGTTCATGGCGGCGGGGAGTTTGCCGCTGGCGGCGTCTGGAAGCACGCGCATGATTTCGTCGATCACAGCGTTCAGCTCTTCGGTTTCCCGTTTGCCGAGGCGACCGAGTACGTAGCCGGTGACTTTGCGGCTGTCGCCGGGGTGACCAATGCCAACGCGCAGTCTCAGGAAGTCGTTGCTGCCCAGATGGGTGATGGTGTCCCGCAGGCCGTTATGTCCGCCGTGTCCGCCGCCTTTCTTGAGCTTGGCGGTGCCAGGGGGGATATCGAGCTCGTCGTGGGCGACCAGGATCTGTTGGGGCTGAATCTTGAAAAAGTCCGCCAGTGCCTTGATGGACAGGCCGCTGCGGTTCATGAACGTGGTGGGATTCAACAGGTGCAGGTCGAGACCCTGCCACTGGATGCGGGCATAAAGCCCATGGTATTTGCGTTCGGGGCGGAGCGTCTGGCCCGCAGCGCGAGCCAGAGCTTCGACGAACAGGGCGCCGGCGTTATGGCGGGTATTTTCGTAGTCAGCTCCGGGGTTTCCCAGACCAACCACCATGACAATATCCTGTGCCATTCGCCGTTGCCCTCGTTAGTGCAGGAGTAGTTACTCCTTGCTTTCGCCTTCTTCGCCTTCTTCACCTTCTTCGGCGTCATCAACCTTGGCGCCGCGCGGCTTGTGGATAGCCACAACAGACTGGTCGTGATCTTCACCCTGAAGCAGGGCGGCGATACGAACGCCTTTCGGCAGTTTCAGGTCGCTCAGGTGAACTACCTGGTCCATTTCGACAGTGGCCATATCCACTTCGATGAACTCGGGCAGGTTCTGCGGCAGACAGATTACTTCCACTTCGTTGATCTGGTGGTTGGCTACGCCGCCCTGAAGCTTGATGGCTGGTGCGCTCTCTTCGTTGAGGAAGTGCAGCGGAACGTTAACGTGGATCTCGTGATCCTTGTCAACGCGCAGGAAGTCGGCGTGGGTCAGCAGCGGCTTGTACGGGTGACGCTGCAGATCCTTCAGGATCACGCTTTCTTTCTTGCCGTCCAGTTCGATGGTCAGAACGTGAGAGAAGAAGGCCTCGTTCTCCAGGGCTTTTTTCAGTTCGTTGTGCCAGATGGAGATCGGTGTGGCTTCCTTGTTACCACCGTAAACGATGGCCGGGATTTTACGTTCCTCACGACGCAGGCGGCGGCTCGCACCTCTCCCCTGATCGCCACGAGGAAATGCTTCAATAACAAATTCCTGGGACATGATATGTACCTCGATCGTCATCTGAGCTGCCCGCGACCAGGCGTTTGAACAGATGATGTTTTTGAATAGCCTCAGAACAATTTCTTCGGCTGACTAAAAGAATCGGGAGCCTGTTCAGGCTCCCGATTCTGTATCTGCTTGTTTTGTCTGAGTTAAGTGAAAAAGCTTGCTCAGACGTTCTCGAACATGGCGCTGATAGATTCTTCGTTGCTGACGCGGCGAATGGACTCCGCGAGCAGGCTGGCCATGCTGAGGGTGCGGATTCTATCACAATTCTTTGCTTTGTCACCCAGCGGAATGGTGTCGCAGACCACCAGTTCGTCCAGTTCGGACGCGTTGATATTGTCGATCGCCGGGCCGGAAAGGACCGGGTGGGTGATGTAGGCCACAACCCGCGCCGCACCGTGGTCTTTGAGTGCCTTGGCGGCTTTGCACAGAGTGCCGGCGGTGTCGATGATGTCGTCCACCAGGATGCAGGTCTTGTCTCTCACGTCACCGATGATGTGCATGACCTGGGATACGTTCGCCTTCGGGCGGCGTTTGTCGATGATGGCCAGGTCGGCGTCATCCAGTCGCTTGGCGACAGCCCGTGCGCGAACAACGCCCCCCACGTCCGGGGAGACGACCACAAAGTTTTCAAAGCGTTGCTTCTCAATGTCTTCGAGCATTACTGGGGTGGCGTAGATGTTGTCCACCGGAATGTCGAAGAAGCCCTGAATCTGGTCTGCGTGCAAGTCCAGTGTCAGTACGCGATCCACGCCGATGCTGGAGATCATGTCTGCCACGACCTTGGCGCTGATGGCTACCCGCGTTGAGCGAACGCGACGATCCTGTCGGGCGTACCCGTAATAGGGAATAACGGCGGTGATACGTGTTGCGGAGGCACGGCGAAGTGCGTCAGCCATCACGATCAGTTCCATCAGGTTGTCGTTAGTGGGGTAGCAGGTGGGCTGGATGATGAAGACATCATGGCCCCGGACATTCTCATCGATCTCGACGGTGGTTTCACCATCGCTGAAGCGGCCGACAGTGGCCTGACCCATGGGAATGTGGAGTTTCTGGGCAATAGCTTTGGCAAGGTCTGGATTGGCGTTGCCAGCAAAAATCATCAGTTTGGACACGACGGCATCCTTCACGGTATCGGCGTTTGATTCAGAAGAAGCGGGAGAAAGGTGGCTGGGGTGGCAGGATTCGAACCTGCGCATGACGGGATCAAAACCCGTTGCCTTACCACTTGGCGACACCCCAGTATCGTGCTTTTTTGGCATCATTCTAGCTCTGTCAGCTTTGTGTGAAGCGGTGAAATATTCACCCCTTGAGCGACGAACCCCGTGATGCCGGAGGGTTTGCTTTCCCAGATAATCCGGGCTGCGGATTCTGTAGGGAAACGTCCAAAAATGCAAGCCCCGGTTCCGGTTAATCTTGCAGGTCCGAATTGTGAAAGCCATTCCAGGCTCTGGTTAACCTCCGGATACAGTTTGCGAACTACATCCTCACAGTCGTTTCGGTACCTCGAGGCGTCTCCCTCAAAAGCGGGCGCTATTTTGATTCTAGGGGTGTTCCTTGTCAACCCTTGCTCGGAAAAAATCTTGCCGGTGTTTATATCGCAGGCGGGTTTAAGAACCAGAAACCAGTCTTCGGGAGGATTGGCCGGGGTCAGTTGCTCCCCCACACCTTCGCCCCAGGCGGCGTGACCACGAACAAACACCGGTACGTCGGCGCCCAGTTGCAGGCCCAGTTCCGCGAGCTGATCGATCGTCAGCCCCAATTGCCAATAGTGATTCAGTCCGAGCAGGACTGTCGCTGCATTGGAACTGCCACCACCAAGGCCACCACCCATGGGCAGGCGCTTGTCGACGGACAGGATGATGCCCGGCAGTTTCTGTTCCCGGGTGCTGGCCAGCAAGCGGGCTGCACGAAGGATCAGGTTGTCGTCGTCTGCGATGCCGGGTATCGAGGGCTCAAGAAGGATGTCATGGCTGCCGTCCTCCGCTGGCCGGAAGGTAATGTCATCGCCGTGGTCAAGA
This sequence comes from Marinobacter sp. DUT-3, assembly GCF_050379435.1. Taxonomy (NCBI): domain Bacteria; kingdom Pseudomonadati; phylum Pseudomonadota; class Gammaproteobacteria; order Pseudomonadales; family Marinobacteraceae; genus Marinobacter; species Marinobacter sp. DUT-3. The sequence continues at coordinate 122,091 of NZ_JBNRMG010000003.1, forward strand.
AACTGGAACAGTGTCTGCAGCTCGTGGTAGCCGTCGGGCCGGCGCCCGACGATGTGCAGGCAAAGGTTGAGTTTGGCTGGGGAGGGCAGGGTAAACGGTTTCACCGGGCCGGGTCCGTGGTTTCATTCCAGTGGGTGACGACCAGTCTCACTCGTTTGTCCTCTTTCACCGCAGTGATGCGCGCCGGCAGTTCCGGGTAGCCGTCTATAAACGATTGCCAGCGATCGTAGCGAATTTCCCAGCCCTGTTGGCGGATCATTGCCAGTTGGTTGTTGTCATCAAACAGCAGGCGGAAATCACCTTCTGGTCCCGGCATGCCGCGAATCCACCATACCAGGCTGTTTAGGGGGAGTTGCCAGCCGGTGGCTGCTTCGATAAGGGCTTCGGGATCGCCAGAGCGATAGGTTTCACCGTCAGGCAGGGTCAGCGAGATAAAGCCGGGCACGCCCTGAAGGCTGGTCCTGCCCATGCCGAGGAAGGAGGAGGATAGCTCAAGGTCGTAGGCTTCCCGTTCCTGAATCCAGTGGTTGATAATGGCGGTGCCACTGTCGGACGGCTGTTTCACAGCGAGTTTGCCGCTCAATTCCCAGGAATGGAAACCTCGCAGCAGCTCGCTGCGCTCGCTCCAGTCAGCGGGTGGCTGGTCAGTCAGACCTTCAGGAAGGGGTTCCAGCTGAATCGAAGTACAGGCGCCCAGAGTCAGGGCGCAGGTGACTGCCAGCAGCAGTCTGGGGCTGATCAAATTCAAGGTGCCTGTTCTCCTGTCAGCCGTTCAATGGTTTCAATGAGGATCGGGTGACCGGGGTCGGCATCAATGCCTTCTTTCCAGATGATGCGTGCCTGGTCCTCGGCGCCGGTGCGCCACAATACCTCACCGTAGTGAGCGGACACTTCCGGGTCGGGGTAAGCGGCCCAGGCCTCTGACAGGTAAGCCAAGGCTTCCTGTTCCTGGCCCTGCAAGTAGAGTACCCAGCCCATGCTGTCGAGAATCGCAGGGTTTTCCGGGTCAAGTGCCAGCGCCTGCTCTATATAACCGCGCGCCTCGTCCAGTCGGTTGCTGCGGGTGGTGAGGATGTACCCCAGTGCGTTCAGAGCGACCGCATTCTGTGGGTCTTCCTCAACGATCCGTCGCAGGTCGTCTTCCGCCTGCTCTGGAGAGTCCATGCTGTCGAACAGCATGGCGCGGGCGTAACGGATCCGGATGTTGTCGGGAAAAGAGGCCAGTGCTTCGGTGGCGGCCTCCAGGGCGGCGTCTTCCCGTTCCTGATCCAGCAGCAGGTTGACCTCAAGCAACCAGAAGTTCTCGGCCTGATCGGGATTGGCCTCGCGCAGTTCACGAATGTCGGTCAGGGCGGCATCCAGTTCGCCTTGCCCGGCCTGGAGGGCGCTGGCTCTGGCCAGGGCGGGGAAGTAGTAGTTGCCTTCCTCCACGCTGCGATAATAGCCGATAGCCTGATTGGTTTTGTTTTCCTCGTCGGCGATCCGCCCGAGGTAATAGTGGGCTTCGCTGGTATGGTGACCCTGCTGGATCAATCGTGTCAGGTCCTGCTTGGCCAGGTCCGGCTGCCCGTTTTCCAGGGCCACGAGGGCGTGGGACAGGCGTAGGCTGGGGGTGTTGGGGAATCGTTGCATCAGTCGGCTGAATTCATCCTGGGCCGCCTGCATCTCTCCCTCGCCGATCAGCATTCGGCCGTAAAGTGTGCCCATCTGGCGGTTCGCCGGGAAGCGACGGGTGTTGACCAACAGGTGGTCCAGCGCATTGCGGCGTTCGCCCACCTGGTATAGCAGGTCACCCTTGAGGATGATGGCTGGCTGGAACTCCGGCTCGTCTTCCAGTAGCGCCTCGATGCGTTCCAGCGCCTCTTTGGGCTTGCCGGTTACCTTGAGAAGCAGGGCAGTGCTGTAATTGAGTTCTGGTGTTTCCGGGTGGCGTTCGGCCATTTGCTTGTAGAGGTCCAGCAATTCCTGCTGTTGTTCCGGCGGCAGGTTGCCGGCCATGGCGGCAAGGCTGTCGAAATCCGCATCCCCGCCGAGATCCATGATTTTTTCCATATGGGTCAGCGCGGTCTGCAGTTCGCTGTTCTTGACGGCCTGAATGGCGGATACCCGGTGCGCCTGGAGGTTGTCCGGATCCACTTCCAGCCACAGACTGGCGAGCTGGCGCTGGGCATTGTCGCCGTTGAGGGACTGGGCGATGCGCATTGCCCGCTCAATCACGCCTTTGTCGCGGGATTTTTGGGCGGCATTCAGGTAATTCACCAGGGTGACGTCATAACGTCCACGCTGGGCTGCAATTTCGCCGGAGAGGAGCAGGTAAAGGACCTCTGGCTCAAAATCGGCGTAATGGATTTCCTGTTCCCTGGTGCTGTCCGGCGTGTTTCCTGCGGAAGTTTGTTCTCCGGTATCGCCCGATTCCTCCGGTGTTCCGGTCAGTGTGGCGCAACCAGCGAGTGAAAGCCCCAGAAGGCAGGAAAACAACAACGGTGCGGATTTATGCATGCAACATCCCGTATTCTGTATACAACGCATCTGCACCCGTCGCCCCGGAATGGGGGACCATGCAGTGCCGAGCTTCTATGATGGCACAAGCGTTTGATATTGCCCAACCTGTCGGCACTTCCCGAACTCTCTTGGTTTTTGGGTGGCGACAGGGGCGGCTGGTCGGTAAAATGCGGTTTACAGTCCGTACTCTGGCATAAGGTTACGCAACCCCGAAATGGCTCTGGTTACGCTGGGAATCAATCATCGCACCGCACCGGTCGAGCTGCGCGAGCGCGTCGCGTTCACGCCTGAGCGCATGGCGGAAGCATTTTCCGAATTGCGCGCCATGTGCGGTGCCAGCGAAGCGGCAATACTGTCGACCTGTAACCGTACCGAGCTCTACATCGCCGGTGATGATCAGTGCGCGCCGGTAATTCTGCGCTGGCTGGCCGGTTTTCACGACCTGGATGCCGCCGATCTGGAACAGGCGCTGTACCTGCACCGTGATGGCGATGCCGTGCGCCACATGATGCGGGTCGCTGCCGGCCTGGACTCCATGGTGCTGGGTGAACCGCAGATTCTCGGGCAATTAAAGGATGCCTACGCGCTGTCCCGGGAGCACGGCGCCAGCGGTACGTTTCTTTCCCGCCTGTTCGAGCATACCTTTTCGGTGGCCAAACGGGTGCGCACTCAGACCGCCATAGGTGAGAACCCGGTGTCGGTCGCCTATGCCGCGGTCAGCATGGCGCACCACATTTTTGCGGATATGTCCCGCAACAAGGCGCTGCTGATTGGCGCCGGCAAGACCATCGAACTGGTGGCCCGCCACCTGGCCGATGCCGGGGTGAAGGATTTTCTGGTGGCCAACCGTACACTGGAGCGCGCCCAGGCGTTGGCGGAATCCCGGGGTGGCAAGGGTATTCTGCTCTCTGACATTCCCGAGCATCTCCGGGATGTGGACATAATTATTTCTTCCACGGCCAGTCCGTTGCCCATTCTGGGTAAGGGGGCCGTCGAGCGGGCTTTGAAAAAACGAAAGCACCGGCCCTATTTCATGGTGGATATTGCGGTGCCCAGGGATATTGAACCGGAAGTGGCTTCGCTGGCCGATGTCTACCTTTATACCGTGGACGACCTGCGCCAGGTGATTGAAGAGAACATTCGCTCCCGCGAGGGTGCCGCCCGGGAAGCGGAAAACCTGGTGACTGACGGGGTTCAGGATTTTCTGAGCCAGTTGCGGGCGCTGGATGCGGTATCCACTCTCAAGGAGTTTCGGCAGCGAGCAGAAGCCCTGCGGGATGCCGAAACCGAAAAGGCGTTGCGGGCCCTGCGTAACGGCGGTGATCCAGAAACCGTGTTGCGCAGTCTTGCCCGTGGCCTAACCAATAAATTCCTCCACGAACCTTCCATTCAGGTTCGCAAGGCAACAACCGAAGGTCGCAGTGAAGTGACTGAGTGGCTGAGGGAGCTACATCAACTGGATTCCCAGGACGACGACGCCACCACCCCGGAAAAACTATGAAATCATCGATCCAGAACCGCCTCGAGCAATTGTCAGATCGCTTCGAGGAAGTCAGTGCGTTATTGAGTGATGCCAGCGTTATTTCCAACCAGGAAAAATTCCGGGACCTCTCCCGGGAGTTCGCAGAAATCGAGCCGATTGTTCACTGTTTCCAGGCCTGGAAAAAATCCCTGGCGGATATTGAAGAGGCCCGTGAACTGGCCCGTGATGGCGACGCCGACATGAGGGAGATGGCCGAGGAAGAGCTGACGCTGGCCGAGCAGAAAACCGACGAGCTCGACGAAGAGTTGCAGCGGCTGATGCTGCCGAAAGACCCCAATGACGGCAAGAACGTGTTCCTGGAGATTCGTGCCGGCACCGGCGGTGATGAGGCCGCCATTTTCGCCGGGGATCTGTTCAAAATGTACCTGCGTTACGCCGAGCGCCATCGCTGGCAGGTGGAAGTGATCAGCGAGAGCGAAGGCGAACACGGCGGCTTCAAGGAAATGATTGCCCGGGTGGCGGGTGCTGGAGTGTATGGCGCGCTGAAATTCGAATCCGGTGCCCATCGGGTGCAGCGTGTGCCGGAAACCGAGTCCCAGGGGCGCATCCATACGTCGGCCTGTACCGTGGCGGTGATGCCGGAAGCGGACGAAGCGGAAGCGATCGAGATCAACAAGGCTGACCTGCGGGTGGACACTTTCCGTGCCTCCGGCGCCGGTGGTCAGCACGTCAACAAGACGGATTCGGCCATTCGCATTACCCACCTGCCCACGGGCGTGGTGGTGGAGTGCCAGGAAGAGCGTTCCCAGCATAAAAACCGCGCCAAGGCGATGAGCCTGCTGGCGTCGCGACTGCAGAACGCGGAAACCGAGCGCCAGCAGAAATCCATGGCGGATACCCGCAAGAGCCTGGTAGGCAGTGGTGATCGGTCAGAGCGTATTCGCACTTACAATTTCCCCCAGGGGCGGGTGACCGATCATCGCATCAACCTGACATTGTACAAGCTGGATGAAGTCATCTCCGGCGATCTCGACGCGGTGGTGGTTCCATTACAGCAGGAACACCAGGCTGAACTGCTCGCATCCCTCTCAGATGAGTGAGTCGTCGCTTACCTGTGATTCCCTGCTGCGGAATGCGACCATCGCGATTGCCGGAGAGTCCCCGCGGCTGGATGCCGAGTTGCTGCTCAGCTACGTGACCGGGCTGTCCCGCACCAGTTTCCGTGCCTGGCCGGAACGGCAGGTGACGGCCACCGAGGCGAGACGCTTCGAAGCACTGGTCCAGCAGCGCGCCAGCGGACACCCGGTGGCCTATCTTCTTGGTGAACAGGAATTCTGGTCGCTTCCTTTAAAGGTGAATGCCTCTACGCTGATTCCCCGGCCGGATACGGAGTGTCTGGTGGAGGCGGCGTTGGGGCTACCGATTCCTGATGACGCGCAGGTGCTGGATCTGGGTACGGGAACCGGTGCCATTGCCCTGGCGCTGGCCAGTGAACGTGGCCGCTGGCAGGTGTTGGCGTGTGATGCGGTGGCATCGGCGGTGGAGCTTGCTGCCGAAAATGCCCAGCGCCTGAATTTGCCGGTTACCGTGGTATTGAGTCATTGGTTTGACAACCTGCCGGCAGGACGTTTTGACCTGATTGTTTCCAATCCGCCGTACGTTGCCAGTGGTGATCATCATCTTGGTGAGGGGGATGTGCGGTTTGAACCTTCGTCCGCGCTGGTCGCCGGCGACGATGGTCTGGACGATATCCGGGTGATTGTGGCAACCAGTCCGCAGCGGCTGAGCGCCAATGGCTGGCTAATGGTTGAGCACGGTTTCGATCAGGGCAACGCGGTTCGTGATCTGTTCCGGAAGGCGGGGCTGGTTGCTGTGGAGACTCGTCGGGATTATGGCAATCGCGACCGGTTGACGCTGGGTCAATGGCCGGGCTGAATAGTCAGAACTATGGGTTTTCAAATGGGGGTGGGCAATGCTCGGCGATGAAGAGCTGATGCGTTACAGCCGGCAGATTCTGATGCCGGCGTTCGATATTGCTGGACAGGAGAAGCTGAAGTCTGCCCGCGTGCTGGTGGTGGGAGCCGGTGGTCTGGGTTGTCCGGTGGCGCTTTATCTGGGTGCGGCTGGTGTGGGTCATCTTACCTTGGTTGATGATGATGCCATCGAGCTGGCCAATCTTCAGCGTCAGATTGCCTTCAGTCAGGATCAGTTGGGGGATGCCAAGGCGGAGAGCCTGGCGGATCGGGTGCGCCGGATCAATCCGCTGGTGTCGGTGGAGGTCATTGGCCATCGTCTGGAGAATGATGAACTGGTGCGCCAGGTGGGTGAGGCGAGCCTGGTGGTGGATTGCACGGATAACTTTAATACCCGGTTTGCCCTGAACCGGGCCTGTGTTGCGGCGAAGGTGCCGCTGGTTTCCGGCGCGGCCATTCGCGGTGAGGGGCAGGTGTCGGTTTATGATTCCCGTGATCCGGAGAGTCCCTGTTATCACTGTCTGTATCCGGAGCAGGGCAATGAGGATTTGTCCTGTTCGGAGGCCGGTGTTATCGGGCCTTTGGTGGGGATGATCGGGGCCAGTCAGGCGATGGAGGCGGTGAAGGTGATTTCCGGGGTTGGTCGGCCTTTGGTGGGGCGTTTGCTGATTCTGGATGCCTGGAGGATGGAATGGCGGGAGATGAAGCTGGCGCGGGATCCTGGTTGCCCGGTTTGTTCAGAGTAATGGTGGTTGGCAGGGTCGGGGCAGGTCTGCCCAAAACACGCCGTGAATACATCCCTGTAGGCTCCGCTCCGCCATCCATGGCTCCGCAGGGTTTTGGGCAGACCTGCCCCGACCCTGCCTCCGACTTGTGAGTTAGCCTTTTAGCGCCTGAAACTTCGCAATCGCTTCCTTTCTACTTTCCTTCAGATCCACAATTGGCCGTGGATAACCCTTCGGAATAACACCACCTCTACCCGGATCATGGATGCGTTTATCATCCAGCTTCTGCAGTTCCGGTACCCATTCACGGATAAACTCTCCCTTCGGATCGAACCGCTCACTCTGGGTCACCGGGTTGAACACGCGGAAATAAGGGGCTGCGTCGGTGCCGGTGGAGGCGCTCCATTGCCAGCCGCCATTGTTGGAGGCCAGGAAGCCGTCTACCAGCTTGGACATAAAATAAGCCTCGCCCAGGCGCCAGTCGATGAACAGGTTCTTGGTCAGGAACATGGCGGTGATCATGCGCAGGCGGTTGTGCATCCAGCCGGTCTGGTTGAGTTGGCGCATGGCGGCGTCGACGATGGGGATGCCGGTGTGGCCGGTTTTCCAGGCTTCGAAGTGTTCCCCCGGGGTGTTCCAGCTGAGGTTTTCGGTTTCGGGTTTGAACGCCCGGTGCATGCTGACCCGTGGGTAGTGGTAGAGGATATGGATGTAGAAGTCCCGCCAGGCGATTTCGTTAACCCAGGTGCTCAGGCCTTCCTGGTTGCCGCCTGCACCCTGGGCCTGGCGGGCGGCGATTAGGCATTGGCGCCCGGACAGCACGCCGTTGGCGAGGTAGGGCGAGAGTTGGCTGGTGCCGTCGATGGCGGGGAAATCCCTTTGTTCCTTGTAGTTGCCTCCCCGTTCGCTGAGAAAAGCGTCGAGCTGGTCGTGGGCGGCGTTCTCGCCGGTTTTGACCAGGGCCGGAGGGGCGTCGGCGAAGCCGGCCGGGATGGCGTCGAGTTGTTGCGGTTTTACTGCATCGCCCTGTGGCGCGGGAACCGGGAAGACGGTCGGGTTGCTTTCTTCGATCCAGGTGCGCCAGCGGCGGGAGAAGGGGGTGAAAACGGAATAGGGTTCCTGCTGCTGGGTCAGTATTGCTCCGACCGGGGCTACGGTCTGGTCCCGGTATTTGTTTGTCTTGATGTCGCAGGCCGTCAGTTGTTCCCTGGCCGTCTTGTCCCGTCGGCGTTCGTTGATGCCGTATTCCTCGTTGAAGTGCACGGTGGTGATGTCGTTTTCGCGGCAGTGACGGGTCAGCGATTCGATGCTGTCGCTGAACTGGTGTGCTTCTAGGAAGGTCAGGGGGATGCCCAGCTTCGCGAGTTCCCTGGCCAGGGCGTTGGCGTGGGCGATGACGAAATGGACCCGGGCAGGGGACCAGTCGTGCTCCTGCCATTGTTGCGGTGTCACGATAAAGCAGGCTTTGACCGGGCCTCCGGCCTTGCAGGCGGCGGTCAGTGCCGGGTTGTCGGCCAGGCGGAGGTCGTTGCGGAACCAGACAAGTTGGGTCATCAAACTTCCTGTCAGAGGGTGGCGGTAAAGCGGGTAAGGGTAATTACCATCGCTCTGGATGAGTAAATATCATGATCAGGATATTCGCTGGAAGGCATTGATTGGATTATAGTTAAATCTGTTTTTTCGCCAGAATGTTCAGGATGCCAATGGCCGATAAAAAAGAAGAATCCGCGCCGCCGCGTGATGGGATCTGGGCTCGCCCCTATACCCTGGAATCCGGGCAGACCCAGTTTCATGAGCTCAGCCAGACGCGCCTCTGGGTCACCCGGCTTGATCTTGAGTGGCAGATTCGATCGGAAACCGTCAGAAAAGATGTCGACCCCATGCGCTGGACTGAACAGACCAGCCATGTATTGCCGGGCAGCGGTGTTCCGTTACAGCGGTTTGTACGGCCGGATGACAGTAATGAAGTGGTGTTTCTACCTGCGCTGGCTAGCCTCCCCACGGTGATCCGGCCCTATCAGCCGTTAACGATTCCCGCCGGTAGCGAGTGTGTGATCTATGTTGGTACGGTGGTGTGGATGCAGATCTGCGTTGGCCGACAGCGTACCCAACTGACAGAGCTGGCGCTGGCGGAGCCTTCGCAGACCTGGGTCGGGAAAAATACCATGGAAGGGGAGTTGTGTTATTCGGCCCCCAGCTATGCCCGCCTGGTTCTTGAGGCGGTACCCAAGCGCCCCTGGCGAGCTATTACTCCGGTGAAAATCGTGAACCGTCGCTCCGAACCGCTGTTGCTGGAGCGTTTTAGCCTGCCGACGCCGTTGCTGTCGTTGCACCAGAACGAACGGGGACAGCTGTGGACGCCGGGAGTGAAGGTTGTCTGTGAAACCGAAATGAATTCCGCCAGCCTGAATGTGGATCGGACGCTGTTCGCGGCGGCCGGTACCTGCAAACTGGTGTCACCAGCGCGTGAGAAAGGCGGCCGCGGGCGACTGATACGAACGTTCGACAGAATGTTCGGATAAGAATGCGAGTGCCAACAATGGAGCCAGTGGTTTGATCGAGGAAATGGAAAGCAGTCTGGTTGAGGTGGCCAGTGGTTTGCCCTGGATGCAGTGGCTCAGCGCCGCGTTCCTGCTGATTCTGGGCATTGTCCTGGGTTCCCTGGCGGCACGGAGCGTTTCCCGCGTCATGCAGGCAAGAACATCGCGACACCATACGGTGATGTTCCGCCGTCTGGTGTTCTATATTGTGGTTGCCCTGTTTGCCATGGCAGCACTTCGGGAGGCGGGATTTTCGCTGGATGTGCTTCTCGGGGCTGCGGGTATCCTGACGGTGGCCATTGGCTTTGCTTCCCAGACCTCGGCCTCGAACATGATCAGCGGGCTTTTCCTGCTGGTGGAGCGGCCCTTTGAAATCGGTGATTTTATTGAAGTGGATGCCACCCTTGGGGAGGTCGTCGGCATTGATATGCTGAGTGTGAAACTGAGAACCACCGATAACCTGTATGTACGGATTCCCAATGAGACCCTGATCAAGACCCGGGTGGTGAACCGTTCCCGGTTTCCGATTCGCCGTCTCGACCTGACGGTGGGTATTGCCTACGCTGAAGATGTGGAGAAGGTCGAAGCACTGCTTCTGGAGCTGGCCGGGCGTAATCCGGCCTGCCTGGAGGAGCCGCGACCGTTTGTGCTGGTCACGTCATTCGGACCGTCCTCCGTTGACCTGCAGTTTTCGTTCTGGGTACCGAAAGAGCGGGTACTGGAAAGCCGCAGTAGCATGATGGTGGACATCAAGAAGACTCTGGACCGAAAAGGAATCGAGATTCCGTTTCCCCATACCAGTATTTATGCCGGAAGCCATTCCGCCCCCTTCCGGGTGGAACTGCTGCGACCGGAGAGAGCGACCCATAAGGAACTGCCGGATGCCGACGAAAACGGATAAACCCACAAAACCTGTCACGTACCCGACGCTTGAGGGCAGGATCAACCTTGGCTGGCGGGAGTGGGTGGCGTTGCCCGACCTGGATATTCCCCGGCTCAAGGTGAAAGTGGACACCGGGGCCCGCACGTCCTGTCTGCATACTTTTCGCGTTGAGCCGTACGATGGTGACGGTGAGCGTCGCGTGCGTTTCTGGGTGCACCCGGTCCAGAACAACCTTCACCACGTAGTGGAATGTGATGCGGCCGTACTGGATGAACGCTCAGTATCGGATTCCGGTGGCCACCGGGAGCTGAGGCTGGTGATCGAGACCCGTCTGGTGATCGGTGATGCCGTATGGCCCATCGAAATGACATTGACCAACCGGGACTCCATGCGGTTCCGGATGTTGCTGGGGCGTACCGCCATGGCGAGGCGCTCCGTTATATATCCTGAAGCTTCCTATCTTGCCGGTGAACCGGCCCTAAGGACGATCAAATGAAGATAGCGATTCTGTCGCGTAACCGTCACCTGTACTCCACTCGTCGTCTGGTCGAGGAAGGTATTAATCGGGGGCATGAAGTGCGGGTTATCGACTGCCTTCACTGCTCCATGAACATCACATCGTCCAATCCCCAGATCCACTACCACGAAGAGGTGCTGGAGAATTTTGACGTGGTGGTGCCGCGAATTGGTGCTTCGGTCACTTTCTACGGCACGGCGGTCTTGCGGCAGTTTGAAATGATGGGGGTATTTCCCGTCAACGAGTCTGTGGCCATTACCCGGTCCCGGGACAAGCTGCGCTCGCTCCAGCTGCTGGCCCGCAAGGGCGTGGGCATGCCGGTGACCGGTTTTGCCAACAAGCCGGACAACGTGCCCGAACTGCTGAAGATGGTGGGTGGCGCGCCGGTGGTGATTAAGCTGTTGCAGGGTACCCAAGGCATTGGCGTGGTGCTGGCGGAAACCCGCAAGGCCGCAGAAAGCGTGATTGAGGCTTTCATGGGCCTGAAAGCGGACATTCTGGTGCAGGAATTCATCAAGGAAGCTGGCGGTGCCGATATCCGCTGTTTCGTTATTGGTGACAAGGTTATTGCGGCCATGAAACGCCAGGGCGCAGACGGGGAATTCCGTTCCAACCTGCATCGAGGCGGCACCGCCTCGCTGATTCGCATTACCCCTGAAGAGCGTCGCACCGCAATAACCGCCGCCAAGGCCATGGGCCTGAATGTGGCCGGCGTGGACCTGTTGCGCTCCAGTCGCGGCCCTCTGGTGATGGAGGTGAACTCGTCACCGGGGCTGGAAGGCATCGAGAATGCCACCGGCAAGAACGTCGCGGGGATGATCGTTAACTGGATTGAGAAAAATCAGAAACCCTGGAAAACCCGCACCAAAGGGAGAGGTTGAGATGGCCAGAGCGCCATTTGTCATCGCCGGTACCGAGATCAAGGCGGGCACGCGCCAAACTGTGGAAGTGCCGGTTGCCAAGTTGTATACCCACACACCGCTGCACATTCCGGTGGAGGTGATTCATGGTCGCCGGGACGGGCCAGTGTTGATGGTCTGTGGCGCCATCCACGGGGATGAAATCAACGGCGTGGAGATTGTCCGTCGGGTGCTGACCAATTCGGCACTGCGACACCTGCGGGGTACCCTGCTGGCCGTGCCCATTGTCAATATTTTCGGGTTCGTGCAACGCACTCGCTACCTGCCTGACCGGCGAGACCTGAACCGGTGTTTCCCGGGCAGTGAGAGCGGTTCCCTGGGGGGGCGTATTGCCTATCTGTTGCGCACCCAGATCATGGAACATGTCACTCATATCATCGATCTGCACACCGGGGCGATTCACCGGTTCAACCTGCCGCAGATTCGCGCCGAGCTGAAGAATCCGGAAACCATCCGCATGGCGGAAGCCTTTGGTGCACCGATTATCATCAACGCCAGCCTGCGGGAAGGCAGCTTGCGGGCCTATGCGGATTCCCTGGATATACCTGTCGTGACCTTTGAGGGGGGAGAAGCCCTGAGGTTTGATAACGTGGTTATCACCAGTGGCGTGAAAGGGGTCATCCGGGTGATGCGGGAATTGGAAATGGTGCCTGCCAAGAAAAGCCCGAAAGCTCCCAGAAAGCGCTCTGAGACCGCTGCCAACTCGCTATGGGTGCGTGCGGACATTGATGGCATCATGCGCCCCGTGGCCCACCTTGGCCAGAAAGTCCGCAAGGGGCAGAAACTGGCCATGGTGGCGGACCCGTTCGGTGAAACCGAGGCGGCAGTGCTGTCCCCGGTTTCCGGCATTGTGATTTGCGTGAACAATCTGCCGCTGGTGAACGAAGGCGAAGCCATTTATCACATCGCCCGTTTTGACGAGCTGGGCGAGGCTGAGAAAGCGATGAACTATTTCCGCAGCTCCTATGAAGCGGAAGTGGGTGAGGCGGTGGTGCCAGTCCATCCATGGGACGAGCAGCAGAAGTAACCCGCGGGACAATCAGGAAGATTTGCGACGGTCTGTTATTGATCCGCGTCCTGAAAGGTCTCGCGGATTTCCAGCACCTCATCCAGATTGTCCATCAACGCGTTGGCGCAATCCGGATCAATCCGCTGGCCGGAAAGGGATCTGATTTCGTCCAGCGATTGTTCAACGGTCCATGCTTCCTTGTATGGACGACGGCTGGTCAGTGCATCGAAAATATCCGCCACGGTGACAATTCTGGCTTCCAGGGGAATGTCCTTGCCCGCTAATCCATCTGGATAACCGGAGCCATCAAAGGCTTCGTGGTGGTGGGCGATGATGTTCAACAGCATTGTGGTGTGCTGGATGTCTCCCATGCGGTAGTTGCGGAGCAGTTTTTCTGCCATGGCCTTACCTTTGGAAGTGTGAGTTTTCATAATCTCAAACTCTGCCTTTGTCAGCTTCCCGGGCTTGAAGAGGATGCTATCCGGAATGGCGACTTTACCGATATCGTGTAGTGGCGCGAACAGGTAGACGTATTCGGGAAACTGATCATCGTTTGCGCTGGCGGAGACGACGTGACGTGCGATGACTCTGGCGTAACGGGACATACGCTGGAGATGGGCGCCGGTTTCCGGGTCCCGCGAATAAGTAAGATCCAGTGCAGATTGAACGGTGGAGAGTAGAGTTCGAACCAGGCTGAAGGAATTGAATATAAGCAATGCTATCAGGTCCGCCACCAGGTTCAGCTGACTGATGCAGGCGGGATCGAACGCGTTCTCTTGCTCGGCGTTGAAGAAGATGAAGCCGAGTAATTCGTCGTCAAAGAACAGTGGCAGCGTATAGCTCCCCCGGTACCCGGCCTGATAGATCTTCTGGGCATGGACGTGTGAGCTGTTTCTGAAAACAGACAAGTCCTGTTCGAGCCTTGCACCTCTGGACTGGGCCAGCAGGTTGAGAGAGTGGCAACTGGACAGGGTTGACTGATAGTGATTTAAGGGCGTTTCCTTGCCACTGTAGGTAAAGGTTCTGACCTTGTCGGTGGCTTTGTCGTATAACGCTATGGAAACTCGTGTTATCTGCGGGTGCAGATCCCTGACAACCTGATGCAAATGCACCAGTTTCTCTGCGAGCGAGTCAGACTGGTTGAGAGTAATCAGTACATCATTCCGGCTGCGCATAGTTCAGTCTTATCGTCAGGTTTGGAGTTAGTAGTTAAGCATAGCCAATACCAATGCAGAGCGTTAGGCTGAAGTCAGAGTTTGTTGATCGCTACACAAAAAGGTGAACAGTAGATGATCTGGGACCAGAAATTTATCGAATTGGCACCCCTTCCGCGCGGGTTCCACCTGGTGACAAACGAAATTGTCGCGCAGGCACCGGACCTCAGGAATTGTCAGGTTGGGCTGCTGCACCTGTTTATTCAGCACAGTTCCGCGTCATTGGCGATAAACGAGAACGCGGATCCAGATGTGCGGGGGGATCTGGAGCGGCATTTCAATGTGCTGGCTCCGGAAGGGGCTGATTACTATCAGCACACCGCTGAGGGGGCTGATGATATGCCCGCCCATATAAAAAACGTGTTGATTGGCCACTCACTGACAATCCCGGTTTCGGATGGTCATCTGGCCTTGGGAACCTGGCAGGGAATCTATCTGTGCGAGCACCGGGACCATGCCGGAAGCCGCCGCATTGTGGCAACGTTGCAGGGGCGGTGGTAAGGAGCTGGCAGACCCCCTTGAATGAATCTGCCAGTATGGCCTGTCTTAGCGTGAGGTTGTCATTTCAAGTTGCTGCTGTCCGTCTTCCGTCAGCAAAGGCAGTGAAACATTGCCGCTGACACTGACTGCGGGAACCGTCAGATCGCGGGAAAAGGCGCCAAGGAATGTCGGGTGCTGACCATAAAGCATCAGAACCAGTTGATCTCCGGTGTTCAGCCGTTCTGCAATTCCCGTCAGTTCGATGTCGTGTTGCCCGAAGCCGCGAATGGGCTGAACTTGTTCGTCGATCAGTTCGGGAATGCTTGCGCCCCCTCTGATAACACCAACCCCGACAAACAGGATGGCATCGCAGGTGCCGGTTGCGAACACCGGATCCGACTCATCCAGACAGCGCTCCTCGAGGTCGGACAACGGGGCTCCGACATTGAGTGTGGCCGTCGGGATACCGGCGATAACTCCGTCACTCTCCAGCGTTGTCAAAGGAACGATGGTTGGTAACAAACCCGCGACGCCTGTGAAGGTGGTTACCTCTATGTCTTCTCCCAGCATATCGTATCTGACCGGGAAGCTGGCGCCACCAACGGTGACTTCCGGTGCCGGGACCGCGTCACCGGGGGAGAGGGTGTAACATATCTGGTCGCCGGTGGTGATAACGTTATCCGCATTGCCACGGCCCAGAAGCTTTTCATTGAACCAGGCAACGGTCGCCTGATTGGCGCTGATGTCGCCGCAATCGGTCAGGGTGTTGAGGCCCGCAGTGGCCAGATCCGGCAGCGACTCGGCATAGAAGCCCAGGCTCGCCAGGGTTTCCTGGATCAGGCCGACGTTGGGCGCAAGGTAATGATGACTGAAGGGGTAGGTGAGCAAGCGCACGTCACCGCCGGCTGCTTTCAGCTCCTTGTAATTTTCCCAGGCGTCGTTGAAGGGAAACAGGCTGTCTCGCATGCCCTGGAACATGAGTACGTCTACCGGATAAGGGGCCATCTGTGGCGTCTTGATGACATAACGGCCGTCACTGGTGATGGGAATCTGTCCGGTGATCGGATCCAGCAGGTACTCCTGGCTGTTGCCGCTGTCGAACAGTTCAAGGCTGCGTTCGTTTTCCCAGAAATAACTGGGGCTGTGGTAGTGGAAGAAATCCAGTGCCGGCTCGGGGAAGCGGTTCTGGACAATGCCATCGATCAGCGAAGAACGCAGGTATGGGTCCATGGAGCCGCCTGTCCCGGCATCCCCGGCAAGGGAAAGGAACGCGAGCCAGTAGTTCTTGGTAACGTTGCCCGGGTTCAGGCTGTAGGTCAGGTCGTGCCAGGTAATGTGCGGCACCATGGCGTCCATGCGCTGATCCGGGTCTGCGTTATAAAGCAGGTACTGGAAACCGCCACCGTAGCTGCCGCCGACGCCACCCAGCAACAGGTTGTCATCACGGTATTTGAGGTAATCCAGGTGGGTTTCCGCCCAGTCGACAATCTGGACAAGGTCTTCTCCTTCAAAGTCCGGATCCATCACCCGAATGGTTCCGCCGCTTTCACCATGACCACGCTGGTCGATGCTGATCACAGTGAAGCCCGCGTCCACCAATGGGGCGATGGGGGCCAGAGGATCATCACCGGCTTCGGTGGAGCGAGTGCCGCTGAAACCGTGTCCCTGGAGAATCAGGGGGTGTTCAGTCTTGCAGTCAAACTGGGTTGGCTCGAAAACCTGGAATACGATCGCGGCACCATCTATCCGGGAAGGCATTTCTACCCGATAGCTGCGGCCGCCGGTCAGATCACTGCCTTGGTCGCAGGAGGCGTGTACCAGCTCGCTGATGCTTTCTGTCAGTGGACGGGAAATGGTTCGGGTGGTTGAGGGTTGGGTGTTGGTTTCGCGGCTTTCGGTGTCGCCCAGGGTGGCTCCACCAGAAGCCTCAGAGCTGCTGCCACCTCCTCCGCATGCCGCCAGCAGAGCCGCACTGGTGCCAATAACCAGGGTACTGGTTAATCTGTTCATAATTATGCCTTTGTATGTTTTTGTTGTGATGCATTACAAAGTGTGACGAAAGTCACAATAAGGCGGGGCGATTTACGGGGCGATGGCCAGAATGCCCGGGGAGAATGGCTCGCAGGTCAAAGCTTCAGGGGACGCTCACGCACCTGAAGGTATGCCTGACCAGTCAGGGAGTGTGGTTGTGGCGAGGGACGTGATCTCACTGGAGGTGGTATCGCCTTTCCGGGCGTCCAACGCTGCCGTAGGTCACTTCGGCGGTGAGCTCGCCCTTACCGACCAGAAACTCCAGATAGCGGCGAGCGGTGGTTCGGGAGGCGCCGATGGCATTGCCCAGTTCCTCGGCACTCCATTGTTGTCCGGATGAAAGCACCTCGCGGATTTTATCCAGCGTGATACTGTCGATGCCCTTGGGCAGCCGTTCTTCGCGAGCCGGCTGGGTATCTTCGCCCGAACTCCGTGGCAGCAGGGCATCCACCTCTTTCTGCGCCACCCGGACCAGGCCTGACAGATGGCGAAGGTGGTCCCGGTATCGGCTGACGGCTTCTTCAAGGCGCTCGAACACCAGCGGTTTGAGGATATAGTCGAACACCCCGCCGCGCAGGGCGCTTCTCAGGGTTTCCACTTCCTTGGCGGCGGTGATAAGAATAACGTCGCTGCTGCTGTCTTTTGCCCGGAGCTCACGGAGCAGTTCAAGCCCGTTCCCGTCGGGGAAATAGATGTCCAGCAGGATCAGGTGAGGCGCCATCACGTCGATCAGGTCCCTTGCGTCTTCCAGGCTGTGGGCGATGCCACACAGTTCGACGTCGTCCAGGCGTTCGACAAATCGTCGCTGGATTTCCGCAATTTTCCGGTCATCTTCAACAATCAGAATGCGAATGATGGTCAATGACTGTCCCTCCCTCTGCTGGTTTTGGGTAGGTAAAGGGTAAAGCGGGCGCCTTTTCCAGGCAGGTCGTCAACTGTGACTGACCCACCCCAGCGATTCAGGAACTGGCGTACCAAGTGCAGGCCATAGCCATGTGCGTCACCTTTCTTGGTGCTCACGCCTTTCTCGAAAATCGTCTGCCGGAGATCTTCAGGAATGCCGGGGCCTTGATCTTCCACCTCGAAAATCAGTTCGTGCCCGAGGTCGGTCATGGAAAGCTCAACGAGCCCGCCTTCGCCGGTTTGTTGGCGGGTTGCTTCAAGGGCATTGTCGATCAGGTTGCCGAGCACGCTGACCAGTTGATCCCGCGGCATATCGGCGGGTATATCCGTCATCCGGCTATCCGGATCGATGTGGAGGCGCAGGCCCATTTCCCGCGCCCGGTTGTACTTGCCCAGAAGGCAACCGGCAATGATAGGGTCGGGCACCGCATCCAGCAGCAGGTGAATCAGCGCCTGGTGATCACTGACTTCACTGCCAATCAGACTCAGTGCGTCTTCATAGGCTTCGATCTGGATCAGGCCGGCAATGGTATGGAGCTTGTTCGAGTACTCATGGGTCTGGCTTCGTAAGGTGTCAGCGTATTGCTGTATCCGCGTTAACTGCTGGCTGACCTGATCCACTTCGTCCCGAAGCCTGAAACTGGCGACCACGCCAATAATGTCCGTGCCCTGGCGGACGGGTAGCCGGTTCACGATCATCTGCCGGTTTCTCAGCCACACTTCCCGGTCAAAGTCCGGTGTGCCGGACTCAAGCACCGAAAGCAGGTCGCTTTCGGGCAGGACTTCGAGAATGGGGCGGCCTGCTAGAGGTGTGTGCGGGTCCAATCCAAGCGTTTCCAGGGCAGTTCGGTTCACGGTGGTGATGATGCCCTCGCGGTTGATGGCGATAATGCCCTCCCGGACCGACTGGAGTGTGGCGTCCCGCTCCTGGAACAGGCGTGCGATTTCCTCCGGCTCCAGTCCGAATATGGCGCGTTTGAAGCGACCGGCAATGACGATGGCAATCACTATGCTGATCAACAGCGCCAGGCCAACGACGCTGTAGAGCACGATGCTGTAACGTTCAATGGTTGCGTTCACCTGATCGACGCCATAGCCGACGGAAACAATGCCGATAATCTCGCCGCTATCCGGTTCAACCACCGGTGCCTTGCCGCGCATGGACTCGCCCAGGCTACCTTCGGCCCTTGCCACGTAGGACTCACCATCGACCAGGGCGCGCCGGCCATCGTCACCATCGTCGTCTGCCATGGAGTGGCCAATCCGGTCGGCGGAGGGGTGCGCAAGGCGAATGGCCTGGTGGTCACCGATAACAATGAACAGGGCTTCGTTGGTGTGTGCCAGGCGCCTGGCCAACAGATTGAGGGTGTCTATATCACGCTGGTGGATGCCCTCTATTACTGTGGGCGCGGCGGCAACGGTTTTGGCAACCATCAGCGCACGCTGTCCGATCTCATCAAACAGGGAATCACTGAGGTAATAGCCGGCGAATACGCCGATCAGTGTAGTTTGCAGGGCACTGACGAACCCGAGCGAAAGGATCATTCGGGTTTTAAGTTTGGTTTTTCGGAACACGTTATCAGCAGCGATTGGTTTGTTGTCATTATTCCCTTCAGGGTAAATCACAAGTTTCGCGATTACCCGTAAATTTTATGAACTTAACGCCCATTAGTTTCTTTAAAGGCTTTACGTCCAGAAACTTCTGGAGGCGTTGATTGCCCTCTAGTCTGTTTTTGCGAGTCTCCTTCCCGCGGGATCCAGCAATGAGATCCGCCGAGGAAGAGACCATAAAAACAAGAGTGAGGTGACAATCATGACTATCAAACAAACACTTTCCCTGGTGGCAGCCGCCACCTTCAGCATGTCCGCTCTGGCCTGGCAGCCTTCCGGTAAGGTCGAGTGTATTGCTCCTTCCGATCCGGGCGGTGGCTGGGACTTTACCTGCCGCAGTGCCGGCAATGTCCTCAGAGAGCTTGGCCTGATTGATGGCACGGTCCAGACCGTGAACATGGCTGGCGCCGGTGGCGGGGTTGCTTTTGCCCACACGGTCAGCAAGCGGGCCGAGGACGACAAGCTTATTGTGGCCGCATCGACAGCCACCACCACACGCCTGGCACAGAAGCAGTTTCCCGGTCTGGACGCAGATATGGTGAATTGGGTTGGGGCGTTGGGGGCCGACTACGGCGTGATTGCCGTGGGCAGCAACTCCAAATACCAGAACCTGAATCAGCTTCTGGATGCCGTCAAGGCGAATCCCAAGTCGGTGAAGTTCGCGGGCGGCAGTGCCCGGGGCGGGTGGGATCATCTCAAGGTCCTGATCACGGCAAAGGCTGCCGGTGCTGAGCAGCTCCCGGCGATTCCCTACCTTTCCTACAACAACGGCGGCGAAGCCATGACCCAGGTGGTGGGCGGCCAGGTTGATGCCTTTACCGGTGACCTCTCAGAAGTCACCGGCTTTATGGAATCCGGCGACCTGCGTGTGCTGGCGGTACTGTCGGATGAGCGTGTGCCGGGTAACTTTGCAGAGATTCCGACGGCAAAAGAGCAGGGCATTGATGCGGTCGGTCCGAACTGGCGGGGTTTCTACATGCCGAAGGACGCCTCCGAAGAATCCAAGACCTACTGGGCCAATACGGTCGATACCCTTTACGCCAGCGAGGAATGGAAAAAGGTCATGAAGGCCAATGGCCTGATTCCCTTCCACCCACCGGCGGGTGAATTTGACAGCTTTGTGCGGCAGCAGGTGCAGGACATCGAAACTCTGTCTCGTGAAATAGGGCTGCTCAAATGACTGGCCTC
This sequence comes from Marinobacter sp. DUT-3, assembly GCF_050379435.1. Classification (NCBI taxonomy): domain Bacteria; kingdom Pseudomonadati; phylum Pseudomonadota; class Gammaproteobacteria; order Pseudomonadales; family Marinobacteraceae; genus Marinobacter; species Marinobacter sp. DUT-3. The sequence goes on from NZ_JBNRMG010000003.1 coordinate 142,070, forward strand.
GGTGATCGACTTCTTGGTCTTGGCCTGATGGTGCTGGCAGTGGTTTACGGCTGGTTGGCCCAGCAGTGGCCGGAACCGTTTGGCGGCGCCGAAACCGTGGGGCCGGAAACCTTTCCCACCATCCTGGCGGTCGTGCTGGTGGCCGGTGGTATCTACCTGATGATCAGGCCGGATCCCGACGCACAGTGGCCGCTGGGTAAGTCCGCACTGGAGCTTGTGGTGTCCCTGCTGGTTCTGGTGGTGTACGCCATGCTGCTTGAGCCTTTGGGGTTTGTCATCTCGACAACCCTGGCTGTGGGCACGCTGAGCTGGCGCATGGGTGCTAATCCCCGAAGTGCATTTGTGACGGGGCTGATCAGTGCCGTGGTGGTGTTTGTGTTGTTCAACTACGGCTTGTCACTGAACCTGCCCGCTGGCCTTCTGGAGGTGAACTGATGGAAACGCTCGGTTTTCTGATGGACGGCTTTGCGGTGGCACTGACACCGTACAATCTGATGTTCGCCTTGCTTGGCGCCTTTGCCGGTACCCTGATCGGTTGTATGCCGGGCCTCGGTCCCGCCAATGGCGTGGCCATTCTTATTCCCCTGGCGTTCACGCTGGGTCTGCCGCCGGAAACGGCCATGATCCTGCTGACCTCGGTCTACGCGGGGGCCATGTACGGCGGCCGCATATCCTCCATCCTGCTCAATATCCCCGGTGACGAGCCGGCGATGATGACCTGTCTTGATGGCTATCCGATGGCCCGCAAGGGCAGGGCGGCGGATGCGCTGGCGATCTCTGCCATAGCATCGTTCTCTGGCGGTCTGATAGGGACGGTGGGTTTGATCATGCTGGCCCCGGTGCTGGCGAAGTTTGCTCTCAGTTTTGGACCGGCGGAGTACTTCGCGCTGTTCCTGCTGGCGTTTGCAACGCTGGGTGGTATTACCGGTAAGAACCCGATGAAAACCGTGATCGCTGCCACTTTGGGGATCATGATTTCCACCGTGGGGATCGATATCTCCACCGGCACCCAGCGCTACACCTTTGGCGTGCTGGAGCTGTACGAAGGGATCGATTTTATTCTCGCCATTGTGGGGCTGTTTGCGATCTCGGAGTTGTTGTTCTTCGTCGAGTCACGCATGGGTCGTGGGCGCGAAAAGGTGAGCGTGGGCAAGCTGACTCTCGGCTTCCGGGAACTGGTCAGCACCATTCCTACCCAGTTGCGTGGTGGTGTGCTCGGGTTTATTTCCGGGGTCCTGCCGGGGGCGGGCGCGTCTCTGGGCAGCTTCATCAGTTACACGCTGGAGAAGCAGATTCTGGGCAAGAAGGGCAGGTTCGGTGAAGGCGATATCCGCGGTGTGGTTGCGCCTGAAGCGGGTAACAACGGTGCTTCATCGGGTGCGCTGGTGCCCATGTTGACCCTGGGGGTACCTGGCAGTGGCACGACAGCGGTCCTGCTGGCGATGCTGATCTCGCTGAACATCACGCCTGGCCCCCTCATGTTCACCCAGAACGCCGATATTGTCTGGGGCGTCATCGCAGCCCTTCTCATCGGGAATGTGCTCTTGCTGCTGCTGAACATTCCTCTGGTCGGGCTCTTTGTACGGCTGCTGTCAGTTCCCCCCATGTACCTGTTGCCGATCGTGACCATGGTTGCCTTCGTGGGCATTTACTCCATCAGCAACAGTACTTTCGATCTGTATTTCATGGTGGCGTTTGGTGTTGCAGGTTATTTCCTGCGCAAGCTGGAAATCCCGGTGGTGCCCATCATTCTCGGTCTGTTGCTGGGACCGGAGATGGAAAAGAACCTCGGACATGCCCTTGTGCTGTCAGATGGTGACTGGAGCGTTCTCTGGGCCAGCACCCTGGCCAAGAGCTTCTGGCTGGTCGCCGGGTTGAGCCTGGTGCTGCCGTACCTGGTTGGCCCCCTGCTGCGTCGCCGCATGAACGCTGCCATGAAGGAAAGCCCGGTCAGTGACTGACTGCGCTCCAGTGTGTTCCCGCCAGACTGGTGTCTGGCTTGCAAAGCAATAAATACAATTCAATAAGGAAGGATGTAATGAGAAAACAAAAAAGATTGGTTTCATGTATTGCGTTGGTTGTTTGTGGTTTCTCCGCTTCAGGTGCGTATGCCCAGGCGATGGGCTCGAAGCTCTCAGCGGATGCGCCGGTGTCGAATGTGTCTGCGGACGTGTATGGCCAGCTGAACTATGGTCTTCTGTATGGTGACACTGGCGATGGCAGTGAGCACTTCATCGTTGATAACGACAACAGCGGGAGCCGGATCGGCGCCAAACTGAAAGGCGACTTGAACGATACAGACCTGGTGGTCGGTGCCCATGTGGAGCTGGAGTATCAGCAGAACGCCTCTAACAAAGTGACGCTTGAAGAGCGTTCGATCAGCGGCGAATTCAATGAGCGCCAGCTGAACCTGTTTGTCTCCGGTGGATTTGGCAAGTTATCACTCGGCCAGGGTGATGGGGCCGCGAACGGCAACATCGAACGGGACCTGTCGGGTACCAAGGTTATTTCGTATACCAACCCCGGCTTGGTGGGTGGCGGTCTGGAGTTTCTGGACGATGCCACCGATACGCGGGTCCGGCTGGGGGCTGCCACGAGCGACCAGGATTTCGAGAGCCGGTACAGCCGTGTGAAGTACGATCTGCCAGCCCTGGCCGGGCTGCAGCCCTCGATAAGCCAGGGCATCAAGGATGGTGATGACGTTTCAGAGATCGGGGTGCGCTTCTCTGGCCGGTTCGGGGGCAAGATTTCCGGTGCGCTCGGTTATTCAGTCAAGGACAGTGGCGGGCAAACCGGGGATGTTGAAACCCTTGGCGGTTCGCTGTCGTGGTTGCACGACAGCGGTATCAACCTGACGGGCGCCTACTCAGCCAGCAGTGATGATGACTCTGCCAATCCGGACTCTGATTTCTACCTGGCGAAGTTGGGATACATAATGGGCAGACATGCCTTCGACATTCATTATATGGAAACAGAAGACCGCGTTGAAAAGGGCGACTCGGCGGAAACCGTCGGGGTAGGCTATGTCTTCACCCCAATCAAATGGTTTGAGGCTTATGCCGGTTACAACAACCATTCCCTGGATCGTGCCGGTGCTGACTTTGACGATGTGGACACCGTTCTGGTCGGAGGACGGCTGAAGTTCTGATTTGCGTCTCTTTGTTGTTGTCCCTGGGTGAATGAGCCCAGATTTGCCGCACCGGGTTAAGGGTGCGGCTTTTTTGGTTCTGGAGGGCTGTCAGAGATTGGCTTCGGCGTATTCCGCCAGAACCGACCTCGGTACACCCTGGAGATGGATGTGGCCGCCATGGCGGAAGCCCTTGAAGCGTTCCGTCATGTAGGTCAGGCCGGAGCTGAGGGCGCTGAGATAGGGGGTGTCTATCTGTGCCAGGTTACCCAGGCAGATGACCTTGGAGCCGTTGCCGGCGCGGGTAATGATGGTCTTGATCTGGTGCGGCGTCAGGTTCTGGGACTCGTCGATAATGATCAGGCTGTGCTGGAAACTGCGCCCGCGGATGTAGTTCATGGACTTGAAGTGCAATGGCACCTTGCTGAGGATGTAGTCGACGCTTGCGGTCATGTTCTCGTCGTCTTCATGGAGCGCTTCCAGGTTATCGACGATGGCGCCCAGCCAGGGCTCCATTTTCTCTGCCTCGGTACCGGGCAGGAAGCCGATGTCTTCATCCAGCCCCTGGGTGCTTCGGGTGGCGATGATGCGCTTGTACAGCTTGCTCGCCACGGTCATCTCGATGCAGGCGGCCAGCGCCAGGATGGTTTTACCCGAACCGGCCGACCCCGTCAGGTTCACCAGGTGAATGTCGGGATCCAGCAGCAGGTTCAGGGCCAGCGATTGGTATATGTCCCGGGGGACCAGGCCCCAGACTTCCTCGTTCATCAGATCGTGTTGATGCAGATCCTGCATGACCAGTTGGTCATCAGACAGGTCCACCACCTTGCCAACGAATCCCTGTTCGTCCACCACGAATTCGTTGACGTTGAGCCTGGCCAGCTCACCTTCGCGCTTGAGGATATGTTCGGTGATGCCCTCGCGCTGTATGGTTTCCACCTTGGCGATATTGTCCCAGAAGGAATTGGGGAATTGCTTGTAGCCTTTGGGCAGCAAATCGATGTCATCCAGCAACATGTCGTTGTGGTAATCCTGGGCTTCGACACCGAAACCGCGGGCTTTGAGCCGCATGTTGATGTCTTTGCTGACCAGGATGATGTCACGGGATTTGTGCTGTTCCTGCAGCGCCGCCAGAGTGTTGATGATCTTGTTGTCGTTGAGGTGTTCCGGCAGGGAATGATTGCCGTGGTTTTCGGTGCTCATCAGGATCGACAGGGTGCCAAGGGGCTCGGCCTTCTTTGCCCTTACAATGGGAACGCCTTTCTCAATGTCCTTCGGGCTGGCATCACCCAGCAGTTTGTCGATGTTGCGAATGGCCTGGCGACAATCGGCAGCTACGGCCTGTTTACCGGATTTGAGGCTGTCGAGTTCTTCAAGGACCGTCATCGGAAGGATGACATCGTGTTCTTCAAAATTGAGGAGGGCGTTGGGGTCGTGAATCAGGACGTTGGTGTCGAGGACATACATCTTTCGGCGAGCTTGCGATGCTCCTGGCATAAGGCGCGTTACCTCTCTGGTGGCTCAGTCGTTTCAGGCACAGCGGCTGGTGAGTTCTTTGTCTGAAATCAGTTTTAGCATGTCATAAGTGGTGATGATACCGGTGATCTTGTCGTCTTTTGTAACGAAGATCCGGTGCAGGTGTTCACGCATCATGATATCGGCGATATCGCGCACCGGGGTCTGTTCATCAACGGAAAGGACGCTCGGCGTCATGATATCCCGTACTTCGACGGGGACCTTACCCATCTCCTCGAAGATGGCCATGCGGAGGCGGCGGGCTTCCCGCTCCTCTTCCGGGGTCAGCCGGGCATCGTTGTCATTGCGGTTGGCGTTCCAGCGAAATTCGGTGATGTCTTTCAGGGTGGCGATACCGACAATGTCACCGTGTTCATCGGTGACCGGACTTCCAGTGATTTCGTTGTCGGTGAGGAAGCGGGCCAGCCTCTCCATCGTCCATGATTGCGGTACGGCCTTGATGCTTGGGGTCATGATCTCGTAAGCGAGAACAGTCATTTACCGGGTCCTGTTCTGTTGAAGGGTCCTTTTCACCAGAGCTTAGCTTGTCCCGTGCGGCTAGTCATCCCCTGATTGTAACGATGGCGCCACATCAATGAGTTTACCTTCATCGTCATACACCAGTGTGTGGTCCTGGTAGCGCTCCCGGTGTGTGACCCGCTCCAGTTGCTCCATGGATCTTACCGGAATGTCCACCAGCAAGGTGTTGACCAGCCAGCCGGGTATCGAGCCATTGGGTTCGGTGTGCTGGATCCAGACCATACGAGTCTTGTCGCCTTCGGGAATAAATCGATACCGGGTATCAGAGCGATCAACCCGGACGAGGCCATCGACCTCCTCGCGGCGATCAGGGACAGCGTTGAGGTCCATCTCCACCTCACCTGTGGACTGTTCGCCATGGGTACGGATGCGCAGGACGTAGTCCCGGTCGGTCACCGGCCAGGGCATGTCATTCACCGAGTAGGCGTACCGGTCGAGGAAGTTGCCGTCACCAAAGGCATGGGATTTGGTGCAATTGTGAACCCACTCAACGCAGGATTCCGGATTGACCATCACCGCCATCAGGTTTTCCATGGAGGTATCCATCAATGCTTCGGCCTTGAATGCCTGGAAGCTGGAGTCGTCCTGGTCGATGGTGTAGACCTTGATGTTGTCGGATTCCTTGCGCAGGGTCCAGCCATCGGCATTCTCGGAAGGTAATCCAGCCTGGACGAGTGCCGGGAAGCTGGTGGCGAGGGTCAGAATGGCAGTCAGAATGGTGAATGTGGGCTTGCCGTGGGCTCTTTGATTAGGCATAGAGTACACTTCCTTGATGTGAGTGGCATGAGTCTACCATGCACATTTACAGGGGCGTGGCGTTGAATCAGGGGATTGTGAACTGGGTATCTGCCTTTACATCCACACATTGAATTTGGCCCGAATTGAAAATGATGACTTCGATAAAGCAACTGATTGATGACAGGGGGCGGGTGCAAACCGGGGTGTTTTCGGGCCCCGTGGATACGATCAATTACCTGGATTACGACCTGCGAACGGTGATGGACCGACCTCGCTCCCGGCTTGCCCGGAAATGGCGGTTCAATCAGTTCCAGTTTGTCAGTGTCATGTCGGACCACTGGGTATTTGGTCTGGCCATTGTTGACCTGAAACTGGTGAGCAACGGTTTTTTCTACCTGTATGATTTTGCTTCCGGAGAGATGCTGGAACAGACCTTCATCCAGCCGCTGGGCAGGGGCACCGTGATTGAACCGCGTCCGGAGGACGGTGTGGCCAGTTTCCGCAGCAAACAGGCGAACCTGAGGATTATCCCGGGCCCGGAAGGTCGCAGCATCAGCGTGACGGCGGGTGACACTGTTCGTGCGATGTTTGCACTCCATGAAGACCGGGATCCCCTGAGGCTGGCTTGTCCCGCAGGGTACAATGGCTGGGTGTTTACCCGTAAGTCTGCGGGCTTGCCGGTCACCGGTGAAATTCGTTGGGGAGACCAGGTCTGGCGCTGTGATGACCATACCCGGGGTTCAGTCGACTGGAGTTGCGGTTTCATGCGCCGTGAAACCGCCTGGAACTGGGCGTGCCTGGCCGGTCAACTGGCGGATGGCACCTCTGTTGGTCTGAATCTCGCCACCGGGGTGAACGAATCAGGGCTGACCGAGAACGCACTGTGGCTCAATGGTCGCTGCATCAAGCTTGATCTGGCCAGGTTCGAGTTTGACCGCTACGATCAGGGCGCACCCTGGCGGGTTACCACCAGCGATGGCCGGGTGGATCTCCGCTTTGTGCCGTCGGGTGTTCGCAAGGAACGGCTGAATGCTCTGGTGCTGGCGTCCAACTTCCGCCAATACGCGGGCACGTTTGAAGGCTTTGTGGTGGATGATGAAGACAAAAAAATCCCCATAGCAGGGCTACGGGGATTGATGGAAGATCATTTCGCCCGCTGGTAGCTGCGGGCGTGTTGCGAATGATCTGGAAAGTGATCTGGAAAGTGATCTGGAAAGTGATCTGGAAAGTGATTTAAAGCGCGATCAGCTTTCCGGTAGGGTGACGTTCAGTTCCAGTACCGAACAACTGTCGTTGCGGTCCACTTCCACCTGGACCATATCGTCACTGATCTGCACATACTTGCGAATAACCGCCAGCAGTTCCTGCTGCAACTGGGGCAGGTAGTCCGGCTGTTCGCGCTGACCCCGCTCATGGGCAACAATGATCTGCAGACGCTCTTTGGCAACGTTGGCGGTACTGTTGCTTTTCTTGCTTCTGAAGTAATCGAGGAAACTCATCCCTTAGCCCCCCTTGAACATCCGTGAGAAGAAGCCCTTTTTCTGGGCAGACATAAAGCGGTGTTCGCGCTCCTCGCCCAGCAGCCGGCCCACGGCGTCGTCATAGGCCTGACCGGCATCGCTGTCTTCTTCAAGAATGACGGGCAGACCCTGGTTGGACGCATTCAGCACAATCTGGCTTTCCGGAATGACGCCCAGCAGCGGGATAGCAAGAATCTCTTCCACGTCTGCTACCGACAGCATTTCGCCCCTTTCCACCCGGGATGGGTTGTAGCGGGTCAGCAGAAGGTGCTCCTTGACCGGGTCCTGGCCCATCTCGGCGCGGCGGGACTTGCTCTGCAGGATGCCCAGGATGCGGTCGGAATCCCGCACCGAGGACACTTCCGGGTTGGTGACCACAACGGCTTCATCCGCGTAGTACAGTGCCATCAGTGCACCGTGTTCGATGCCGGCCGGGGAATCGCAGACAATGTAGTCAAAGGTCTCCGACAGTTCGTTAATGACTTTTTCAACGCCTTCCCGGGTCAGGGCTTCTTTTTCCCGGGTTTGCGAGGCTGGCAGTATGTACAGGCTTTGGACGCGCTTGTCGCGGATGAGCGCCTGGTTCAGCGATGCCTCGCCCTGGATGACGTTGACAAAGTCATACACCACCCGGCGTTCGCAGTTCATGATGAGATCGAGGTTGCGCAGGCCCACGTCAAAATCAATGACCACGGTCTTGTGGCCGCGTTTGGCCAGACCGGTACTGATTGAGGCGCTGGTGGTGGTTTTGCCTACGCCACCTTTTCCTGAGGTAACGACAATGATTCTAGCCAAGGTTACATTCCTGTTTCACGGTGGATTCGTCATCTATGCCGAGTAAATCGGTCGTTATAGTCTTATCAGGCCTTTTCCAGTGGCGTTACCACCAGCAGGTCGTCCCTGAGCTGGATCTGAACAGCGGTTTTCCAGCTTTTCTCCTGAAGATCCTCAGAGATTTTATAGTGTCCGGCGATGGACACAAGCTCCGCTTCCAGTGACTGGCAGAAAACCCGGGCGGACGGCGCACCGTGTATGCCAGCAAGGGCGCGACCACGCAACGGACCGTAGACGTGGATATTACCTGCCGCCAGTACTTCCGCGCCAGCCTGAACCGGGGCCAGAATGATCAGATCGCCTTCGGGGGCATACACCTGCTGGCCGGAACGCACCGGCTGATTGATGATGCGGGCCGGTGCGGGCCCGGATGGCAATTCTGCGGCCGGGCTGGCTTCCGGTTCGCTCACCTGTGCTGGCTCGTTGGCGGCGGTCGCCTTCTGGTCGGACGGGCTGACGTCACGGTCACGCTGATTGCCACCGGGCAACAGGGCCAGTGCAGCTCCCCGGGCCAGTCTGCGCTGGTCGTCGTTGCCGCCGCGAACACCGATAACGTGGATATTATGGCGGCGGCAGGTGCCGATAATCTTGAAGAAATCCAGCTCGCTGCTCAGACCTTCGTACTTCTCCAGGCTGATGATCAGCGGGATGTCCTTGAAGAACCCGGGCGCCTGACTGATTTTGTCCCGCAGGGTGTCCTCGAATTCGTCATTGTCGAAGTAATAAAGCTCCAGAGCCGTCATGGACACGCTGGCGCTTTTCAGTTGAAAGCAGTGTTGTACCCCTGAGGTGGCGGTATCGCTCATGAAAGGCTCTCTTCCTTGGGATCGTTCCGGGAGTCGGCAGGGCGGGCGCGAAGTGGCTCGCCTTCAAAGCGGATGCCGGACCAGCCGGTGCTGATGAACTGACGAATGTTACCATGGCTGCCGCCTGCGGGATCATTCAATACCTGTTGGTAATGTTGTGCGAACAGCTGCAGGGTGTCGGCTTCGTTGAGGCTGCAGTACTGACCCAGTGCAAATACCCTGCAGGAGCCTGCATTCTCGCCGGCGGCGTTAAGCAGTGGGCCGTTATGGAAACCGGTCGGCTGATACTCGAAATGGCGGTCAATCAACGCCAAAGTATCGTCAAAATCGGCATGGCCCGCTTTCAGGGACGCCAGATGAATCCGCACTGATTCATTGATCTTCATTATTTATGGTCCTGTTTGGGGCCCTTCTGATAACGGGATTTCCATTCTTCATAGGGCATGCCGTAAATAACCTCGCGGGCGTCCGGATCGGACAGCTCATAGCCCCGTTCGGCGGCCTCGGCACGATACCACTTGGACAGGCAGTTACGACAGAACCCGGCCAGGTTCATCAGATCCAGGTTCTGGACTTCGGTGTGATCACGCAGGTGTTGCACCAGACGGCGGAATGCCGCGGCCTCGATTTCGGTTTGTGATTGCTCGGGAATGGGGTTTGTCATGATTGCTCGCTTGTTGGGCTGTAGAGTGCCTGAAGAGTTCCTGACATTCTCTGTATGTTAGCTTAAGATACAAGGCTGTATATATGTACAGACTGTCGACTCGAGTTGTTGTCCGATGCCCCAGCGCAAGATCATACATGTGGATTGCGACTGCTTTTATGCCGCCGTGGAGATGCGGGACGATCCCTCGTTAAGGGACGTGCCCCTCGCCGTGGGCGGAGAAGGCGGTCGGGGGGTGGTGACCACCTGTAATTACCGCGCCCGGGCATTCGGGGTGCGGTCTGCCATGCCGGGCGGAGAGGCCCGCCGCCTGTGTCCCGGGCTGGTGACAGTGCCGCCGGACATGGCGCGATACCGTGCCGTGTCGCAGCAGGTTATGGCCATTCTGCGTGAAATGACCGACCTTCTGGAGCCGCTATCCCTGGACGAGGCGTTCCTGGATGTCAGTGATGTCGCCGATCACAAGGGTAGTGCCACGTTGATGGCGCAGTACCTTCGCCAGCGCGTGCGTGATGAAGTCGGTATCACAATTTCCGCTGGCGTGGCGCCCAATAAATTCCTCGCAAAAATCGCCAGTGACTGGAAGAAGCCGGACGGTCTGTTCGTGATTCGTCCCCAGGACGTTGAAGGCTTTGTGGCCGAGCTGCCTGTGGAAAAGTTATTTGGTGTGGGGCAGGTCACTGCCGGCAAGCTTCACGCTCTCGGCGTGAGTACCTGCGGTGACTTGCAGGCGATCGGCGCCGAGGTATTGATCGACCGTTTCGGCAAGCAGGGCTACCGGCTGCACGAGATGGCGTTTGGTCGTGATGAGCGCCCGGTGGTGGTGTCCCGCATCGCCAAATCCCTGAGCGTGGAGCGGACCTTTTCCCAGGATCTTCCCGACAAGACCGCCTGTGAGTCGGTGATGGCCTCGCTGGTGGCTGACCTGAACCTGCGCCTGAGCCGTAAGGCCCGTGACAAACCGATCCACAAGCTGTTTATCAAGATTCGCTATAGCGACTTTTCGACCCATACCCTTGAGCGGGTCCGGGAGCAAATCCGGGAGCCCGGTATTGAAGATTTCAGCCCGTTACTGGATGAATTGGTCACGGACAGTTCGCGCCCGGTTCGGCTTCTGGGGCTGGGTGTGCGCTTCCGTAACGACGATTCCCCCGTCACACAGTTGCGGCTGTTCGAATAACGACCAGTTCAGGTGGCAAACAGGGCCCAGACCGGCGCAGCAAAACCGTAGACCGCGAGGCTGCCCAGGCATCCGCCTATCAGTGCTCCGGCGGCGACATCGCTGGGGTAGTGCAGGCCCAGGACAACCCGCGAGGCAGCCACACTCAGTGTGAAGGGGAGCAGCAGCCAGAACAGGCCTGGCGCCAGCAGCGCAATCATGGTGGTAAAGCAGACGGCGTGCAGGGTGTGGCCGGAGGGGAAACTGTAGCGGTCCAGCGGCGGCGTACCGCAGTTGATGCTGGGGAATGAGATAAACGGTCGCTCACGGATCAGCCAGCGTTTGAGCAGCTTGTAGGTCACCGTGCAGGTGAGCCCGGTGGAGACCATCAGCAGGGCCAGCGCCAGGCCATCGGCGGGCCGGATCATCGGCATGGCGAGAATCAGCGCGTACCACAGCCAGCCGTCACCCAGGCGACTGACCAGTTGAAAATAGCCGTGTACCGGCCGGAAGCGCAGGCTGCGGTTAATCGCCTGGCAAAAGGCGTACTCCCGCTGATCCACCAGGTTAAAGAAGCGAGATGCTTTGGTTGTTGACGGCATGGTAGTTGGCCTTTGTTGGCTGATTGAATACCAGCTGTTCAAACTGCTCGATCTGGCTGGCCCAGTTCAGTTCCAGGGCGTCCAGGCGTGCCTGGGCGCGGATTCGGTTCAGCAGCGTGGGCTGGTCGGCCAGGCGCAGGGCATTGTCCACGAAGCTCTCATCGTCGTTCAGCGGCGCCTTCATGCCATTTTCTTCCTGGCGAATGTGCTCGCTGGCGGCGGCATCGTCGAAGGCCACCACGCCCAGGCCACTGGCCATGGCCTCGGTCACTACGTTGCCGAAAGTGTCGGTTTTGCTCGGAAACAGGAAAATATCCCCGGACGCATAGTGGCGAGCCAGGTCATCCGCGCGCCGGGTCCCGCAGAAAATATAATCCGGGTGACGCTCTTCCAGCTGTTTGCGCAGTGGGCCATCACCCACCAGAACGAAACGGGTCTGGGGGTGCAGTCCCCGAAGGCGTTCGAAACAGGCGACGGCCATCTGCAAATTTTTCTCGGAGGCCAGCCGGCCGACATAAAGAATGGCCCGGTCAGTGTCTTTCAGGCCCCACTGTTGACGCAGTGCCTCGTCGCGTTTGTGTGGGCTGAAACGGTGGCAGTCGACGCCCCGGCTCCAGAGTCCTGTCGGGGTGATGCCCATATCCGCCACCGTGCGCTGCATTTTCCGAGTGGGCACCAGAGTGATGGCGGTGCGATTGTGAAACCAGCGCCCATACGCGCAGAGCAGCTTTTCCAGGAACCCTGCGCCGTAATATCGGCTGTAGGAGTGGAAGTTGGTGTGAAAGCCGGAGCTGACCGGAATGCCCAGACGTCTGGCGGCGGCTACGGCTGCCAGCCCCAGTGGCCCTTGGGTGGCTACGTAAACCGCGTCCGGACGTTGCGCTTTCCAGAGTTTTGTCAGCGACCGCGCTCCTGCCAGTCCGAAGCGCAGATCCGGATAGCCGGGCAGGGGCAGGCCCGTTACCACGTGTTCGGCGGAAAACAGCTGATCTCCGGCGTGGTCCACCTGTCCTTTGACTTCATGCTGCTGGCGGGGGCGTACCACCGCTACCCGGTGGCCGCGTTGCAGCAAGCCCTGGCACAAGTGCCTCAAGGTGTTCGCCACACCATTGATTTCCGGAGGAAAGGTCTCGGAAACGATGGTAATGTGACTGCTGCGCCGGATGGCCTGCAATGAATTGGTCACGGTGCGTCCTGTGTTTCCCTGAATCATGTTTCCACTATGGGAAGTCGCTGTGACAGTTATGCGACAGCCCCGTGACAATCTGTTTACCTTTTGACCAGACAAACCGGAGAAACTATGCAGACGCGCAAGCTCGGTACCACCGATATCGATGTCAGCCTGATTTGCCTCGGCACCATGACCTGGGGCGAGCAGAACACGGAACAGGAAGCATTTGAGCAACTGGACCTGGCCGTTGCCGAAGGTATTAACTTTATTGATGCGGCAGAAATGTACCCGGTGCCGCCTCGAATTGAGACCCAGGGACGGACCGAGCAATACCTCGGCAACTGGCTGGCTCGCCGCGGTCGTCGGGATGATTTGGTGATTGCGTCCAAGGTGGCGGGGCCGGGAAATGGTCTGAGTTATTTGCGGGACGGGCCCCGCCTGACCCGTGAGCACATCCGCCAGGCCTGTGATGACAGTCTGAAGCGCCTGCAGACCGACTATATTGATCTCTACCAGGTGCACTGGCCGGACCGGAATACCAACTTCTTTGGCAAGCTGGGTTATGTCCATAACCCGGAGGAGCAGTCGACACCGATTGAGGAAACCCTCTCGACTCTCGACGAGTTGGTGAAAGAGGGCAAGATTCGCCACATCGGACTGTCCAATGAAACGCCCTGGGGAGCCATGGAGTATCTGAGGCTTTCCCGGGAAAAGGGCTGGCCCAGGGCGGTGAGTATCCAGAATCCCTACAACCTGCTGAACCGCTCCTACGAAGTGGGGATGGCGGAAGTGTCACATCGGGAGCAGGCCGGACTTCTGGCGTATTCGCCCCTGGCGTTTGGTATGTTGTCTGGCAAGTACCTGGATGGTCAGCGCCCACCGAAGGCACGTCTGACCCTGTTTGAGCGTTTCAGCCGTTACTCCGGCGGTCGTGGCGAGGCGGCGACCCGTGCCTATGCGGATCTGGCCAGGAAACATGGTCTGTCACCGGTGCAACTGGCCCTCGCCTGGGTGAACAGCCGGGACTTCGTTACCAGTAATATCATCGGCGCTACCACCATGGAGCAGTTGAGGGAGAACATCGGATCGGCCCGGATCACGCTGGACAGAGAGTTGATTGAAGCCATCGAGGCCATTCACCAGGAGTTCACCTACCCCTGTCCCTGAGTGGCTCGCCCCGACGTGTTGCCTGGAGACGCGTCGGGGCGCAGCCCTCGCCAGAAAGATACACTGAAATTGGAAGGGATAATTTATTGACATAAACGGTTTCATTTGGTGACAAAAAATCGACTAATTTGTGTGCAGAATCACATCTTTCTGGCCTCGAATCATTAGACTTTAGCAGTATACGAACGTAGACTGCTTCCCTAATAATAAAGGTCGTAGAAGTATCATGATTATCCGCATTTTTGTCACGCTGTTAGCCCTCAATATGATTGCATTCGTCGTTCGTGCCGAGGCGGACGAGCGAGTCATTGCTGATGAAAACGTTGCTGAGGATGTATACGAGCTCCAGGAACGGATGGCGGGTGATTTTGAGCGTGACGATACCGAGGACGCGCTGACGGAAATTGGTTCCCGCCTGTTGAGCCTCAGCCTGTATCGTTCCGGGTCCAGCGGAAAACGCTACGCTTCCGATCGGGCCCGTGCGGACCATGGCGTTGCCCTGCTGGAAGAGGGCGCGGCCCTGAATCTGAAGTGGAATTTCTGACCTCCACTCTTCCTCTGCCATCTCCCCGGAATTTGCCGTTTTAGCTCCCAACTAAGTCGCCTGGCTCATTGTCTGCCTGCACCTATCATGTGATGATCCTCTCCGGAACCCTCTACGAAGGTTATAAAGGAGTATGGATATGGTGGCAGACGCGCCATTGCGCCTGAGTGATACCAATGCCTGTGTGGACGCCGTTATCGAGCGGGTGGGCAAGAACATAACGCTCGGCTTGCCGCTGGGGCTGGGTAAACCCGTTCGGTTCGTGAATGCGCTGTATCAGCGCGCCAAGGACGATCCCTCCATTAACCTTCATATTGTCACCGCGCTGTCGCTGCTCGCTCCCCGGGGTAGTTCCTCCCTGGAAAAGCGATTTATGGGGCCGTTCGCCGAGCGTCTGTATGGACGTATTCCGGAACTGGCCTATGCCCGTGATGTCAGTGCCAACCGCCTGCCGGACAACGTCAAAGTATCCGAGTTTTTCTTCAAGGCCGGATCGTTCCTTAACAATGTTGATCAGCAGCGCAATTACGTTTGCACCAACTACACCCATGCCGTGCGGGATCTCATGGCGCTGGGGGTGAATGTGATCGGGCAGATGATCGCGCCCGGGGATGGCTCGGGTCAGGTCAGTCTCAGCTCCAATCCGGACCTGTCTCTGGATCTGTTGCCCCTGATGCGTGAGCGGGAAGCTGAAGGGACGCCGGTGGCTGTCATTGGCGAGCTCAATGAAAACCTGCCGTTCATGGGGCAGCATGCGGCAATTGCCGAGACCAGTTTCGATGTCCTGCTGGAGCACCAGCCATCCGACTATCCGCTGTTCTCCGCTCCACAGATGGCGGTGAGCCCGGCAGATCATCTGATCGGCTTTTATGCCAGCACCCTGCTCAGGGATGGCGGCACCTTGCAGGTGGGGATCGGTTCCCTGGGGGCAGCTCTGGTGCACAGTACCATCATGCGTCACAAGCAGAACGATGACTGGAATGCGGTCTTTGACCGTTTGCGTGTGGCGGACCGGTTCCCGGTAGCAACGGAGGACGGTGGCACTGAGCCGTTCCGGGAAGGGCTGTATGGCTGCAGCGAAATGATGGTCGACGGTTTCTATTATCTGCTGGATGCCGGCGTACTGACCCGCGTGGTATATGACCACGCTGGCCTGCAAACCCTGATCAACCAGGGCGATATCAGTCAGCAGGTCTCACTGGACACACTCGATGTCCTCCGCCGGGAAAAGCTGATTGATTCCCCGATGCGGGCCCGGGACGTTCGCTGGCTGACCCGATTCGGTATTTTCAGGGACACCGTCGAATTCAAGGGGGGGCGCCTCAGGGTAGGGGAGCAATCGCTGGATGCGGATCTGGATAATGCCGACTCCAGAGAGGCCATCCGGACCCTGGCGCTGGGTGATCGCCTGACCGGCGGCGTGGTCATGCACGGTGGCTTCTATGTCGGGCCGGAATCGTTCTACCAGGCTCTGCGGGATCTGTCCGACGAGGACCGTCAGCGCATCTGCATGACCAGCGTGAATTACATCAACCACCTTTATGATCACGCCTTCGGCAATCAGCGGTTAAAGGCCGCCCAACGCGTTCACAGCCGGTTTATCAATTCGGCCATGATGTACACCCTCAGCGGCGCTGCCGTTTCCGACGGCCTGGACGATGGCCGCGTGGTCAGTGGGGTGGGTGGTCAGTACAACTTCGTCGCCATGGCTCACGAGCTGCCGGACGCCAGATCAATCCTGACGTTGCGGAGTACCCGTCAATCCGGGGGTGAGGCAGTGTCCAATATTGTGTTCAGCTATGGTCATTGCACCATTCCCAGACACTTGCGGGATATTGTGGTGACCGAATATGGCATCGCCGATCTGCGTGGACAGCCTGACGAACAGGTCTATCTGAGGTTGATCCGCATCGCCGATTCCCGCTTTCAGCAGGATTTGTTGAAACAGGCCCAGAAGGCAGGCAAGGTGGCGCCGGATTTCACGCTGCCCGCCGACTGGTGCAATAACACGCCGGACGCCGTGCGCCAGGCGGTGACCCGTACTGGGGACGAAGAGCTGTTCCCGGCGTTTCCCTTTGGCCGCGACTTCACCGACGAGGAACTGACGCTGGGCAAGGCATTGCAGACCCTGAAGGCCGCAACGTCGACCCGACGTGGTAAACTGGTGACGCTGTGGCAGGCCCTTCGGGAGAAGGATGAGGACGGCCGTTACGCGGCATTGTTGCAGCGTATGGGGCTGGAGAATCCCCGTGGCCTGAAGGCCAGGCTTGATCGGCGCCTGGTTATTCATGGCCTGCGCAAACTTGATACACCATCCGACACGGGAAGCAAAGAAACCTGATGCAAAAACCTGATGTTTTTACCGTTCACTATGTCCTGAAGAACAAGATCGGGGAGCTGGTTGATACCTCGGAGGGCAGTGAGCCTCTGCACTTCCTGTATGGCAGCCCGGGCATTATCGCCGGCATTCAGGAGGCGGTAAAAGACCGGAACGTGGGCGATTGCCTTGAGGTCACCGTGCCGCCCTCCATGGCCTATGGCGAGCACAACCCGGAATTGATTCGCAAGGTGCCACGCTCCATGTTCGAGGGGGTGGAGAACCTTGATGTTGGCATGAAGTTCCAGACCAACACCGGAGACAGCGCACAAGTCGTTCAGGTTGTGAGTATTGATGGCAACCTGGTTAAGGTGGATGCCAATCATCCGCTGGCGGGTTTTACCCTGTACTTCGATCTGGAAATTGTCGGCAAGCGGGAAGCTACGGAAGAGGAAGTCGCTCAGGGGCGCCCGCTTTACTGAGCGGCGGGTTGCCTGTACGGCTTACGCCTGCTGCCGCACAGGCTCGCCTGCGTCTCTGCCAGCTTCAATGGCCCTTTCCCGATAGATCTGCCGCACGCCGCCGGCGACGGTTTCCTGTACCTGTTCAACGACCTCCGTCAGTGACCTGTCGGCGCCCATCTGCGCTGGCGGGTGAAACACCACTGTAACGTCCACGGCTGGTTGTCGCAGCAGTCGGGGCAGGTGGGACTGGAACTCGTCATCGCCAATAAACGGTGCCAGGTGGTCCGGCCTCCCCTGTCTGGTGTAGGCAATGCTGATGCCCTGAATGGCAACATTGGCATCCGCCGCTGCCTGCAGTAACCGGCTGTGGAACGGGAGTACCGTCAGCCCCGTGCTGGTTGTGCCTTCCGGAAATATCAGCACGGATTGCCCGCCGCACAGGGTCGAGGCGATTTCCTGCCTGGCTTCCCGTGCCCTGCCGCCGCCACGGACAATGAACAGTGTTCCGGCTTGTCGCGCAAGCCAGCCGATTACCGGCCAGCGACCCACTTCCGCCTTGGACAGGAAGCGGAGTGGGACGCTACCGCCCAGCACTGGAATGTCAGACCAGGAAATGTGGTTGCTGACAAACAGCACGGGCCTGGCGGCCGGGGTGCCCTGCAGGCGAATGCGAAGGCCGAGGCAGCGGCTGGCGCCATGGAAGCAGAAGCGGGCGATCGGAGCACGGTTGATGGCGCGCCGCGAGACGCTTTCCGCCAGCAGGCAGGCTGCTGCGATCAGTGCGGTAGTGAGCAGGAAGGCGGAAAACAGCGCCAGCCTGACGGTGAGCCGGATTCCTCCCATGGCCATCAGGCCCTGGCCAGGAAGTGTCGGCTGTAACGCGAAGCCAGCCGGCTCACTTCCAGCACCACCAGGACATCCGCGCAGCGAAATTCCGGATCCCAGCAGGGTTCCCCGCATACTTTGGCCCCCAGTCGCATGTATGCCTTGATCAGGGCCGGTACATTCACCGGTCGTCCTTCGCTGACCGGATGAGCCAGGTGTGGCAGCTCCCGTTTCGGAGTCACCCGAAAGGCCTCATCGGACATGAATTCACGCTGTAGGTAGCGGGCGATGTTCCAGGCTTTCAGTCCGCCATCGGCCATGCTGATGCTGGCACAGCCGATCAGGTAGTCTACCTGGTGCTGAACCAGGTACTCCGCCAGGGAGGCCCACAGCAGGGTGATGGTGGCGCCATTCCGGTAATCCGGGTGGACGCAGGTTCTGCCCAACTCTGCCACAGTGCCCGGTAGACGGTGAAATGCGGCCAGGTCAAATTCCCCTTCGGAATAGAAGCCGCCGGCCTTTGCCACATCCCGCTGGTGCAGGATGCGGGTGGTCGCCACCAGCTGTCCGCTGGACTGGTCCGTAACAATCAGATGATCGCAATACGTATCGAAGCTGTCCGCATCGATACCCGGGGTGGTGGCGCCGAGGTCGGAGCCATATTCTTCGGAAAATACCCGGTAACGCAGGCGCTGGGCTGCTTCCACAGTGGCCGGGTGGTTTGTTATTCCAGCCTTTAACTGGCGGGCGGGGCGGGTGACGTCAACGGATTGTGCGCTCATAGCTTGGTCTCATTGTTGCCGTTTCCAGACAAGGCTATGAACCGGGTGTGACAGCGGAATGACCGCCTGATGACGACTGGGTTACAGTGTTTTTTGGACAAATCAGGTTGTGAGGTATGTCACCAGCTGTAACGGAGTGGCGGTTCCATGTATATTTCTGAATAGCATGTATAATTGCTGTTACAGCAGGTTGCCTGTATTGTCAGTAACAGAATGCTTCTTCTGAAACCGGAATAACAAAACCAGAGATGGACGGCGTGGAACAGACAAACGAAAGTTGGCGAATTCTCATTGTCGAGGATGATGAACGGCTGGCAGAGCTGACAAGGGAATATCTGGAGAGTAACGGCCTGACCGTTTCCCTGGAGACCCATGGTGGCCGCGCAGTCGAACGTATCCGCAACGAGCAGCCTGACCTGGTTGTTCTTGACCTTATGCTGCCGGGCGAGGATGGCTTGTCCATCTGTCGTCGGGTGAGGCCTGCCTATCAGGGGCCGATCATCATGCTCACCGCCCGGACCGATGACCTGGATCAGGTGCTGGGTCTGGAGATGGGCGCGGATGACTACATCGGCAAACCAGTAAAGCCCCGGGTGCTGTTGGCAAGGATTCGCGCCATGCTGCGACGAATCACCGAGGGCAGCCAGGGCGGGGCCGAAGAAGTCAATGGTGAAGAACCGGTCCGGCTTCAGTTCAATGATCTGGTGGTGGATCGATCCATGCGCGAAGCCTGGCTCAATGACGAGAGTATCGATCTGACCAGTGCCGAGTTCGATCTGCTCTGGTTGTTGGCCAGTAACGCCGGGCGGGTGCTCAGCCGGGAGGAAATCTTCACGGCCCTGCGGGGGATTGAATACGACGGCCAGGACCGCTCCATCGATGTCAGGGTGTCACGGATTCGTCCCAAGATCGGTGACGATCCGATACACCCCCGCCGCATCAAAACGGTTCGCAGCAAAGGCTATCTGTTCGTAAAAGAAGCCTGAACCATCAGCCTCTGGCGCCGGCAGCCTTCCCTGTGGGGTGGGGCCGGCGTTCGTTGCCAGGGTTAACGCGATGCCCCTGAAGTTTTTCCTCAAACTCTACCTTCGCCTGATCGGCCTTACCTTTCTGGTCCTGCTGCTGTGTGCTGCCTTGTTCATGGGCGTCAATTCGGTTCGTTCCCAGTTCTGGAATGAACGATTTCCCGAGCCGCTCATGCGCTGGCTGGCAGCGTCGCCAGCACCACTCCAGCAATATCATTGGCTTGAATCGCTCTACGATTTCCAGGTAGCCGCGCCCGATGGCCTGTCTCTGTCACCGGTTGTTCTTGAGCGGTTGGCGTATGGCCAGGTTGTCGCCAGGGAGTCGAGTATCGGTCAGCAGGTTCTGGTTCAGGGTGTGGATGGTTCGGTGCTGTCGATCCGATTCAGGGATACCTATCGCGATGTGGCTGAAGCGGTGGCCCTGATTGTGCGCCAGCATATGGATGAAGTGGGCCCCGGCCGTGAAGAGATGATGATCGATCAGTTGGAAGAGACCTTCGGGATACTCCTGTCCCGGGTTGAGAGTCCTGATCGTGTGCCGGGCTCCGAAGTGCTGGATCGGGTATCGGAGCGGGGACTGTCACTGTACCAGCAGGACGGCACTGACCGTGCCAGTGTATTGATTCGGCTTGGGGACGGTTCCCTGTTCGACCTCACCATGCCGAAGCCATTCAGTCCCTGGGGCTGGCCCGTGATCCTGCTGTTGCTGACGGTCAGTGGCGGCGTGCTGGCACTGGCGCTCTACCTGGCGCTGAGGGAAGTGGATAGCAATCTGCGGTCGGTTGAATCGGTGGCTGTGCGCATTGCACGGGGGGAGATGGGCGCCCGGGTGGATGCCGGGGACAGTAAGCTGGTTTCCCGTCTGGCCGCGGCCTTTAATGGCATGGCAGAGCATATCCAGCGTCTGGTGGGGGTTCAGCGGGAGATGATCCACGCGGTGTCCCACGAGTTGCGCACGCCGGTTGCCCGCATTCGTTTTGGTGTACAGATGATTGAGAGCGCCTCCAGCCCGGAGGCGCTGCAGAAGCAGCTGGATGGCATTGACGGCGATATCCAGGAACTGGATGAACTGATTGATGAGATTCTGACCTACGCCCGGCTGGAGCAGGGTGGGCCGGTGTTCTCGCTGCAGGAAACTTCGGTAACGGATATTGTCCGGCAGGTGGTGGGCGAGCAGCAGCTGATCCGCCCGGAACTGGCCATTACGGCCAGGATTGGCGAGGAATCGGAGCAGTGGGGGCTGTCAGATGTCGAGCCTCGCTACATCCACCGAGCCATCCAGAACCTGGTCGGAAATGCCGGACGTTATGCCCGCGAGAAAGTGATGGTCTGCTGTCATTTCGACGAAGATAACTGCCGGGTGGACGTTGAGGACGACGGTCCCGGCATTCCGGAAGAGGACTGGGAGAAGGTCTTTACCGCCTTTGCCCGTCTGGATGACAGTCGCACGCGCACCTCCGGCGGTTATGGGCTGGGGTTGTCGATTGTGCGCCGTATTCTGTACTGGCATGGCGGGCAGGCGTTCGTCAGCCGCAGTGAAGCGCTGGGTGGTGCCAGGTTCAGCCTGGTGTGGCCGCGCAAGAAGCCGGTGGACGCGATAGTGTGAACTGTGTCTCGCCCTCTCACCTGATGTAACAATCCACATACATAACCTCAACTGAACAGGGTCATCGCCTTGTCCATAATTCGCAGTGTAAGGGATGACTTTTGAGGTTGTAGTTCTTACGAACTTTCCTTGTTTCATTCGTCATTTGAGGGCCGGTTTTTACCGGCCCTTTTTTTTGGATTTTTGTTGCTGGTTTTGCTTTCCTCAGGCTCTCCACTGTTAGAATCATGAAAAAACAATGGAGTGCCAATCACCATGCCAGATTACCTTCTCGCCATTGACCAGGGGACGACCAGCTCCCGCGCTATCGTGTTTGATGAAACCGGGACCAGCGTTGCCGTGGCCCAGCAGGAATTCCATCAATATTTCCCCCGGGATGGCTGGGTTGAGCACGATGCCGCCGAGATATGGGACAGCACTCTGGCGGTGTGTCGTGAAGTGTTGGAAAAAGGCGGCATAGACGCCGCGACCCTGGCAGGGATCGGAATCACCAATCAGCGTGAGACAACGATTATCTGGGACCGTCAGACGGGCAAGCCCATTCATCACGCCATTGTCTGGCAGGATCGCCGTACGGCATCGATTTGCACCAAGCTGAAAACCGATGGGTATGAGGATACCGTTGTCGAGCGTACCGGATTACTGATTGACCCATACTTTTCGGCCACCAAGGTTGCCTGGATTCTGGATCATGTCGATGGTGCTCGGACCCGCGCCGAGGCCGGAGAACTGGCATTCGGCACGGTTGACAGTTGGTTGTTGTGGAACCTGACCGGCGGCCGGTCGCACCTGACCGATGCCACCAACGCTTCTCGCACCGCGCTGTTCAATATCCATAATCAGGCCTGGGACGATGAACTGCTTGAGTTGTTCCGCGTGCCCAGGGCGCTGCTTCCGGAAGTCATGGATTGTGCCGCGGATTTCGGTACCACTGACGAGGCATGTCTGGGCGCGCCGGTGCAGGTCGCGGGTATCGCGGGTGATCAGCACGCCGCATTGATCGGCCAGGCCTGTTTTGAGCCTGGTATGGCCAAAAGCACCTATGGCACCGGCTGTTTTCTCATGCTCAACACCGGAGAGCAGGCGCTACGCTCCGAGAACCGCCTGTTGACCACCATGGCCTATCGTCTGAACGGCAAACCCTGTTACGCCATGGAGGGAAGCATCTTTGTCGCGGGTGCGGCGATGCAGTGGCTGCGGGATGGCCTGAAGCTGATTCGCCATGCCAGTGAATCGGCTGCGTGTGCGGAGCAGGTCGGGGTGGATAACCCGGTGTACCTGGTGCCGGCGTTTACCGGTCTGGGGGCGCCACACTGGGACCCTCACGCCCGGGGGGCAATCATGGGGCTGACCCGGGATACCGGTATCGCCGAGATTGTCACCGCAGGCCTGCAGTCCGTTTGCTACCAGACCAAGGATCTTGTCCGCGCCATTCAGAACGACGGTGCCCCCCTGCAGGCGCTGAGGGTCGATGGCGGCATGGCGGTGAACGACTGGGTCATGCAGTTCCTGTCGGATATTCTGAATGTGACGGTGGACCGCCCCCGGGTGACAGAAACCACGGCGTTGGGAGCCGCGTACCTGGCCGGGCTCCATACTGGCGTCTACAAGAGCCTGGATGAGATTGCGCAGTTGTGGGAGCGGGAGCGGCGGTTCGAGCCGGCCATGAGACCGGCCCTCAGGGAATCGCTCTATGCCGGATGGCTGGATGCCGTGGAGCGGGTCTGCAACAACTGACGGCCCGGTCAGGCAGTGCGTTCGAACGCGATCAGATGGTCGGCTTCGACGCGCACCGGCACGGTTTCGCCCAGATGAAAATCCAGATGGCTGCGGAACAGGGCCTCGAACTCCGTGTCTTCCGAGCAGCGGAAACGGTACAGGGTTGAGGTGCCGGCAAAGGTTTTCTCGACCACCTTGGGTTTGAGGCCGGAGTCCGCGTCGTAGACGATGTCGTCAGGCCGGATCAGCACGTCCACCAGGGTGCCGGGTGCCCATTTGTAGGCCCTGTTGCCGTGAATGATGCCCAGCTCCGATTCAATGGTATCCGGACCCAGCGCCTTGCCGGGAATAAAACCACCCTGACCGACAAAGCCGGCCACAAAACGATTGGCCGGTTCGTGATAGAGGTTGTAGGGCACGTCCCACTGCTGGATGCTGCCGTTTTTCAGTACCGCTACCTGATCGCACATGGCAAAGGCTTCCTGCTGGTCATGGGTCACCAGGATGGCGCTGATACCGAGGGTTTTGAGGATCTCGCGCACATCCAGGCTCAGGCGACGGCGCAGATCGGTGTCCAGGTTGGAGAAGGGTTCGTCCAGCAGAATCAGCGTTGGTTCCGGCGCCAGTGCCCGGGCGAGAGCGACCCGTTGTTGCTGGCCGCCTGACAGTTCGTGGGGGTAGTTGTCCGCCAGGTCCTGAAGGTGCACCAGAGTCAGCAGTTCCATGACTTTCTGGCGCTTCTCGCTGCGGCTCTCCTTGTGCAGGCCAAACCCCACATTGTCGGCGATGGTCAGGTGTGGAAACAGCGCGTAATCCTGAAACACCATGCCGATGCGGCGTTTCTCCGGTGCCAGTGTCCGGCCGGGCAGGCTGATGGATTGTGACTGCAGGCGGATTTCGCCGGTATTGAGCGGCAGGAAACCGGCCAGCGCACGAAGTATGGTGCTTTTACCGCAGCCGCTGGGGCCCAGGAGGCAGCCAATGTCGCCGTGGCTCAGTGAGAAGCTGACGTCCTTGACCACCGAGCCGTCACCGTACCCGCAGGACAGGTTGTGCACTTCCAGCAGCCAGTCGGCGGGTTGGTTCAGGCTCGGGCTCATCCGGTCAGTCCAGTTTGTTGAGAATCAGGAATTCAAGCAGTGCCTTCTGGGCATGCAGACGATTTTCCGCTTCATCCCACACTACGGAGCTGGCGTGCTCCATCATGTCCGTGGAGATTTCCTCGCCCCGGTGGGCTGGGAGGCAGTGCATGAAGAGTGCGTCCTTGTCTGCCAGGGTCATCAGTTCAGGGCTGATCTGGTAACCCTGGAATGCCTTTTCGCGAGCTTTCTGCTCGTCTTCCTGGCCCATGGAGGCCCACACGTCGGTGACCAGCAGGTTGGCGCCACGGGCTGCCTCCTGCGGATCGCGGACGATGCTGACGCGGTCGCTGTGCATCTGCATCAGTGAGGCGCTGGGGTCGTAGCCTTCAGGGCAGGCAATGCGCAGGTTAAAGCCGAACTGGGTAGCGGCATTGATGTAGGAATGGCACATGTTGTTGCCATCGCCGACCCAGGTCACCGTGGCGCCACGGATGCTGCCCCGGTGCTCACGGTAAGTCTGCATGTCGGCCAGCAACTGGCAGGGATGGAAGTCGTCGGTCAGCGCGTTGATGACCGGCACGCGGGAGGCGCTGGCAAATTTTTCCACGGTTTCGTGGGCAAAAGTGCGGATCATCACCGCATCCACCATGCTGGAAATGACGATGGCGGAATCCTCGATGGGCTCACCTCGTCCCAACTGGGTATCGCGGGGAGAGAGGAACAGAGCGGCGCCGCCGAGCTGGGTCATGCCGGCCTCGAACGATACCCGGGTTCGAGTGGATGATTTCTCAAAGATCATCGCCAGCACCCGGTTCTTCAGGGTGTCCCGGGTAACGCCGCTGCGCCACTCTTTGCGAAGTTTGCTTGCATGGTCCAACAGGCTCTCAAGCTCGCCGGAGGTCATGTCATTCAATGTCAGAAAGTGTCTTGCTGCCATGTTCTGGCCCTTTATCAAACGAAAACCCTGCCGCACATTTACGGGCATGCTGGTTGTTACAACTGGCCCGTAAAAATCCGCGTCGGAAAACCACAACGCGCCAGACTGCGGATAAAACCGCACCGGCGGGTGAACGTGACGGGAGCTGCGCTGACTGCCTGGAAGACAGGGGCTCAAGTCTAGCCCTTAAGGCAGATGATGACAACGGCGTTGCCGAGGTGGTTGCGCTGCATCAAGCGGGGAGTTTGGTGCCCCCGACAGGCGGCGTGTACAATAGGCCTCAAGTGCATTGCCGACAGGCAATTCCGTTTCCAATCAGAGGTGAATGTTCATGGACATTAACGAAACCATTAAGAGCCAGCTTGAGGGTAACCCGGTCATTCTGTACATGAAGGGTACTCCGCAGGCTCCACAGTGCGGTTTCTCGGCAAAAACCGTCCAGGCATTGATGGCCTGCGGTGAGCGCTTTGCGTTTGTCAATATTCTGGACAATCAGGAACTGCGTGAGGCCCTGAAGGTTTATTCCAGCTGGCCGACCTACCCGCAGCTTTACATCAACGGTGAGCTGGTGGGTGGCTGTGACATCGTTCTTGAGATGTCCGAAAGTGGCGATTTGGCCAAGGCTGTCAAGGATGCAGCCAAGCAGGCTGAAGCCTGATCCGTTAGTTTTCCAGGCGCTCCGGGGAGAACACCAGTTCAACCCGGTAGCGTTGTTGCCCTCCCTCCTTACCTGGCGGCTCCGGATAGGGGCTGGCTGCCAATGCAGCCCGGTAGGCTGCGCCATCGATTCCTTTCATACCACTTGATCGGGACACGTTTGCCCTGGTCAGAGCGCCATTTCCCAGCAGTTGCAGTTCAACCTCCAGGGTGATGGGCGAGCTCAGTTCCCGAAGCATCGGCACGCCATTGCGCCTCAGTTCCCGGGCAATCCGGGTGGCGAGACTGACAACGTAGGCGTCGGTTTCTTTCGGGGAGTCTGTTACCTGTCTGATCTGACGGGGCGCTTCGGTTGGAGAGGTGGCGGGAGCGCCCGCCGCCGTTGTTCGGGAGGAGGGCGACTGGTTTTCTGCCTCCGCCTGCGAGGCTCCGGCGGCGGGCGCCGCTGATGCCGGTTCGGGGGCCGGAGTGACCCGTGGGGGTGCAGATTGCGAGGGCGTCTCGGGTTGGTCCGGGTTTGCTGTCTTCGAATTTTGCGGCGGGACGCTGGAATCCCGGGGGGGCTGTGGCCGCTCGGCGGGTTTTTCCGCGGAGCTGGTCACGGCCTCGGGGGCTGCCTGACTGCCGGGAGCAACCAGCGTGACGGTCATGGTCGGCGTCGGTTGCTCTGTTTTCTCAAGCAGTGAGGGAATGGCCGACAGGGCCGCAGTGTGCAGGAACAGCGCCAGGGAAATGGCAAGGGCAATTCGATACTGGGCCGGAAGGCTGGTAGTACGGCCATAATCCAGCATGGTCTGTCGCGTGCTCCTGGCAAGAATGAATTGCGGCCTTATCCAGCCTTGCTCCGCAAGCTGCCAACAACAGCATCCAGTGCCCGGTCAATGAGTGCGCCCTGTTCCAGTACGGTCAGTCTCCCGCGACGCATTTCGTGGGCCAGCTCGGTGCGAGTTTTCTCGATTACCTTGAGCCCCATGCGATTGACGAAAACGAAGCAGTCCGCTTCCTCGATAATGGCAGACAGTTTGCAGCGGAAGCTGGCGCCGTTGACCAGGTTGAACTCAACCCAGTTGCCAATTTCGATCGCATCAATCTGCGCGACGTACTCCGCAATGGCGGCTTCCTCAAGCTGCTGTTGGCGCTCGACAGCCGTTGGCGGGATTTGTTCCGGTTCTTCAGCGGAGGGGGCTGGTATTTCCTCCCGGGCTTCCATCAGCGCGTTGGCCCGGAATGCTTCCGTCAATTCGTGTTTGAGCTCGCTCATCATTTCGTCGAGCTTTGAGGAGTTGTAGGAAACTTCTTCCAGCCCTGCGCGCAAAGACTTGATCAGGCCCGGCACTACGCGTACCCACTGGTCTCTTTCCTCATCTTCCTGGTGAGGATGGAGGCACCAGATCAGGTCATCCACGACCCGTACGGATTCCAGCCAGCGGTGCTCGACATCGTCCCGCAGGTACGCCAGGAACATGACCCGGCTCCAGCCGTTGACCAGGATGTTTTGAACCGAATCCGGCAAATGGTAGCGGGCGACTTTTTCCTGAAGCACGCGATCGACGGTTTCCTGGGCTTTCTGGGATTTTATTCGGCCACGCTCCGACTCTCGGGTTCGTTGTTCCACCAGTGAAGCTTTACGGTTCTCCCTGGCAAGGTACTGCTCAAACTCTTCTCCGAGTTCTTCAAACAGTGACAGGTCGCCATCGAATTCGTTGAGGATGCGTTGCACGATGCTGTGAATCTTGTCGTAAAGTTTGTCGCGAGTCTTTTCGTCACTGTCACTCCATCCGATACCTGCACGGGCAAGGGAGTTCAGTAAACGGCGCGCCGGATGGGTTGCTTTGCTGAAGAAGGTTTTGTCCTTGATGACCACTTTGAGGATGGGAATCTGCAACCGGCTGATCAGTACCTGAATAGGCGCTGACAGGTTGTAGTCGTCAAGGATGAATTCAAACAGCATGGAGACGAGGTTGATCAGGTCCTCATCCATTTCGTTCAGTGCGGGTTTCTTGCCATCCGCAGCCACTTTGTGGGCCAGCAACTGCTCAACCACCTGCCGCAGATCTACGGTGAGCGGCTCTCCGGCACTGAGGTTCTCTGAGGTGGAAGTTGCCGGCTGCTGGGGCAGGGCGCTCAGCAGGCCGATCAGCTCCGCGTCTCCGATAACGTGGACATTGGGGTCCGATGCCCGTGACGGGATGCCGGCGTTGGCCCGCTGCAAGGCAAGCATCTGGCGTATCTGTTCAAACACCGCGCTGTCACCGGCCTGGCCGGCCGCTCGGGATGCGTCGTCGGTCTCTCCCTCGGGCCTGGGCTTTTCAGTCGACTGTCCCTGGGTTTTACCTTGTTGCTGCCCGGTTTTGCCGTGGTAGCGGAAATTGGGAATAACGCCGGCCTGGATCAGTATGCGGTTGGCTTCATCCAGCAGCATGCCCAGGTTGGATACCACGTATCGGTCGAACTGTTTGAGCAGGATCAGGCGCTCACGAATCTGGATTTCCAGCGCCTGTATGGCTTCGATAAAGGCGCTGCACAAGTGCTCCGGGGCCATCGGATTAACCGGCGACTCTTCGCTGGCTTCCGGGTAGACCACGCTGAAACGGGTCTGGAGTTGCAGCAGTGGTCCCTGGAAGTGTGCCTTGGCCTTGGTGATCATGGCATTGAGTGCGACCTGCTCTTCCAGGTCGTCATTGCCCACGAGAGAGAGGTTGTCAGCCGAAGGCTGTGCAGTCTGGCTTTCTTCGCTGGTCACACCGCCGCTGCGCGGTGGCGCGGAAAAATTCTGGGCAACGGCGTTCTGGAAATGCCGTTCCACACCCTTGCGTTTGATGCGGATTTCGCGCATCGCCTCAAAATACCGGTTTTGCTCGTTATTGCTGCGGGCATTGTTGGCCAGCTCGAACAACGAGTCATCGACCGCGTCGAAGGCTCCCTGCAGCAAGTCACCCAGCCCGGCAACGACGGTGTCACGGATCCGGGTTACCTCTGCGGGAACGGGGCGGGAACTGCCCGCTTTCCTGTGTTCGCGGAGATAATGTATGCCGGACTGCTTATTCATGGCCGACTCCTGTTTACGCCTCAACCGGATACATGACCGAGCTTACTGACTTTGTTTCTCATTATCGGTTAAATCTACCGCATTTTTACAGGCGGTAACATGACTAAATGATAACAGGCCCACGTTGCCAAAAAATTTCGGGGCACCCCGAAGGGTACCCCGTTGCATGATCCTCGGTTTATGCGAGGTTCGGACGGTATCAGTGAATGTACACCGGTCCGATGCCAACGCTCCAGATCACCACGCTGACTGCCAGCAGCGCCACCAGCATGACCAGTCCGACGGTCAGTACCGAGGACGCAAACATGAAGCCCCGATCCTCAGGTATCTTCATCAGGATCGGCAGGCCTTCATAAAGAAGATACACGGCGTAGGAAACGGCGACGAGCCCTACCGCCATGTTTACCCAGATGTTGGGGTAGGCCGCAATAACGCCCAGCAGGAACATCGGGGTCGCAGTATACGCGGCCAGGGTCACGCCACGGGGTGTGCGGTCCTTGACTTCGTAGGTGGCGGCGAAAAAATCGATGAACTTGCCCAGAACATAGATGCCCGCAAGCATGGCGGCGTAGAACAGGGCGGACAGTTGCAGTCCGCTGGTGACCGTCAGCCGGGTGATGGCTCCATCTCCGATTTGCCAGCCAACCTGGGTGGTCCCGACAAAACCGGCAATAGCGGGAATCAGGGCCAGGATAAAAATGTGGCCTAAATACAGTTTACTAACGGATTCAGAATCCCGACGTATGGCTTCCCACTCACGATCAGGGTGGGTGAGCAGGCCAACGGTGTGTGTCAGACTCATGGAAAGACTCCTAATGATTATTGTTATGTCGCACGCACCTTCAGTCTTGGTGGAATGTGAGTGGCGGTCAAGGAGTCGGTTAAATTTTGATCGTCTAACCCCGGAGCTGCTATAACCTTACGGTATAAGTATCCCGGAGCATCAGAGGAGAGAGCGTTTCTTGCGGCGGGCAGGGTGGACGATGGCTGCCTTGACGACATTATCCTTGATCTGCAGAACCTCGATCCGGTGACCGGAGACCTTAAGGCAGACGTTGGTTTCCGGGATGTTTTCCAGGGTTTCGGTGATCAGTCCGTTCAGGGTTTTGGGGCCATCCGTGGGCATCTTCCAGCCCAGTGTCTTGTTGATGGTTCTGAGCGCCGTGGCGCCATCAATAATAAAGGTGCCGTCGTCCTGCGGGATGATGTCGGGGCTGGTCGCGGCGTAATCTGTGGTGAATTCACCCACGATTTCTTCAAGGATGTCCTCAAGAGTGGCCAGGCCCCGCACGTCGCCATACTCATCCACCACTACCCCGAACCGGCGCTTGCCTTTCTGGAAATTGATCAGTTGGGTATTCAGGGGCGTGCTTTCCGGGATGAAGTAGGGTTCCTGGCACAGCTGCATCAACATTGCCTTGTTCAGGTCTTCCTGCAACAGCAGTTTTGACGCGCTGCGGAGGTGGAGAATACCCCGGATATTGTTGATGTCGCCCTTGTAGACCGGCAGCCGGGTGTGCTGGCTGCTGCGGAGCTGGCGCAGGATGGTGTCCATTTCATCGTCGAGATCGATACCGACCACGTCGTTACGGGGCACCATGATGTCGTTCACAGTGACGTTCTCCAGATCCAGGATGCCCACCAGCATGTCTTTGTGCTTGGCGGGAATCAGCGCGCCGGCTTCATTGACTACGGTGCGCAGCTCTTCGCGGCTCAGGTGGTCGTTGGCAGCGTCGTGGGGAGAAATGCCGAGAATCTTGAGGATAGCTCCGGTGAACAGGTTGACCGCCCAGACCAGCGGATAGAGGATCTTGAGCAGCGGTCCGAGAATGTGACTGGCCGGAAAAGCGATTTTTTCAGGGAAGAGTGCCGCCAGGGTTTTCGGGGTTACTTCGGCAAAAATCAGGATAACCAGCGTGAGCAGCAGCGTGGCGATGGCTATGCCCGCATCCCCCCAGATGCGAATGGCGATGACAGTCGCTATGGAGGACGCCAGGATGTTGACGAAGTTGTTGCCAATGAGGATGACGCCGATCAGTTGATCGGTTCTCTGCAGAAGGCCCTGGGCGCGCTTGGCGCCCTTGTGGCCGGTTTTCGCCATGTGCTTCAGGCGGTACCGGTTCAGGGACATCATCCCGGTTTCAGAGCTGGAGAAGAAAGCAGACAGCACAATAAGCCCGACCAGTACGCTAAAAAGTACCGTTAGCGACGTTTCATTCATTGATGGAAAACCAGCTCAAGTGCGAATTTACTACCGTAGAACGCCAGCATCAGCAGCGCGCAGCCCGCTAGGGTCCAGCGGCTGGCGGTAATGCCGCGCCAGCCCTTGGTGTAGCGGCCAATCAGCAGAGCCACAAAAACCACCAGGGATAACAGCGAAAAGAGCGTTTTGTGGGCCAGGTCCTGGGCAAACAGGTCCTCCACGAATAGCGCGCCGGTGACGATCGCCAGAATGAGCATGACCACCCCGGCCCAAACCATTTCAAACAGCAGGGATTCCATGGTTTGCAGTGGCGGCAGGTTGCGAACCAGGATGCTGTTGTAGTTGTGCTTGAGCTGACGGTTCTGGAAGTAAAAAAGGGTCGCCTGAATGGCGGCCAGGGTGAACAGGCTGTAGGCTGTCACCGATAGCGCGATATGGGACAGCATGCCATAGCTGTCTTCCGGTATCAGGCGGGAAGGGGTATGGGTAATCAGTGACAGGATGATTGTGAGCCCGGCCAGGGGGTAAGCTCCCAGGAACAGGCTTTGCACAGGCTTGCGCAGACTCAGCCCGAGCAGGAGGAAGACGATCAGCCAGGATATCAGTACTGAACTCTGGAAAAAGCTGAAATCAAAGGCAGTATCCTGATGCATCGTCTGGGCAATCAGCAGGCCGTGGCCGGTCAGTGCCAGAATGCCAATCAGCATGGTGATGGCTACATTGGTATGCACTCGCCCCCTGAAGCTGAGTGCTTGTAGGGCGGTACCAATGCTATACAGAAAAAGAGAGGTGACCGCGAGAATCAGCGTTCCCATGACTTCCTTTAACCACTGTCTGACTGGGGATCGGTGCGGTTAGTCACCGATTTGACCGGGTTGGTCGTTTCAGGGCGATAGTCTGGTTATAATGTCGCGATTATGCAACAGGAATCAAGGAGCCGGGTTCCGGCTTTGTGGTTTGTGCACTCAATTTATCCGGGGTACGGAAGAGCAACATGTTTGAAAACCTCCAAGACCGACTTTCCGGTAGCCTGCGCAAAATTTCCGGCCAGGCGCGGCTTACCGATGACAATATCAAGGACACGCTGCGCGAAGTGCGAAAGGCGCTGCTGGAGGCAGACGTTGCCCTGCCGGTGGTCAAGGGCTTCATAGAAGGTGTCCGCCAGCGCGCCGTCGGCCAGGAAGTGCAGCGCAGTCTTACGCCGGGCCAGGTGTTTGTAAAGGTCGTCCAGCAGGAACTTGAGCGGGTCATGGGTGAGGGTAATGAATCCCTCAACCTGGCCGTGCAGCCTCCGGCGGTGATCATGATGGCTGGCCTGCAGGGTGCGGGTAAAACCACAACGGTGGCCAAGCTCTCCCGATTGCTCAAGGAGCGCCAGAAAAAATCGGTGATGGTGGTCAGTGCCGACATCTACCGCCCTGCCGCTATCCGGCAGCTGGAAACTCTGGCCGGTGAGGTCGGGGTGGAGTTCTTCCCCAGTTCCTCGGATCAGGATCCGGTGGACATTGCCGAAGGTGCCATAGCAGCAGCCCGTAAAAAGCATATAGATGTAGTGATCCTGGATACGGCCGGTCGCTTGCATGTGGATGAGCAGATGATGGGCGAGATCGGACGGCTGCATAAGGCGGTCAACCCGGTGGAAACCCTGTTCGTGGTCGATGCCATGACCGGTCAGGACGCTGCCAATACCGCCAAGGCCTTTAATGATGCCTTGCCGCTGACCGGTGTGGTGCTGACCAAGACCGATGGCGATGCCCGTGGCGGTGCCGCGCTTTCCGTGCGTCACATTACCGGTAAGCCCATCAAGTTCCTTGGTATTGGTGAAAAGTCCGATGCCCTTGAGCCCTTCTATCCGGATCGGGTGGCTTCGCGGATTCTGGGGATGGGGGATGTGCTCTCCCTTATAGAAGAGGCTGAGCGCAAGCTGGACCAGAAGAAGGCCCAGAAGCTGACCAAGAAGATCAAGAAGGGCAAGAGTTTCGATCTTGAGGACTTCCGTGATCAGCTGCAGCAAATGAAAAGCATGGGCGGTGTCGCCGGACTGATGGATAAACTGCCGGGCATGGGGCAGATGGCGCAAATGGCCCAGCAGCAGGTGAATGACAAGTCCATGGGGCAGATGGAGGCCATCATCTGCTCCATGACGCCGAAAGAGCGTCGTTACCCGGATGTCATCAACAACTCCCGCAAGCGCCGTATAGCGACCGGGTCCGGCACCCAGATTCAGGATGTGAATCGTCTGCTCAAGCAGCACAAGCAGATGCAGAAAATGATGAAGAAATTCGGTAAAAAAGGCGGTATGGCCAATATGATGCGGGGCCTGGGCGGCATGATGCCTCCGGGTGGAGGCGGTGGCGGTATGCCTCCATATGGCCGTATGTAGAAAGCCGTACGCAGAAAACCGGGTTTCACTGTGTTTCCCTGTTTTCATTGGCGCTTTTTTAGCATAGAATAGCGCCCCTTTCGAGTATGGGTCTTCACGCCGGCCAGTTCTGGCGGGTGTGAATCGTACAAAGTTCGTACAACAGAACAGGATATTGGTTAAATGGTAACAATCCGTTTGGCTCGCGGCGGCTCAAAGAAGCGCCCGTTCTATCACCTGACAGTCACCGACAGCCGCAAATCCCGCGACGGTCGTTTTATTGAGCGTGTTGGCTTCTTCAACCCGGTTGCCCGTGGTCAGGAAGAGCGTCTGCGCGTTGATCGTGATCGTGTTGAGTTCTGGCTGGGCCAGGGTGCTCAGGCCACCGATCGCGTTGCCCAGCTGCTGAAAGGCGCTGAGTAATTACGCTTTAATACCGGGGTTGATGGCATGACACAGCATTCGCAGGAAACTGTGATTGGCCGGATTACCTCGGTGTTTGGGGTTAAGGGATGGCTTAAGGTTTATTCCTACACAGACCCCAGGGACGGAATACTGAACTACCGTGACTGGACTCTGGTCCTCAACGGTAAGCGTATTCCGGCCAGGCTTGAGGAAGGTCGCCGCCAGGGGCAGGGGATCGTCGTCAGGCTGAAAGGTATTAATGATCGTGATCTGGCGCACACATACTGCGGTGCAGAGGTCAAGGTTCCGACCGCTGAGCTGCCGGCGCTTCCCGAAGGGGAGTACTACTGGCACCAGCTTGAGGGGCTTGACGTCTTCACTGTTGAGGATGAGTGCCTGGGTGTGCTGGATCACATGATCGAGACAGGCTCCAACGACGTTCTGGTGGTGAAGTCCAATCAGGCTTCCATCGACCAGCGTGAGCGGCTGATTCCCTATCTTCCGGATCAGGTGGTTCGGGAAGTGGATCTGGCCGCGAAGCGCATGGTTGTTGACTGGGATCCGGAGTTCTGAGGGTGTGGATTGGCGCAGTCAGTCTGTTCCCGGAAATGTTCAGTGCGGTCACTGATTATGGCATTACCGGCAGGGCGGTTCGTGATGGTCTTCTGACCTTCAAGAGCTGGAACCCGCGGGAATTTACCCATGATCGTCACCGCACGGTGGATGACCGGCCTTATGGTGGTGGTCCTGGCATGCTGATGAAAATGCAGCCTCTGCGGGATGCGATCCATGCGGCCAGGGAATCGGCACCCGGCAAAGCCTGTGTTGTTTATCTCTCACCCCAGGGTGAGACCCTGAATCAGTCTGTTGTTGAGTCCCTTGCGGCGGAAGAACGGTTGATTCTGGTGGCGGGCCGTTACGAGGGTGTCGACGAGCGCCTGATATCGGCGGAAGTCGATCGGGAAGTGTCGCTGGGGGATTTTGTCCTGTCCGGCGGCGAGTTGGCAGCCATGGCTGTCATTGATGCGGTTACGCGCCTCATCCCCGGAGCGCTGGGTCATGCGCAGTCGGCAGAGCAGGATTCCTTTGCCGACGGTTTGCTGGATTGTCCGCACTACACCCGGCCCGAGGTTTACGAAGGTCAGGCGGTGCCGGATGTTTTGTTAGGCGGTCACCATGATCAGATCCGGCGTTGGCGGCTCAAGCAGTCGCTGAGGCGAACCCGGGAGCGACGCCCCGACCTGCTGGAAAAGCGGGTACTGACGGACGAAGAGCGTGAGCTGCTGGAAGAGATTTTGAACGAACCGGGTGCCTCTGAATCATCAGGGCATTAAAAGATTGGGTATCAGGAGCATACGATGAGCGGCAAGAACAACATCATCAGTCAACTTGAAGCAGAACAGATGACCAAGGAAATCCCTGCGTTCGCGCCGGGTGACACCGTGGTTATCCAGGTTCGCGTAACTGAAGGCAACCGTGAGCGTCTGCAGGCGTTCGAAGGCGTTGTTATCGGTAAGCGTAACCGTGGCATGAACTCTTCCTTCACTGTTCGTAAGATTTCTTACGGTGTGGGTGTTGAGCGTACTTTCCAGACTCACTCCAAGCTGATCGACAGCATCAGCGTGAAGCGTCGTGGTGACGTACGTCAGGCCAAGCTTTACTACCTGCGCGACCTGTCTGGTAAGGCAGCTCGTATCAAGGAGAAGCTGGGCTGATCAGCCTTGCGCTGAACAGAGTGCTTCAGAAAAAGGCAGCCGCGGGCTGCCTTTTTCGTGTCTGGCTGTTATAAACAGGGTTTTAGTCATTGGTCCGGGAAGTAAGTATGGTGTCTCAACGCAGATCCCGTAAGGAGCTTCGGCCCGATGATGAGGCGCTGATTGCGCGTTTCACCGATGCTATCTGGCTGGAAGATGGCCTGGGCGATAAAACCCGTATGGCTTACCGTAATGATCTGGAGGGTCTGGCAGCCTGGCTGGTGGATCAGCCGGGGCGACCGCTTCTGGTGGCGGTGAAGCGGATGGATCTGCTCGCGTGGATCTCCCGGGGGTTGGCGGAGGGCGCCAAGACTTCTACGGCAGCGCGCAGGCTGTCGGGGTTGCGGCGCTTCTATCGTTATCTGCTGCGAGAGGGGGTTATCAGTGAAGATCCCACGTTGCAGATTGACAGCCCGCGTCTGCCCCGCAGGCTTCCGGATTCGTTGTCGGAACGGGATGTTGATGCCCTGCTGGACGAGCCAGATCCGGAAATCCCCATAGAATTGCGCGACAAGGCGATGATGGAAATTCTCTATGGGTGTGGGTTGAGGGTTTCGGAATTGACGGAGTTGCGAGTGGATCAGGTCAACCTGCGCCAGGGCGTGGCTCGGATCACTGGCAAGGGAAACAAAGAGCGCCTGGTTCCGCTTGGTGAAGAGGCGGTGGACTGGCTGCTGCGCTACATGAAAGAAGGGCGCGCGGAATTGTTGAAAGGACGAACCTCGGATGCACTGTTCCCGGGTAACCGGCCTGTGGCAATGACACGGCAAACCTTCTGGCATCGTATCCGTCATTACGCCATGCGTGCCGGCATTAACAAGCACCTGTCTCCGCACACACTGAGGCACGCCTTTGCGACGCACCTGCTGAACCACGGTGCAGACCTGCGAGTGGTTCAGATGCTGTTGGGGCACTCCGATCTCTCGACCACGCAAATCTATACCCATGTGGCCCGCCAGCGCCTGCAGTCCCTGCATCAGACTCACCATCCGCGTGGCTGAGGGGTGTTCTTTCCAGTAACTCTGATAACCTTGGAGCTGCGCCTGAACTTTCGCGCCGCCAGGGTGTCGCAGTAGATTAACTGAACCCGACCCGGGGACGCGCCGGGTTTGAACCACAACTGAAAGCGGAAGACATTATGTTTGCCAGAAAACTGTTTACATCCTCCCTGGTGGTCGCCCTGATGATGGCGGGGTTGACCGGCATGCACACTGCGGTGGCCGGCGAGGTGGAGGACCGGATTTCCGAGCGGCTGACCAAGGCCATTCCGGGGCTGAGGGTGAGTGAGGTTCGAGAGTCTGAAGCTCCGGGGCTTTATGAGGTGTACAGCAATAATGGCGACACTATTTATACCACCGAGGATGGCGGTTACCTGCTAACGGGTGATCTGCTTCAGGTAACCGATAAAGGCATTGCCAATGTGTCGGAAAGGAATCGGGCCATTGTCCGCAAACAGCAGATGGAAGCGTTTGGTGCCAGGGGAGTGATCAGTTATCGTGCCGACGGCGAAGAGAAGGCTGAGGTTGCCGTGTTTACCGATATCGACTGCCCTTATTGCCGCAAGTTGCATGACGAGATGGCCCAGCTCAACGAATACGGTATTACCGTGCACTATTATGGGTTCCCCCGTTCGGGGCCGAATACCCGGTCGTTCAACAAATACGTTTCGGTATGGTGCAGTGACGATCAGCAGGCGGCTATGGATATGGCCAAAGCCGGCAAACAGGTTGATGCGCAATCCTGCGAGAATCCTGTCAGGGATCAGTTCAATCTGGGCGGAGAAGTTGGGGTAACCGGCACACCGGCTATTGTGCTGGAAGATGGCAACATGGTGCGTGGATACGTCCCCGCGCAGAAACTGGCCGAAGGGCTTGGCCTGCTGTAACCCTGCGGATGCCGGGGCCTTACCGGCGCCCCCGACTGAATAAGTCCGAGCAGTGACGCAGGGCTTATTCAGTGTGCCCTTAATCGGTATACTATGCCCTCTTGAGATAACCCCAAGAAAACCCATCAGCACCCCCAAGCGGGATCAGAGGTGAAAGTTTGAAAGACGTCAGTGTCGGAATCTGCGGATTGGGAACCGTCGGCGGCGGTACATTTAACGTACTGACCCGAAACGCCAAACTCATTACGGGCCGTGCCGGCTGCAATATCCGGATTGGCCGGGTGGCTAGCCGTACCCCCCGGGAAGATATTGATATGGGCGGTATTCCGTTCAGCACCGACATTTTCGACGTCATCAACGACCCCGATATTGATGTTGTGGTGGAGTTGATTGGTGGATATGACGCTGCCCGGGAACTGGTGCTGGCTGCCATCAGGAATGGCAAGCATGTGGTGACGGCCAACAAGGCCCTGATCGCGGTCCACGGTAACGAGATCTTTGAGGCGGCAGAAAAAGCCGGCGTTATCGTTGCCTATGAGGCCGGCGTGGCGGGCGGTATTCCGGTGATCAAATCGGTTCGCGAGGGCATGGCTGCCAACCGCATCGACTGGATTGCCGGCATCATCAACGGTACTGGCAACTACATTCTTACCGAGATGCGCGCAGGCCGCGAATTCGCGGAAGTGCTCAAGGAGGCCCAGGACCTGGGTTACGCCGAAGCCGACCCCACGTTTGACGTGGAAGGTATTGATGCCGCACATAAGCTGACCATCCTGGCTTCGGCCGGTTTTGGTGTGCCGCTGCAATTCGAAAAAGCCTACACCGAGGGCATCTCGCAGATCACGCCTTACGACATTGCCCATGCGGAGCTGCTGGGTTATCGCATCAAACACCTTGGCATTGCCCGTCGTCGTGATGACGGTATCGAGCTGCGTGTGCATCCGACCCTGGTGCCACGGAGCCACCTGATTGCCCAGGTCGATGGCGTTCTCAACGCGGTACTGGTGGACGGCGACGCGGTTGGTCAGACCATGTATTACGGTCCGGGGGCCGGCGACGAGGCGACGGCCTCCGCAGTGATCGCTGATATCGTGGATGTGGCCCGCACGGTCGCAGCCGGAAGCTCCCAGCGGGTGCCCTACCTCGGCTTTGATCCGTCCGCGCTGGAAGATCTCAATGTCTTGCCGATGGAAGACATTCAGTCGGCGTACTATCTGCGCATCACCGCCATGGACCATCCCGGTGTGCTGGCCAAGGTGGCCTCGATTCTCAGCGAGCATGGCATCAACATAGAGTCGATCATGCAGAAGGAGTCGGAGCTGAAAGATGGCCGCATTCCGGTGATCATCCTGACCCACACGGTTCAGGAGCGCCAGGTAAACCGCGCCATTGAAGAACTGGAAGCCCTGACGGACATCGATGGTCAGGTTGTTCGCATCCGCGCCGAAAACTTCAACTGACAGGTACGCACGTGAGATACATCAGTACACGGGGGGAAGCTCCCGCTCTGGGTTTTGAAGACGTTCTGCTGACCGGGCTGGCCACCGATGGTGGCCTGTATGTGCCCGAATCCCTGCCGCACTTCAGCGTGGAAGAAATTCGCAGCTGGCGTGGCCTGTCCTACAGCGAGCTGGCGTTCAACGTCATGTACCCGTTCGTGGACGACGCCATTCCGGCTGATGATTTCCGCAAGATGCTGGACGAGACCTATAGCGTGTTTGCCCATCAGTCGGTTGCCCCGCTGGTTCAGCTCGACACCAATGAATGGGTGTTGGAACTGTTCCGCGGTCCGACCCTGGCGTTCAAGGATTTCGCCCTGCAGCTGCTGGGCCGTCTGCTGGATTACGTGCTGGAGAAACGCAAGCAGCACGTGGTCATCATGGGGGCAACCTCGGGTGATACCGGTTCCGCGGCGATTGAAGGCTGCCGTCGTTGCGAGCACGTGGATATCTTCATCCTGCATCCGCACGAGCGGGTGTCCGAAGTGCAGCGTCGCCAGATGACCACGGTCAAGGGCGACAATATCCACAACATAGCGGTGCGCGGCAACTTTGATGACTGCCAGCGTATGGTGAAGGAGAGCTTCGGCAACCAGTCGTTCCTGGGTGGCAAGACCCAGCTGGCTGCGGTGAACTCCATCAACTGGGCGCGGATCATGGCCCAGATCGTCTATTACTTCCAGGCGTCGCTGGCGCTGGGCGGTCCCGATCGCAGCATGGCGTTCTCGGTGCCTACCGGTAATTTCGGTGACATTTTTGCCGGTTACCTGGCGAAGAAAATGGGCCTGCCGATCTCCCAACTGGTGATCGCCACCAACCGTAACGACATTCTTCATCGCTTCATGAGCGGCAACAAGTACGAGCAGCACCAGCTCGAACATACCCTGTCGCCGAGCATGGATATCATGGTATCCAGCAATTTCGAGCGCCTGCTGTTCGATCTGCACGGTCGTGACGGCGCGGCGGTCAAGCTGCTTCTGGAGAATGCCGCCAAGGGGCCGGTCAGTATCGAGGAATACCGTTGGAAGCATGCTCGCAAGTTGTTTGACAGTGACGCGGTGGACGACAAGACCACCTGCGATACTATTCGCGAGATCTACGAGCAGAACGAATACCTGCTGGATCCCCACACCGCTATCGGTGTGCGTGCCGCCCGTAACTGTCGCCGTGACAAGGCCGTGCCGATGGTGACCCTGGGTACGGCCCACCCGGCCAAGTTCCCGGATGCCATCGCGGAATCCGGCCTGGCCGTCAAGCCCGAATTGCCGGCGCACATGGCGGACCTGTTCGAGCGGGAAGAGCGCTACACGGTGCTGGATAACAACATCGCGGGTGTTCAGGAATTCATCGCCAAACACTGGAAGAATACCTGATCCGGTATGACACCCAAAAAGATCCTGCGTCGCCCCCAGCCCGACACCCTTCCGGGCTGGGGCCAAAACCTGCCCCCCTTGCTTCGCCGTTTATACGCCGCACGCGGCGTCACTTCCGATGAGCAGCTGACTTATACCCTGAAGCACCTGGCCTCGCCGCTGGAGCTGCGCGGTATTGACCGGGCGGTGGAGCTGTTGTCTGAAGCGATCACCGGTCAGCAGCGGGTGATGATTCTGGGGGATTTTGACGCTGACGGTGCCACCAGCACCGCTGTCGCCATGTTGGGATTGTCCATGCTTGGTCTGAAAAGCGTCGACTTCCGCGTGCCCAGCCGGTTTGCTGACGGCTATGGCCTGACCCCGGGCATCATTCATCGCCTGAAGGATGAGGGCGAGCTACCGGACCTGATGGTCACGGTGGATAATGGTATTTCCGCCGTTGAGGGTGTCAGGGCGGCAAAAGAACTGGGCATCCGGGTGGTCATCACCGACCATCACCTGGCCGGCGAGACGTTGCCAGATGCCGATGCCATCGTGAATCCCAATCAGCCGGGTTGCCCGTTCCTCAGCAAGAATGCCGCCGGTGTGGGCGTGATGTTTTACGTACTGACGGCGTTGCGCAAACACCTGCGGGAGCAGGGCAGACTGCCGGAGCCGCAGCCCAATCTTGGCACCCTGCTGGATCTGGTGGCGCTGGGCACCGTGGCCGATGTTGTGCCACTGGACCACAATAACCGGATATTCGTAGAGCAGGGCCTGCGCCGGATACGTCAGGGCGAGGCCCGCCCGGGTATTCTGGCGCTGCTGGAAGTGGCAGGCCGTGATCACACCGCCATCAGTTCCACCGACCTTGGCTTCGTCGTCGGCCCCCGCCTCAACGCCGCCGGCCGGCTCGATGACATGAGCATCGGCATCGCCTGCCTGCTGGCCGACAGCCCCGACGAGGCCCAGAGGCTGGCCAGAGAGCTGGACACCTTCAACCGCGAACGCCGCACCATCGAAAAAGACATGAAAGCCCAGGCCCAGGACCTGCTGGCGTCCATGTCCCTGGATCTGGAGGGGTTGCCCTGGGGGCTGGCGCTGTATGACCCGGAGTGGCATCAGGGCGTCATCGGCATTCTCGCCGCGCGAATCCGCGAGCAAACCAACCGTCCGACAATAGCGTTTGCCGCGGACGACAACGGCGAAGACGTCAAAGGCTCCGCCCGCTCCATCCCCGGCCTGCACATCCGCGACGCCCTGGCGGTAGTGGACTCGCGCAATCCCGGCCTGATGAAAAAATACGGCGGCCACGCCATGGCTGCCGGCATGACCCTGGCCAGGGAAGATCTGGACACTTTCTGCGAGGCTTTCGATCAAGCCGTGCGGGATACGCTAACGCCGGAAGACCTGGAAGCCGCCATCGTCACCGACGGCCCGCTGAACAGCCAGGAGCTGTGCCTCGACACCGCTACCCTGCTCAAGCGAGCCGGTCCCTGGGGGCAGCACTTTCCCGAGCCGCTGTTCGATGGCGAATTCCGTGTGGTCAGCCAGCGCATCGTCGGCGAAAACCACCTGAAACTGGTGCTGCAGCCCGCTGATGGCAGCGGGATTGTTGATGGCATTGCGTTCAACACCGGGCCGGAAGTGCCCGACTACACTAAAACCGGGGCCAGAGTGGTTTACAAGCCGGATGCCAATACGTTCAGGGGAAGAACCAACCTGCAGTTGTTGGTGGATTATCTGGAACCGCTGAGCTCCTGATTTTGTGGGTGCTATGTCGGATTAGCAAAGCGTAATCCGACAAGCATGGAAGGCCGGCAAGCAGGCCTGCCGGTTTCGGGGTGGGGGTCGCTTTTCTGCAGGGACAAAGGTGTCTGAGCGAAGCGAGTTCTTTTCCCGAAAGAAAAGCGACCCCCACCCCGGAACCAACTCCAAGGCAAACAAAACCCACAGGCTGATTTACAAACAGAATTCCGGTAGAATTCCGCCTCTGTTTTTACTCTCCATTTTTCAATAGCGAGTAAGGTTTCCATGGAAATTAATCCCATTGTGACGAAGATTAAAGAACTTCGTGAGCGCACCGAAGCGCTCAGGGGGTATCTTTGACTACGATCAGCGTAGCGAACGACTGGTCGAAGTAGAGCGGGAACTGGAAATGCCCACGGTGTGGGACGATCCCGAGCGCGCCCAGGCCCTGGGTAAGGAGCGCTCAGACCTTGAACTGATCGTGCGCACCATCGACAACCTCACCTCCGGCCTTGAAGACGCCGACGGCCTGCTGGAAATCGCGGCCGAGGAAGAGGACGAAGGTACCGTCGGCGAAATCGAGGCCGATCTGCAAAGCCTCGACAAGGAACTGGAAAAACTCGAGTTCCGTCGCATGTTTTCCGGCGAGATGGACGCCAACAACGCCTACCTGGACATCCAGGCCGGCTCCGGCGGTACCGAAGCCCAGGATTGGGGTAACATGCTGCTGCGCATGTACCTGCGCTGGGCAGAGCGTCGTGGCTTCAAAGCGGAAATCGTCGAATTGCAGGAAGGGGATGTGGCCGGTATCAAGAGCGCCACTATCCATATCCAGGGCGATTACGCCTACGGCTGGTTGCGCACCGAAACCGGTGTCCATCGCCTGGTGAGGAAGTCGCCGTTCGATTCCGGTAACCGTCGCCATACCTCCTTCTCTTCCGTGTTCGTATCACCGGAAGTGGATGACAGCTTTGAAATCGAAATCAACCCGTCTGACCTGCGCGTTGACGTATACCGTGCGTCCGGCGCTGGTGGTCAGCACGTAAACCGGACCGAGTCCGCGGTACGTCTGACTCACAACCCCACCGGGATTGTGGTGGCCTGTCAGGCCGGGCGCAGCCAGCATCAGAACAAAGACCAGGCCATGAAACAGCTCAAGGCCAAACTCTTTGAACGCGAGATGCAGGAACGTAACGCCGAGAAGCAGAAAGCCGAAGATGCCAAGGCCGATATCGGCTGGGGCAGCCAGATTCGCTCCTACGTACTGGATGACAGCCGTATCAAGGATCTGCGCACCAAGGTCGAAACCAGCAATACCCAGTCGGTGCTGGACGGTGACATCGACAAG
Source organism: Marinobacter sp. DUT-3 (assembly GCF_050379435.1). Classification (NCBI taxonomy): domain Bacteria; kingdom Pseudomonadati; phylum Pseudomonadota; class Gammaproteobacteria; order Pseudomonadales; family Marinobacteraceae; genus Marinobacter; species Marinobacter sp. DUT-3. The sequence goes on from NZ_JBNRMG010000003.1 coordinate 185,477, forward strand.
TTCATCGAAGCCAGCCTGAAGATGGCGCTGTAACCCAGCGCCTTCGCCACGCTAACCCGGACAACCCCCGATTTTTAGTGAGCCAACATGACTGAACAAACCCAGAATGCACAGCACGAGGACAACAAGCTGATTGCCGAGCGCCGCGCCAAGCTGTCGGACATGCGCGAGCAGGGCAACGCCTTCCCCAATGACTTCCGCCGTGACGCGACGGCCGCCGAGCTGCAGGCCAAATACGGTGACAAGACCAAGGAAGAGCTGGCGGAGATGGGTATCCAGGTGGCCATTGCCGGCCGCATGATGCTTGACCGCAAGGCGTTCAAGGTGGTTCAGGACATGACCGGCCGCATCCAGATCTATGCGACCAAGGATGTCCAGAAAGACACCAAGCACTGGGATCTTGGGGATATCGTGGGTGTGCGAGGCATCCTGTGCAAGTCCGGCAAGGGCGACCTGTACGTGACCATGGACGAGTATACACTGCTCACCAAGTCCCTGCGCCCGCTGCCGGAGAAGCACAAAGGCCTGACCGATACCGAGGCCCGTTACCGTCACCGCTACGTCGACCTGATGGTGAACGAGGATAGTCGCCGGGTGTTCTACGCGCGCTCGAAAATCATCAGCGCCATGCGCCAGTACTTCACTGACCGGGATTTCATGGAAGTGGAAACCCCGATGCTGCAGGTGATTCCCGGTGGCGCCACGGCTCGGCCGTTCGTGACCCATCACAATGCCCTGGGCATCGACATGTACCTGCGCATTGCGCCGGAACTGTTCCTCAAGCGCCTGGTGGTCGGTGGTTTCGAGCGGGTGTTCGAGATTAACCGCAACTTCCGCAATGAAGGGCTTTCCACCCGTCATAATCCGGAATTCACCATGGTGGAGTTCTACCAGGCGTACGCGGATTACAATGATCTGATGGATCTCACCGAGGACATGTTGCGGACCATTACCGAGAAGGTACTGGGCACGACCACGGTGGTGAACACCCGCACGCTGAAGGACGGTGAGGAAGAAACCATCGAATACGATTTCGGTAAGCCGTTCGATCGTCTGACAGTGGTCGACGCCATCCTGCGCTACAACCCGGACATCAAGGCTGAGCAGCTGGCGAACGAAGAAAGCGCCCGCCAGGTGGCGAAGGATCTGGGCATCCACCTCAAGGATGGCTGGGGCCTGGGTAAGGTGCAGATCGAGATCTTCGAAGCCACGGCTGAGCACCGCCTGATGCAGCCGACGTTCATCACCGAATACCCGAAAGAAGTGTCACCGCTGGCCCGCTGCAAAGACAGTGATCCGTTCGTCACCGAACGCTTCGAATTCTTCGTTGGCGGCCGCGAGATCGCCAACGGCTTCTCGGAGCTGAACGACGCCGAGGACCAGGCCGAACGTTTTCAGGCCCAGGTCGCCGAGAAAGACGCCGGTGATGACGAGGCCATGTTCTACGACGAAGACTACGTGATGGCCCTGGAATACGGCCTGCCGCCCACCGCCGGCGAGGGCATCGGGATCGACCGCCTGGCCATGCTGCTGACCAACTCGCAGTCGATCCGCGACGTCATCCTGTTCCCGGCCATGCGCCCGGAACACAAGGCTGAAGCCCGGAAAGACGAGGAGTAACCCATGCACCCGGCGGAGGTACTGGCCAGCCAGCTCAGGCCCGACCGGGGCTGGAGTCAGCATTTAGAAGCGGAATTTCGCCAGCCCTACATGCAAAAGCTGGCGGAATTCCTGGCTGCCGAGGAACAGGCCGGTAAAACCCTGTTCCCGGCCAGCCATCATTGCTTCAATGCCCTCAACAGCACGCCGCTGGACAAAGTGCGCGTGGTGATCCTCGGCCAGGACCCCTACCACGGCCCCGGCCAGGCCCACGGCCTCTGCTTCTCCGTCCGCCCGGACGTACCCACACCCCCGTCACTGGTAAACATCTACAAGGAAATCCGCGAAGATCTGGGCATCGAGCCACCGGACCACGGCTGCCTGCAACCCTGGGCGGAACAGGGCGTGTTACTGCTCAACAGCGTACTCACCGTGGTCCAGGGCCAGGCCGGCGCCCACCAGGGCAAGGGCTGGGAAGTCTTCACCGACAAGGTTATCGAAACCATCAACCGTGAACGGCAAGGGGTGGTGTTCCTGCTCTGGGGCAGTTACGCGAAAAAGAAGGGGCAGCACATCGACCGCAGCCGCCATCATGTACTGGATGGTCCGCACCCGTCACCACTGAGCGCTTACCGTGGCTTCTTCGGCTGCAAGCATTTCTCACGTGCTAATGACTGGCTGAAGCAGGAAGGGATGCAGCCCGTAGACTGGTCGCTACCAACAAAGTCTGACCTGCTTAAACGCTACAGCCAGAATCAGTCTTAACCGAAATGCAGGGTTCTGCTGTTCAGGCGGCAAAGAAAAGCATCCGACCGGTCACGGGGCGGGGGTACTTTTTCTGGCAGGACAAAGGTGTCTGAGCGAAGCGAGTTCTTTTCCCGAAGAAAAAGTACCCCCTCCCCGGGACCAGCCCCAGTTCTCTATGACTACTTAAGCAGGGCCATAGCGGCTTCCATCTGAGCGTTGAGGTCTTCCTCCTCGCTCATGTCCACCTCGGGATCAAGGCCAAGTCGATCAAAGGCGGAAATGGATTTCCAGTCCATCTCAGTCCAGGGATGATCGGAACCAGCCACCAGCTGCAAATTGGCCACCATCACCAGGTCAGCGTAGTCCGGCGCCGGCACCTCGCGCTGGAAGTTGGCATAGTCCAGTGGCACGGACTGGAGTTCCTCCGGAAAATCCCACTTTTTCAGGATCAGGTTGCCGATACGCGGATGCAGTGCATCAATGACATTATCGAGCATAATGCTGCTGATCTGGATATCCCGATCCTCAACGTACCGCAGGATAGGCAGTACACCAATCAGATGAACCAGGCCGGCCAGCGTGGCCTGGTCCGGCTTCAGTCGGGTGTAATGCTGGGCCAGAACGTGGCAAACACCAGCGACTTCTGTGCTGGTTTGCCATGTTGCCCGCAGACGCTTGTCGATCATGTCAGACGTGGCCTGAAACATCTGCTCCATCGCAAGTCCCATCGCCAGATTGCTGGTATAGGCCATACCCAGGCGGCTGACGGCCATATTCAGGTTTTCTATGGCGCGGCTGCCCCGAAACAGGGGGCTGTTGCAGACACGGATAATACGGGCGGACAGGGCGGTATCGTTACTGATGACTTTGACCAGGTCCAGAATGGCGGAGTCCTCCGACTCGGCAATCTCCCGCACCTGCAAGGCGACTTCCGGCAGCGTTGGCAGCACCAGCTTGTCATTTTCGATCGCACTGATCAGATCATTTCTGATGGTTTCAACAATGTTCGACATGGTCAGTTGAGGTCCGTCGCCTGAAAATATTCAAAAATATGACGTACTTTATAGCAAAAAATCGTCGGAATGCCTGTCAACTTATGTATCTGGCGTATCGGATTGTTGCTGCTCCGGCACAGAATAAGGCAGTGCCAGTCGCTCCAGTGTGATGTCCGGATGGGGGGCCAGGTGGAGCGGAGTATCCACGGCATTGTGGCGGACAACGGCCAGACATTGTACGGAATGGTTTGCCAGACGAACGCTATTGACCACCTCGCCGACGGTTTTCTCACCGGCCTTGATCGATGTTCCGGAAGCGGGAGCAGCATCTACGCCGGTGGCGGAAAAGCGAAACAGGCTTTTCTTGAGCTGACCGAGGAAATGCATACGGGCAATGACTTCCTGACCCGTGTAGCAACCTTTCTTGAAATGAACGCCGAGCACGTGTTGCCAGTTCAGCATCTGTGGCACGTAGGCTTCCATGGATTCCGGTGTGAGTCTGGCAATACCCGCCGCGATTTCCGATGCCTGCCAGTCGACGAGTTCTGTGCGTTCGGCTTCCGGGAAGGCTTCGGATTGTTGCGGCGAAAACTCACCCAGTTGCCAGAGCTCATACCGGGGAAGGCCCTCGGCCGTATTCTCGGTCCTGATCAGGTGGTGCTGGCCGACAACAAGGCTGTCGCCGGGGTTGTGGAGGTTGAGTGCGGCATCCTCACCGAAGCGCCGGGCAATATCATCGCCAAGGATGCCAAGCACGCGGGCGCCGTCGACAACCTCCATCGTCGTGCCGCGAAACAGCATCAGGTATTTGCGCAGCTGGCTGGTGATGTGGTCGGCAAGGTCTTCCGGCAGCGCGAGCAGAACGTCATCCCCGTCACGCACCATGCGCGTCAGGCAATAGGCCCTGCCTTTGGGGGTGCTGGCCGCAGCTCGGGGCGAGAAGGCCTCGGTGACGTCCGTCAGGTTCTGACTGAACTGACCCTGGAGAAATTTGTCGGTTCCGGAACCTGCAATACGGACAATGCGTTGGTCTTCAAGGGCGGCCCAGGCTGAAGCAGGCAGTGGTTGGCCTGCAACGAGGGTCGATGGATCTGTCATTGGGCACTCCCGGTATCGGTGTTGCTGACGAGGGGGCGGTTGGACTGACCCAGTCTCAGCCACATCCGCAAACGGCGGAATTCCTCGGGATCGACATTGCGAAACCCTGGGCCGAAATTGGCCAGAACAACCAGGCGTGAATGGAATCTGGAGTCGGTTGGCCGAATTTTCAAGAGTGTCAGCCGGGGACTTAGCCGGCTCTCCCCCGCGACGGCGACCGGGCAGCTGTCGCCGGAGCCGAAGCGGGCCCGGAGTTGGTTGTGATCCAGAGTCAGCTCCGTCACGGTGTTAACCGCCCTTAGCAAGTTACGCAACCAGCCCTGGGGAGCCGACGGCCGAAGATGCAGGTTAATCCGGCTGGACACGGTTCAGGATCATATCCACGATACGCTGAAGGTCCGGATCTTCCGGTCGACTACGCTGCATGAACCACTCGAACATGTCGGTGTCCTCGCAGGTCAGCAGTTTCTCGTAGCGCGCCTGGTCGTCTGCGGGCAGGTCGGGGTACGCCTCTTCCACAAATGGGACCAGCAATACGTCCAGTTCCAGCATTCCCCGGCGGCTGTGCCACCACAGGCGTTTGTATTCGGTGTTGTCAGACATTCGGTTTCTCTTTCCGCTGGTCGGGTGTGTCAGGGTGATAGCGTTCTGTACGTTGTCGGGAACAGCACCGTGTCCCCCGGCTCGTTAAGTAGCCCCGGGTAATCCAGGGTGTAATGGAGGCCCCGGCTCTCCTTGCGCTGGAGCGCGGAGCAGATGATCAGGTCAGACACCGTAACCAGGTTGCGCAGCTCAAGCAGGTCATTGGTGACCCGGTAGTTGCTGTAGAACTCACCTATTTCCCGCGACAGCAGATCGACGCGGTGCTTGGCTCTCTGCAGGCGCTTGGTGGTGCGTACAATGCCAACATAGTCCCACATGAAATGGCGCAGTTCGTCCCAGTTGTGGGAGATTACCACGTCCTCGTCGGAATCCCGCACCTGACTTTCGTCCCAGTCCGGCACTGGCGGCGGTGGCGGAATGTCGGCTTCCCGGCGGGTAATGTCGGCGGCGGCAGCGCGCCCATACACCAGGCACTCCAGCAGGGAGTTGCTGGCCATGCGATTGGCGCCGTGCAGGCCGGTGAAAGCGGCTTCCCCAACCACATACAACTGGTTGATGTCGGTGCGGGCGCGGTCATCACTGACAATGCCGCCACAGGTATAGTGTGCCGCCGGCACCACGGGGATGGGCTCTTTGGTGATGTCGATGCCAAACTCAAGGCACTTCTCGTAAATGGTCGGGAAGTGATGTCTGATAAAGTCGGCCGGCTTGTGGCTGATGTCCAGGTACAGGTGGTCGGCGCCCAGGCGTTTCATCTCATGGTCGATAGCACGTGCCACGATGTCGCGGGGCGCGAGTTCTCCACGCTTGTCGAACCGGTCCATGAAGCGGCTGCCGTCCGGAAGCTTGAGCACGCCGCCTTCACCCCTCACGGCTTCCGTGATCAGGAAGGATTTGGCGTGAGGATGGTACAGGCAGGTCGGATGGAACTGGTTGAATTCCATATTGGCAACCCGGCACCCGGCACGCCAGGCCATCGCGATGCCGTCGCCGGACGCGCCGTCCGGGTTGGTGGTGTAGCGATAGGCCTTGCTGGCGCCGCCGGTGGCGATCACGGTAAAACGGGCCCGGATCAGCTCAACGTGATTGTCTTCCAGATTGAGAACGTAGGCGCCGACACAGCGATTGCCCGGCAATGACAGTTTGCGGTTGGTGATCAGGTCCACCGCTACCCGGCCCGATATCAGGGTGACATTGGAGCGTGCCTGTGCCTGAGATGTCAGGGTGGTGGAAACGGCATGTCCGGTGGCGTCCGCGGCATGAATGATGCGTCGGTGGCTGTGGCCGCCCTCGCGAGTCAGGTGGTACTGCGAGCGTTCGTCACGGGTGAAATCCACTCCCGAGTCGATAAGCCAGTTGATGCTCTCCTTGCCGTGTTCGACGGTGAATTGCACGGCGTCTTCATGGCACAGGCCCCCTCCGGCATTCAGCGTATCCTGGACATGGTTCTCCAGGGAGTCTTCGTCATCCAGTACCGCTGCAATGCCACCCTGGGCCCAGAGCGTGGCCCCGCTGCTGATGTCGGCCTTGCTTACGACACAGACATTCAGGTGCTCCGGCAGATTGAGAGCGACGGTTAGGCCGGCAGCACCGCTGCCGATAATCAGGACATCGTATTCGTGAGACTGTGGCATTGGGTCGTTATCGCGGGCCATAATGTGGACGTGTATTGAACTAAACTTTACGCTTGCTGTCTATTTGCCCTGACGAGGGCAGGCCTGACCTGGCCCTGGCCGATTCTCAAACGGACGCCGGACAGCATTATGATGCAAAGTAATTCAAGGCAGGCTATAAAACTTGAGCGCCCCGGCAATCCGTCCATGACTCCGGATACTGATCAGCACAAGGGGGATGCCCCCGACAGCCAGACCGATCTCCAGCTCGTACGCAAAGTGCGCCATGGTGATCGGGCAGCGTTTGACCTCCTGGTCGTCAAGTATCAGTCCCGGGTGGCCTCGATCATCAGCCGGTATATCTACGACAGCCAGGAAGTGCAGGACCTGACCCAGGAAACCTTTGTGAAGGCCTTCCGGGCAATGGACCGTTTTCGTGGTGACAGCGCATTCTATACCTGGCTCTACCGGATTGCTGTCAATACCGCCAAAAATTTCCTTGAGGCCCGTGGTCGAAGGCCGCAGGGGAGTGCGGATGTCACCGAAGCGGAAAACTTTGAAGACGGCGCCAGGCTGCGGGACAGCGCGTCCCCGGAGAAGCTGTTGCAGCGGGAGCAGTTGCAGCAGGAACTGGGCAGGGCAATATCGAACCTCCCGGAGGAACTCCGCTCCGCTTTTCTGCTCAGAGAATATGATGGTCTGAGCTATGAGGATATCGCGCGCATACTGGAGTGCCCGATTGGCACCGTCCGGTCCCGGATATTCAGGGCGCGGGATGCTGTTGATCGACAGCTCGGGCCGCTACTCAATAATTCCCCGACGTGAATGAGGTTGCATCCCATGGATGATCGTCTCAGAGAAACACTGTCTGCCATGATGGACGATGAAGCGGATGAGCTATCCGTCCGACGGCTGTTGTCCCATGATGAGCAGAACGATGTTCGCTCCCAGTGGCAGCGCTGGCAGCAAGTGCGGGATCTCATGCACCAGAGCCAAGCTCCCTCGGATGCTATCGATGTCAGTGCCGGCGTCAGGCGCGCGCTCTCAGGTCAGAGCGCCACCGGAACCGGGGTCGAGGCCGTCAACGTGCATCGGAACAGAAGCTGGCACTGGCCGGCAGTTGCCATGGTGAGTCTCGCGTTGATTGTCGGGTTTGGTGTCGGCGCAGGGTGGGACTCATCCGCGCTCGAGGGACAAGTTGCCGGAGTGGCCAGTGCGGATGCCGCTGCCGCAGGTGAAGGCGCGGGTGACGAGGTACAGGAAGTCGCCCTGCAGGGGCTGGACGAGGAACAATGGGAACATCTGAGTCGGTATCTGCTTGAACATGCTCAGCACAACAGCGTGGGAGCAGGTCGGGGATCCGTTGGCTATGCCCGGCTGGTCAGTGCGTCAGCCCCGGCTTACTAGTATTCGGAAGTGGAGTGGTCGATGTTGAATTGGCGGGCAATTACCCGGTATTTTCGGGTTCACAGGTTCTGTATGGTGACTGTCGCGATGCTCCTCGCGGCTTCGCCTGCCGTTGCGGTCAGTGCAGAATCTGAAACCGGTACCGCGTCAAAGACTGCTGAACAATGGCTGGCCCGTTTGGGGCCGGCGCTCAATATGACCTCCTATCGCGGTGTGTTTGTATATGCCCGTGGGGACCAGGTCAGTTCCCTGCAAATTGCCCATCGCTACCGTGACGGCGTGGTTGAAGAGCGTTTGGTGCTCCAGGATGGCGGCAGTGGTGAAATCGTCCGCAAGGGCATGCGGGTTGTCTGTGTTCTGCCTGACCAGGGGCGCATCCAGCTGGATCAGGTGATTCCTTCCGGTCCGTTTGCAGAAGCGTTTTCGAGCCAGTTGATGCCGGTCATCCAGTGGTATACCCCGGAGTTGATGGGGGAAGACCGGGTGGCCGGCTACGATGTGGTGAAAATTGCGCTCAAGGCACGGGATGAACACCGCTACAGTCACCGCTTGTGGCTTGAGAAATCCACTGGTCTGCTGGTCAAGAGCCATGTCCGTTCGGATACCGACGAGGTGTTGGAGCATTTCCAGTTTACCAGTCTGGAAATCACGGATAATCTGCCGGACAGCGAATTTCAGGTGCAAACCCGGGGACAGGAAATAGAGCGCTCCCTGAGCGACGGGAGCTCCTCTTCCCAGGCGCCGCGAATGGATGGCTGGATACTGCGTTGGCAGCCCGAGGGGTTTATGCCGGCCGCCGCGCCGCGCTCTGGCAATGGTCAGGCGGTAGCATTTTCAGACGGGCTGGCGGCCTTTTCTGTGTTTGTCGAGCCGACAGGGCGGATTACCATGCCCACCGGGGCGTCCAGGATTGGCGCCACTACCGTATACATCAATCAGCTGGAGACGGGAGACCGTTCTTTTATGGTAACAGTGGTCGGCGAAGTGCCCCCGGTAACGGCGAAGAAAGTGGCGGAATCCGTGGAGGTAGACGATGCCATGGCGTTTGAGACGGCCCGGCGATGATTACTGAAAATGGTAAGGTTGTGGCGATCGACGGCGCGCGCGTCTGGGTACAGACCATTCGTAGCAGCGCCTGCCAGAGCTGTGCGGCCCGTCATGGGTGTGGTCAGCGTGCGCTGGCCGGCGCGACCGGTGGCCGGGCCAACCAGGTGCTGGTGGCTAATGACCTGGAGGCGCAGGTGGGCGACGAGGTCACCCTGGCCATTGATGAGGCGGCCTTGCTGAGGGCGTCCCTGCTGGTGTATGCCGTGCCGTTGTTGTTGATGGTTATGGGGGCGGTACTGGGTTACCAGGGTTCAGGGGGGCAGGATCCTGCTTCTATCGCTGGCGCTGTAGCAGGGCTTGCCGGTGGCTTCGCGCTGGTTCGCTGGCTGCAGCGACACTCTGCCCATCGTTACGAACCCCGGCTGATCCGAGTTGCTGCCGCCATCGACAGACATGTGCCCGCAAACCCTACCGTTTTGTAAGTTGAAAATCGCGTATCTGACTACAGAATATTCGTAAAGTTCTGATAAACAGGGGGTTCTAAATGTTAACAATAAACCTGAAGCGCAGAACGCTGGCGACAACCTCCGGTGGTGTATCCACGGCTTTGGCATTCGTTCTGTGTCTGATGGTGTCTCTGGTCTGGGCCCAGGGGGTCAGTGCACGCAGTCTTCCGGATTTCACCGAACTGGTGGAGGAGAACTCCGGCGCCGTGGTTAACATCAGTACGACCAGCACTCCTTCGTCCTCCCGCAGCGGTGGCGGTTATCCCGGTATGCCGTTTGATGAACGCCAGCTGGAACAGCTGCCGGAATTCTTCCAGGACTTCTTTCGGGGGCCCCAGTCTCCGTTTGGTAACAGTCCCGGGCGCTCGGAACCCCGTCGTTCCATGGGGTCCGGCTTCATTGTTTCGAAAGACGGGTATGTGCTGACTAACAATCACGTGATCGAGGGTGCTGATGAGATTGTCGTGCGGCTGAGTGATCGGCGTGAATTGCCGGCAACCCTGGTGGGTACGGATCCCCGTTCCGATATGGCCGTGCTCAAGATTGAGGATGGTGATGACCTTCCGGTGGTCAAGATTGGCCAGTCCCGGGATCTGAAAGTGGGGGAGTGGGTGTTGGCTATTGGTTCTCCCTTCGGGTTTGATTACACAGTTACTGCTGGCATTGTCAGTGCGCTCGGTCGTTCACTGCCTACCGAGAACTACGTACCGTTCATCCAGACTGACGTTGCCATTAATCCGGGGAACTCCGGCGGTCCGCTGTTCAATCTTGACGGCGAAGTGGTTGGCATTAATTCCCAGATCTACACCCGTTCCGGGGGCTTCATGGGAGTTTCCTTTGCCATTCCCATCGATGACGCCATGAATGTCTTCAGGCAGATTCGTGACAAGGGGGTGGTAGCCCGCGGCTGGCTGGGTGTGCTGATTCAGGAAGTGAATCGGGACCTGGCCGAATCCTTTGGTCTCGAACGTCCCCGGGGTGCCCTGGTAGCGGAAGTCATGGCAGGGTCACCGGCTGAGGAGGCGGGTCTGGAAGCAGGCGATATCGTGCTTGAGTACGACGGTGACGATGTCGAGCTGTCGTCGGACCTGCCGCCCATGGTTGGGCGTACCCCCGTCGGCGAGACTGCATCTCTGACGGTGCTCAGGGAAGGCCGGGAGATGAGTCTGGATGTGGAAATTGGCAAGCTGCCCGAGCAGGGTGATGTTCAGGCAGGCGCTCCCGCAACGGATCAGAATGGCCCGGCGTCGGCACCGTTGGGGCTGTCGGTTGAGCCGATACCCGCGGAGCTCGCCGATGCCATGGAGTTGAGTTCGGGTGTTCTGGTTGCGCATGTTGGCCGGGGACCGGCTTTGAACGCGGGTATTCGTCCGCGGGATGTCATTACCGAGATCCACCGCAAGCCGGTTCGTTCGGTTGAGGAGTTTCATGAGGTCGTATCCTCTTTACCCGAGGATCGTGCCGTGTCGGTTCGCATAGTGCGCCAGGGGCGGGCCATCTATCTTGTGATGAAGCCCTGATCCGGCGTTGGTACCAAAGCCCCGGGTAATGTCTGGTCAGGGACATTGCCCGGGGCTTTTGTTATACTGCCGGAACTAAACAAGAACGTTGGCCACGGACCGGACCTGCCCGAATGATGAACAAAAAGGAACTTCCCCTCAGGACACTTCTGAAATTGCGCAACGCCTGGGTTGCGTGGCTTCTTTTCGCTGCCAGTATCGCGGTGACCCTTTTGCTTTGGCAGGTTTCCATTCGACTGGTTGAAGACCGCACTGAGGCCCGTTTCCGTACACAGTCGCTTCAGCTCAAGACCGCCATCGAAGAACGGTTGCTGAACTATGAGCAGGTGCTGGCCGGCAGCGCGGGTCTGTTTGCCGTAGCTGGAGAGGTAAGTCGCGATGAGTGGCGGGAGTACGTGGACAAGGTCGATATAGACCGTTACTACCCCGGCATACAGGGGATTGGCTATGTCGAGCGCATTGGCGTGCGGCGTATGGCGGATCATATTTCCTCGGTCCGTGCCGAGGGCGTGCGCAATTACCTGGTCACGCCGTTGGGGGCCGGGCCGGATTATTACCCGATGGTATATTTGGAGCCCGGTACGGAACGCAATCGCAGGGCGCTGGGTTACGATGCTTTCAGTGACCCCATTCATCGCCGCGCAATGGAAGAAGCCCGGGATGATGCCAAACCAACAGTGACCGGGAAAGTGATCCTGATCCAGGAGGAAGTTGCGGAAGATCAGGCCAGCTTCCTGATGTATTACCCGGTGTACCAGGGCGGGAAGATTCCGGACCTCCGTGGGGAGCGCCGGATGATGCTGGCCGGTTACGTGTTCAGTGCATTCCGTATGAATAACCTGATTGACGGCATTGTCGGCCTGATTTCGCCTTTTCTGGATGTGCGTATCTACGACGGTAACCAGGTCTCCCGGGACGCGGTGATGTATGGCTCCAACCTCGGTTCCCTGGATAACGATTTCAGTTTTGAAATGAGCCAGACCATCCGCCATGGCGGCCGGGACTGGCTGTTACAGACCCGCTCGACACCCGCCTTTGATTTCCTGGCGTCCGATCCCAGGCCCCCGATTGTCCTGGGTGCCGGTATTGTTATCAGTCTGTTGTTGTTCCTGTTCGCCCTGACGCTGATCCGCTCCCGCATACTCGCGCAGGTGGGTGCTGGCCGGTACCGTGCCATTACCGAAGGCGCAGCCAATGTCACCCTGGTGCTTGGTCGCGATGGCAAGCCACAGTATGCAAGCCCCTCCAGCATGGACATTCTTGGTTTTGATCCCGACAAGCTGCAGGAACTGGACTTTGAGTCGATTGTGCATGGCGATGACTGGCCACAGCTGGTGACCGGATTTGATGACGCGATCGGGGCCCCCGGTAAACAAATGCCGGTTATTCGCGCCCGTGTACGTGATGCCGAAGGCCAGTGGCGGGACATGGAAGGCACCTATACCGCGATGCTGAATGTGCCGGGGGTGAACGGTGTGGTGCTGAGCCTGCGGGACCTGACGCAATTGAAAGCGGCGCAGTCGGAACTGCATCGCCTCGCGTTCTATGATCCTCTGACCGGTCTGGCGAACCGACAGCTTTTCCGTGACCGGCTGAACCACGTGGTTCGCCGGAGCCGCCGCAGCGGGGAGCCTGCCGCGCTGATGTTTCTGGACCTTGATGGTTTCAAGCGGATCAATGACACCCTCGGTCACGATTCCGGCGATGAGCTGTTGAAACAGGTTGCCCAGTGGCTTACTGGTTGCGTGCGGGAGGAGGATTCCGTTGCCCGTCTGGGTGGGGATGAATTTGTTGTCCTGCTGTCGAGAATCAGCGGCCCGGATGCCGCCGGCAAAGTGGCGGAAACCATCCTGAGGCGGCTGTGCCAGCGCATCCGTCTGAACGAGCACGAAGTAGGCATTACCGTCAGTATCGGTATCACCATGATTCCCCATGACAGCGAGGAATCCGGTACCCTGATGAAGTATGCCGACCTTGCCATGTATCGTGCCAAGGAGATGGGCCGGAATACCTATCAGTTCTTTACTCCTGCGATGAATATTCAGGCGGCGCGTCGTCTGCTGCAGCAGGAGGAGTTGGCGACCGCCCTGGATGGCGACCGTTTTGTTCTTCACTATCAGCCGAAGGTGGATCTCGAAACCGAGCGAGTGATTGGTGTTGAAGCGTTCCTGCGCTGGCACCATCCGGAGAGGGGGCTGGTGTCGGCCCAACAGTTCATCGGGCTGGCGGAGGAAACGGGCCTTATTGTACGGCTCGGGGAGATCGCCCTGCGCCAGGCCTGCATTCAGGTTCAGGCGCTTGAGCGCGCCGGCTTTGAATCGCTCAAAATGGCGGTGAACCTGTCCGTGCACCAGCTGATTGATCCGGGATTCCTGGACATGGTGCGCCAGGTGATTACTGAAACCGGAGTATCGCCAGAACGGCTGGAACTGGAAATGCCGGCGGAACTGCTGAATGAAGATCCCCGTCGGTTGCGGGAGTTGCTGGTGTCCCTGCACGATCTCGGTGTGTGCCTGATCCTTGATGACTTCGGCACCGGTTCCTGTTCCCTGGTGGCGTTGCAGCAACTGCCGCTGAATGTGATCAAGATTGATCATCGGTTTATCCGCGACATCCCCTATAATGTCAGCGCCACTGACGTGGCGTCCGCCGTCATTGCCCTGGCCAGGAAACTGCACCTGACGGTCGTGGCGGAGGGTGTGGAAACGCCCCAGCAACTCAGCTTCCTTAAAACGGCCGGGTGCGCCCAGTGTCAGGGCAATCTGTTCAGCTATCCGCTTGACGAGGATGCGCTGATTGGCTTCCTGATTCGGCAGTATGAGCGACCGCTTATTTCCTGAACATGGCAATGGCGGCTAGTAACCGGTAAAATCACGCCGTTCCCGGACTGCGGTAGCGGCCCCTCCGGGCTCAATCCTTCGTCTTATATGAGTATTCATTGTCTGTGACTGAACTGAGCCGAATCCGTAACTTTTCCATCATCGCCCACATCGACCATGGTAAATCCACACTCGCGGACCGTTTTATCCAGGTTTGCGGCGGCCTGACCGACCGAGAAATGGCGGAGCAGGTCCTGGACTCCATGGACCTTGAGCGTGAGCGCGGGATTACCATCAAGGCCCAGAGCGTCACGCTCAACTATAAAGCCCGGGATGGTCAGGAATACAAGCTGAACTTTATCGACACCCCAGGGCACGTGGATTTTTCCTACGAGGTATCTCGCTCTCTGTACGCCTGTGAAGGGGCGCTGCTGGTAGTGGATGCCGGCCAGGGCGTGGAAGCCCAGTCCGTAGCCAATTGTTACACCGCCATCGAACAGGGACTGGAAGTGGTGCCGGTGCTCAACAAGATGGATCTGCCCCAGGCCGAGCCGGAGCGGGTGGCAGCTGAAATTGAGGATATCATTGGTATTGAGGCTTCCGATGCCGTGCGCTGCAGTGCCAAGAGCGGGCTGGGAGTAGAAGATGTACTGGAAGACCTGATCCGCAAGATACCGCCTCCCAAAGGTGATCGGGGCGCGCCTTTGCAGGCACTGATCATCGACTCATGGTTCGATAATTACCTCGGGGTGGTCTCCCTGGTGCGGGTCACCGAGGGTACCCTGAAAAAGGGCGACAAGATTGTCATCAAGTCCACTGGCAAGGCCTGGAACGCGGACAAGGTGGGTATCTTCAACCCCAAGCCCAAAGACACCGACATTCTCCAGGCCGGTGATGTGGGCTTCGTGGTTGCGGGCATCAAGGACATTCATGGTGCGCCGGTGGGCGATACCATCGTGCATCAGAAATTCTCGGAAGACACACCGATGCTACCGGGGTTCAAAAAAGTGAAACCCCAGGTGTACGCCGGGTTGTTCCCGGTCAGTGCGGACGATTATGACGATTTCCGGGATGCCCTGGAAAAGCTCACCCTGAACGATGCCTCTCTGTTTTTCGAGCCGGAAAACTCCGATGCCCTGGGCTTCGGGTTCCGTTGCGGTTTCCTCGGCATGCTCCACATGGAAATTATCCAGGAGCGGCTGGAGCGGGAATACGACATTGACCTTATTACCACCGCCCCGACGGTCATCTATGAGGTGCTGAACAAGCAGAATGAGACGTTGTCGGTGGACAACCCCTCACGGCTTCCGGATGTTGGGTCCATTGAGGAAATGCGTGAGCCTATCGTCGAGGCCAACATTCTGGTGCCCCAGGAGCATCTTGGTAGTGTTATCGCTCTGTGTGAAGAGAAACGGGGTGTTCAGAAGAACATGCACTTCATGTCGACCCAGGTGCAGCTCACCTATGAGTTGCCCATGGCGGAAGTGGTGATGGATTTCTTTGACCGCATCAAGTCCGCCAGCCGCGGCTTTGCCTCCCTGGATTACCATTTCACCCGTTTCCAGACGGCCAACCTGGTACGTCTTGATGTGTTGATTAATGGTGAGCGGGTCGACGCCCTGGCGTTGATCGTGCATAAGGATCAGGCCCACTACAAAGGCCGGCAGCTGATTGAGAAAATGAAGGAACTGATCCCGCGTCAGATGTTTGATATCGCCATTCAGGCTGCCATTGGCACTCACGTGGTGTCGCGGGTGACTGTGAAAGCGCTTCGCAAGAACGTCACCGCCAAGTGTTACGGTGGTGACGTGAGTCGTAAGAAGAAACTGCTGCAGAAGCAGAAAGAAGGTAAAAAACGCATGAAGCAACTGGGCAACGTTGAAGTGCCTCAGGAAGCGTTCCTTGCCGTACTGAAAGTGGATAAATAGAAGGCGCCTGAATGGATATTGATTTTCCCCTGGTCCTGGTTGTATTGACGTTCGCAACGGGCCTTATCTGGCTGGCAGACAGGCTGTTTCTCCGCAAGCGCAGAATGGCCGGTGTGCCCTCCGATGATGGCTCACAGGGGACCGAGGCGGAGGAACCCAAAGAGCCATACCTGGTGGATCTGAGCCGTTCCTTTTTCCCGGTACTGGCGATCGTCCTGGTGCTGCGCTCGTTTCTGGTGGAACCTTTCCAGATACCGTCGGGGTCGATGTTGCCGACGCTTGAAGTGGGCGACTTTATTCTGGTGAACAAGTACGCCTATGGTCTGCGGCTGCCGGTGGCTGGTACCAAGATTCTTGAAGTGGATGATCCTGATCGTGGTGAGGTGGTGGTCTTCCGCTATCCCGAGGACGGACGCACCAACTACATCAAGCGTGTGGTCGGTTTGCCCGGGGATCATGTCCGTTACCGCAACAAGGACCTGTTTATCAATGGCGACAAGGTGGACTCCCGGTTTGTGGCTCGACTGCCACCGATGGAGCTCCGCCGTGAAACCCTGGGTGATATCGAACACAACCTTTACCTGACCCTGGGGCGCCCGGGTGGCTCCGGTGAAGGAGAATGGACGATACCAGAGGGGCATTATTTCGTGATGGGTGATAACCGCGACAACAGTAACGACAGTCGTTACTGGGGGACGGTGCCGGATGAACTGATCGTGGGAAAGGCATTTGCTATCTGGATGCACTGGAAATCACTGACCAGTCTGCCATCCTTTGATCGTGTCGGCGCCATTGAATAATTTTCAAGGAGTGTAGTCTGAATGAAGAAGAATAAAGTCTCTTCAATGGGGCGTCAGGGCGGTGCCTCGGCCCTTACCATGCTGGTGATGGTGCTGTTTTTTGGCAGCCTGCTGACACTGGTGATCAAGCTGGGGCCGGCCTATCTGGATGACATTACCATTCAGGAAGCCCTTGAGGGTCTGGAAGGCACGGAAGGTCTTTCGACCATGGGGCCTCCCCAGGTAAGGAGCCTGATCAACAAAAGGTTGAGCGTGAACAACGTCCGCGGTTTTGATGCCAAACAGATCAGTGTTGAGAAAAACGGTGAATTTGTAGTGATCAAAGTGGACTATGAGGTGCGTAATAACCTGTTCCGTAACGTGGATACCGTCATCCACTTCCAACACGAATACGAGATGAAGGGCCAGTGAGTTCACAACCGGATCTGGAACAACTACAGCGTCGTATCGGCTATCAGTTCAAGACGCCGGAGCGCTTGCTGCTGGCACTGACGCACCGCAGTTATGGCAACCAGAATAACGAACGGCTGGAGTTCCTGGGGGATTCCATCGTGAATATGGTTATTGCCGAACACCTCTACCTGCAGTTCGAGAAAGCGCGGGAGGGCCAGTTAAGTCGCTTGCGCGCCCGTATGGTCAAAGGCGTGACCCTTGCCGAGATCGGGCGTGAGTTTGAATTGGGAAAATACCTCAGGCTGGGGTCCGGTGAACTGAAAAGCGGTGGATTCCGCCGCGAATCGATCCTTGCGGATGCCGTGGAGTCCATCATCGGCGCCATCTACCTCGACAGTGATTTCGATACCTGTCGGCAGCAGGTTCTGCGCTGGTTTGAGCAGCGCCTGAAGAATCTGGACCTCCAGGACACCCAGAAAGATCCGAAAACCCGTCTTCAGGAATATCTGCAATCGCGCCAGTTTCCCCTGCCGCGGTACGATGTAATCTCGGTGGACGGTGAAGCCCATGCACAGACTTTCCATGTTTCCTGCGCTTTGCCGTCACTGGGTCGTAATACGTCCGGTGTTGGCAGCAGTCGTCGTATTGCCGAGCAGCAGGCCGCCCGTAATGCCCTGAAGGAACTGGGCGTGGAGAACGACTAATGAACGATATTACCCGTCCGGACGACCCGGAAAGCCGATGTGGCTTTGTTGCCATCGTTGGCAGGCCAAACGTGGGCAAGTCCACGCTGCTGAATCATATACTCGGCCAGAAGCTGAGCATAACCTCCCGCAAGCCTCAGACCACCCGCCATCAGGTGCTGGGTATCAAGACCATGGGGCCGGTGCAGGCGATCTATGTTGATACCCCGGGTATGCACGAGGATGAGCCCAGGGCCCTGAACCGCTACATGAACAAGGCCGCGACTTCGGCGCTGATTGATGTGGATGTCGTTGTGTTTGTGGTTGACCAGATGGCGTGGACCACGGCCGATGAACTGGTTCTGGAAAAGCTATCCAGCCTCAAGTGCCCGGTGATTCTCGCGGTGAACAAGGTCGACAGGATAGAGAAGCGGGAAACCCTGTTGCCGCATCTGGATATGCTGTCAAAAAAGCGGGAGTTTACCGAGATCATTCCGCTGTCAGCCCTCAAGGAGATGAACCTGGAGCCGCTGGAAGAGGCGGTTGGCCGCTATCTTCCTCAGAGCGTGCACTTCTACCCGGATGACCAGGTCACCGATCGCAGTGAGCGATTCATGGCAGCCGAAATGGTGCGGGAGAAAATCACCCGGCAACTGGGTGCGGAACTGCCTTATTCCGTCGCTGTTGAGATAGAGGAATTTCGTCGTGATGGCAAAACCCTGCATATTTCCGCGCTTATTCTGGTGGAAAGGGAGGGCCAGAAGAAGATCATCATAGGCGATAAGGGTGAGCGAATGCGCCGCATCGGCCAGGAAGCCCGCGCTGATATGGAACGTTTGTTCGACAGCAAGGTGATGCTTCGCCTGTGGGTCAAGGTCAAGCGGGGTTGGGCTGATAGCGACCGGGCCCTGAAGAGCCTGGGCATGAACGATTTCTGAGAACCGTATGGCCGGGTCAGTTCAGCAGGAGCCGGCGTATGTCCTCCATCGCCGTCCCTGGCGGGAAACCAGTCTTCAGGTTGACGTATTCACGCTGAATGCGGGCCGCGTGTCCTTGATCGCCCGTGGCGCCAATAGCGCCAAAAGTCCCCTGAAGGCGCAGTTGCAACCGTTCCAGCCGCTGATGCTGGACTGGACCGGCCGCAGTAATCTGAAAACCCTGACCCAGGCAGAGGTGCGCAGTGGTCCCTCGCTTAACCGTACGACTGCGTTGTACAGCGGGTTGTATATTAATGAGTTGCTGCAGAGGATCCTGCCAGTGGCGGATCCCCACCCCTCCCTGTTTGCCGCCTACATTGATGTTATCGCCGAACTGGCGCTCACGGACGACGTTGAACCGGTGCTGCGCCGGTTTGAGCGCTCATTTGCCGAGGCGCTGGGTTACAGCTTCGCCTGGGACATGGCGACAGATACCGGAATCGGGGTCGAGGCGGGGCAGAGCTATTGCTATGATCCGGAGCAGGGCATTTTGCAGCGCCCGGACCAGAATGTACGGTTAAGGCGTCTGTCGGGAGATACCTTGCTTGCCCTGGCGGAGGGAGACCTGCAGTCACCGGAATGCCGTCGTACCGCCAAACGGGTCATGCGCGTGTTGGTGGACTACCTGTTACAGGGCAGGCCACTGCACAGCAGGAGCCTTTTCAGTCATGCACGGAGAGAACCGAATGAATCCTAGAGTGTTACTTGGTGTGAATATTGATCACGTGGCCACCCTCCGTCAGGCGCGGGGTACCCGCTATCCCGATCCGGTCCAGGCGGCACTGCTGGCGGAAGAGGCCGGTGCTGACGGGATCACCATTCATCCGCGGGAAGATCGCCGTCACATCCAGGATCGTGACGTGCTGATGCTCAAAGAGACCCTGCAGACCAAGATGAACCTTGAGATGGCGGTGACCGATGCCATGCTGGCATTTGCGGAACAGGTGAGGCCGGAATGCGTCTGCCTGGTGCCAGAGAAACGGGAGGAGCTCACCACCGAGGGTGGGCTGGACGTTGACGGTCAGGAGGCCCGGGTGGCCAAGGCCTGCGAGCGTCTGGCTAAGATCGGAGCCGAAGTGTCCCTGTTTATTGATCCTGATCCGGCGCAGATTGATGCTGCGGTTCGTTGCGGCGCCCCTGTAGTGGAGCTACACACGGGTGAATACGCCGAGGCTAAGGAGCCTCAGGCCGTGGAGTCAGCCTTCAGGATACTGGCGGACGCTGTGGCTTACGCCCGTAAAAAGGGATTGATCGTGAACGCAGGCCATGGATTGCACTATCACAATACCGAGCGGGTGGCGGCCATTCCCGGCATCAACGAGCTTAATATCGGTCACGCCATTATTGCCCGGGCGGTCTTCACTGGCCTGAAGGACGCGGTGCGTGACATGAAGACCATTCTTGAGAGTGCCCGGAGCCGCTAGGTCAGGACAGAGCCTTCAGGACAGGGTGTTGGTGTTCTCGGCGTCCGTTGTCCCGCTCTCGGATTGCTGGCGGAACAGGGATTGCCAGTCCGTCTGGTCGCTCCATATCTCAAGCCTCTCAATGGCCGCCAGTAACTGATCTTTCTGGTAGGCCATGTCCGAGGAAGAACACTTGAGTGCTGTCTCGAACTGATTGGCGGCAGCACGCAGTTCCGGAACGCCGCAGTAGCGAGTAGCGCCATGCAGTTTATGGACACACTCAAGAAGCGGTTCAAGATCGCCCTCTCTCCAGAAATTGCGGACCTTGTCCGCATCCGCTGACAGCTGCTCCAGAAGCATGCTGAACAACTCCTCCGCAAGATCCGCCTTGCCGGCGGCCAACTGAATGCTCTCCTCAACGCTGACGGATTCCTGTTGCAGGTTGCGAGTCGATGGCCTCAGGGTCTTGCGGGTGTCCCTGACTTCCGGAATCCGGGTCTGTTCGGGCTGCGGTGAGGCATCAGAGGAATAACCGGTATATTCGCGAATGGTTTCGACCAGCTGGTGGCTGCTGATGGGTTTGGCGAGATAGCCATCGAATCCCTGGCGTGCCAGGCGGTCCTGCTCATCGGCCAGGGCATGGGCGGTGAGGGCGATCACCGGGGTGCGATGGGTCTTGCTGTCCATGGCGCGCAACCGGGCCGTGGTCTCGACGCCGTCCATGCCGGGCATTTGCAAGTCCATGAAGACCAGGTCAAACGGGTTTTTGCGGGCCTTGCTGATGGCTTCAAAGCCACTGGAAGCGCCTTCCGCGTTGACCTGGCAGTCTTTCAGCAAGGTCATGACCAGCTTCAGGTTGGCGTCGTTATCGTCCACCGCGAGGATCCTTGGCATGGCTCCGGACGGTTGCCACAGCGGTGGCGCGGAGTGCTCCAGCAGGGTTTTCTGTCCGGTGCTGATGCCGTGAACCAGTAACAGTAGCTCGTCATACAGGGCGTCACGACACACAGGTTTTGTCAGGTGCCCGCTGGCGAGACCGGAGAGGGGTGTGTCGTGGGTGTCCAGAGTCGGTGTCAGCAGGAGTGTCCGGCAGTCACGCTCCAGTTCCAGGGTCCGTACCAGGCCGCAGTACTGGCTGGAATTCAGCAAATGCCGGGTAATCCCAACGATGGCGAGAGCATAGCCGGACTGGTTGCGTTGGGCCTCTTCCACCTGTTCCTGCATGGCGCCGGGGGAGGCGACCACATCGACCAACATGCCCCATTCTCTGAGCATGTGCTCCACCGCGAGGCCAGTGGTCCTCTGTTGCTCCAGGTAAATGGCACGTTCCCCCCGCAGGGCGTCCCGGGGAGCGATGGCCTCGCCGGAGCAGGACAGCTCCGAGGTGAGGGTGAACCAGAACGTCGATCCCTTGCCCAGGTCGCTTTGCAGACCAATTTTGCCGCCCATTTCCTCAACCAGCCGTTTGGAGATCGCCAGCCCGAGGCCGGTACCGCCATACTGGCGCGCGGTTGAGGCGTCTGCCTGATTGAAGGCATTGAACAGGGATTGCTGCTGGGCCCGGGAAAGGCCCACGCCGGAGTCGGTGATGCTGATGCGCAGGGTCACCCTGTTGCTTTCCTGGTCCTCTTCTTCGAGGCTGGCCCGGAGCACGACTTCGCCGGTCTGGGTGAACTTGATGGCGTTGTTGACCAGGTTGGTAATCACCTGTTTGACCCGCAACGGGTCGCCCATGATGTTGTCTGGCACATCGTTGTAGACCAGCGGCACCAGGTCGAGGTTCTTGCCGTGGGCGGCCGGGGCCAGCATGACCATGACATCCTCGACGATGTCCCTCAGCTGGAACGGAACCCTGTCCAGGATCAGTTTGCCGGCTTCGATTTTCGAGAAATCCAGGATGTCATTGATGATGGTCAGCAGGATCTCCGAGGATTTTCGGATGGTGCTGAGATGGTCCCGTTGCTGGCGGGGCAGAGGACTCTTCATCAATAGCTCGGTGAAGCCAATGATGCCGTTCAGGGGCGTGCGTATCTCGTGGGACATGTTGGCGAGAAACTCGGATTTGATCCGACTGGCCTCCAGGGCTTCCTTACGGGCGAAATCCAGCTCGATGTTCTGGATCTCAATGGTCTCCAGGGTTTCCCGAAGATCCTCGGTGGCCTGATCAATGTTCTGCTGCATTTCCGCCTGGGCCTTGCTGAGCTCCTCCGCCATGGCGTTGAGGCCGGATTCCAGTTGCTCGAACTCAGGGCCAGCAGCGGTGTGCACGCGGGTATCCAGCTTGCCTTCCTTGAGTTTGGCAACGGCCTCGTTCAGTTCGAAAACCGGATCGGTAAAGGCGCGACTGAGGCGCATGGCGATGATGAGACTGAGAATGACGCCCCCCAGTACCAGCATCAGCGAGATCAGCAGCGCCTTGTAGGTTTCCTTTTCTGTGCGGATGTGGGACATCTCCACGGCCGCCCAGCCCAGGGGCTCCCGCACCCCATTCACTGGCTGCCCGGCATCCGGGTCCAGCATGCTTTCGATCATCAGGTCCTGAAGGAAAACCGGGGTGACGAACAGGGTGCTGTTCTCGCGGAAGATGCGCCAGGGGCGATCCGCCGTGAGGTCCTCGGCGGAGATGGCGTCGGTGCTTCCCGGGCCGGTATGCAGCAGGCGCTGACGTTCGGCGTTGAAAAACGTGATGGAACGTACGTCCTGCTCTTCCAGAAGGGCGTTGGAAAGGCTGTTCAGCAGACTTCTGTTGGCGGTAAAAAGGCCATACTCGGAGCCTGCCGCCAGTTGCCGCGACAACGACTGGCCACGATCCTGGAGCAGGTTTTCAATGTTATTGACCCAGCTATAGGTGAAGAATAGCCCCAGGACCAGGGTGGTCAGAAGAGTGGGGACCAGCGTCACCACCAGTACTTTTTTGCGAATGCCCCAACGCCGCATATCGTGTTCCCGATGTTGTCGTTACCAGCCGGTTATCTGGCCTTACTTCCCTGTCAGAATAGATGATCCGGAACATCGGTGCTGTTCTGACAGCCCGGTAGTGTTCCGGATATAGCCGCCGGTCATGGATATAGCGAGAAGCTGTATTGGGAGACGGCGACCATAACGCGTATCATGCGAACCCGGAAGTGTACCACAGGCTATTGTCAGCTTGGTTATCTGGCATGCCGGGAGGAGGCAGATTTGAGGAAAGGTTCCGTTATGAATTTCCCCACCATAGAAAATTATGTCGGGCACACACCGCTGGTCCGTTTGCAGCGCCTGCCGGGTGATACCAGTAATGTCGTTCTCGCCAAGCTGGAAGGCAACAACCCGGCCGGCTCGGTGAAAGACCGCCCGGCGGTGAGCATGATTCAGGAAGCCGAGCGCAGGGGCGAAATCAGCCCTGGCGACACGCTGATTGAGGCCACCAGTGGTAACACCGGTATTGCTCTGGCCATGGCCGCCGCCATCAAGGGTTACCGCATGGTATTGATCATGCCGGAGAACATGAGCGAGGAGCGTCGGGCGTCCATGCGGGCCTATGGCGCGGAAATCGTCACCGTTTCGAAAGAAGAGGGGATGGAAACCGCCCGTGACCTGGCCCTGCAAATGGAGTCCGATGGCAAGGGTAAGGTTCTCGATCAGTTCAGCAACCCCGATAACCCCCTGGCTCACTATCGCACCACCGGCCCCGAGATCTGGGAGCAGACCGGAGGTCGGGTGACACACTTTGTCAGCTCCATGGGCACGACCGGCACCATTATGGGGGTGTCCCGATACCTGAAAGAACGCAACCCGGACATCCGCATCATCGGTTTGCAGCCCAGGGAAGGCGCATCCATTCCCGGTATCCGGCGCTGGCCGGAAGCCTATCTGCCCAAAATCTACGAGGCCAGTCGGGTTGATCAGGTGCTGGATATTGGCCAGCAGGAAGCGGAAGACACCATGAGAGCCCTCGCCCGCGAGGAAGGGATTTTCTGCGGTGTGTCTTCCGGGGGCTCTATTGCCGCGGCCCTGCAGTTGTCCCGACAGGTTGAAAACGCCGTGATCGTGGCCATTATCTGTGACCGTGGCGACCGTTACCTGTCTACCGGCGTCTTTCCCGGCGCCTGAACCGCAGCAAGAGAATTCAGTATGAGCAGAAGACGCAGGAAGGTACTTCCGAAAGAACCTGTCCGTTGTGTAGTTGAAAACCTGAGTCACGATGGCCGGGGCATTGCCCGTCAGGACGGGAAAACCCAGTTCGTCGATGGCGCCTTGCCCGGCGAGACGGTGATGGCGAAGGTGGTGGGTTCCCGCAGCAAGTTTGACGAATTGAGAACCCTGGAAGTGCTGGAAGATTCTCCCGCGCGGGTGACGCCTCCCTGTGACTATGCAGATTTGTGCGGTGGCTGCAGCCTTCAGCACATGGGGGCCGATGCCCAGATTCAGTTCAAGGAAGATACTCTCAGGGAGCACTTCGCCCATTTCGGGGGCATTGAGCCCGAAGAATGGGTACCGCCGATGCGGTCGCCGGACTCCCTTGGCTACCGCCGCAAGGCCCGTCTCGGTGTTCGCCATGTCCAGGCCAGGGATTCGGTGCTGGTGGGGTTCCGGGAAAAGCGCAACAGTTTTCTGACGGACATTGACCGCTGCGCGGTTCTGGATCCGCGAATTGGCGAGCGTATTACTCCGCTGCGGGAGATGCTCTACAAGCTGGACGCCTTCAGCCGCATTCCCCAGGTCGAAGTGGCCTGTGGCGATGATGTCGCGGTCATGGTGTTCCGTAACATGGACGACCTCAGTGACCCGGACCGGGCCGCCCTGATTGCCTTTGGTCAGGCCCACGATTTGCATATTTACCTGCAGCCGAAAGGGCCTGATACCGTGCATCGCATCTGGCCCGAAGAGGGCGAAGAGCGCCTGAGTTATCGTCTCGACGAATTTGACCTGACGATGAAGTTCCATCCGATGGATTTCACCCAGGTCAACGCGGGCATCAATGGCACCATGGTTCACCGGGCTGTGGAGTGGCTGGACGTTCAGCCGGAACAGCGGGTTCTGGATCTGTTCTGTGGCCTTGGCAACTTTACGTTACCGTTGGCGCGCAAGGCCGGGCAGGTTGTCGGCGTCGAAGGTGATGACGCCATGGTGGTCCGTGGTCGGGAAAATGCGGAACTCAACGGCCTGACCAATGTCACTTTCCACGGTGCCGATTTGCAGGCGGATTTCACATCCCAGCCGTGGGCAGTTGAAGGGTTCGACAAGATCCTGATTGATCCGCCCCGGTCGGGCGCCCAGGAAGTGTGTGAATACCTGACAGCGTTTGGCGCCAGGCGTATTGTGTATGTTTCCTGTAATCCGGCTACGCTGGCCAGGGATGCGGGCGTTATGGTGCGTAATGGTTATCGCCTGGTCAGGGCGGGTGTGATGGATATGTTTCCACACACCACTCATGTGGAATCCATTGCGATGTTTGAGCGTGACGATCAATGACAGATTAACCAGCCGGTCAGGGATGGCCGGGTGAATAAACGGGAAGAACAAAACCGATATGGTAAAAGTACGCGAAGATTACGCAGTCACCGGTGATGGTCAGGTAGATATCGGGCGCTGGGTGCGCCGGATCGAATCCCAGACCCGCCTGGAGAATGTGGACCAGTTTCGCCGTGCCTGCGAAAAAGCGGCAGAGATCGATCTGCAGGCTTTCCGCGAAGATCGCCTGTGGGCCGAAGGCGCCAGCAGTTTCCGTACCGGCATAGAAATGGCGCAGGTGCTGGTGGAGCTGCATCTCGATCAGGCCAGTTTGGTGGCTGCGATACTTTACCGTGCGGTGCGTGAGGAGCGGGTGCCCCTGGAGGAGATCCGCAAGGAGTTTGGCGATGAAGTCGCCGGGCTGATTAATGGCGTTCAGCATATGGCTGCCATCTCCTCGATCCATCACCCGTTGAAGGGCAATGTGCTTGGCCAGAGTGAAGGCCAGCTCGACAATGTGCGCAAGATGCTGGTGACCATGATTGACGACGTTCGTGTCGCGTTGATCAAGCTGGCAGAACGAACCTGTGCGATCCGCGCGGTCAAGAACGCGTCCGAAGAAAAGCGTATGCGGGTGGCCCGGGAGGTGTTCGACATCTATGCGCCCCTGGCCCATCGCCTGGGCATCGGGCACATCAAGTGGGAGCTGGAGGACTTGTCCTTTCGGTATCTCCATGCCTCGGCCTACAAGAAAATTGCCAAGCTCCTGGATGAGAAGCGTCTCGACCGGGAGAGTTATATCCGCCGGGTGATCGATACCCTGAAAACCGAACTCAAGAATTTTGGTATCGAAGGGGAGTTGTCGGGGCGCGCCAAGCACATTTACAGCATCTGGCGGAAGATGCGCCGTAAGGGCATCGATTTCTCCCAGGTCTACGATGTCAGAGCTGTACGGATACTGGTGCCCGAAGTGCGGGACTGCTACGCGGCGCTGGGTATCGTGCACACTTTGTGGCGCCACATCCCCAACGAGTTTGACGACTACATCGCCAACCCCAAGGAAAATGGCTACCAGTCCCTGCATACCGCCGTGATTGGCCCCGAGGGCAAGGTGATGGAAGTGCAGATCCGCACCCACAAGATGCACGAGGAAGCGGAACTGGGCGTGTGCGCCCATTGGCTCTACAAGGGCACGGACACCGGGAACCGTTCCACTGGCTACGATGCCAAGATCAACTGGTTGCGTCAGGTGCTGGAATGGCAGGAAGAGTTGGGTGACCTGTCCGGGCTCGCCGATCACCTGAAAAGCGACGTGGCTTCCGACCGGGTGTATGTCTTCACGCCCGAAGGGCATGTGGTGGATCTGCCCCAGGGGGCGACCCCGGTGGACTTTGCGTACCGGGTACACACCGAGATCGGTCACGCCTGCCGTGGCGCCCGGGTCAATAGCCGGATTGTGCCCCTGACCTATCCCCTGAAAACCGGTGATCAGGTGTTTATTCTTACCTCGAACAATCCGGCGCCCAGTCGGGACTGGCTGAATCCCAGCCTGGGGTACATCCAGACCTCCCGGGCACGGGCGAAAGTGACCCACTGGTTCAAGGAGCAGGATCGCGATCGGAATGTCGTCGATGGACGAGCCATTCTCGAAGACGAGTTTCGTCGTCTCTCCCTCTATGATGTCGACCTCGGGGATCTGGCCCGAAAGGTCAACTACCACGATGCCGAGGATATGTTCGCTGCACTTGGCGCCGGCGACCTGCGCCCCACCCACGTGGCCAATGTGGCCCAGCAGATGCTGGAGCCCAAGTCGGAGCAGTTGGACCTCAAACTCAGCGGCCAGCGTCGCCGGCCTTATGATACGGAATCGGATATCCGCATCCTGGGGGTCGGCAAACTCAAGACCCAGGTGGCCAAGTGCTGCAAACCGCTGCCGGGGGATGATATCGGTGGCTACATTACGGTTGGTCGCGGAGTGACCGTGCATCGGCAGGATTGCATCACCTTCCTGAACCTGAAGGATCTGGAGCCCAACCGGATCATTGAGGTGAGCTGGGGCGGTCAGCCAGCGGCGGTCTATCCCGTGGATGTTGAAATCCAGGCTTACGATCGTTCGGGGCTGCTGCGGGATATCACCCAGGTGCTGTCGTCCTCCAAAAGTGATGTTTTGTCCCTGAACACGCTCAGCAACAAGGATGAGAACACCGCGACAATGACCGTAACGGTGGAGATTTCCAGTCTTGAGCAACTGGCGAAGCTGCTGGCCCAGATACGCAACCTGCCCAACATCATTGACGTGAGGCGCAAGCGAGGATGAGTTACTCCATTGAGGACCTGAAAACCCTGATGGCGCGGTTACGGGATCCCGAGACCGGTTGCCCCTGGGATATCAAACAGACCTTTAAAAGCATCGTGCCTCACACCCTGGAAGAAGCCTACGAAGTGGCGGATGCCATAGAGCGGGCTGATTACCCCCACCTTGAAGACGAACTGGGGGACCTGCTGTTCCAGGTGATTTTCTACACGCGGATGGGGCGGGAACAGGGGCATTTCGATTTTGACTCGGTGGTGGACAATCTGGTGCGCAAGCTGTTGCGTCGCCATCCGCATGTTTTCCCCGAAGGCACCCTTGAGAGCCGTGTTGACCCCGATAATCGGCCTGGCGAGGCCGAGATTAAGGCGAGCTGGGAGCGAATCAAGGCAGAAGAACGCGCACTCAACCCCAAGCCGGAAACGAGCGACAGCAGTCGACTGGATGGTATCGCCCGGACCCTGCCAGCCATGGCTCGTGCGGAAAAACTGCAGAAGCGGGCCGCCAACCACGGCTTCGACTGGCCGGATATTGAGCCGGTGTTCGACAAGCTCCACGAGGAAATCGATGAACTCAAGGAAGCCTGGCACGCTGCCGAGAACGGTACTGGCGCCCGTGATGCGGTTGAGGATGAGCTGGGGGATCTACTGTTCGTCTGCGTTAACCTGGCACGGTTCATGAAGGTGAATCCTGAGCAGGCGCTGAATCGAACCAATCACAAGTTCGATGCACGCTTTCGTGCCATAGAGCAGCGCCTGGAGGGCGAAGGCCGTAACCTGGACGATGAAACCCTGGAGGCCCTGGACGCCATCTGGCAACAGGTCAAAGGTGTGGAGAAAGGCTGAAAACCCGGCACCTGCAAGGGGTTGGCAAAGGGTTGGTAAGTACAATCCGTTACCAATTTGTTGTCCCGGCATGCGTTTCCTTCGTCTACACTTCCTGAAACGGATGCACTTTATCAGTGCGCCGTAGGCCGCAGAGAAGATGCAGGAGTGAAGGCACCATGAAAATCAAAGATCTGGTCAATTACTGGGATAAGCATGCACGGGGACGTCTGACCCGCGATGCCTATTTTATGGAGCTGTCTGACCAGCATCACAAGCGACTGGAAAAGCTCGCCGCGCTTTATCCGATGAAGTCATCCCAGGACCTGATGCGTGATCTGATTTCCGCCGCTCTTGATGAGTTGGAAACCAGCTTCCCGTACGTTGAGGGAACGAAGGTGGTGGCATACGATGAGGACGGCTTCGAGATCTACGAGGATCAGGGTATGACACCGCGCTTTGTCAGCCTGAGCCAGAAGCACATCCAGCGTCTGAAAGCCCGTCAGCTGGAGTCCGTTGCCTGACACGGCAGCTTCACTGACCTTTGGCTTCTCCCGTCGGGGTGGTCCCGCCACCCCGAATCCATGCCTTCTGCGCTACTTTTCTTTTCCTTCGAGTTTATCCTTGAGCGGACTCTGCCTGACCAGGTCGTCCAGCGCGGCTCCGATCATGTCATTGAGTATGTCGCTCTCCGACCGGTCCGGATAAAGCTCGGCCAGCGCGGCGATCCGTGCGGCATCCTCCAGCGGCAGCCGCAGGTTGTAGTCGTGGGTCCTCTCGACGTTTTTCTTCTTGCTTTCCCAATGCTTGGGCAGATCAGTAACTTTCATGAATTCTCCTTGCGACTACGGGCTTTAATCGTTATTAGTATCGTTAGTTTACTTCGCTTCCGTCAATTTAAAAGGACGTCAATGTGACCGAGTTACATCCCGACCTTCGAGAAAACGTTCGTATGCTGGGTGAACTGCTGGGCCAGAGCATCCAGCGTTACCCGGGGCAGGACTGCTTTGACCTGATTGAGGAGATTCGCGCCGCAGCCAAGGCTGATCGTCGCCAGGAAAGCGGTTCGGGGCAGCGTCTGGTCAACCTGCTGGGGAAGCTGGAAGATGAAGAACTGCTTCCGGTCACCCGCGCCTTCAACCAGTTCCTGAACCTCGCCAACCTGGCAGAGCAGTATCATGGCATACGCCGCAAGCGTGGCCACCAGTCGGACCTGATGGTGGAGTCCCTGGAGGAAGTGTTTGAGCGTCTGACGTCGTCCGGCATCAGTGCCGATGAATTACATCGTCAGGTGGCGGGCCTGAGTATCGAGTTCGTGATGACGGCGCACCCCACCGAGGTTGCCCGCCGCACCCTGATCATGAAGTACGATGAAATGTCCGATTGCCTGGCTCGCCTGGATCACCAGGACCTGCTGCCGGCGGAGCGGGATGAGATCGTGAACCGGCTGGCCCAGTTGATTTCCGAGGCCTGGCATACCGACGAGATTCGCCACGAGCGCCCGACGGCGGTAGATGAAGCCAAGTGGGGGTTTGCGGTGATCGAAAACAGCCTCTGGCAGGCCTTGCCCCGGTTTCTGAGAAGCCTCGACCTGTCGTTGACCGAAGTGACCGGACAGGGGCTGCCTCTCGATGCGGCGCCGATTCGAATTGCTTCCTGGATGGGCGGAGACCGGGACGGCAACCCTAACGTGACCCATCAGGTGACCCGCGAGGTGTTTCTGCTGGGGCGCTGGATGGCCGCGGACCTCTATCTGCGGGATATCCAGGCGCTGCGTGCCGAGTTGTCCATGTGGCAGGCCAATGACGAACTGAAAGCGCTGGCGGGCGAGAGCCGGGAACCCTACCGTTACATCCTGGCCGGATTGCGGGACCGGCTGATCAAGACCCGTGACTGGGCTGAGGCCGGTGTCAATGGCGGGTCCGGAGATGACAGGGACATCCTGTTCGAGAACAGGGATTTTATCGAGCCCCTGGAAATATGCTACCGCTCGCTGGTGGATTGTGGTCTGGAGAACATTGCGAATGGTCCTCTTCTGGACACCATCCGGCGCGCTCATACCTTTGGCCTGACGCTGATCCGTCTGGATATTCGCCAGGAGGCCTCCCGGCATGCCCAGGCGGTGGCGGAAATGGTGGATTACCTCGGGCTTGGCGATTACCTGTCGTGGACCGAGGAGCAGCGTCAGCAGTTTTTGCTGAAAGAACTGCAGGGGCGTCGCCCCCTGGTGCCAAGACATTGGGAAGCCTCGGAAGAGGTGCGCGAAGTGCTCGCCACCTGCGAAGTGATTGCCCGTCAAACGCCGGAAGCCCTGGGTTCCTACGTGATTTCCATGGCCAGCAAACCTTCCGACGTGCTCAGTGTCATCCTGTTACTGCGGGAATCCGGCATGACCTTTCCCATGCGGGTCGTTCCCCTGTTTGAGACCCTGGATGATCTGACCGGTGCGCCCGACAGCATGGCGGCCCTGTACGACGTGGAGTGGTACCGAAACTATTGCGGCGGACGCCAGGAAGTGATGATCGGCTATTCCGATTCCTCCAAGGACGCCGGCCAGCTGATGGCGGCCTGGGCCCAGTACCAGGCTCAGGAAAAGCTGACGGCTGTTGCTGCCCGTTATGGCGTTCACCTGACCCTGTTCCATGGTCGTGGTGGCACTGTGGGGCGGGGCGGTGGTCCGGCTAACCGGGCCATTCTGTCCCAGCCGCCCGGGTCGGTGAATGGCAGCTTCCGCATCACCGAGCAGGGAGAGATGATCCGCTTCAAGTTCGGTCTGCCGCGTCTGGCGGAGCAGAGCCTGACGCTGTACACCACTGCGGTGGTCGAAGCGACACTGGCGCCGCCACCCGAACCGGAACCGCATTGGCGTGAAACCATGGACTGGCTGACTGAGAGGTCTCTCAAGGCCTATCGGGATGTGGTGAGGGAAGACCCTGATTTTGTACCCTACTTCCGCCAGGTCACCCCCGAACAGGCGCTGGGCAAGCTGGCCCTGGGTAGCCGCCCGGCCCGCCGGAAACCGAGCGGAGGCGTCGAGAGTCTGCGCGCCATTCCGTGGATTTTTGCCTGGACCCAGATGCGGCTGATGCTGCCAAGCTGGCTCGGCAGTGATGTGGCGCTGGAAGAAGCGGCCCGCAATGACCGCCTGCCAGTGCTGCGGGAGATGATGAGCGGCTGGCCGTTCTTCCGCACCTACGTGGATATGCTGGAAATGGTGTTGGCAAAAGCCGATTTGCGGATTGCCAGTTACTATGAGCAGACCCTGGTTGAGGATGAAGACCTGAAGAAACTGGGGGGCAGTCTGCGGGAGCGCCTGAACGGGTGCATTGACAGGCTGCTGGAGTTAAAGGATCAGCAGACCCTGCTGGAAGGGGAACCGGTGTTTGCCCATTCCATGCGCGTAAGGAACCCGTATACTGATCCTTTGCACTACCTGCAGGCGGAATTGCTCAAGCGTGACCGGCAAAGCGAAGGTAAGGGCGAAGTGCCGGAAGTGGTCGGACGGGCCCTGAAGGTAACCATGGCGGGTATTGCTGCCGGTATGCGTAATACCGGCTGATCAGGCCCGACGATGTATGGCTGGCTGGAGTGTCGGCCAGTATGGATAACAGGAGTAACGCCGTGGCTGTAGCTGCGCGACTGGCACGTTTTTTTGCCCGTAAGGGGATTTCCTTCACGGAGCGACCGATTGATCAGGTGATCAACCTGGATGCCGCCGTGATTGCATCGGGGCGGCCGCAGGATGACTTCATCCGCGCCACGCTGCTGATCGACATCAACGGTGTGGTTATGGCTGTTCACCGTTTCGATAGCACGCTCGACATGGACGCCGTGCAGCAATTGACGGGGCGGCGGCTGCAGCCGCTGACGGCCCGTCAGGGTAATCGCTTGTTCGCAGATTGTGATCCCGGTTTCCAGCCGCCGATGGGCGGGGCCTATGACATTCCGGTGCTGGTCGACGAGGATGTGCTGGGCTGTTCCCGCGCCCTGATGACCAGCGGCAATGATCATACTCTGATTGAGCTTGATGGTGGTGCGTTACGCCTTGCGCTGGCGGGGGCTCGTGGCGGGCGCTTGGTTATAAGGGGGCAGGGTGATGGCGAACGGGACGTCTTGACCCTGGAGGAGGTCGCAAACAAGCTGCAGAAGCTTTATCGCCTGCCTCCCATGCCGGCCCTTGCGCTGAAAATTCTCAAGTTAACCGCCAATACCGAAGCCACCGCGAGGGAATTGGCGGAACTGATCGAATTCGATCCCAGCCTGACGGCGCAAATCATGCGGTATGCGCGCTCAGCGCTATTCAATTATCCCGGGCAGATCAATTCCGTCCAGGAGGCGGTCACCCGGGTGCTCGGGTTCGACAGGGTGGCCCATATTGCGCTGGGCATTGCCTCGGTTCGGGCTTTCGATGTGCCCCGTCACGGGATGCTGGGGATGGACAGCTTCTGGCGGCACTCCCTGTACTGTGCTTTCCTGTGCCAGCGTATCGCTTCCTACTGTAACGAGGACAAAGGCCTGGCGTATCTGTGCGGCCTTCTGCACAATTTCGGGCTCTTGCTGGTGGGGCATCTGTTCCCCAGCGAGTTTGAAGACCTGAACACATTGCGGGAAGCGAACCCCGAAGCAAGCATGCACTCCCTGGAGCAGCAGGTGTTCGGGGCGGGGCATGGCCAGGATGTGCTGGCGGTCGGCCACGGTGCCATCGGCGGGATCCTGCATCGCTTGTGGCAATTGCCCGATCCGGTCGTCAAGGCCGCCGGTATGCACCAGCAAACCGGATACCACGGTGAGCATGAACACTATGTATTGATGGTGCAGCTTGCTAACGGGTTACTGAAAGAACGCGGTATTGGTGACGAGTTCAATCCGGACGATGTGCCCGCGCTGGCCAGGTTACTGGGCCTGGACGACAACGCAATCTCGGCCATTGGTACCAGTATCGATGACGTGGCCGGTGAGCTGGACGCGTTGGCCGCCTCCCTGTCATCCTGATCCTGCCTGGCATTCCGGGCAGTCGTGTCCCGTTCTGGTGCATGATACGGAGGTCGACTTTCTCTAAGGCGGCTGACTTCGTATAATGCGCCTTCGCCGGCTCCGGCTTGCACCTGTTCCTGGTCGAGAGGCTTTCGCAAAGGCAGACGTTTTTGCCATAGCTTTTCAAACGATAATGACTAAATATTATGGGAGCACAGCGTTATGCGAATTATTATGTTAGGCGCACCGGGCGCAGGTAAGGGGACCCAGGCCCAGTTTATTACCGAGCGCTTCGACATCCCCCAGATCTCTACCGGCGACATGCTGCGTGCGGCGGTCAAGGCCGAGTCCGATTTGGGTAAGCAGGTCAAGGAAGTGATGGCGACCGGTGGTCTGGTGTCTGACGATATCATCATTGCGCTGATCGAAGAGCGTATCCAGCAGCCGGACTGCAAGAATGGCTTCCTGCTGGATGGCTTCCCCCGCACCATCCCGCAGGCCGAGGCGCTGAAAGACCAGGGCATCGCTATCGACTACGTGGTCGAAATCGCCGTGGATGACGAGGAAATCGTCAGCCGCCTGTCCGGTCGTCGCGTCCACGAGGGCAGCGGTCGCATTTACCACGTCAAATACGATCCGCCCAAGCAGGACGGCAAGGACGACGAAACCGGGGAGCCCCTGGTTCAGCGCGAGGACGACAAGGAAGAGACCGTGCGCAAGCGCCTGTCCATCTACCACGAGCAGACCGCTCCGCTCGTTGACTATTATCACGACTGGGCTGAAAAAGACGCCAGTGCCGCACCGAAATACGTGCGAGTGGAAGGCGTCGGCAGCCTGGACGCGATCCGCGACCAGATTCTCCAGCAGCTGAAGTAAACCACCTAACCTTGAGGCAACGGCAGCATCCGTGAAGTTACTGGCACTGGATACCTCATCGGAAGGCTGCTCGGCTGCGCTGCTGATCAATGGCAGCCTGACCGAGCGTTTTGAGCTGGCCCCTCGTGGTCATACCCGACTGCTGATGCCGATGATCCGCGAGCTGCTTGCCGAACAGGGACTGGCGCCGGCGGACCTCGATGCATTAGCGTTTGCGCGGGGCCCAGGGTCTTTTACCGGGCTGCGTATCGCCACGGGTGTGGTCCAGGGCCTGGCATGGGGGCTGGAAGTACCGGTTGTTCCTGTTTCCTCCCTGGCTGCGGTGGCCCTCAGCGCAATGGAAACCCTCAATGTTGCCGAAGGCGACGGTCTTGCCGTTGCCTTTGATGCGCGTATGGGGGAAGTCTACTGGGGGTGTTTCCAGGCCAGTGAGGGTTTGCCCGAGCTGCTTGTGCCCGAACAGGTCTGTGCCCCGGCATCCGTCAGCCTGCCCTCGGTGATCACCGGCAGCTGGTATGGCGCTGGTCAGGGCTGGCGTTTGCAGGATCAGATGCCCCAAGCCCTGGTGGCGACCATGTCGCGGCTGGATGACACGCTGGTACCGCGTGCCGGCCATGTGGCCCGCCTCGCCAGTCATGAACTGGCTGCCGGCGGTGGTGTGTCCGCTGCCGAGGCGCAACCAGTGTACGTTCGTGACGAAGTGACCTGGAAGAAACTACCAGGCCGCTGATCCACTCTTACCCGTTACCGGAATCTTTGCCCATGGAACTGTGGCACATCATTGCCCTGGCGGTTATGCAGGGGTTGACGGAGTTTCTTCCGATCAGCAGCTCCGCTCACCTGATTTTACCCTCGCAGCTGCTGGGCTGGCCGGACCAGGGGCTTGCCTTCGATGTGGCCGTTCACGTAGGCACGCTGGCGGCGGTGATGTGGTATTTCCGCCGCGAAGTGTATCGGCTCACCGTGGCCTGGGTGGGCGACACGACCCGTGGGCGGATAGGCCAGGACAGTGGGCTGGCCTGGGCGGTGATTGTCGGTACCATACCGGCGGGTCTTGCAGGCCTGCTGCTGAATGATTTTATCGAAACGGAGCTGAGGTCGGGGCTGGTGATAGCCGCCTCCACCATCGGATTTGGTCTGGTGTTGTGGTGGTCTGATGCCGTGGGGCGGCGGGCCAGGGAGTTGCCGGCGCTGACCATGAAGGACGCCGTAATCGTCGGACTGGCGCAGGCTCTGGCGCTGATTCCCGGTACCTCGCGCTCGGGCATTACCATCACTGCGGCGCTGTTTCTCGGGTTGAAACGGGAAGCGGCTGCAAAATTCTCGTTCCTGCTGTCCATTCCCCTGATCCTGGCCGCAGGACTGCTCAAGACCCTGGAACTGGTCGAGCAGGGCGGCGCCACCGACTGGACCGCTATTCTGTTGGGTACCCTGGTGTCCTTCGTCAGCGCTGTCGTGTGCATTCACCTGTTCCTGAAATTCCTCGAGCGTCTGGGCATGATGCCATTTGTGATCTACCGCCTGCTGTTGGGGCTGCTGCTTGTTGTCATGCTGTGGTAGGTTGGTTAAAAACTGTTCGTCGGGCTTTCAAATTGCGTGACGATCTTTCATACTCGAATTCCATCCATTTTTCCGGTTTCAGTCCATGATCGGCGGTGTTAATCCCAACAACAACTACCCGTTCCAGTCTGGTAACAGCAATCCAGTCCGGGAGCGTAGTGATGTGGCGCGGACGCCCGCGTCCTCGCCTGACAGAAGTACCGAGGGAGTACGCCGTGATCTGGCCGAGGGACGTCCTGAGACTGCTCCCCGGCAGGTTAACACCGAGTCCCTGGAGCGTCGTGTGGAGGCACGTCGGGCTGCGGAAGACGCCCGCCTGGAACGCTTTCGCGCAGACGAGTTGCCGTTATCCACCTCACGCGCCCTGTCCACGTTCACTGATATCGCTGCCCGCGGTGATAATGGTGAGAATGGTCTGGCCGGTATTGATATCCTGGTTTGATGTCTTCAGAACCTCCCGCTTCAGACCAATCCCTTGCCGTAGCCTGCAGTCCGCTGGGTGATGCCGTACAGGCCCGGGAACTGGCCACACAATTGGCCATTCCCTTTCTGGGGGCCGTCAAGCCCAAGCTGGTTGCCGACTTTCCCGTGTTATTAATGTTTGATGAGCTGGGGCTGAGCCTGCAAGTGACCGGAAAAGGTGCGCCCGGGCCGGTGCGTGCGGAATTCGTGTCGGGTAAGGCCGGCTATCGTCGCGAACATGGTGGCGGTACCGGGCAGCTGGTCGCCAAGGCCATTGGTCTGCAAAAGACCCGTGTCCCACTGCACGTGGTGGATGCCACGGCAGGCCTGGGGCAGGATGCGTTTGTACTGGCCGGATTGGGGTGCCGGGTCACCCTTTTTGAGCGCAACCCGGTCATTCACGCCCTGCTGGCGGACGGACTGGCCAGGGCGGCCCTGAATACCGAATGTGCCCCCATCATTGCCAGGATGACGCTGCGGGCTGGCAGCAGCAGGGCGTGGCTTGAAAGTCTGGGGAAAGGAGCGGGAGACACTGCGGAGGGAGACGTAGCGGATATTGTGTACCTGGACCCCATGTTTCCCCATCGCGACAAGTCCGCACTGGTGAAAAAGGAAATGCAGGTGTTTCGCACGGTGGTGGGGGACGACGACGATGCTGCGGAGCTGCTGGCCGCAGCACTGAAAGCAGCCACTTACCGGGTGGTGGTCAAGCGTCCTCGCAAGGCGCCGTCCATTGAGGGTCCCGAACCGGCTACCCGCATTGAAGGCAAGAGCAGCCGCTACGACATATACCCGCTCAAGGCGCTACCCAGCGGCAACGCCTGATAGTCCGGATTCAGGCACCGAGCATGGTGACTTGCTGGATGGCCTGGCGTTTCTCAACACTCAGAACCAGGCGGGCGTCTTCCGCCACCTCGTTTAATCCTTCGGTATAACTGAGCAGCCCGTTGTCATCAGTGGTGATGACGCCGTTTTTCTGCATATTGGCGATGAAGTTTCGGAACAGGCTCTTGTCGAAGAACTCCGGGGCGTTCAATCCAAACAGAATCGACATACGCTCCGCGAGCAGGGTGCTTTGCTCTTCCAGCTCGGCAGCGCTGATACGGCCGGAACCGTATTTGCGCAGGATGCCAATGGCTATGTGGTAGCGCTCCAGAGTCTGGATGATAAAGCGTGACAGAACCCTTAGCCGCAGCATGGCATCGGTGCCTTCTTCCGGTCGGCAGATGCGCTCGTCCCTCTCGAATATAAGCCCCTGTTCGATCATCAGGTCGATCCACTGATTGATCACGCCTTCTACTTCATCCGGCTGGTATTTCAGGAACAGCTCGGACTGAAGGTAGGGGTAGGCGACACTGGCCAGGAACACGATTTTGTCCCGCTGCAGCGAATCCTTGTTCTCGAACAGGCTGGCAATCAGCGACGGCAACGCGAACAGGTGCTGGATGTTGTTGCGGTAATAGGTCATCAGCGTGGCATTGCTGCCTTCCAGAGCAATGATGTCCCCCAGCTTTTGGGGCTGGCGGGTCACCAGTCCCATATTTTCGCAGTAGGCTACCCAGTCCTTGCCACTGCCCTCGGGCATGGTAACGGTGCTGGCATAGGGGAAAGCCCTCAGCAGGTTGGCGTACTGGTCCATCAGGCGGATAAGCTGGCCTTCGTCCATGGCCAGCCGGTCGGTGCCCAGCAGCACGGTTGCGGTCATGCCGATGGGGTTCACGGCCACCGAAGCGTTGATATTAGCCGCCACGCGGGTGGCAAGGCTGTCCACCGCTTCTGGCAGCCAGGAGGGACGATACTCGGCGTCGTAGGCCTCGTCGCGCCAGCTTGGATGAACCTCGTTCAGCACGTCCTCAAGGGGAATGGCTTCGCCAAAATTGACCGCAACCCGGCCAAAGGAGTTGCTGAGCTTGCGCACGGTCTTGGCCAGGCCAAATACGCTTTCTTTCTGTTTTTTCTTACCGCGGAGCTCCCCGAGGTAGGAACGACCCTCCATGACCTTCTCATAGCCCACGTATACCGGGACGAAGACAATGGGTTTGCGGTGGTTGCGCAGGAAACTGCGGACGGTCATGGCCAGCATGCCGGGCCGTGGCTGGAGCATGCGGCCGGTGCGGCTGCGGCCACCTTCCACGAAATATTCCACCGAGTAACCCCGGGTGAACATGACGTGCATGTATTCATTGAACACCGTGGCGTAGAGCGGATTGTCCTTGAAGCTGCGGCGCATGAAAAAGGCACCACCCCGACGCAGTATAGGGCCGACAATGGGCATGTTCAGGTTAATGCCGGCGGCAATGTGCGGTGGCATCAGGCCGTTCTTGTAAAGCACGTAGGACAACAGCAGGTAGTCAATGTGGGAGCGGTGGCAGGGCACATACACCACGGCATTGTCCTGGGCGACTTCCTTGGCTACGCGGATGTTGTTCACCGCAATGCCGTTGTAAATGCGGTTCCATAGCCAGGACAGCACCACTTCCAGGAAGCGGATGGTGACGATGGACATGCTGGCGGCGATTTCGTCAGCGTACTTGTAGGCTTTCGCCCGTACCTTTTCCGGCGGGATGTCGTCCTGGCGGGCGGTCTCCCGGATGGCTTCCTTTACCGCCTGGGTGCGCACCAGTCCTTCCACCAGGGTGCGGCGGTGGGACAGGTCGGGGCCGAGTACGGCCTGGCGAACGCGGCGGAAATGGGTGCGAAGGATGCGGGCCAGCTTGCGGTTGGCGCGCTCTTCGCTGTGACGGTATTCATCGATGACCTGTTTCAGGGACAGCGGCTGATTGAACTGGACGTAGGTGCTGCGGCCGTGAAGCATGATGATCAGCAGTTTCTGCAGCCGGCCGGCGACAGACCAGGTATCGGAGAGCAACAGCTTGACCAGGGATTTCTCCTTATCCGGAGAGCGGCCCCAGAAAAGCGACACCGGCACAATCTGCACATCCTTGTCCGGTTGCTCGAGACCGTAGCGAACCAGCGCCTTGAATTCCGATGTGGGAACCGGGGTTTGCCGCTTCCGGAATAGCCCGCCAATGCGTCGATAGAGGAAGAAAAACGAATGCACCGGCCCGTTCTTGACGGGTAGTGACGCCTCGGCGCCGGGCAGACCGGCCCGCAATACTTCCTGCTCGAGAACCAGCCGGCTGGACATGGAGCTGTATTGCAGCACATAGCAGACAGGCTTGTCGGGATCGAGCCCGAGAGCTTCGCGGCTGTTACCACTGACATCGGTCCTGACCCACAGAAACAGAATCTTGCGGAAAAAAGTCAGAATCAGGCTGCGAAGGGCCTGTAAAATTCGCATAAAGTGTTGCTCCGGTCTGCTGAACAGGCGCTAAGTTTACTTGGTTGTGTGCGGTGCGGAAAGACGTGCCGGCGTTCTGCTGCGAAGCTCCGTGTGATACATTTCCCGCAGACAGGAATCACCGTTTGATCGTTAAAACCTCCAATTATTGTTTCAGGTTCTGTGTATGACGTCATGGCAGCCAGGCTGGACAACAACGCCTCCCGCTCCGGGTGATCCGGTGCTGGCAATCACCGGGCAAAACGTGGTGAGGTCCGGCGGTCAGTGGCTGACTCGCTGGCACCGGGCGGAACCATACGCCGCAAGTGATCTGGTGCCGGTAAACCTTGGCCAGTGGGGCGGCCAGCCGCTTTACGTGGTTGAACTGGCCGCCGACCGGTTACCGGATACGATGGAAGTGATTCCGTTGAGGGACGCGATCCTGATGATGGAAGAGGCTCCCGCGGACATGCTGGGAACCGGTTTCCAGGTCTGGCAGTGGTGGCGGGATCATCGTTTTTGTGGCCGTTGTGGTGGCGTCACCGGGCTCCATCCACTGGAGCGGGCAAAGTGGTGTGAGCCCTGTGGCATTCCCTGGTATCCACGGGTTGCGCCCTGCGTCATCGTGGTTATTCGCCGGGAAAATCGTATGCTTTTGGCCCGATCGTCCCGGGTGAAACGGCACTTTTACAGTCTGATTGCCGGGTTTGTGGAGCCGGGAGAGAACCTGGAAGAGGCGGTTGTCCGCGAAGTAAAGGAAGAAACCGGCCTGGATGTGACCAATATCCGCTATCGTTCGTCCCAACCCTGGCCCTTCCCGCACCAGATGATGGTTGGTTTTTTCGCCGATTACAGTGGTGGCGATCTGGTGCTCCAGGAGGATGAGCTGGCAGACGCGGACTGGTTTCTCCCCAACGATTTACCGCCGGTGCCGCCAACAACCACCATCGCCGGGCGGTTGATTCGGGAGATGGCGCAGGAGCTGGAGCAGATATGACAGGGTTGATGAAACTGTCGGGATGGGTGGTGTGACGGTACCGCGTATTCTGGTTTTTGACTCCGGTATTGGCGGTCTCAGTGTGTCTGCCTGTATCCGGCAGCGCCTGCCGTACGCCGAGCAGGTGTATGTCGCGGATAATGCCGGTTTTCCCTACGGTGACCAGCCCGAACCCGTGGTTATTCGGCGTTGCCGGGAATTGATTTCCGGGGCACTGCGGATGTATCCCTGTGACGTTATCGTGGTGGCCTGTAATACCGCCAGTACGGTGGTGCTGCCGGATCTGCGCGCAATGACATCCGTGCCCGTGGTGGGCGTTGTACCGGCAGTGAAACCGGCGGCAGCGTGCAGTCTGAACCGCCATATCGGCATCCTGGCGACTCCGGCGACTATCCGCCGCCCCTATCTGGACGAATTGATTCAGGAATTTGCCGCTGATTGCCGGATTGAGCGCATCGGCCATCCGCAGCTGGTGCGCTGGATTGAAAACACCGTCATCGGGCACGACCTGCCGCAACAGGCGCTGAAGGAAGCCTTGCAGCCGTTCCGGGAAACCGGTGTCGACACGGTGGTTCTGGGCTGCACCCATTACCCTCTGATTCGCGACCAGCTCCAGGCATGCCTGCCGGAGGTGCGTTTCTGGGTGGATTCCGGAGATGCCATTGCCCGTCGCACCGAGTGGCTCCTGAGCCAGCAGGGTGTGTCCTTGCCTCCGTCAACGCTGCCCGGGGGGGCGGTATGCGCAGCTCTGTTTTCCGGGGAAGTGCCCGATGGGTTGAGGCATTACATGGAACAGGCAGGGTTGGCCCCGGATAACATCCGGGGCCACTGGCCCGGTGATGAAGGGGTTACAACAGCCGGGTCAGCTTGAACATGGCCAGGAATTCCAGTGCCGGGATGGTTTTGCGGTGGCAGCAGTAGGTCTTGAAATTATCACCGCGAAAGCGGGATTTGGTGAACTCCAGCCCTTTGAAATTGTACAGGAAATTTCCGCGTTCATAGAGACCATGAAGTAAGCGCTTGAGCAACCGGCTTTCCTGATGCTCGGTAGCCGGGTCCAGCGATAGCGGAATCAGCCCGAGATCCAGGTAGGGCACACCTTCCGACCTGAACACCTCCATGGCGTGGGCCATCAGTGTATAAAAGATGCCCTGTCTGAAATCGGCGTTGGCCCGGGAAATATTGGGTACATAACTGACGATGTCATTGTTGCGGTAAACTGGATCAAAGTAGATAAAACCCACCGCCTTGCCGTCCTGGTAGGCATAGAAGTGACGTTCGTTTTCCCGGTAATCCATTTCCATGGGACGAATCAGGAACCGGATCTCCTTGCTTTTGCACTTGCGGGTGCGGATCCAGGCGTCTGAGATTTCCCGGGTATGGTCGT
Source organism: Marinobacter sp. DUT-3 (assembly GCF_050379435.1). Lineage (NCBI taxonomy): Bacteria > Pseudomonadati > Pseudomonadota > Gammaproteobacteria > Pseudomonadales > Marinobacteraceae > Marinobacter > Marinobacter sp. DUT-3. Next base: position 227,719 of record NZ_JBNRMG010000003.1, read on the forward strand.
CGCTGAACCGCTCTTTCACGGTGATCCCGTTTTTTTCCGCCTGGTTCAGGGCGGTGCGCAGGACCTGCTTTTTCTTCCCGCTCAGGGTCCAGTGTTTCAGGTCAATGCGGGACTCACTGCCGAACTGGGTGCCAAACAACCCGAAACGCCTATGCAGGAAGTCCACCACCGGTTTGGAGACCTGAATGTAACAGGCATTCGGAAAGCGGTTGTGAAACCGCTCCAGAATGAGGGCGACGTGCTCCGGAGCGCAGACTGGGTCCGACAATACAAACGTACCGCTCCATTTGCGCATGTAGGCGACGTAGCCGACTCCGGCCATGTCGTAATACTTCATGCCTGGCTGCAGGGTGGAAAAAGACTGGGAATGGCCGCCGTATTTTTTCAGGTAGCCCACACGTTCCGGAAAGCTGAAGGCGCCCTCGTCCAGCGAACGAATATCATCGAGTGCAAGAATCTGGTCTGACATATGAATGCTCCCCCGGTTTGTTCTTGTTCAGAGAGTGCTTTGAGAGCCTGTTACTGCGCCTGTTTCTGACCGAGGATCGACCAGTAGCAGTTCATGTTCAGCAGCTTGAAGTGTTTCTTCTCGGTGACTTCAAGGCCGAGACGCTGCATATGCTCGGGGTAGTTGTAGATCTTGTGGAAAGCGTTGTTGGCGAACAGCCAGAATATGAAAACCGCCATGTACCAGTACATTTTCTTGAACATCCGCGCGACGAGGTTGCCGGTGGGGTAACAGAAATCTCCCACCACCACTTTGGCGTCTGCCTTGCCCAGTCGAATCAGATGCTCCAGCACCCGCACCATCATGTCTTCGTCAAACACGTTGAGGAAAAAATTGGCAACGACCATGTCGTATTGCCCGAACTCTTCGACTTTCATAATGTCGCTGTGGATGCGGCGAATGACCAGGTGGGGGGCTTCTTTCTCCTGGGCTTCCCCGAATTTGCGCAGCATGGTTTCGGACAGGTCGACCACCGTTACGTCGGCGCCGAGCTCTGCTGCCCTGATGGCGTCCCGCCCGTGGCCCACCCCGGCAAACAGAACGCGTGATCCGGGGCCTACGGTCTCCACGTCCAGCATGGCTGTCTTGCACCGGTGGATATTTTTGCCGCTGTATAGGTTGCTGAGGAAATCGTAAACGGGGCCAATGTATTTGTACTTGTCGCGCATGATCACTGTTGCCTGTCCGGATCCTGTGGATGTTGTCACCGTTTTTGTGATTGTTGGCTCGACTGCCTGTCGGCTTTCCGGTGACAACGCCTTGTGAATCTCACTCTAGGGAAGAGGCAGGGGGAATTATGTGCAGCACCGCGCATTTCCGGATACATAAAGTAACGCAGTGAAACGCTTTGCAAACCAAGTCAACATTTATAATAGGAATGTTAGACAATTGTATGGCGGGCGAACGGAACAGGTGAATGAGTCAGGCGGCGGTCAGAGAGCGGCCGCCTTGGCATGCGGGCGGTTCAGGGACTTCCCGATTACTTCGGCGGGCCTTGCCGCGCCATGGATAAACCCCTGGATCTGGTGGCAGCCGAGCTGCTTCAGGTAGGTCAGCTGCTCGTTTGTCTCAACGCCTTCCGCCACAATATCCAGTTTCAGACCGTGAGCCATGGCAATGATAGCGTTGACGATGCAGGCGCCGTCTTCGCCGCTGCGAATGGCTTTGACGAACGATTGATCCACCTTGAGGGTGTGGATTGGCAGGCGGTGAATGTAGTTGAGGGATGAGTAGCCGGTGCCAAAATCGTCAATAGCGATGCGAACGCCGAAATCTGCCAGCTCCCGCAATTTCTGGCTGATCTGCTCCAGGTCGTTCATGATCAGGTTTTCGGTAATTTCTATTTCCAGGTTCTGTGGCGGGAATCCACTGGCGTGGACCTGATTCATCAGGTTGTCCACAAACTTTGGGTGTTCGACCTGGATCGGAGAGAGGTTCACCGCCAGTCGCAGGTCGTGGTGGCCGGACCTGATCCAGTTACCAACATCCCGGAAGGCCTGATCCATGACCCGTTCGCTGACCTGGGAGATCAGCCTGGTCTCTTCGGCGAGGGGCAGGAAATCCCGGGGGTAGAGCAGGCCACGCCTGGGATGCTGCCATCGCACCAGGGCTTCCAGGCCGATCACGCGGTTGCTGTCTGAGCAGACCTGGGGCTGATAGAACACCCGCAGTTCGTCCCGCTCCAGGGCCAGTCGCAGGTCACGCTCAAGGCCGAGTCGGTTGGCCGAGTCAATGCTCATGCTTTCGGAATAGAAGCGATAGCCGTCCTTGCCTTTGGCCTTGACGTGGTACATGGCTATGTCCGCGTTCTGGATCAGGTTATCCATGGTTTCCCCGGCTTCCGGGAAAATGGAAATGCCGATACTGACGCCGACAAATACTTCGTGTTCGCCGAGTTGAAACGGGGAGCGCAGGGCTTTGATCAGTTTCTTCGCAATCTGGCGCGCATCCTCATGGCTGCGGATGGACGGCAGTAATAGCGTGAACTCGTCGCCGCCAAACCGCGATAAGGTATCGCCCTTGCGCAGACAGCGCTCCAGGCGATGGGTAACCGCCTGCAGCAGTCGGTCTCCCATGGCGTGGCCGAGGGTGTCGTTGATCACCTTGAAACGATCAAGGTCCAGGAACATCACCGCCAGCTTCTGGTTCCCCCGCCGGGCGTGGGTAATGGCCAGTTCAAGCCTATCCTTGAACAGGGCACGGTTGGGTAGGCGGGTCAGCAGGTCATGGTAGGCCTGGAAGTTGATAAACGCTTCCGCTTCCTTGCGCTCCGTGACATCCCGGGCGGTACCGTAATAGCGGGCCTCCCGGCATTTGCCCTGTGTGTCGCCGCCAGCCTGGGGCCAGGTTTCCGGGTCAATCGGGAAGGCGGTGATTTCAAAGTGGCGGTTGGCGCGACGGCTGCCCCGGGTTTTCAGGCGAACCTCCAGGGTGCGGGGATTGTCTGCGGATATATTCGGGGCATTGAGAGCATAGGTGCCCCGGGCCACGTCCCGGTCGTCGAGTATGTGGCGAAAATGGCGACCGCGTAACTCCTGCGGCTGGTATCCGAGCATGCTCTCGATCTTGTTGTTCACGAAACAGAAGTGACCGTCTCCGTCCAGCATGAAAACGATGTCCGGAGAACTGTTGACGATATAGCGGTGCAGCGCTTCGGATTTTTCGAGGCGTCCGCGAATGTGCTCGTGGGCCTGAAGCAGGGCCTGCTTTTCCAGTACGCTGCCAACGGTGGCCAGTAACTCGTCCGGATCAAATGGCTTGCGGATATAGTCCAGAGCGCCTCGTCGCAGGGCGCGGCTCACTGAGTCGAAGGAACTTTCACCGCTGACTACGACAACACCGCAATCTGGTTGTCGCGCTGCGATGTGCCGCATGACGTCAAACCCGTCCAGTCCGGGCATGCGCAAATCCAGCATCGCAAGGTCAAAGGTCTGGCTGTCGATCAACTGACACGCGCTTTGGCCATCGTCTGCTTCGGTAACGTGGTATTCCTGGCTGCGAAGCAGGGAGCCAAGGCTGGCCAGGAGTCTGGGTTCGTCATCAACCACGAGAACCCGCGCCGGTAACCGGTCGCAGAAAGGCTGTTCGGAGTGAGCCGGTGTCATTGGTGTTTGCCTGTTATTCTTCAATCGTTATCGTTCTTATGGTTGCCTGCCGCGGGTAGTAACATCCTGAAGACCGTGCCTTCATTCCCCGTGCGGCAAGCGATGCTGCCCTCCATGTCGTCGATGAGCTGTTTGACAATGCTCAGGCCCAGTCCACTGTGGCCTTTCCCCTTGCTGGTTTCTACCGGTGAAAACAGCGTGTTCCGGATAGGTTCAGGAATGCCGCCACCGTTGTCGGAAATTTCAAGTTCAACCCAGGCCTGGCCACTCTGCCAGACGGGGGCTGATGTTCTGATGGAAACCTTGCCCCCTTCGGCCAGGCATTCGGCGGCATTGCGAGTCAGGTTGATGAGGATCTGTCGGATTGCCGATGGCGGGGCTGTCACCTCGGTGTTTTCCCTGCACAGTGAGGTCGTGAGTTGTTTGCTATCCTCGGCGAACAGCCCGTTTTCCAGAAGTTCCTTGAGAGCGTGAATCTCCTGATTCAGGGTCGCACGGGCGGTATCACCAGTATCTCCGAACGCCTCCGGGCGACTGATTCGCAGTAGCAGGTCTCCGGCCCGGTCCAGTTCCTCCCGGATAACGTCCAGCTCGTTATGTACGCCGGCATCGTCGAGTTGGTGACGAAGCTGATGGATATACTGCCGAATAATGGTCAGTGGATTGGTGACTTCATGAATTTGCCGTCGCAATGACTGTTGGGCAAGCTCCGCCTCTAGCTGATCATCCCGGGTGCCGATGCGGGGTGACACCGTCCCTTTGCGGATCATGGATTTAGCCAGTTCGGTCGTGAAAAGCGTCGCCATATTTTCGGCCGAGGCCGCGTTTGTTTTGTCCGTGCCCAGGACAAATACACCGGGGCAGCTACCTTCCACGGTAAGGGGGAGGGCGAGCAGCGAGGGTGTGTGTAGCAGTGACAGCAGTTGCCGGTCCAGAACCGTTTGATCTCGTTGTCCCAGGTGCACGGCTGCCTGCCGGGTAAAGGCCTCGGTCAGGACGCTGGCGGCGGGGGCGCTCGCGACGTTCAGATCTGGAATGTCGCCGATGGTTCCGGACAGCAGCGTCAGCCCGTCATCCTCGCTGCCAAAACACAGTGCCGGCAGCCCGGTGATCAGGGTCAGGCTGTCGACGGTTTCGGCCATCGCGCTCTCCGGGGCACCCTCAAAGGAGGGCATGTTCAGAGCATGGCTGGTCATGGCCTGCTCAAGAACGGCGTGCTTTAATCGACGCTGCGCCGCGGTGGCACAGTATTCGTCGTTCAGGGAAATACCCAGGGATTCCGCGACGTCGGAGACTTCCCGGTCGATGCGGCGGTTAATTTCCCGGGTCAGCTCCTCACTCAATCCGAATACTGTGCCAACGGCGGCGATACCGGCTGCGTCGCACATGGCCAGCCGGGTGGCAAGACTGATCAGTTTGACCAGATGCCCGGCATTCTGGACTTCCGAAGGCTGGACCTGCTGGTAGCGCATGGCGTCTTCCGCCATGCTGCCGAGCCCCCAGGATCTGACCAGTGCCGCCGCAATGTCAGCATGGTGGTTGAGATAGTATTGGCGGGCGTTTCCGGGTGGTGTTTTCAGGGCAACAAGTTCGCCGACGTTGTGGAGCATGCCCAACATGAATGCCTGATCAGGTTCGGGGTAGCGGGTGAGGTTGGCCAGTGCCCGGGCCGTCAGCGCTGTGGTCAGAGAATGACGCCAGAAATCCCGCAGCTGCTGCCACTGGTCTGCGCCCAGTTCGAGCAACATCTGCCGAAGAGCTGTGGTCATCAGCAGGGTATGGAAACGATGAGTGCCAAGTCGCATCAGGGCCTGCTCTATCGAGCGTATCCTGGTGGCGGGACCGTAAAGTGCGGAATTGGCAAGCGCCAGCACCCGGGTGACCAACGCGGTATCGGTGGAGACGATATCGCTGATCTTGCGGTAATTGTCGTCCTGGCGGCAGGATTCCAGTGCCCGCAGGGTAACCTCCGGAAGACTCGGTAACTGGATGTCTGGGGCAATTTGCATGGGCTACCTGTGAGCGCCTGGTGTCGCCATATTCTGACGACATGTTCATTATTATTGTCCGTCAAGAGCTTAGACAATAACGTGGATTTATTAAACTGCTATTGCTGCAGTTTTGAACGTTGTGTTCACCAATTTGTGATGTGCGTAGAATTTAGACCGGTTCTGATGGCGATTTTGGTGCCGCTTGGCGGGATGAAAACCTGCTCAATCTTCCGACAGTGCCAGGGACAGAAGCGTTAGTTGATAGAAGAGCGGGCTGAGTTGCTGGCGTGTGAGAAGGATGCCGCGCTGCTGCGATGTGAGGCATTCAACCGTATATTTGCACTGTTGGGGCGCACAGTGGATGACGCGACAGTTGAAATCATCCAGACTGGTCTGGCCTCTCTTGAGTGAGGGCATTGTCTGGCGAGCAGGATCAGTTGGTGCGCTCAATGGCGGCGGCTGACAACGATCGTTCCTGATCTGATTTTCCTCTCTGTTGCGGGATACCCGTACCTAAAGCTTTTTTCATTTGATTGTATCTTTTTGTAGCGTAAATTTGCTTTGTGTCACCGCACCGTCATCGAAGTCGTGCAAACATTAACCGCGTTCTTTCGGATAGTGGCCCGCATAATGCAGCGGCTATTCCAGTGCTTCCTTTATTTCCACAGTGGGGCGGCAGGTCGTCAGGAGAGAAGCATTCGTGGCCACAGATTATTTATGAGAAGGAGTTCTCGGAATGGTACAGCAGCTTCAAACATCAGAGTCATCTTCCACAGTTCTGGAACAGCTGCGGGGAAAGCACGTTCTGGTAACGGGCACAACCGGCTTTCTCGGTAAGGTTGTTCTGGAAAAACTTATTCGTGCGGTTCCCGATATCGGCGGAATACATCTACTGATCCGGGGAAACAAGCGGCATCCGAATGCGCGTGAGCGCTTCCTTCACGAAATTGCCACCTCCTCGGTTTTTGAAAGGTTAAGGCAGGAGGACAACGACGCCTTCGAGACCTTCATCGATGAGCGGATCCACTGCATTACCGGTGAAGTCACGAAGCCTGGGTTCGGATTGACGCCTGAGCGTTTCAGCGCGCTGGCAAGCCGTACGGATGCGTTCATTAACTCCGCCGCGAGCGTGAACTTCCGCGAAGAGCTGGACAAGGCCCTGACTATCAACACCTTGTGCCTGAACAATGTGGTAGAGCTGGCCCGGCAAAACCGCAGTATGGCGGTTATCCAGGTGTCCACCTGCTACGTGAATGGCAAGAATTCCGGCCAGGTGACCGAGTCGGTGATCAAACCTGCCGGTGAAAGCATTCCCCGCAGCACCTCCGGTTACTATGAGATAGAAGAACTGGTCAGGCTCCTGGAAGACAAGATTGCCGACGTCCGTTCCCGATACTCCGGCAAGGTTCTGGAAAAGAAACTGGTTGATCTGGGTATTCAGGAAGCCAACCACTACGGCTGGAGCGATACCTATACCTTCACCAAGTGGCTGGGTGAGCAACTGCTGATGAAGGCGCTGGATAAGCGTGCGCTGACTATCGTCAGACCGTCCATCATCGAAAGCGCCCTGGAAGAACCCGCTCCGGGCTGGATTGAAGGTGTCAAAGTGGCGGACGCCATTATCCTCGCCTACGCCCGTGAGAAGGTGACTCTCTTCCCTGGCAAGCGCAGCGGCGTCATCGACGTGATTCCCGTTGATATGGTGGCCAACGCCATTATTCTGTCCCTGGCGGAAGCCCTCTCGGACTCACCGCAGCGCCGGGTTTACCAGTGCTGTAGCGGCAGCAGTAATCCGATTTCGCTGGGTGAGTTCATTGATCACCTGATGGCGGAATCCAAGGCCAATTACGCTGCCTATGATCAACTGTTCTATCGCCAGCCGACCAAGCCATTCATTGCGGTGAATCGCAAGCTGTTCGATGCGGTTGTTGGTGGTGTGAGGGTACCGCTGAGTGTTACCGCGCGGGTCATGAGAATGCTGGGACAGAACGGTGAACTGAAGATGCTGCGGAACCTGGATACCAGCCGGTCCCTGGCGACCATCTTTGGTTTCTACACGGCGCCGGATTACATTTTCCGCAATGATGAGCTGCAGGCTCTGGCTTCCCGAATGGGAGAGCAGGATCAGGCGCTGTTCCCGGTAGACGCCCGCCGGATCGACTGGTCAGTCTATCTGCGCAAAATCCATCTGGCCGGCCTCAATCAGTACGCCCTGAAGGAGCGTAAGCTGTACAGCCTGCGCAGTGCGAAAGCGCGAAAAAAGGCCGCCTGATGGCCAGTGAGGTGCCCGGCCTGCCGGCCGGGCATTTCCGTTCCCTTCTCTTCCCGTTGATCCCCGTCTCCATACCTTGCGGTTCATTGCGACAGGACTATCCTTCTACTCAGACTCTCACATAACGTGATTACCCATTGTTTTCATATGGATTTGGCTGCTTTCTCGTAGAAAAGTTCAGTAACATTAGGACGTTAGTCTAATTCATTGTGTGGTGGCACACATGTTGAACTACAGGTATCCGTCTTCCGGGCCAAGGCGCCCGCCAAGCTCTGTATTACAAAACCGATAATGACAACAGACTCTAAACTATAGGGGGAGCACAATGACTGAGAAACACGTTTATCCGGTAAGTCCGGAGGTGGCGAAACATGCGCTGCTGAACCGTGATCAGTACGAAGATATGTATCGGCAATCCATCGAGGACCCGGACGCGTTCTGGGGCGAGCACGGTAAGCGCCTTGAATGGATCAAGCCGTTTTCCCGGGTCAAGAATACCACCTACGACTACGACAACCTCTCCATCAAATGGTTTGAAGACGGTGAGCTGAATGCTGCCGCCAACTGCCTGGACCGCCATCTGGAAAAGCGCGGCGATCAGACCGCCATTATTTTCGAAGGTGACGATCCCGCTGATTCCCGCAATGTGACCTATCGCGAACTGTATGAAGAAACCTGTAAGTTCGCCAACGTCCTGAAAGCTCAGGGCGTGAAAAAGGGGGATGTGGTTACCATCTACATGCCGATGATTGTTGAAACGGGCGTTGCCATGCTGGCCTGTGCCCGTATCGGTGCTATTCACTCCGTTGTCTTTGGTGGTTTCTCACCGGAAGCCCTCGGCGCGCGTATCGCCAACGGCAAGTCCCGTTTTGTGGTTACCGCCGACGAAGGTGTTCGGGGTGGTCGCAAGATCCCCCTGAAGAAGAACGTGGACGCGGCACTGAGCAATGAAGCGAACGCCAATGTTGAAAAGGTGATTGTGGTCAAGCGCACCGGTGGCGATGTGCCCTGGAAAGACGGCCGTGATCAGAGTTATGAAGAGCTTATGAAGAGCGCTTCAACGGATTGCCCCGCGGAGCCGATGAACGCGGAAGACCCGCTGTTCATGCTGTACACCTCCGGCTCTACCGGCGCACCGAAGGGTGTTCTGCACACCACCGGTGGCTACATGGTCTATACCTCGATGACCCACCAGTATGTGTTTGATTATCACGATGGCGACGTTTACTGGTGTACCGCCGACTTCGGGTGGGTCACCGGCCATAGCTATATCCTGTATGGCCCGCTCGCCAATGGCGCCACGACGGTTCTGTTCGAGGGTGTGCCCAACTACCCGGATACCTCCCGCATGGGGCAGGTGGTCGACAAGCACAAGGTGAACATCCTGTACACAGCGCCTACCGCCATCCGCGCCTTGATGGCGGAAGGCGAGTCCTGCATGGATGGCACCACCCGTGACAGCCTGCGTCTTCTGGGTTCCGTGGGTGAGCCCATCAACCCCGAAGCCTGGGAGTGGTACCACCGTGTTATCGGCAACAGTAAGTGCCCGATTGTGGATACCTGGTGGCAGACCGAGACCGGCGGCATCCTGATTTCGCCGCTGCCGGGCGCCGTCGACCTGAAGCCGGGTTCGGCTACCGTGCCGTTCTTCGGTGTGAAGCCGGCACTGGTGGATAATGACGGCAAGATCCTGGAAGGCAAGACCGAGGGTAACCTGGTGATCCTGGACAGCTGGCCCGGCCAGATGCGCACCATCTACGGCGACCATGAGCGCTTCAAGCAGACCTACTTCAGCACATATAAGGGCATGTATTTCACCGGCGACGGCGCCCGTCGTGATGAGGATGGCTACTACTGGATCACCGGCCGGGTGGACGACGTTCTGAACGTGTCCGGTCACCGTCTGGGTACCGCCGAGGTCGAGAGCGCGCTGGTCGCGCACGATAAAGTCGCCGAGGCGGCTGTGGTAGGCTACCCTCACGAGATCAAGGGGCAGGGCATCTATGTCTACGTGACCCTGGTTCACGGTGAGGATCCCTCGGACGAGCTGAAGAAGGAGCTGGTCCAGTGGGTGCGCAAGGAAATTGGTCCGATTGCGTCTCCGGATGTGATTCAGTGGGCGCCTGGACTGCCCAAGACCCGCTCTGGCAAGATTATGCGCCGGATTTTGCGTAAAATTGCGTCTAACGAGCACGATCAGCTGGGGGACACCTCCACACTGGCGGATCCGGGTGTGGTGGATGACCTGATCAGCGGTCGTGCGAACAAGTAAGGCCTGCTTGTTATCAGGCCGTGTATCTGTGAGGAATCTGTTGAATGACACAAACAATTATCGTCGCCGATGATCACCCGCTGTTTCGTGCAGCTTTGAAGCAGGCGGTCAGTCAGGCGGTACCTGATGCCAAAACAGTCGAGGTTGACAGCATCAAGGCACTGCAGGCGGCGGTGGAGTCGCATCCGGATGCGGATCTGGTATTGCTGGATCTCAATATGCCGGGTGCCCACGGCTTCTCCGGGCTGGTGTTCATGCGCGGGCAATATCCCGGGTTGCCAGTGGTGGTTGTGTCAGGATCGGAGGAATTGCAGGTGATGCGTCGTTCGATCGATTACGGGGCGTCCGGCTTCATTCCGAAGTCGGCGCCGTTGCCGACCATTACCGAGGCGATCCAGGCGGTCCTGGAAGGGGATGTCTGGTTGCCGGAGGGTGTGGCGGACAAGATTGAGCAGATGCATTCGGATATGACGGATTTTTCCGAGAAGCTGGCGTCGCTGACGCCGCAGCAGTTCCGGGTGCTGGGTATGTTGGCCGAGGGGCTTCTGAACAAGCAGATTGCGTATGATCTGGATGTGTCGGAGGCGACGATCAAGGCGCATATTACGGCGGTGTTCCGGAAGCTTGGGGTTCGGAATCGGACTCAGGCGGTGATTGCGATTCAGCAGATGGAGATTGATCCTTCGGATCAGTCGTTGTCTGGTAGCTGACGTTCAGCTTTTTCCGGTGTTCATGAAGCGGGAGCCTTTTGGCTCCCGTTTTTTGTTTTTAGCCCTTTTCTTTTGGTGTGTGGTGCTGGGCGGGTGAGCCTTCCACGGGCACGCTACGAGCACATCCCTGTGCGCTTCGCTTTGGCCATCCATGGCCAAAGAGATCCCGTGGAAGGCTCACCCGCCCAGCCCCTCCGACTACGGTGATGGCTTCTCTTTTAAAAAGTACACGTGTACGCAATTGTTTGTTGTTCACCAAATATTCATCTAAATGCCATTGTTATTGGCTGTTTCTTTCTGTAAATTCGGCTCACACATGTACGCTCAAATATATAGAGTGTGCTGGACGATTGTGTTTTCAGAATGAAAGGTGACGAATGAACGCTGCTGTGAAACCCGATTCAATGGGCAATGCCGTGTTTGGAAAACCCGATGAGCGCGAGCTTCGGGACCGGATGAAGAAGGAACTGCCGGCGGATACGTTCCAGGCGCAGACCTGGCGGGTGATCTGGTTTTTGCCGTTGCAGATGATCATCTGGGGTGGGATCGCGACGATTCTGCTGGCGGGTTTGCCGTGGTATGCGAATCTGGGCCTTGGGCTGGTGGTCGGGCATACCATTGGTGCTCAGGCGCTGCTGGCCCATGAGGTGTTGCACGGGGCGCTGGGCATGAGCAAGCGCTGGCAGAATTTCTTTGGTTGGCTGGGGTTCGGGCCGATGATTGTGCCGCCGGAGTTCTGGCGTAAGTGGCACAATGTGGTGCATCACGGGAATACCAATACCGGCGATTCAGACCCGGACAGTTTTGGTACTTTGCGCCGTTACAAGACCGATCCCAAGCAGAAGAAGTTCACCAAGCTGGCGCCGGGTTCAGGTACCTGGTACAGCTATCTGTTCCTGACCTATTCGTTCACGTTTCATGCGCAACTGGTGTTGTGGTTCCAGGCGAAGCGTCGCAAGCAGTTTCAGGGCTTCGATCGTAGCAAGGCGATTCGCCAGACCTTTTACTGCATGGCGCTGTGGGCTGTACTTGCGGTGATCTCCGGTCCTCTGGCGCTGTTTACGGTGGTTGTGCCATTCATGGTGGCCAATGCCCTGGGGCAGGGGTATATCCTCACCAATCACTTCCTGCGCCCTCAGACGGCCACCAATAATCCACTGGATAACTCCATGAGCCTGCGCAGCCATCCGGTGCTGGATCGGTTGCACTTCCGGTTCAGTCATCATGTGGAGCACCATTTCTTTCCGAAAATGGGGCACAACATGGCGCCGCGGGTGCGGAAGTGGCTGGAGGAGAATCACGGGGAGCGGTATATGGCGATGCCCCATGGCACGGCGCTGAAGCTTCTTTACACCACTCCGAGGGTTTATAAGTCGTCCACGGAGTTGGTGGATCCGAATAATCCGGAGCGGGTGTTTGATTTGTTGCCGTTGCAGAGTCAGTTTGCGGCTAGTAATAGTCGTTAAATGATTTGGTTTTGTCGGATTACGCCTGTGCCCGCTCCGGACTCCGATAATCCCGCGCTACTTGCTCCCGGCGTACCCAAGCTCCTTGTTCACCAGATTAAACAGCTCCTCACCACCATGCCAGCGATCAAAGTTCTCCAGGAACTGGTCGGTGAGGGCGCGTTTCCAGCCGATGAAATCGCCGGCCATGTGGGCCGTCATGATGACGTTTTCCATGTCCCATAGTGGGTGATCTTCAGGTAGCGGTTCTTCCTCGAACACATCCAGGCCGGCACCGGCGATCTCACCGTTCTTTAAGGCGTCGACCAGATCATCGGTTTTAACGATGGGGCCGCGGCCGATGTTGATCAGCCGAGCGTGGGGGCGCATGGTCTTGAATGCCTTGCTGTCGAACAGGCCTTCGGTCTGAGGCGTTAGCGGCGCGGCGATGACCACATAATCCGCCAGGGCCAGCTGTTCGAACAGGTCGTCGTTGCTGTGCACGGCGACAAAGTCAGGGTCGTCATGGCGCGCCTTGCGGGCAATGCCGTGGGGATTCATGCCAATGGCGCTGACCAGGCGACCGATCTGGCGGCCGATAGAGCCGGCGCCCACCACCAGGACATGATTGCCTTGTGCCCGTTCGGTATCCCGGTGCTGCCACTTGCGGTCCATCTGCAGGCGGATGGAGCGGGGGAAGTCCTTGGCGAACATCAGAATGGTGCAGAGCACGTATTCAGCAATGGTGCGGTCGAAAATACCCCGGGCGTTGGTAACCGTTACGTCGCCTTCGGTCAGCGCGGGGAACATCAGGGCGTCCACGCCGGCGCTGGTGGCGTGAATCCACTGAAGTTTGTCGGCGGCGGGCCAGGCGGCTTCCAGGGCTTCGGTGCGAAAGTCCGTCACCATCATGACATCGGTGCCGGGGAGGGTGTCTCTCAGAGTAGGTTCGTCACAGGCAAACCGTACGGTGGCTCTGGCCCGGAGGGCATCCATTCCAGGCGGTTCCTGTTCGTCCGGGGCAGTCAGAACGGTTACGACCGGTTTGCTGTGTTTTGTCATCTGTCCTCCACTCACCTGAATACGCTGTTTGAGGGCGCCGGAAACGCATGGCAAGGCGTTACGATCCAGCCTTGTACAGTCTGGTTCGCCGGTGGCGGGCGGTCAACCTGAGTTGCCGAAACAGAGGCGTTCAGTGCCCGGAAAATGACAGTTGATCCAAGCCTTGAATCTTTCTGTTGTCAGGCCTTGTTCCTCTCCTGTTTACTGACTAACCTGCATGAGTACCTTATATTTTGCCTTGTTTGCAGGAGGTGTTCTTATGGTCGGAGCCGCCAACAACGAAACTGGCCAGGCCAAGCCACGGAAAGTGAAGTATCGCAAGAGCAAGGCCAGTTGGAATCCCGCCATGCAGGCCATTCCGGTCCCCGGCATTCGTCGCATGGTGAATATGGCGGCGACCATGAAGGATGTGATTCACCTGTCCATCGGTCAGCCGGATCTGCCAACGCCCAAGCACATTATCGATGCCTACATCGATGCCCTGAATGCCGGGCAGACCGGTTACACCATGGACGCAGGTTTGCCGGAGCTGCTGGTGGCACTGCGGGACTATTACGGCAAGCGTTACAACCGGCGGCTGACGCGGGACAACATCCTGATTACCAGTGGCGCCACCGAAGCGATGTACCTGGCTATCTCCGCCACATCAGCGCCGGGGCGGCAGTTTATTGTGACCGATCCGTCGTTCCTGCTGTATGCCCCGCTGATCCGCATGAACGGTGGCGAGGTCAAGTTTGTTCCCACCCGGGCGGAGAACAATCATCAGCTGGATCCGGACGAGGTCATCCGCGCTATGGGCGCGCGCACCTTCGCCCTTATCCTCAATAACCCGAACAACCCCACCGGAGCGGTCTATCCCCGCAGCACGGTGGAGACCATTCTGGAAGAGTGTGCCTACCGCGGGATTCAGGTGTATGCGGATGAGGTCTACGACCACCTGATTTTCGACGACGATGACTTCGCCAGCGTGCTGAACTGTTCGATGGATCTGGACAACATCATGTGCATCAGCAGTTTTTCCAAGACTTACAGTATGGCGGGGCTGCGGATCGGATGGGTTATTTCGAGCCAGGCGGCCATCAAGTCGCTGCGTCGCTATCACATGTTTACCACCTCGGTGGCCAACACCCCGTCCCAGTTTGCCGGGGTCGCGGCATTGACCGGTGACCAGCAGTGCGTCAAGGATATGGTGGACATATACCGGGAGCGCCGTGACAAGGTGGTTGAGCTGATCGATCAGACGCCCCATATGACCGGTTACAAGCCAGGCGGTGCATTCTTTGCCTTCCCGGATCTGCCGCCCCATGTGGATGGTTCTGATCTGGCCCTGCGCATGTTGAAAGAAACCGGCGTGTGCATGGTGCCCGGCGATGCCTTCGGCGAACACTGCACCAATGCAGTCAGGATCAGTTTCTCGACCACGTGTGAGAAACTCGAAGAAGCGTTTGACCGGGTAATACCGTGGATGGCGAAGCAACAGTTCTGAGGTGGATATGGCAGCCCTGGACTCGGTTCTCATTCAATGCCCGTACTGCTGGGAGACGCTGGAAGTCAGCGTCGACCCCTCGGTGCAGGAGCAGGAGTATGTTGAGGACTGCCAGGTATGCTGTCAGCCTATCCTGCTGAAGGTCGCGGTAGATGATGACCTGACGCCCCATGTTGAGGTTCACGCGGAGAACGAGTGAGCCTCTCTAACGAATTCTTAACCTACTCTGCGTTCGGGATGGCTTAGGCTAGCCCCTTCTGTTCGTGATCATTCCGGAGAAGATTCCATGGTTTTCAAGCGTTCATCCGTCCTGCCGGCTGTTCTCGCCCTGGCAGTCAGCCTGATCAGCGGTTGCGCCAGCCTGTCGCCTTATTCGATCTCGGAAGCGACACTGGAGCGTCACTTTCAGGATGCTGTCACCACCTTTGACCGGGAGCAGTTGAAAAGTGGCTCGCCATTAAGCCTGAGTCTGAGTGATGCCGATATCACCCTGGGGCCCGACGGCCGGGATGTGGCTGTTATCGATCTCAAGGGCCAGGTGGCACTCAATGCTCTGATGGCCAAGCTGCCGGTGGACCTTGCGCTGAAAGTGGAAGGGGCGCCGGTCTATGATGCCGAGGAAAGGGCGGTTTATATCCGTCGCCTCCAGCTGCTGGAGAGCAGTATCGATTCACCTCTGTTCAAGGGTGATCTCAAGCCAGTGACCGACAACGTGATGCGGGTTGTGGCGCAGATGCTGGAGACCATGCCGGTCTACCGCCTGGACGACACGGATGTTGCCCAGCGCATGTTCGGAATGGTCCCGATGGATGTCCGGGTGGCCCCCGGTCGGCTTGAGTTTGTGATGTCAGAATAAGCGTGGAATAACGTAAAAGGGGCCGGAATCAGCGGCCCCTTTTACGTTACGTTGTCTGCGTTATGGGGAAAATCAGGCGGTTGCTTTCAGGGCTTCCTCGAAGATATTCACCGCCTCATCAATCTGTTGTTCATTGACGATCAGTGGCGGCAGCCAGCGAACAATTTCCTGGTAGGGGCCGCAGCGCAGCATCAGCAAGCCGCGCTGCTCGCATTCCTTGAGGATCTTGCCGGCGCGCTCGCCATCCGGACAGCCGTCCCGCCGCATTTCCACGCCGACCATCAAGCCCTTGCCGCGAACATCCGCCATGTCCGGATAATCGTTTTTCAGGCTGTGAAGACTGTCTGACAGGCGTTTGCCCATCCTTTCCGCATTTTCCACCAGTCCTTCTTCGCGGATGACGTCGATGGTGGCAATAGCTGCAGCCGCTGCGACCGCATTGCCTCCGTAGGTGCCGCCCTGGGAGCCGGGCCAGCCCTTGGCCATGGTTTCTTCCGATGCCGCCAATGCCGAAATCGGGAAGCCGCTGGCCAGGCCCTTGGCTATCATGATGGCATCCGGCGTCACGCCAAAGTGTTGGTGGGCCCAGAACTTGCCGCTGCGGCCGAAGCCGGCCTGGACCTCATCGAACACCAGCATAATGCCGTGCTTGTCACAACGTTCCCGCAGGCCTTCCAGGAAGCGGGCATTGGCGGGCACATAGCCGCCTTCGCCCTGAATCGGTTCAATCAGCATGGCGGCGGTTTCTTTGGGCGCGGAGTAGGTTACAAAGATGCGATCCAGTTCCCGCAGGCAGAAGTCGGTGGTGTCTTCCAGGTTCCAGCCATAATGGTGGGCGTGGGGGAAGGGCGCCACGACAACGCCGCCCATCATCGGGCTCACCCCGGCGCGCAGCCCCACACTGGATGTAGTCAGGGACAGGGAGCCCATGGTGCGCCCATGGAAGCCACCATGAAAAACAATGATGTTTGGCCGCCCCGTGGCCTGGCGTACCAGTCGGATGGCGCCTTCAGCCACCTCGGTGCCGGCGTTGGAGAAAAAGAATGCATTCAGCGGGTCCGGGGTGAGTTCGCCCAGTTTTTCCGCGAGTTCCGGGAGCCGTGGATTCATCACCGTGGTCGCCTGGGCGTGAATCATGGTCGCCACCTGTTTCTGTGCAGCTTCCACAACTTTCGGGTGACAGTGACCGGTACTGGTGACGCCAATGCCGGAGGTGAAATCCAGATACCGTCGGCCATCCGGATCAATGATATAGGCGCCTTCGCCCTTGGCTGCGGTTATGCCAGTCGCCTGTTTCAGCAGTGGTGATAACTTGCCTTTTTGATCGGTCACGGTGCACCTCCCGAAGTGAATTTAGTCCCTTTTGCAGCCTAGTCCTAAAAAGCTGCTTTTCAAATGCATGAGAAAGATTAGTTGCCCGCATCCAGGCGCTGGCAGATCGCGCTGCCGACTTCATTGGTGCCCCGTCGGGTTCCGGCGTTCTCCGCGAGATCCGACGCCACGGCGTCAAACAGCTTTTGCCCGGCAGCGGCCAGCGCCGGGTCATTGCGCCCCAGCCACTCCAGCATGCGTGCGGTGGTGAACAGCATGGCCGTGGGGTCCGCCAGGCCCTGGCCGGCGATATCCGGGGCACTGCCGTGGGTGGGCTCGAACATGGACGGCATATCGGGGTCGGTGGGGTTCAGGTTGCAGGACGGGGCAACACCCATGCCTCCTGAAAGAACAGCGGCCAGGTCCGTCAGAATGTCACCCTGCAGGTTACTGGCGACCACCACATCAAAGGCCCAGGGGCACTGCACGAACTTCATGCAGGCGGCATCCACCAGTTCGTGGTGAGTGGCTACGTCCGGGTATTCCTTGCTGATGTCTTCAAAGGCTTCGGAGTACATGTCACCCCAGTAGCGCAGGGCATTGCGCTTGGTAACAATGCAGACCTGGCTTTCGCAGGTGCGGCCGTCCAGGGTTTTGAAGTGGCGTGTGCGCCCCTCTTTGATCCGATCACTGGCTCGCAGGCGGGCCTGTTCAAAACCGTAGCGAATGATCCGGTCAGTGGCGTGGCGGGTGAACACTTCCATCTGGGTGGCGACTTCATCGGGTGTGCCCTTACGCAGCCGACCACCCTGGCTGACGTATTCGCCTTCGCTGTTTTCCCGGATGACCAGCATGTCGATGTCTTTGGCACGCTCATCGGCCAGGTACTGGCGGGCTCCGGGCAACAGCCGGGCGGGCCGTTCGCAAACCCACTGGTCAAACCCCTTGCGCATATCCAGCAGTGGCGCCAGGGAAATGCTGTCCGGCAACAGGTAGCGCTGTGGGTCATCCACCGGGCCGGGATCGCCCAGGGCGCCCAACAGGATGGCATCAAATTCCTTGAGTTGGGTCAGCGCATCTTCCGGCATGGATTCGCCATGTTCTTCATGCCAGGCGTGGGAGGGCCAGGGAAAGCGGGTCCATTCCAGGTCCAGGTTATGCCTGGAGCGCAGTGTCTCCAGGCAACGCACAGCCTCGGCGACAACTTCAGGGCCAATGCCGTCGCCCGGGGTGACGGCGATGCGGGTTTTCTGGGCCATTCCGGAAACTCCTGTTGGTTTTGAAAGCGTATTGAACTATCCCTGTCAGTGTAGTCGCGACGGTGATGGATGCCACCGCTCAACATGAACGTTGTTTTACGTGAGAAAGGGCGGGCGCTATAGTGAGTGGGATCTTCCGCTATCCTGGGATAGCGTGCCCAACTCAGAGGTAATATCTTGTTCTATCGCATTGTTACGATTGTTGGCGGGCTGGTGTTTGTTATCGTCCTGTTCGCCCTGATCTGGTTTTTCTGTAAGCAGTTTCTATTGCGTCACGGAGTGGAGGAACAGGCCTCCGACCGGGCAACGGTGCTGGCCACCTGGACCTTCGCCGGTATCAGTGTCGGGTTGGTGTTTGCCGTGGTGGGGGCGTTTATTCTGGGCCCCTGGGCGTTCTACCGAACCTTGCGGGGCCATGACGTGCCGGTTTCCGATGGCGCGGCTATCTGGTGGGGCTTTGGGATCGTGGTCCTGTCGATGGGTATCACCGCCGCCGGGTTTTTTGGCTTCCTTGGCCTGGTTGGTGCCTACTGACCGGCGCTTTCATGCAATGTGCCTGAGCTGTTCGCGGAACCAGATTAATGCGGGTTCCCGTTCATAAGCCTTGTGCCAGTAGAGGTGTACATCCAGGCCGGGTAGGTCTGCGGGCGGTGTGAGGATGTGTATATCCGCACGCTCCGCGATGATCCGGGCGTAGGTTTCGGGCATGGTCAGTAGCAGGTTCGTCCCCTCGACGACCCGGCAGGCTGCGTAGTAATGCTGACAACGCAGACGTATATGCCGTTGCACGCCCAGACGCGACAGCTCGAAATCCTCGATTCCGGGGCCCTCGGTGCGTGAGGACACCAACACGTGCTGGGCGGCGATATACCTGTCCATTGTAAGCTCACCTTCAGCCAGCGGATGCCCCGCCCTTGCCAATACCACCAGGCGATCCCGCCGCAACAGCTCATGGGCGGTCTGATTGCTCACCGGCAGCAGCACGTCCACCGCGAAATCCAGCTTTCCCGCGGCGAGCTGGGTTTCCATGTCCCGCCGGGGAATACGTTGGCTGACAATTTCCAGTTCCGGGTAGTGGTCGAGCCGTTGCATCAGCTGTGGCAGGAAAGTCGATTCCAGAATATCCCGCAACGCCAGGGAGTAGGTCTTACGCTGGGTCGCAGGATCAAAGGCGTGGAACTGGTTGACCGCCCCCTGGATCTGGGTAAGCCCGGGGCGCATGGATTCCAGGAATCGACGGGCCAGGGGGGTGGGAATCATCTGGTTGCCCTGACGGGTAAACAGTGGATCGTCAAAATGCTCTCGCAACCGTGACAGGGAATGGCTGACTGCCGGTTGTGTCAGGTGCAGCGCCTTGGCGGCGCGGGTCAGGCTGCCTTCCCGATAGATGGTGTCGAAAACGTGCAAAAGGTTAAGGTCCAGTCGGTTCAGAGCCATGATTGATTGCCAATTTGGTGAATAAGTATGGCTAATGATAAACGATAAGAAAAATTCAGTCGCGTAATAGTTGGCAGGGTTCTAGACTGGCTTCAATCAGTCAAGAGGCGAGGAACCAGCTATGGACTTTACCATCTCAGCGAAAGGCCAGGATTATCTCGAACGCGTTAAAGCGTTCATGAAAGATGAGATATTTCCGATTGAAGAACAGTACCACCGGGAGCTGGCCTCCCTGGATAACCGCTGGGTAGTGCTGCCCATCATCAGGGAACTGAAGGAAAAGGCCAAAGCCCAGGGCCTGTGGAACATGTTCTTCCCCGATGAAGAGCACGGTTGCGGCCTGCTTAACTCCGACTACGCCCTGATTGCCGAGGAAACCGGCCGCAGTTTCATTGCTCCGGAAATCTTCAACTGCAACGCGCCTGACACCGGCAACATGGAGGTGCTGATCCATTACGGCTCCGAAGAGCAGAAAGCCGAGTGGCTGCCACGGCTGCAAAGCGGCGAAATCCGTTCCGCTTTCTGTATGACGGAACCGGCAGTTGCCTCATCGGACGCAACCAATATGGAAGCCACCGCCATTGTTGAAGGTGATGAAGTGGTCCTCAATGGCCGCAAGTGGTGGAGCACCGGCATTGGTCATCCGGATTGCAAGGTGGCGATCTTCATGGGCCTGACCGACCCGGAAGCCCAGAAGCACCGCCGCCACTCCATGGTTCTGGTGCCGCTGGATACCCCGGGCGTCAAAATCGAGCGCATGCTGCCGGTGTTTGGCGAATACGATGAGCCGTACGGTCATGGTGTCGTCTCATTTGAGAATGTCCGTTTGCCGAAGAGCGCCTTCATTGCCGGCCCGGGTCGTGGTTTTGAAATCGCCCAGGGCCGCCTGGGACCGGGCCGTGTTCATCACTGCATGCGGGCCATCGGCGCCGCTGAACGCACGTTGGAGTTACTGATCAAACGTGCAACCAGCCGTGAAGCTTTTGGACGCCCGATCGCAAAGCTGGGCGGTAATCCGGACATCATTGCTAATGCGCGCATGTCGATTGAGCAGGCCCGTTTGTTGACCCTCAAGTGTGCCTGGGCGCTGGATACCAAGGGTATCGCCGGGGCGCTGCAGGAAGTGTCCATGATCAAGGCGGTGATTCCGTCCATGCTGCAGACCATTGTGGATCAGGCGATTCAGATTCACGGCGGTGCGGGTGTCAGCGACGATGATTTCCCACTGACGCAATTGTTCGCCTATGCTCGGGTATTGCGGTTGGCCGATGGCCCGGACGAGGTTCATCGGGCTATGGTGGCTCGTCTGGAGCTTCGCAAGTACAAGTCCTGACTTTGGTGCCTGGTTCGGTGAGGCCTCTAGAGTTGGTGCATGGAGCAGGTGGGATGGGGGTTCTGAAACACGCTCCTTCGGCACATCCATGTGACGCTTGGGCTCCGCCATCCATGGCTCCGCACAGTTTCAGAACCCCCATCCCACCTGCTCCTCCAAACTCTGGGAGAGTGCATTCAACGTGAAGTCATTCAGGTATTGGGGGAAGTTTGGAGTTTGGATCGGATAACTGAAAATTATGGGAGTCAGCTGCGAGAGCCACTTCTGAAACCCTGCGGAGCCATGGATGGCGGAGCGGAGCGTACATGGATGTATTCACAGCGTGTTTCAGAAGTGGCTCTCGCAGCTGACTCTTGCACGGATTCAGATAAAAAAGACGGGGAACACAGATGACACAGCGAGTATTTATCACAGGCGGGGCCAGCGGTCTGGGCCGGGCAATTGCACTGCGTTTTGCCAAAGAAGGCGCCAAGGTCTGTATCGGCGATATCAACCCGGAGCAAGGCGTTGACGTTGAGCAAGAGATCAACGCCGCCGGGGGCGAAGGTTATTTTGTCGAGTGTGATGTCCGCAGGCTGACAGACTTTGAGAAGGTCCGGGATGATCTGGTCAAGAAGTGGGGCGGTGTCGATGTGGTGGTGAACAATGCCGGTGTTGCCTCTGCGGGCTCCATCGAGGATACCACCATGGCTGACTGGGAGTGGATTCTGGATATCAACGTACTGGGCGTCGTTCGTGGCTGCAAGGCGTTTACGCCGCAGTTCAAAGAGCAGGGCTCTGGTGCGTTTGTGAATGTGGCCTCGATGGCCGGGCTTATGCTGGCGCCGCTGATGGACAGCTACAATGTCACCAAGGCCGGGGTTATTGCCCTGTCCGAGACGCTGAGCCAGGAGTTGAGGGATGCCGGGATTCATGTGAGTTGCGTGTGTCCGGCGTTTTTCCAGACCAATCTGACCAGCAGCATGCGATCGGATATTCCCGGTATCCAGCAGAATGTGAACAAACTGATGAAGCGCTCCAGTATCACCGCGGACGATGTGGCTGAAGATATCTTCCGTTCCGTTAAAGAAAAGGATTTCTGGGTGCTTCCCCACGCCAAGGAGCGTCGTATGTGGATGCTCAAGCGCCATGCACCCTGGGCCTTTGACTGGCTGATGCACCAGGAGAGCAAGCGCTGGATGAACAAGATGGGCGGTGGTAAGGCGTAAGTGTTGCCGTTGCCCCTTTAATGATGAAGTCTGTATTGATGAACCGACAGGAGAGCCCTGAATGACCCAGATCGACCAGGCCGTAGACATCCGCGAAGGCGAGGAACTGGATGTCAGCGCCGTTGACCGCTTTATGAAGCAGGCCATTCCGGATCTGCAAGGTGATCCCGACATCCGCCAGTACCCGGGTGGTGCCTCCAACCTGACCTATCAGGTGGATTATGGCGATCGCTCCTACGTATTGCGTCGCCCGCCGTTTGGCAAGATCGCCAAATCCGCCCACGACATGCTGCGGGAGGCGAGGGTAATGGATGCACTGAAACCGGTGTATCCCTACGTGCCGAACATTGTGGCGATCTGTGATGATCATGACGTTCTGGGTTGTGACTTCTATGTGATGGAACGTCTGAAGGGCATCATCCTGCGTCAGGATTTCCCGAAGGACTTTGAATTGAGCGAGGCGGATACCCGCAAGCTTTGTCTCAATGTGATCGACAAGTTGGTTGACCTGCACACCGTGGATGCCAAAGCCGCGGGCCTGGACAAGTTGGGCAAGGGCGCCGGTTATGTGCAGCGTCAGATCGGTGGCTGGAGCGATCGTTTCCGCAAGGCCCGCACCGACGATGTGGGGGATTTTGAAGCCGTGATGAGCTGGCTGAATGACAAGATGCCCGAGGACATCGCTCAGGTCGTCATCCACAACGATTTCCGCTTCGACAACGTGGTTCTGAACCCGGATAACCCGTTTGAAGTGATCGGCGTGCTGGATTGGGAAATGGCCACCATTGGTGATCCGCTGATGGACCTGGGCAACAGCCTGGCTTACTGGATCGAGGCGGACGACGAGGGGCCGTTCCAGATGTTGCGCCGGCAGCCGACTCATCGTCCGGGCATGCTGACCCGTAAGGAAGTGGTGGAATACTACATGGATAAGTCCGGTTTCAAAGTCGATAACTTCGATTTCTACGAGATCTACGGGCTGTTCCGTCTTGCGGTGATTGTTCAGCAGATCTATTACCGCTTCTACCACGGTCAGACCAAAGACAAGCGTTTTGCCGCCTTTGGTCATGCGGCCAATTACCTTGAGAAGCGCTGTCAGCGGCTGATTGAAGCGAGTGACCTGTAATGGCGACGATCTATCTGATTCGCCACGGACAGGCCAGTTTTGGCAAGGATAACTACGACCAGCTTTCGCCCCGTGGCTGGGAGCAGGGCCGGGTGCTTGGTCGCTGGCTGGCGGGCAAGGTGCAGCCCAATGCGGTGTTTGGCGGCAACATGGAACGTCACCGGGAAACCGTGGAAGCCATTGCCAGCGGTTACGGCGATGCCCTGCCGGACATGCAGGCGGTGGGTGGCCTGAACGAGTTTGATCATATGCAGGTGGTTGAACGACTTCGTCCGGAATGGGCCGACCGGCAGCGTATGGCCACGGATCTTGCTGCTTTTCCCAAGCCCGCCCGTGCCTTTCAGCAGGTGTTTGAGGAAGCCATGGCCCGCTGGGTCAGTGGTGACCACGATGACGAGTACAGCGAAAGCTGGGACGCCTTCCGAAGCCGTGTCATCACCGCGCTGAACGAATTGATCGAGTACGCCGATGGCGGCGATACCCTGGTGTCTACCTCCGGCGGACCCATTGCCGTGATTGCCCAACACCTGTTGCACCTGAGCGACCACAAGGCGCTGGAGATGAACAGCGTGATCGCCAATACCAGCGTTTCACGCATTCTCTATTCCGGTGCCCGTCGCAGCCTGGCGGTTTTCAATAATTACAGTCATCTGGAAGCGGAAGACCCTGCCCTGGTGACCTTCCGATAACGATTTGAGGTGAATGCATGAGTAAAGAGCTGTTTGACCTGACAGGTAAAGTCGCGCTGGTGACCGGTGCCAGCCGTGGTATTGGCGAAAGCGTTGCGCGGACACTGGCGGACTACGGGGCCCACGTAATCTGCAGCAGCCGTAAAATCGAGGGCTGCGAAGCGGTGGCCAGCAGTATTCGGGATGCCGGCGGCAGTGCGGAAGCTTATGCCTGCCATATTGGTGAGATGGACCAGATTGAGGATATCTGGGCGCATATCGGGGCAGAGCATGGCAGGCTGGACATCCTGGTCAACAATGCCGCCGCTAACCCGTATTTTGGGCCGGTAGAGGACACCGACCTGGGCGCTTACCATAAAACCGTGGATGTGAATATTCGCGGGTACTTCTTCATGTGTGCCCGTGGCGCGCAGCTGATGAAGAAAAATGGCGGTGGATCGATCGTCAACGTGGCGTCCGTCAACGGCGTAAACCCCGGCCACTTCCAGGGCATTTACTCCGTTACCAAGGCGGCAGTGATTTCCATGACCAAGTCCTTTGCCATGGAGCTGGGACAGCAGAAGATCCGCGTCAACGCTCTGCTGCCAGGACTGACGGACACCAAGTTCGCCAGTGCCCTGACATCCAACGATGCCATCAAGAAACAGGCCATGGCCCATATCCCGATGAAGCGGGTCGCTGATCCGAGCGAGATGGCGGGTACTGTGCTGTACCTGGCTTCAGATGCTTCCAGTTACACCACTGGCGCCTGCATCAATGCCGATGGTGGCTACCTGACTGTCTGAACGTGATAAGCCGACGGCTGAAAAGGAGAGGCCAGCTACGTACTGTGGGTAGCTGGCCGGATCCTGCCATCACTCCCGCCGTTTGATGTTACCTGTTTCATCAGAAATCACGATTTCCACGCGACGGTTCTGTTGCCGGCCTGCCGCACTGTCGTTACTGGCAACCGGGTACTCCTCGCCATAGCCGCGGGTCTCGATCCGGCTCCGGCTGATGCCCCTGTCTGTCAGAGCATTGCGCACGGCCTCGGCCCGACGCTCCGAAAGCCCCTGGTTGTACGAGGCAGCCCCGGTGCTGTCGGTGTAGCCTTCCACGCGAACGCGGCGTTCTTCGTACTCCGACATGAAATCTGCGAGGCGGGAAATGGTTTGTTCGCCGGCCGGTTTGAGATCGGCACGGTTGAGGTCGAACAGCACATCGCCCAGTGTCAGCACCATGCCACGATCCGTCTGCTCGGCTTCCATTTCCGCCATCCGGGCACGAAGCAGTTCGGCTTCACGCCGGGCCTCCTCTGCCGCGGAGGAACTCATTCGCAGTTCCAGCTCCTTACGGCGCTCCTCGGCGGAATTGATTTCGCTCTGCAGTTGAGCCCGCTTACCCTGTTCACTGGCAATCTCAGCATGTCGGTTCGCGAGGTAGGCCGCGTGTTCGACTTCGACGATTTCAGCGCCGTCCTCCAGCAGAGATTCCGCGCGGGCCAACTGGTCACGTGCATTTCTGAGTTGTCGGTCCCCGCTACGGGCGACGTTAGGGTCGTTGCGGATCTCTTCGTAGGCAGCACGTGCCTCGTTGACCTTTTGGTTGTCCGGGGGCGTACCGGCACACCCTGCCATGAAGACCGACAAGCCCACAGCCATGCCCAGAGTCAAGTTGCGTGTGTTCATAACTATCTCCTTACTCAGCTGAGGCCTTTACTGGCGTTGTTCGATTCGCTCACGAAGAGAGTCGATACTGCGGTTAATCTCCTCAACGGCTTGTTGCGCCTTGGCGGTGTCCGATCTGGCGCCGGCCAGTTGCGCATCGACGGATGCCTTTTCCAGCAGACGCTCGGCTTCAATGTACTTTTCCTGTTCAATGAGCTCTTCCGCGTCGGCAACCCTGTTCTGCGCCTGATTAAGCAGGACGGGTTCGAAATCCCGGGCGTCCGATGACACGGCTTGCTGAATTGAGGACTCGGCGGTCCGAAGCTCCCCATCCGGTCGTTCGCCGGAACTGGCACAACCACCCATCACCAACGCGATGCCGATGATGCCCGTAGCGGTTAACATCGAAGTATGCTTGTTCATGCACTATCTCCTTCCAGTGAAGGACGGGGAAAGGTACCCCACCCGAACGATCGACACTCCCGGGTACAGCCTTGATCCGGAGTCGCACATGGACGCTCTTATCCAGAGTGTCTGTTGGTGCTACGGATAAGATTAGCAGTCAGTTCCGTTGTCGACATGAAAGGTTGGCAAGAAAATGCGAGAAAAGGTGGGAACTGGCGGCCCTTTAGCGGATTTCAGGGCCACCTTCTGCCTTGGACAGGGTGGTTCCTACCGGAGGCTGGTGGTGCAGTGAATAGAGAATGCGGTCAAGCACGGCCTGGCCATTCCAGGCCGGATCGGTGTTCACCATACCGACCACAGCCCAGGTGGTGTTGCTTTCATCGCGGGTGAAACCGGCAATGGAACGGACATTTTCCAGGTAGCCGGTTTTAATCCGGCCCAGGCCATCCATGCCGACATTCCGCAGGCGCCTGGCCATGGTGCCGTCCATCGCGATCAGTGGCATGGATGCCATCAGGTCTGCGGAAAACGGACTGTTCCAGGCGTGTTGAAGGATCTGGGCGCCCTGGCGGGCAGTAATCCGGCCATGGCGTGTCAGCCCCGCGCCGTTATCGATCACCATGCCGGCAGTGGACACCCCTTTGTTTTCCAGCCATTCATAAATTGCGCGAATCCCGGCGACCCGGTCATCGTCTTCGCCTTCGACGCGGCTTTCCGCTCCAATCGTCAACAACAACTGGCGAGCCATCACGTTACTGCTCCACTTGTTGATATCCCGCACCATGGTGACCAGGTCCGGTGACGTGGTTTTGAGCATCAGGCGGGCATCGTCAGGGGTGGTCCCGGTGAGGTTGTTGCCAGCCAGGGTGATTCCCATCTCCGATAACAGGGAGCGGATCAGCGATGCGGTGTACTGTTCG
This sequence comes from Marinobacter sp. DUT-3, assembly GCF_050379435.1. Lineage (NCBI taxonomy): Bacteria > Pseudomonadati > Pseudomonadota > Gammaproteobacteria > Pseudomonadales > Marinobacteraceae > Marinobacter > Marinobacter sp. DUT-3. The sequence continues at coordinate 254,759 of NZ_JBNRMG010000003.1, forward strand.
TGAGGCAGCAGTGACAGGTAAGCGGTGGTGCGACAGCCTTGGGGCAACTCACCGGTTACCCGGACGGTCACCCGCTGATCTGTGTGGAACACCGGCTCCCATGTAAAGCCGCGGCGGGAAGGGCAGGGGCCTTCAGCGGTGGCCGTTACCCGGTTATCTATCACCACTTCACTCAGGGCCGGGGCGCTCCAGGCCTGGGTGCCACGCTCGTCGGCACGAACCTGGAAGTGGATCAGGTTCAGGTTGGTCAGTACTGCGGACGGCTTCACCAGGAAGGGAGCGTAAGGGTTGTTACCGTTATCGTCGAATGTCGGCAGCCCGCCTGCAATTTCGAAGTAATCGCCATCCAGGATCAGATCACCATTGATCGTTGTGACGCCCATGCCGCGCAGTTCCCGCAGGGTGCTCCAAAGCCGCTCCAGGGTCAGCTTGGGGTCGCCTCCGAACCTGACGTAGAAGTTGCCGTCCAGGGTATTGCCGGTGAGCTGACCATCCGTCAGGAAATCGGTATCCCAGTGGTGGGTGGGGCCGAGTATTTCCAGGGCTGCGTAAGTGGTGACCAGTTTCATGATTGAGCCGGGGCTCATCAGCGCATCGGCATTGATGTACTGGTCAATACCTGGTCCATTGAGAGGGATGGCGGCCATGCTCAGGGCATTGTCATTACTCAGCGACTCAACGGCGTAATCCCGGACCTGATTGCTCCAGGTTCTGGTTTCGGATCTGGTCGCCTCATCCTGCGCAAGAACAACCGGGCTGCAAGCCAGGGCAAAGGCGGCAGCGCCAGCGACAAACGTTGTCGGCGCGCGCAGGCCAGGGCGACGATCAGGCGACGTTTGCTGGCAACGGAAGACAGATTGTTTTAAGCGGAATATCGCTGACGTGAACATGGCCGGACCCATCCGTGTGTTATTCGACAACAATAGCCCAAATTTGCGGATCATACTATGTGGAAAAGCTCTACATGACGTTAAAAAATGCCAGTAGAGTCGTTGTTTATATTGCATTTTTGTGAAGGCTTGTAAGGTCCCTTTGGAATCAGGTAGTTAAGGTGCGCTGTATGAACACGACACCGGGTTCCGTGAGCCAATGGAAATTTGTGTGCCTGAGTGATAATGGCGGCCAACCTTATTTCGTCATGGAGACATCAATCATGTCCAATTTGTTCGTCCATAACGTCAACGTGCTGGGTTCGGTCGCCACTTCATCACTGGCGGCATGGCGTGGTTGCCTGGTTGTGAAGCAGGGGAAGCAACCGGAGAAACCGCTTGTACTCTATGACATCGAAGCCTGCCCCTACTGCCGCCGGGTGAGGGAGGCGCTGACTGCGCTGAATCTGGATGCTGAGATTCGTCCATGCCCGAAAGGGGGAAGGCGGTTCCGGCCGGAAGCCGAGGCTGTCGGCGGCAAGCAGCAGTTTCCTCTGCTGGTGGACGAGAATTCCGACACGGTGATGTATGAGTCCGAGGCCATCGTGGCCTACCTGTTCCGTGAGTACGGTAACCGATCAGTACCCGGCTTCTATCGGAGCAAAACCTACCAACCGGCTCTCGGTTCTTTGGCATCCGCCGCCAGTGCCCTGCGGGGGCTGAGAGCCACACCTGCGAAAGCGCCGCAGCAACCGTTGCACCTCTGGAGCTTTGAGGGCAGTCCTTTCTCCCGCCTGGTTCGTGAGAAGTTGTGTGAGTTGGAGATTCCCTACACCATCCATAATCTGGGCAAGGAACACTGGACCGAGATCGGGCCGGCAAAGCAGCGTATCAAGCCAGGGCCCTACACGCCGATTCCGGGTGGCAAGCGGGACGCGTTCTTTCAGGTTCACAAGCGCGTGCAGGTGCCGTATCTGGAGGATCCCAATACTGGCGAGGGGTTATTTGAGTCGTCCCGTATCCTGAAATACCTGGATGCTACTTACGTCAGTTGATGCTGTCCTTGGCTGTCTTGCCCCATGACATTTGCGTCTGTCAGTCCCAGTTCGGAGCGAATCCGGGATTGGCGATGCGTTCGTTCCTGTCCAGTTGATCTATGGCGGCGATCTCCTTCTCACTGAGCTTGATATTCAAGGCATCCAGGTTGGCCTTCTGGTGCCTGGGCCGGGTGGAGGACGGGATGGCAGCCACTCCTTTCGAGACTATCCAGGCAATGGCAATCTGTGCAGCAGAGGCGTTGTGCTCGGCACCGATACGGATCAGGGTGTCATTTTCCATGACCTTGCCCACCGCCAGTGGCATATAGCCTGTTACCGGGATGTCCAGTGCCCGGGCGTGCTCGATGACCTTGCGATTACCGAGGAAGGGGTGAACCTCCACCTGATTCGTAAAGATCGGGGTATCCCCCAATATATCCTTTGCCTGGTCCATCTGGGCGCAGGTGAAGTTGGAAATACCGATGTGGTCGGCCAGCCCTTCTCTCCGGGCATCCCGCAACGCACCCAGGTACTCGGACATCGGTACTTCGTCTCCCGGCGAGGGCCAGTGAATCAATGCCAGATCCACGTGATCCGTCTTTAACCGCGCCAGGCTGTCGTGGAGGCTGTTGATCAGGTCGCTGGCGTGGAGCTTGTCGTGCCAGATCTTGGTGGTCAGGAAAATCTCCCGGCGGGGAATGCCGCTGGAAACAATGCCATCGCCCACTTCCGCCTCGTTCTCGTACATCTGGGCGGTGTCGATATGGCGGTAGCCAAGGGATAAGGCGCTCTTGACGGCGTCTCTGGCGTCATTGCCTTTCAGGCGAAAAGTACCCATACCGATCTCTGGAAGTGCGCTGAATGACATGGTGTCCTCCTTTGCGAATTCTGTGTCTTTAATGTGGTGTCCGCGTACTGGTTCTTCAAGTGGCCCGCAGGTATCATGGCGGCCCTGTAACCCAATCAGCTATCACAGCAGCGCGGAGCAAAAGGGCAAATCATGCTGACCGGCCAGTGTCTATGCGGCGACATCACCTTTGAATACGAAGGTCCCCTGGGACCGGTTGCCCTGTGCCATTGCAGCCAGTGCCGCCGTGCCCACGGCAGTGCCTTCTCCGCCAGTGCGCCGGTGCAGAAAGTTCGCTTTCGTTTCGTCAGTGGCGAAGATCAGGTCCGGGAGTACGAATCACGTCCCGGAAAATATCGCGCATTCTGCGGTCGTTGTGGCAGTCACCTGTACAGTCGCGTGGACGCCATACCCGGCATCCTGCGGTTACGCGTCGGTGTTATCAACGAACCGCTTGGCAAGGGACCGGCGCAACACGTCTTCGTGGGCTCCAAATCCGACTGGTTCGAAATTACTGACGACATTCCCCAGTTCGAGAAGACCGAAAGAACCAACGACCCCCATTGATAACCGTAAGCGGTTACCGGGCCGGCACCACCCGGTAGACCTTGCCTTTGGATGAGTCGGTCAGCAGCCACAGCGCGCCATCCGGCCCCATACGCACATCGCGGATACGTTCACCGAGAGCCTCCAGAAGGTCTTCCTCTTCTGTCACTTCCTCGTCCTCAATGCCCAGACGAACCAGTTTCTGCATCTTGAGAGCGCCTACAAACAGGTCACCCTTCCACTCCGGAAACTGGTCCCCGGTGTAGAACGCCATGCCGGACGGGGCAATGGACGGATCCCAGTAGTGCAGGGGATCGGTCATGCCCTCCATGGTGGTTTTGCCAGAGATGGTTGCACCAGAATAGTCGATTCCGTAGGTCACCCTGGGCCAGCCATAATTGTGGCCGGCGCGGATGATATTGATCTCATCGCCGCCCCGGGGGCCGTGCTCGTGGCTCCAGATTTCACCGGTGTCCGGGTGAATGGTCATGCCCTGGATGTTGCGGTTGCCGTAGGTAAAGAAGGTATCGTTGACGGCGGAATCGTCCAGGAACGGATTGCCGGGAGCAGGGTCGCCGGTGGTGGTGATGCGGTGGACGCCGCCGGCGTCGTCATCGGTATTCTGCGCGCGATCCATCTCGCCCCGATCGCCCACGGCCACGTACAGGTTGCCGTCAGCATCAAATGCCATGCGACCGGCGAAGTGCCGGGCGGTGTCTCCCCGCGGCATGGCTTCGAAGATAACCTCCACATCCTCAAGCTGGTCCCCGTTCAGGGTTGCCCTGGCAACGCGGGTAGTCATGCCCTCCCGGCTTATTTTGTGGGCGTAGCTGAGGAAGAGGGTGCGGTTTTGTTCAAAGTCGGGGTGGAGGATGATATCCAGCAGGCCGCCCTGGCCGGACACCACCAGCTCGGGCAAGCCGTCGATGGGGGTATCTTGCAACTTTCCATCGCGGATGCGCCGCAGCTGACCGTTGCGCTCGGTCACCAGTTGCGAACCGTCCGGCAGGAAGGCAAGGCTCCAGGGGTACGCCAGGCCAGTGGCGATGGTCTCCAGCCTGAAGTTTGCCTTGTTCGAAGTAAATGTGTCGCCAAGGGCGGCATAGGGAAGGCATCCCAACATACCCACGCCCAGTGTCAATGTTGCTGCCGACCTGAATAATTCGACCATGATGCCTGTCCTCTGTGCGTTACCGGGGCCATTCTTCAGGGTAGCACTCTCAAGCTCAGGTGCGAGTTGTAAAAACGAGCCCAGTCTATTCAGAATTAATTATTGTTTGATGTTTAAAATAATAATGATTCGCATTAGTATATGCGCCGTTTGTAATCATTCTGAGTCAGGAGAGAAGTCATGCCGCAGTCCCCGACCACCGGCTTTCGCCGCAAAGCACTGGCCAGTGCCATCCTCTGGGCCAGTTTGCCCGGTTTTTCCGTCGCCCAGGAGCAGGAAACCACCACACTGGATGCCATTCAGGTGTCCGCAGACAGGGGAGCGGAGTCTTCTGAGTCCACCGGTAGCTACAAAGCCGGTACAACCAGCACTGCGATGAAAATGGACCTGTCCCACAGGGAAACTCCGCAGGCTGTGACGGTCATTACCCGCAAGCAGATGGACGATTTTGGTCAGGATGATGTGAACGACGTGCTTGAAGGCGCGACCGGGGTAACTGTCGAATCGGTAGAAACGGACCGCACCTATTACACCGCTCGTGGTTTTGATATCAACAACTTCCAATACGACGGCGTGGGCCTGCCTGCAGTTTATGACAATGTTCAGGGCGACCTGGATACCGCTTTTTATGACCGGATTGAAGTACTCCGTGGTGCCAACGGCTTGATGACTGGCTCTGGCAACCCGTCAGCCACGATCAACTTCATCCGCAAACGACCCACGGCGGACACACAGGCCTCCGTGGCTGTGACCGGAGGCTCCTGGGACAATCGGCGTATTGTCGGTGACCTGTCCGGTTCAGTATCTGAGTCTGGCAAGGTGCGTGGTCGTGTTGTCGCGGGATACCAGGATCGGGATTCTTATCTCGATCGCTACAGCAACGAGAAACAGATGTTTTATGGTGTGGTGGAGGCTGACATCACCAACACCACATTACTGACTCTGGGGCATGCCACTCAAACCTCTGATACTGACAGCCCGCTTTGGGGGGCCCTGCCGCTGTTTTACACCGATGGATCGGCAACGGACTTCAAGCGCTCCACCAGCACGGCCTCAGACTGGTCCTATTGGGACAATACCAATCACAACAGCTTCATTGAATTGCAGCAACAGCTGGGTGGCGGCTGGCAAGCCAGGGGTTCGGTGCTGCGCCTTGAGAAGGACAGCGAATCCGAGCTGTTCTATCAGTTTGGTGTGCCCGACCGGGAAACCGGCGAGGGGCTGATGGCTTACGCCAGTCAGTATGACCTGAACGTGGAGCAGCTGGTGGTGGATGCCTATGCCACCGGGCCTTTTCAGTTGGCCAATCGCACCCATGAACTGGTTCTGGGGGCAACCTGGTCACGTTCGGAAACCGAAGATGAATCACGCTACGGCCAGGGTATCGGGAATCCGCTGCCGCCGTTGGAGGAGTGGGACGGTAACTATTCCAAACCGACGTTCGATGCGGGTGTGGATGGATCCGACTGGACCGACAAGGAAATCAGCACCTATCTGGCCTCCCGCTGGTCACTGACGGATCGCCTGACGGCCATCACCGGTGTGCGTCTGACCTGGCTGGATTCCGAGGGTACCAATTACGGCAATAGCAAAGACACCAGCTATGACGCAATTGATACCCCCTATGCCGGGCTGATTTACGATCTCAACCGCAACCATTCCGTGTACGCCAGCTACACCGAAATATTCACTCCGCAAACGGAAGAGGACATCAACCGGGATCGTCTGGACCCGATTGACGGCGTGAATTATGAGCTGGGGCTGAAGAGCGAGTTCCTTGATGACCGCGTTCACACAACTGCGGCCATTTTCCGGACCAAACAGGAGAACCTGGCCGAGGCCGCAGGTACTTTTGAGAACGGTGTGGATACCTTCTACCGTGGCGTTGATGGGATCAGCAGTGAAGGCGTTGAGCTGGAGTTTGTGGGGGATGTGACTGATCGCATTCAGGTGTTTGCCGGGTATACCTGGGTCAATATCGAAGACGCGGATGGACACTCGACACGGGAATTTATTCCGGAGCATCTGGCGCAACTGCGCGGTACCTGGACAGTGCCTGGTGTGAACGGCCTTGAGCTGGGCAGTCAGATACGCTGGCAGTCAGGGATCAGCCAGGATCAGGGCGTTGCCACGGTTGGTCCGAATACCGGGGCCACGATTGTCACCGAGCAGAGCAGCTACGCCGTTCTGGACCTGATGGCCAGCTATGACTTTGCCCGCAACTGGAATGCCACACTCAATGTGAACAACGTCACTGACGAGAAATACATCGAGAGCCTGAAGAAGTTCGGCGCCTCGGCCCAGGGCTTTTACGGAGAGCCGGCCAACGCCAACCTGACGGTTTCCTGGAGGTACTGATCGCGGGCCGGAGCAGGAGCGCTCTTCCTGCTCCGGCATGGAATCAGTCGGGGAAAGCCGGCTTGGCCATACTTTTTTGATCAGCGACTGCAGAGACTGAAGGGAGGGCAGGGAATGACACCCGAGCAGGAAATGATTGAAGGATTAAAAATAGCCGCAAGTTCCGGGCTGCTTATAGGTTTGGCTGCCATTGGGCTGGTGTTGATCTCGGCTTTTGGTGGCTGAGCGTTGCCATGCGTTCCTTTCGATAGATACCGCAAGTCCCGCAATAACCGCCCTCCGGTAACAGATACTGCAGACAGCAGCCCTTGCGCTGAGGGAGAGCGCATGAATGGCCGCTGAACTCTGCGGGAATCCAGTCTATAAAACGGTTGGCATCGCACTCGAACTGTTTCAGCCATGATTGAGCCAGCCGGCAAACGGCAGCCGGCTCGCCACGGTTCCATACCACTGAGAACGGCGCGCTGAGCCCCAGCCCGATACTGCTCCAGTAAGCGCCAGGACTCACGCCGAATGCCTGCCGGAATATCGGGTACCAGGCATTCACCCGTGCTTCCACGCCACTGACAAAATCACTCACGTTGACCGGGGCCAAGGTGGTTGCCTGAAACCAGCGTGATGGCTGCTCCTTCCCAGGGCGCAATGCTCCGAAAAAGATCCGGTCGGGATCCGGCAGGGGCGCTTCCCCATGCAGAAAAAGCCGTAAGGTCAGAGGCGCGATGATGTTCAGGACAAGCTCCTGTTGCAGCACAGACAAACGCGCGGTGACGGCTCGGCCGCTTTGTGCGTCCGGGTAATCGGCGCGAACCTGCTGCCTCAGTAAATCTGGCTGGTGGAGGGCCTGTGACAGGGAGAACAGCGCCGGCCGGTTGGTATCCTGAGGTTGCAGGGCTGCGGCCAGTTCCGTGTCCCGATCCAGCCCGGCCTCGACAAGCAACTGGCGATACAGCTCCGGCCACTGCCGGAGTTCCGTTTCAGGCGCGACCATGGCGGCTCAGCCCCCACAGGAAGTAGACGCCACCGACCAGGGCCGCGAGTAGTCCCGCTGGCAACTGACCTGGATAAACCACAATGCGGGACAGGTAATCGGCGGCGGCAAGCAGCAGCCCGCCGACCAGGGCTGCGACCACCATCTGGCGGCCAACCGTCTGCTGGCCAAGCACGCGGGCCAGGTGGGGCGCAATCAGTCCCACGAAGCTCAGCGGCCCGATCACCACCGTGGCGGAAGCGGTCAGCACCGCCGCGACCAGCAGAAGCAGCAAACGAGCCTTGGCAACCGGCAAGCCCAGCGATGATGCGGAGGTGTCGCCGAGTGGCAAAAGGGTCAGGGGGCGGACCACCAGGCACAGAAACCCGCCGATCAGGACAACAAATGCCATCAGGCCAAAGGCTTCATTCTCCGAAATCAGCCAGGTGGAGCCGTACATCCAGTTCAGAAGCTGGGAGGCCACGGTGCCACCCGAGGCCATCACCAGTCGCAGCCCCGCATCCATGAATACATACAACGCCAGGCCGCCAAGCAGGAGTTGGTTGCCGGCAAACCGGTGCTTGCGTGCCAACAGGATCAGCAGGCCGAGCGCCGAGGCGGCGCCGAGGGTGGCGGCGCCAACCTGACCGACGCGCCCGACTTCCAGGCCGGACAGCACGATCATGACCATGACCAGGGCTGCGCCACCACTGATGCCCAGCATCTCCGGGCTACCCATGGGATTGCCGGTCATGCGTTGGATCAGCGTGCCGGCCAGCCCCAGGGCGACGCCCGCAAGAGTTGCCGCAAGCAGCCTGGGGCCGCGCCAGACCCAGGCTTCGTGCCACTGGCTGATGGCCGTCCAGTTCCAGCCCTCAAGCCCCGGGGACCAGCTCATGGACACCACTATGGTGATTAGCAGCAGAGCCACAACAACGCCACTGACCATGAAGGGCGAGCGTCGTTTCGGCAGGAAGCCAGCCGGGCTCGATTCCTGGCCAGGCATATGGTGGGTATTCCGGAAGCTTTGCAGGGCCATGAGGATGACCGGCCCGCCAATCAGTGCCGTGGTCGTTCCGGTGGGTACCAGGGAGCCATCACCCCAGGTGGAAGCCCAGTGCGCCAGGGTGTCGGCCAATAGAAGCAGTCCGCCGCCCATTAACGTGCTCCACAGCAAACGGCTGCCCAGGGTACGTGCGCCCAGGAGTCTGGCGAGCACCGGCGCTGCGAGCCCGATAAACGCGACAACGCCGACGCGGGCGACCACCGTGGTGCTCATCAATACCACCAGGAACAGCGCCAGCATGCGGATCAACGCCACCCGCGCGCCCAGTGAGCTGGCGGATGCCTGCCCCAACTGAAGCAACTGCAACGGTCGAATCAGCAGTAACATGAGGAATGCGAGCACCAGTACCCGCGGCCAGAGGTCCATGAACGGCTCCCAGTTACTCTGAACCAGGGAGCCAGCCCCCCAGATGAACAGGTTGCCGAGCCATTCCCCTTTGAGCAGCAGGAAGGCCATGTTCATGGCGCCCAGGAAAAAGGTAATCACCAGGCCGGCGAGAATGACCGTCACTGGTGAAAAGCCCAGGCGCCAGGTCAGTGCGACGACCAGTCCGATAGCCAGCAAGCCACCTCCCATGGCGGCCAGGTCCGGACTGAATGCCAGCAGGCCGGGCGCAAACAGGGTGGCCACGGTGACGCCAAACTGGCCGCCGGCCTCGACACCCAGCGTCGTGGGAGACGCCAGGGGGTTGCCGAGGATCTGCTGGGTGACGGCTCCGGCCAGGCCCAATCCACAGCCGATCATAATGGCTATGGATACGCGGGGCGCCCAGCTGTAATGGGCCAGCACCGAGGCGTACTGATCGGGATCGAATGTCCAGAATGCGGAGAGCAGCGCTGCAGGCTCCAGCTGATTCAGCCAGGGCGTGGCGCTGGCGATGAGGGCGCCGAGCCAGAGAATCACCGCTGCCGTTGGTAGTGTGGCCGGAATGGTCGGGCGTGCCGAAGGCAGGGGGGAAGTGTCAGCGTACATTGTCGGCCCCTCCTTCCAACAAGCTGTCGGCAAGCTGCGTCGCGAGTCGTTTAACCGGAAACACGCCGCCAAATGGCCATGTGGCGTCCACTTGATAGATCTGCTCACGCTTTACTGGTGGCAGGTAAGTCCAGAACGGGCTGCTGGCGAGATTATCCGACAGTCCGGGCGGGGTTGGTGAAATCACCACGACACGGCTGTCTTCATAGGGGGCAATCGCCTCAAGCCCGACCACTGAAAAGCCCCAGAAGTTGCCCTGCCGTGACCAGGTGTTGGTCAGGCCAAGCCCCTCAAGAGCTCTCTGGTATAGGCCGTTGGGGGCATAGATCCGCACATGGCGATCGTCCAGGAAGTTCACCAGGGCGACCGGCCTATCAGTCATGCCGGCGTTTTCCAGGCGTTGGCGTTGGGTCTTCAGGGTCCGTTCTATATCCGCCAGGATAGCTTCCGCGCGTGCCTCGCGATCCAGCATGTCGCCCAGTGTCAGCAGCATTTCCCGGGCCTTGTCGAACGGCTGGCTTCCCTCCCTGTACACGCTGATCACGTAGGTGGGGGCGATCCGTTCCAGCAGATCGGCGGCCGGCGCCATTTCGGAACTGGTGACAATCAGGTCCGGTTTCAGTTCGGCGATGGCTTCCAGGCTTGGCGCTACCCGGGTGCCGATATCGGCTACGCCATCCGGCAGTTCCGGTTCCTTGACCCAGACCGAGTAGCCATCCCGATCCGCCACCCCGACGGGGGTGACGCCGAGAAGCAACAGGGCTTCGGTGGCCGCCCAGTTCAGGGTAATCACCCGTTTCGGTGGTTCGTCAAGGGTGAGGGTGCCGTATTCATGCTGCCAGGTTGCGGCGCTGGCCAGCATGGGCAGCAGGATCAGAAGCAGCGTCGCGATCAGGCGTGTTGGCTGGCGGTCAGTGAACATAGGAAACCCACTGTCCCGGTGCCCGCTCCATAACGCCCATGGGCACACCGTAAATGGATTCGAGAATGCCGGAGTCCATAATCTCGCTCGGGCTGCCGTCGGCAACCAGTTCGCCGGTTTTCAGTGCCACCAGGCGGTCACAGAAACGGGCGGCGAGGTCCACGTCGTGCAATACCACTATCACGGTCAACTCCCGCTCTTCGGCCAGGCGGTGGACCAGCCGCAGAGTTTCCACCTGATGTTTTACATCAAGCGCGGAAATCGGCTCATCCAGTAGCAGGCAGCGGGTCTGCTGGGCCAGCAACATAGCGATCCAGGCACGCTGGCGTTCACCACCCGACAGGGTATCCACGGAACGATGCTGAAAACGGCCGAGCCCGGTATCGTCGATGGCCTGGTCGATCAGTCGGTAATCCTCATCGTTGTAACGGCCCAGCGGACCCCGCCACGGGTAGCGGCCAAGGGCCACCAGTTCCCTGACCGTCAGGCCGTCGGTTCCGGGTGGGTGTTGGGGAAGGTAACCCACCGTGCGGGCGAACTCCCGGGCTCCGGTACCGTTGAACGACGTGCCCAGCACGCTGACATCGCCGGTCGACGGAGACATCTGGCGAGCCAGGATTTTCAGCAATGTAGACTTGCCGGAGCCATTGTGTCCGAGCAGGGCGGTGACTTCGCCTTCGCGAAACTCAAGGTTGATATTGCGAAGGATGGCGGCGTCACCGATGTGCACACCCAGGCCGGATACTTTGAAGAACGCAGACATGCAGGCTCTCTTGGGTCTGAAGGATGGTTGCTGAGGGCCTGCAGAATAATCTAAATGCGAATTACTATCAATGTATGTTGGGGAGCCGACCGGGTTTTAAACCTGGCCGGTCTGCACTCGCCACTGGGCGGCATAGGCCCCGTTCTGCTCAAGCAGTTGCTGATGGGTACCGCTTTCCACGACCTTGCCGCCGTCCACCACGGCAATGGAATCCGCATCGACAATTGTGGAAAGGCGATGGGCAATCATGATCACGGTGCGGTTATGGCCAATTCGTTTCAGGGATCGCTGAATGGCCGCCTCGGTTTCGTTGTCCACCGCACTGGTAGCCTCGTCCAGCACCAGGATCGGGGGATTCTTCAGCAGCGCGCGGGCCAGGGACAGGCGTTGCCGCTGGCCGCCGGAGAGGCGAACACCGCGCTCACCCACCGCGGTATCCAGGCCGTCGGGCAGTGCTTCGATGAATGACCAGGCTTCTGCCGTTCTGGCGGCCTCAATGATCTCGGCATCGGATGCATCGGGCTTGCCGTACGCCAGGTTTTCGCGAATGCTGCCTTCGAACAGATACACATCCTGGCTCACCAGGCCGATGGCGCTGCGCAGGGATTTCAGGCTGATGCTCTGAATGGGCTGGCCATCGATGCGAATCTCGCCATGACTGGGGTCGTAAAATCGCAGTAACAGCTTGATCAGGGTGGATTTCCCTGAGCCAGTCGCACCGACCAGAGCGAGGGTGTTGCCAGCTGGCACTTGCAGGTCTATGTCGCGGATGCCAGCGCCGCTGGTGGGGTAGTGAAAGCTTACGTTTTCCAGCGCCACTTCGCCCTTCACGGGGTTGTTGAGAGTTTTCCCGGCCTCATCGCGTACATGCACCGGTTCGGACAACAGGTCGAGGATACGACGGGTGCTGGCCATGGCCCGTTCGAACAGGTCGATGACTTCCGCCAGGCCGGTCAGCGGCCAAAGCAGGCGTTGGGTCAGGAACACCAGCACACCGTAGGCGCCCACGTTCAGGGTGCCGTTCAGAGCCATCATCCCGCCAACGGTAAAGGTGGCGAGGAAGCCGGCCAGAATGGCCATGCGGATCACGGGGATGAACGCGGAGCTGATGCGAATGGCCCGACGGTTGGCTTCCACATAGGCTTCACTGCTTTCCTTCAGCCGCTGGGCCTCACGTTGCTCGGCGGTGAAGCTCTTGATGGTGGCAATGCCGCCGAGGTTGTTGGCCAGGCGGCTGGACAGATCACCCACTTTTTCCCGTACATCGGCGTACAGAGGACCGGCCTTGCGTTGGAAGTAGAAAGCGCCCCAGACGATCAGGGGAATCGGGGTGAACGCCAGCAGCGCGATCAGCGGGGAGAGTACAAAGAACACCGCGCCCACAGCGACCACCGTGACCAGTACCTGGATCATGGCGTTGGCGCCGCCGTCCAGGAAACGCTCAAGCTGGTTCACGTCGTCGTTCATAGTGGCCACTAACTGACCGGAACTGCGGGCTTCGAAGAAACTCATGTCCAGGCGCTGGGCGTGTTCATAAGCGTCCTGTCGCAGGTCTGACTGTAGTCGTTGCGCCAGGTTGCGCCAGAGGATCTGGAACAGGTACTCAAACAGCGATTCGCCGGCCCAGATGAAGAAGGTGAGAATGGCCAGAATGGTGATCTGTTCCTGGGCGGTTTCGAACCCCAGGCCAGCTACAAAGCTCTCTTCCTTGTTGACCACCACATCAATGGCGACACCGATGAGAATTTCCGGCGCGATGTCGAAGAGCTTGTTGATGACGGAGCAGGTGGCGGCCGCAATGATCTGCCGGCGGTAGCCCCGGGCGTACTTCAGCAGGCGGGCGAGGGCGGCAAAGCTGCTGGTGGTTGTGTGGCTGTGTGAGGACATACTTCGCTTCTCTCCCGTGAAACACGCAGGTACAGGCACCTACAGGCATAAAGCCGGGAAGGGTAGCGGATTTGTCCGGGTTTTAAAACAGAATCATTATCACTTGTGGGCGTGGCGTTGCAGCCAGCGGTCCAGCTTGTCAGCGAATTCCTTGCGATCGGTCTGGCTGAACGGGGCTGGACCACCAGTGACCTGACCGGCGCTGCGCATTTCTTCCATGAAGTTGCGCATGGCCAGGCGCTGGCGGATGTTTTCTTTGGTGAAGGCCTGCCCCCGGGGGTTGAAGACGTCGGCGCCTTTGTCGATCGCCTCGGCTGCCAGAGGGATATCCTGGGTGATGACCAGGTCTCCGGGGCTCATCTGATCCATGATTTCGTTGTCCGCGACATCAAAGCCCTGGGGCACTTGCATACGCTTGATGTAGGGACTCGGAGGCAGGCTGATGGCGTGGTTGGCAATGAAGGTGGTGTCAATTTGCCAGCGGGTGGCGGCGCGGCAGAGGATTTCCCGGATGGGAACGGGGCAGGCGTCGGCGTCGACCCAGATTGGCATGGCTGGTTCCTTTGTCGGTATGGTTCTGGGATGAAGTTTACCTTTTGTTGTAGCGAGCTTGGTAGGTCTGTTCCGCGTATTGTTTATCGGGATCGCATCTTTGGCGGGCTTGCACCATTGGGAGGGGCTGTCCAAAAACCGCTACGAGCACATCCATGTGCGCTTCTCTCCGGCCATCCATGGCCTCCGAAATTTTTGGACAGCCCCTCCCAATGGCGCGACCATACTGAGGAGTTACCGCCGCGGCCAGCGCTTTAAGGGGAGACAAAATGAAAATAAACAGTTATCCGGGTGCAGTCCTGGCTTTAGCATGTGTCTGCGTCCTTTTGATGATGGCTGGTCCCGCAAAATCAGATGATTCAGAAGCCTGGCAAGCCTTGCGGGAAGGCCGGGCAGTTCTGATGCTTCGCCATGCTCTGGCGCCGGGTACCGGGGATCCGGCAGGCCCGTGTATTCAGCAGCCAGTGGTGTCGGTGTATGGAGACGGCTACGGAAATGAATATGGGGACAGTGACTGAGTGGCCGTCTCTGAATTCGTTTTTCGGCAATCGCGGGGATGGCGGTATGGCAACGAAGCAGACCATTGCACTGGTGAATGACTTGGGAGAAGGGGCGCCTGTTGTTCTGGTGTCTCATCAGGTCAATATTACCCGGCTCACGGATGTGTATCCGGCATCGAACGAGGGGGTGATCATTGCCCTGCCGTTGTCGGAGAACCCGACCGTGCTGGCGCGGGTTTCGCCTGGCGGTTAGTCGTTGCCGCACCAGGGACCATGGTTTCTGGTAAACTTGGCGCTCTTTATATCACTACAGGAACCATTCCATGTCCCAGCTTCCGCCTTGCCCGCAGTGTCAGTCCGAGTACGCCTACGAAGACGGGGTTCAACTGGTGTGCCCGGAATGTGGCCATGAATGGAGTGAGGCGGAAACGGCGGCCGAAGAGGCCGGACAATTGATCCGTGACGCCAACGGCAATGAATTGCAGGATGGCGATACCGTGACTGTGATCAAGGATCTGAAAGTGAAAGGCTCCAGTGCCGTGGTCAAGGTTGGCACCAAGGTGAAGAACATTCGTCTGGTGGATGGTGACCACGATATCGATTGCAAGATCGACGGCATTGGTGCCATGAAGCTGAAATCGGAGTTCGTCAAAAAGGCGTGAATTGATCAGTCCTTCCGGACTGCCTGAATCTTGAACAGATTGCCCGTTTCATTCAAACGCAACTTACGTGAGACACCATGACCACAACCAAATGCCTGACCGCTGCCCTGTTGCTGGCTGCTAGCACCCTGATCACCACACCCGCGATGGCACACGACTATACTCGAGGTGATGTCACCATTGATCACCCCTGGAGCCGGCCCACACCTCCGGGTACGCCCATGGGAGTGGGTTATATGGCAATCACCAATAACGGCGACAGCGATATTACCTTTACCCGTGCCGACACCCCCAGAGCCGGCAATGTGTCCATTCATGAAAGCACCATGACCGATGGTGTGATGAGCATGCGGCCGCTGGATGACGGTCTGATCATCCCTGCCGGCGAAACCGTGGAACTCAAACCCCACGGTTATCACCTGATGCTGGAAAAACTGAAGGGGCCGCTGAAAGAAGGTGAGAGCATTCCACTGACCGTAAACTTTGACGGCGCAGAGGCAATGGATGTTGAACTGAATGTTGAATCACTGGACAGCGCCACGGCCCCAGAGAAGAAAGACAAGATGGGCATGCAGGGGCATGAGCACCACTGACAGCATGGACAGGGAGCTTAGTTCTCCTTGTCCTCGGCACTTTCCTCGGCCTCGACCTCCGCTTTGCGCTGCTGGATCTTTTTCATCTTTTCGTCAGAGATCCGGAATTTGCTGGCGCTATCGCGCAGCATAAACAGGCTACCAAGCACCAGACCGAGGGCAAGTATGATGAATATCCATCCTATAGCTGGCATATGTATGCCTCACTGATCCGATTGGTTTGTTCTTTTATAGTGGACCAGAATGGTCAGTTTCGACAACCTGAAACCCGGAAGAATGCATCATGTCCTTCTCCAGAATTTACGACCAGGCCGCAGCCCACAAAGGGGGTGAGGTGGCGTTGCGTTCACTCCTGCCTCGTGTGGCGGAAGCCGGAGAGCTGGAAGCGATTGGAGATGACCGCTACCTGTCCGAAGTTACCCGTTGCATTTTCAAGGCAGGGTTTGTCTGGCGAGTGATTGAGAACAAGTGGCCGGGCTTCGAGGCGGCGTTTCAGGGCTTTGTACCGCTCTATTGGCAGCAGGTGCCGCCGGAAGTGCTGGAAGATCTGGTGCGGGATGAACGCATTGTGCGAAACATGCAGAAGATCCGTACGGTCCCTGAAAACGCCCGTATGATCGTCGATGCTGCCCGCGAGCAGGGCAGTTTCGGCGCGTTTCTGGGCAACTGGCCATCCGAGGATCAGGTGGGCCTGCTGCTTTGGCTCAAGCGTAACGGAGCACGTCTGGGCGGCAACACGGCTCAGTACTTTTTGCGCAGGATCGGTTGGGACGGTTTTATCCTGTCACCGGATGTGGTCGCCGGGCTGCGGCGGGAGGAACTGCTGGACGCGACACCTGGAAGCAAGAAAGCCCTGGTCCAGGCGCAGCAGGCGTTCACCAACTGGCATCGGGAGACCGGGCTGCCGTATAGCCATCTGTCCCGCATTCTGTCTTGTTCGGTGGGGTGAATGATGTCAAAAACATCGCCCTCATTTAACGCAGTGCGTGAAGTCATTCCCGATGTTCGCGATGGCCTGACGCGCACAGAGCGGACAATCCTGTATGTGCTTCAGGAAACCCAGCGTGAACTGAACGGTCGTAACGTGCCCACCGTAATGTTGTACGGGCGGGTGCTGGAGTATGTGAACATCAGTGAACAGGAACTTCACGTCTACCTGGACCGGTTGGGCGTGAAGGGCAATGGACAATGATCAAAAACAAAGGAGTCCATTGCCAGTACCCCATGCTGGATGCCGCCTTCAATAAGGCGAGCCTCATAAGGGGCGCTTGCCGCGCCGAGTGAGACCAGCAGCGGTAAGAAGTGCTCCGTGGTCGGGTGTGCACGCCGGGCATGGGGCGCCAGTTCCAGGGCGTTCTGGAGCCGGTGAAGATCCCCATCCATAACTGCGCGGCGGATCCATTCGGAGAACTCGCTGGCATAAGCCTCGCCGTCATCGTGTCTGTTTCGGAACTCATGGATATTGTGGGTCAGGCTACCGGACCCGACGATCAGGACGCCCTCGTCGGCCAGTGGTGAAAGGGTCCGGCCAAACTGAAAGGCCGAATCCGCATCCAGGTCCGATGGCATGGACACCTGAAATACCGGTACATCGGCTTGCGGGAACAGGTGCAGCAAGGGCACCCAGGCACCGTGGTCGAGTCCCCGGTGTTGATTAGCGGTTGCCGGCCAGCCTGCCTTTGATAGGAGTTCCAGGGCGCGGGTGGCGACCTCAGGTTGGCCAGTGACCGGGTATACGATGTCGTAAAGGGCAGGATCAAATCCGCCAAAATCGTGGATGGTCTCTGGCCGGATAGCAGTACCCACCTCTACTCCACGTGTCATCCAGTGAGGAGATACCACGAGTATTGCCTTTGGCCGACTCAGCGTACGCCCCAACTCAGCCAGACCCCGGCCAGCGAGGCCAGGGTCCAGTGCAAAGGTGGGCGCGCCGTGGGAGACGAACAGGCTTGGTAATGTCTTCATGTCATCCTCCTTTGGGCGCGGGCTGATGGTTTTATTCGGTCTTACTGCCTGGCGAGCAGGGCGTCTACGGAAGCCCGGCCACCACCGCTGAAGACCAGCGATACAGACACGGCCAGCAGTGCAAGACCAAACTCATAACCATTGTTACTCATGAACAGGCCGTTGCCGATATGCACGCTGAAGATCGCGATCAGCATGGCGAAGGCCAGGGCCGCACTGGCGGGCCGAACCAGCAGGCCGATGATCAGGGCCAGGCCGCCGAGGAATTCCGCGCCGCCGGCCATCAGGGCCATCAGGTAGCCGGGGCTGAGGCCGATGGAATCCATCCACTGGCCAGTACCTTCCAGGCCGTAACCACCAAACCAGCCAAACAGTTTCTGGGCGCCGTGGGCCACAAAGATGATGCCGACGGGGATTCTCAGTGCCAGGGCCGCCCAGCTTGAGTTGGTTGCAAATACGCGATTGATCAATTGAGTGCTCATTGTGTTCTCTCCTGTGTGGGTTCGTTGCTAAACCATGGAGTGAACTTTACTCGTCATGGTAAATGGGATAAACATGGTAAATTGATATTAACTGTCTCGGGAAATGAAACAATGGATAAGTTGTTGGAGATGCAGACCTTCGTATCTGTGGTGGATGCCAAGAGTTTTGTCGGGGCAGCTGAGGTAATGGGGGTGTCCAAAGCAGCGGCATCCCGGTATGTAAATGACCTGGAGACGCGGTTGGGCGTGAGGCTGCTGCATCGCACCACCCGTCGGCTGTCACTGACGGATGAGGGGGAGGTGTTCTATTTCCGGTGCAAGGAACTGCTGTCAGCTGTTGAGGAGGCCGAGGCGGAGTTGGATTCCCGCAGCGGTAATGCCCGCGGGCTGCTGAGAATCAATGTTCCGGTGAGTTTTGGCATTGGCCATCTCGGGCCGCTTTGGGGGGAGTTTCATCAGCGGCACCCGGATGTACAGCTGGAGGTCAGCCTGGCTGACCGGATTGTGGATATTGTCGAGGAAGGG
Organism: Marinobacter sp. DUT-3; assembly: GCF_050379435.1. Classification (NCBI taxonomy): domain Bacteria; kingdom Pseudomonadati; phylum Pseudomonadota; class Gammaproteobacteria; order Pseudomonadales; family Marinobacteraceae; genus Marinobacter; species Marinobacter sp. DUT-3. Next base: position 273,443 of record NZ_JBNRMG010000003.1, read on the forward strand.
TTTGACCTGGCTATCCGCATCGCCAGCCTGCCCAGTTCCACGCTGATCAGTCGCAAGCTGGCCTCTACCCGCATAATGTTGTGTGCTTCGCCGGACTACCTGGCAACCCACGGAACGCCGGAGCACCCGTCGGAATTGGCGGAGCACAGAATCATCGCCTACAGCAATCTGGCCACGCGTCACGACTGGCATTTTGAAGGGCCGAATGGTGCGGTGTCTGTTCGCATTCAACCCTGGCTCAACACCAACAACGGCGACACCTGTCGTGCCGTGGCGCTCAGCCATCAGGGTATTATTCTGCAACCGGATTTTCTGGTGGGCGGAGACCTGGCGGCGGGATCGCTGGTGGAAGTGATGCCGGAGTACCGTTCCATGGAGCTGGGGGTCTACGCGATTTATCCGACTCGCAAGTTTGTTGCGCCCAAGGTCAGGGCGTTGGTGGACTTTCTCAGTGAGAAGTTTTCGGGTGGCCTGCGACAGGCGCAGCCTGATCACCGGACACATCCGTGAGCGGATCAAAGCGGTAGAACCCGCAGAGGGCTTTGTACACTTCCGGCTGTTCGTCGTTCAGGTGTTTGGGTTGCTGAAAGAAGGCTTCTGTCAGCACGGCAAAGAACTCAGCCGGCTCAGTGGCACCGTACGGATCCAGCCAGCTGTGCTGGTGATGCCGGAGCGAGTGGCGCAGGTGTTCATAGGCGCGGGTCATGGTTTGCTGCCACTGCCTGGCCTGTTCGCCGCTGAGCGGAGGCGCGCCATCCGCGGTGCCGTCGAGGTAATCAAGCTGGTGTGCGAATTCATGGAGAATCACGTTGTGTTCGCCGTTTGGATTCACCGCACCTTCTTCGCATTCCGCCCAGGCCAGTACCACCTGGCCACGGCTGGAGGCTTCACCGGCACGAATCTGGTTACTGACGCTCACCACCATGCCATCGTTTTCCACATCCCTCACGTGATAGGCGTCCGGATACACCAGGATGCTGCGTACTTCATCGAAATCGCTATAGTCACGGGCCAGAATCAGCAGGCAGGCGTGACCGGCAATGGTGAGCCGGACCGTGTCATCCACATCAAAATCATCGCACCCGTAGAAGGATTTTTCCGAGAGGAACAGCTGCACCCGTTGTTCAAGCTGTTGTCGCAATGACGGGGAAAGTCTGCGGTACAGGGGCACCTGGGTATTCAGTAGTTGTCGCCATTGCTCCGGAAAGGGTCGTTGCAGTGCCCGTTCGCGGCGCCATTGCTGATAGAAGAACAGGTAGAAGACACTCAATCCGATCAGTGTTACGGCAAAAACTGTGTAGATCAGCGCTGATGACATTCCTGAGCCTGTCTGGATTATGGGGCTATGCGCATCTTACCGGAAATACGGTTTGTTTGGGGCGAACGATCGGTTAAGTGATAGAGCCTGCCCGGCTGCCCTGTAACGCAGTCAGCAATTCACCCGCATTCCAGGTTCGGGGCTGGTTTTCCCGTTCGTGCATCAGCTCCACCAGCTTCCGGTTGACGGGGGCATCCTTCCCCAGTCGTTCCGCCAGTTTCACCACTTCGCCATTGATCCAGTCGATCTCCGTCGGCCGTCCGGCCTGGAGATCTTCCCACATGGAGGAGCGGGCGACCGGGTCGATGGTCAGCATCTGTTTCGCCAACCGGGTAAACAGCCAGTCCGGCGTCGACATCAGTGGCGGAATCAGGTTCATCGGCAGGCCGGTCAGTTTGACGGTCGGGATTCCGGCGGTCTTCAGAAGTTGCAGCGTTTCACGTTGCGCCAGGGCAAGGCAGCGGCGAAAGTCCCGCTGTGATAGCTCATCCAGCAGGGGGACGCCTGAAAGCGCGTTGACCGGGTTGTTCAGGTTCAACAACAGCTTGGACCACATCACCGATTCGATGTCGGACCTCGGTTCCAGGGGTAATCCTGCCTTATCAAACCAGGGCAGGGCGGGATCGAAGGATGGATGCTGCTCTGCCATCAGGTGGCCTTCGGTACCCTGATGGAAATGCCCTGGCTGCTGCTGTAACACATTGAAAGGCACCATGCCGGCCAGTACGTTGGCTTCCGGCATTGCCTCCTGAAGGTGTGACGCGTTGGAAATTCCGTTCTGCAGGCTGACCACCGGTATGCCTGCTGGCACCCAGGGGGCGAGCTGTTTGCCCGCTTCAGACGTCGCTGCGGATTTCACTGTGACCAGAACCAGGTCCGCCTCCCGGGCGGCTTCGGCGGAGGTTACGTACCGGTTTTCGGCAAGCTGGCTGCGAAAGCTGAAGCCCTCGTAGTCGGTCACCACCAGGGGATTGGCCTGAAGCACCTCCCGCATTCCGGGTCGGCCAACCATAATCACATCAACGCCGGCGGACAGCAGCCGCCCGCCCAGATAGCAGCCGATGCTACCGGCACCAAAAATGACAACTCGGAAAGTAGTCTTCGTCACAGGGTAAGCCTTATGCTGGTTTCGTTTATTGTTTTCGTGCAAGCACGGCCATTTTGGCCTGCCTGCCCCAGTGATGCCATACTCTAATGTCTTGGCGCATCAATGAGTCTGCAGGAGGAAAAGGGATATGTCTGAGAACCCGACGGTGGTTATTACCGGTGCCAATCGTGGTATCGGCCTTGAACTGGCTCGACATTACGCGGGGCAAGGCTGCCAGGTGATTGGAATATGCCGTGAGGCCTCCGCGGAGTTGCGGGAAACGGCTGCGAAGGTCATTGAGGGCGTGGATGTCACCTTGGACGACGGTATCCGGAAGCTGGTGAGCGAACTGGAAGGCCAGACCATTGACCTGCTGATCAATAATGCCGGTCTGTTGCAGGATGAGAAGCTGGGCAGTATCGACTTCGACTCCATCCGTACCCAGATGGAAATCAATGCCTACGCACCGTTGCGTGTGGCCGAGGCGCTGGTGGGCCAGATTCCCTACGGCGGCAAGATTGCCAACATAACCAGCCGCATGGGCTCGATTGCCGACAACGATTCCGGCGGTCGTTACGGTTACCGCGCGTCAAAGGCGGCGTTGAACGCCTTTGGGAAATCCCTGGCCGTGGATCTGCAACCAAAAGGCATTGCCGTTGCCCAGTTGCACCCGGGCTATGTCAAAACCCGCATGGTGAATTTCGGTGGGCTGATCACGCCCACGGAATCCGCGAAAGGTCTGGCAGATCGAATTGAGGAACTGAACCTGGAAAACACCGGTTCGTTCTGGCACAGCAATGGGGAGCTGTTGCCCTGGTAGCAGCAGCTAGGGCGGGTGGGAAGGACGAACCCCATGAAAGACACTGAGAGGGAACCTTCAGCTCCGGAACAGCGGGGCTTGACGGGGAAGATCAATATAAGGGATGCCGCCCTGGTCGTGATTGCGACTATCGCGACGGTTTACTTCATCGACTGGGCAGAGGCCATTCTGCTGCCGCTGGTGGTTGCGGTGCTGGTTTCCTACACCCTTGACCCGCTGGTGTCTGCCCTGGAGCGGCTTCGGATTCCCCGGGCTATCGGCGCGGCTATTATCCTTTTGAGCCTGGTTGCCATGGTGTCGATCGCCAGTATCCCTCTCCAGCGTGAGGCCATGTCTATGCTGGACAAGGTGCCGTTGGCAGCCCAGAAAGTAAAACAGATACGGGCCAGCGCAGCTGTGACCGGCGAAGAGGATATGCTGGAGAAAGCAGAAAAGGCGGTCAAGGAAATAGAATCCACCGCGGAGGACGAGGAGGAGTCCGAACCCGGGGTCACACCCGTGCGAATTGTCGACGACTCCTTTAACCTCAGGAACTACCTGCTGAGGGGCTCATCATCAGCCTTGTTGCTCATATCTCAGCTGTTTTCCGTGCTGTTACTGGTGTATTTTCAGTTGTCCGTCGGCAAACTGTACCGCAGGAAAATCATACGGTTGTCCGGGCCTTCGCTTCGCCGCATGCGCAATGCAGCTCGCCTCATGAGCGAATTTCACCATCAGGTCCGGCGGTTTCTGTTCGTGATGCTGATCGGTGCCCTGTTTGTCGGCCTGGCTACCTGGATGGCATTTCTCGCGCTGGGGGTTGAAGAAGCAGGGTTGTGGGGTGTCGCGGCGGGGGTGGCCAGTGCCATTCCCTACCTGGGCCCGTTTCTGGTGTTTATCGGGTGCGGGCTGGCGGCTTTCCTTCAGTTTGGAACGCCTGATATGGCAATCATTGTTGCGGTGACGTCCCTGATTATCACCAGTATTCAGGGCAACCTGATGACACCGTGGATGACCAGCAAAGTATCCAGTCTGAACACCGTCTCGATCTTTATCGGTCTGCTGTTCTGGGGGTGGATCTGGGGACCGGTCGGGTTAATTATTGCCACTCCCATTCTGATGATCACCAAGTCTCTTTGCGATCATATCGTCAACTTACGCCCGGTGGGGGAGTTGCTGGGCAAATAGGCGTCCACTGAACGAAAAAAAGGCAGCCGAGGCTGCCTTTTTTGCTACGTATTGGCTGTTATTTACAGGCCAACTACGTTTTCCGCCTGAGGACCTTTCTGGCCTTCAGTTACGGTGAAATCAACCTGCTGGCCTTCTGCCAGAGTCTTGAAGCCGCCGCCCTGGATGGCGCTGTAGTGAACAAAAACGTCCGGGCCGCCTTCACGAGTAATAAAGCCAAAGCCTTTTGCTTCGTTGAAGAACTTAACAGTACCGGTAACAGTAGACATATTTAACTATCCTGAATTCAATTATTTAACTTGCCGTCAGATCATCGGCGTGATGACTGATCAGCGGAATGCGGAAACAAAAAACTGGCGTGGTCAAAAACAGGACGATGCACTACTAATTACAACAGAGATGCGTCTTATTGATGAAATGCTTTGCTCTATCTTTCCAACGGGACTCACTGTACCCCAGTGGGAACGGAATGCAAAGCTATTTCGTATAGGCATATACCAAGGGAGGTTGTATGAAGTATATCTTTGAAGTTCGTATCAAAGATGGCTACACCGCTGAAGACTACGCAGATGCCTGGGTACGGGCGAGTGAGCTGATCCAGCAGGCCCCCGGGGCCAGGGGAACAGAGCTGCATCGAAAGATTGGTGATCCCGACACGTTGATTGCCATCGCCACCTGGGAAAGCAAGGCGGCACGGGATGCGATGGAGTCTGACAAGAACCCTGAAATCACCGACATTATCCGTAGCGCCGCGCCGTTTGTGGAGATCCAACCGTTGGGCGAGTTTGAGGACCCAGAGTGGGTGGTCATGCCTCACGGCAAGTCGGGCCAGGAATGACATGCCATACCAGATCCTGGCCGATACGGTCCTGACGATTCATGCGGTGATCGTACTGTTTGTTGTCGGTGGGTTGGTCTTGATAATTGCCGGTAACCTCCGGGGCTGGGTGTGGGTCAATAACCTGTGGTTCCGGCTTACCCATGTGATTGCCATTGCCATAGTGGTGCTGCAGGCGTGGCTGGGGGTTCTGTGCCCGTTGACCACACTGGAGGTGTGGTTGCGTTCTCAAGCTGGTGAAGCGGGCTATTCCGGGAGTTTCGTGCAGTACTGGTTGCAGGAATTGCTCTACTACCAGGCACCAGCCTGGGTGTTCATCCTGGCCTATACGCTGTTCGGGCTGCTGGTTGTGCTGACCTGGTGGTACTGCCCACCGCGATTCCGTAGAAAGAAACACTAGAGGGCAGGGACAAGCGTCACGGATTGAATCCCTATGGGTGAATGGCGCGGGAACATGGTTTAATCTGCCCCAGACCTGAACCAGATCCCCATACAAGGAGTGCTACGTGCCAGAACTTGCGAACTATCAGAGTTTTTCCATCGAGGTATCCGACCACATCGCCCATGTGCAGTTCAGCCGCCCGGAAGCGCTGAACACCATGAACAAGGCGTTCTGGCTGGAGCTGCCACAGTGCATGCAGGATATCGAAGCCAACACCGACGCACGGGTGATCGTGATTTCGTCCACTGGCAAGCATTTCTCCGCGGGGATGGATCTGAGTGTATTCAGCGACCCAAAATCCGTACCCATGAGCGGCGATCCTGGCCGTATGGCGGAAAATCTGCGCCGGGTCGTGTTGCAGCTGCAGGACACGCTGACATCGCTGGAAAAGATCCGTCTGCCGGTACTGGCCGCTATACACGGTGGTTGCATCGGTGGTGCGCTGGATCTTGTCTGTGCGGCTGATAGCCGTTACTGCACGGAAGATGCCTATTTCACCATCAAGGAAACTGAGCTGGGTATGACAGCCGACGTCGGCACCCTTCAGCGTCTGCCCAAACTGATGCCGGAGGGCGTGGTTCGGGAGCTGGCATACACCGGGCGCAAGTTCTCGGCGGAAGAAGCCCGGAGCCTTGGGTTTGTGAACTCGGTCTATGCCGATCAGGAAGCGATGCTGGCGGCCGTGATGAAGGTGGCAGGGCAAATCGCAGCCAACTCACCGCTGGCGGTCACCGGCTGCAAGGAAATGCTGAACTACAGCCGTGATCACAGCGTGGAAGACAGCCTGAAGTATATGGCCACATGGCAGGCCGGCATGTTCCGTCCCACCGACATGATGAAATCCTTCCAGGCCAAAGCGCAGAAGCAGGCCCCCCAGTACGATGCCTTGTTCCCGGTAAAACCGCTGTTTGAGCAGTAAATGCCTATGAGAAACCGGCGCACATCCGGAATCTCCCCCATGGCAGCCCTGGTGTTCCAGGGCGCCATTGGCGTGCTCGGCCTGGCTGCCATTCTGATTTTCGATATCACGGTGCCGCTCCTGGGGCCTGGCCTATGGCTCAGCCTCGTGTACGGCGTGGTCGGTGCCTTGCTCACTTATGTCACGCTGCTTTTATTCACACAGATTCCCGGATTACTGCCGGATAATCTGGAGCGGCAGATGCAGGGGCTGTATAACTTTGCGTCCAGCTATTCGCGGACCATGCTGATTGTGCTGTCGTTACTGGCGGGCATTGGCGAGGAATTGCTGTTCCGTGGCGCGGTGCAGGGCTGGTTGCTGGAACACACCAACGCCACTGTCGCGGTACTGGTGGCTTCGGTTTTCTTTGGTCTGGTGCACTATGTGTCGTTCACCTATTTCCTGATCGCCACTGGGCTGGGGCTGATTCTGGGTGTGGCTTATGTTCTGTCTGACAGTATTGCGCTGGTCATGATCTGGCACGCGGTCTACGACATGATTGCCCTGTTTTGCCTGCTCCGTTTTCCGCGCTGGTTTGGTGTCAGGGAAGCGGGTTCCGGTCACCCGGAGCATCAGGAATAGTCGATATCTTCCCTGCCGGTACTTTTCCGGGCTTCGAAACTGGCCAGCTCAACGTTGATAGCGTTGGTTGAAATCTGTATCTCGTACAGGGAATACAGCAGCGAAAAAGACAGCAACACCAGGCTGGCGCCAAAAGCCACCACCCCGGCCAATTCAGCCCCCAGGAAGAGCAGGAACATGGAGACAGTGCAGAGGAAGAAACTGAGCACGCCGTAAGCCTGCATGCGCTTGGTCAGCACTATCCGCTTTCGCAACATACCGATCTGCCGGGCGATCAATGCATGGTCCTCTTCGGTATCCATTTGCCTGAGCTGACGAATCAGCTGCGCCAGTACCAGAAAGCGATTGGTGTACGCGAGCAACAGCAGTGAGATAGCAGGAAACAGCAGGGCGGGCGTTGTCAGATCCAATTCGTCGTCCTTTTTGAGATCAGTGCGTTAGCCGGTAATACCTGGCCATTATATGGGATTGAAATAAAGTCGGTAACTGCAAAATAGGGTTGGTAACTTTCAAGGTAAGCCGTTGATCTAATGCTGTGACAGCGTCGTGTTCAGCCACCACCCGATGTCAGTTTTTCTTACACAATACTCGCCTAATGGCGACCCCGCCAAAACCTTCCCCATAGCGTTCAGCCAGTTGCAGCGCTGGCACTGAATATGCTGCCGTATTTCCAGAGTGTCTCTTTGCGGATAAGCTAAAGGAGAGAGGCTTCATGAACCACATTCGGCAATGGTTACCGGTGATCATGGCGCTTGCAATCTCCCTGATAATGGGGGTTTCCAGCGCACTGCAGGCCGCTTCATTGATGGTCTCCACATCCCCCGATCGCAGCGCTCCCACACCTGTTGCATCCGGGCCAGTCTCGGGCGTGGTCTACGTCTTTGTGGCCGACGCTGATGATATGGACCAGGTGCGCTTCTACCTGGATAACACACTGGTTAAAACCGAGAACAACGTGCCCTGGGACTTGGAGGGTACAACCCCGGATGAACTCGCCTTGCCCTTCGACACTCACGAACTGCTGGATGGCACCTACGCCCTGAGGGCCCAGTTGAACAAGGGCGGAGTCACCGTACAAACCCTGGATGTGGGCATGCAGGTGACGAACCAGCCAGCCCCCGAGCCTGGTGATGAGGCCCAGCAGCTGCATGTCGGTTGGCAAGCGGACCCGGCCACATCGTTAAGCCTGGTTTGGTTCACCCCGGATGCATCGGTGCCGGCCATGGTGAGCTACAGAATGACCGGTGATTCCGACTGGGCTCAGGCCAGCGGTTCGCTCAATCATCAAACATCGGATGGCAGGTATCTCAAGGTTGCCCTTTCCGGGCTGATACCCGATACCCCCTATGAATTCCGCGTGGCGTTGGCGGACAGTGTGTGGAGCAAGGTCTATCAAAGCCAGACCGCGCCTGCTCCGGGGCCCCAGGATTTTGACGCAGTGTTCGTGGCGGATACCGGGCTGGTTGGCCGTACCGATGGCCTGGCAACGGGGACCGAGCAAGTGATCGCGGAGATTGCTGCCCTGTCGCCCCGGTTGGTGCTGTTGGGCGGTGACTACGTCTATTTTGATACCGACAAGCGGTTTGGCACCCTGGAACGCACCATTGCCGCCTGGTTTGATCAAATGGCGGCAGTGGCGGGGAATACGCCCATGATGCCGGTATATGGCAACCATGAGGTGGTGCTGGGTGAGGGCTTTGACACCTGGGTGCAGTACTTCCCCACGCCGGACGGCTGGAACAACCGGCGTATGTACAGTTTCGATGTTGGGGACATCCATTTCGTAGCATTATTCGGGGTAGATGAATTCCAGACCCTGCCCCAGGATGCGCTCGATTGGCTGGCCGCCGATCTGGCCGCTGCTTCCCAGCAGGGACAGCGCTGGCTGATTCCTTTCTTTCATGCGGCTCCGTTCTCCGATGGCAAGAATCATCCATCCGCCTTGACATTGCGGGGCCAACTGGGACCTGTGTTCGAAGCCGCCGGCGTGCAGGTTGTATTAACTGCCCACGACCAATCCTATGAGCGAACCTATCCGTTGGAGAACGTGCCCGCCGATAATACTCCGACATCCACTGATCGCCATTGCTATACACTGGACGATGGGGTTACCTGGCTGAAGGTGGCTCCCGGTGGCAAGCTCAGTAATATCTCCAAGGGGTTTTCCCCCTGGTCGTCATCGCCGCCACCTGACTGGACGGTTACACGGGACAATACCCTGCACCATTACGCGCATTTGACAGTGTCTTCGGCGGGGGTGCTGGATGTCGATATCCATGGTGTTGCGGGTAACGGGGCGCCGCCCCTGCGAATCGACCGGGTACGCTATACCACCCAGACCTGCGGCCCGGAATTCGCCGCCCAACCTACGCAAGTGGCGTTCAATCTGGAATCCGGGGAAGTGGAGAGCCTGGAGGTGCAACTGACGGCCGATGGCACAACCATTCCATTCGAGGTGACCCAGATACCGGGTTGGCTGTCGGTGTCCGCCGTAAGTGGCACTACGCCGGCAAACCTCCAGCTCACCGCCGACGCCCAGGGGCTGGCCGTGGGCAAGTACAGTGGGGTTCTGGAGTTCTCGGATGGGGCTGACAATGCTACCTGGTTGCCGGTGTCGCTGGTGGTTGGCTCCTCGGACTACAGCCTGTGGGTGGCCGATAACCCGCAACGGCTGTCGGCCCAGCCCCTGGAAAGCGCCGTGTTGCAGGGTAATCGCTATATCTTCACCAGCCCGGATACCGACGTCAAAAAGGTGCGCTTCTACCTGGATGACCCCACCGGAACTGGCACAGTCACCAAGACAGAGAACATAGCCCCGTTTGATCTGGGAGGAACCGCCCCGGACGACAGTGCCTACCCGTTTGACACAGAGACACTGGCCGATGGCGGCCATGCAATGGGTGCTCGCTTGTCCCTGGGCAGTGGTCTGGAAGTGCTAGTGGATTCCAGTTTCCAGGTTGCCAATGATGCGCCTCAACTGGCGGTCAGCCCGCCCAGCCTTTCGTTGCAGGTGATAGCACCGCAATCCATGGCGGAGGACAGCGTGCTGGCTCAAATGACCGACGGCCAGGTGCTGGCCTATACCGCCCAAACCAACGCAAGCTGGCTCACGGTCAGCCCGTCCTCCGGTACCCTGCCGGAAACCCTGACCGTGACCGCGCAGGTCAACGACCTGTCCCCTGGGCAGTATCATGGGCAGGTCACGGTATTGGCGGACAGCGGCGATCAGGAATCCGTGAGCGTTGACCTGTTCTATGGCCAGCAGTCCAGCTCCGGACTTCTGGTATCCCTGTCTCCGGACCGTAGCTCAGCGTTTCCGCTGGATGGCACAACCCTGTCCGGCAATGTCTATGTTTTTGTCCCCGAGGCGGCTGGCATTGAGAAGGTATCGTTCTACCTTGACGACCCCAATCGGCTAGCCAAACCGATCAAGGTGGAGGGCAATGCACCTTGGGATTTCGCGGGCACCATCCTGACGCCACCCCGCAACGCCTATCCATTTGACCTCCAGGGCCTGGACGGACAGCACCAGATCACGGCCGTGAGCAGTGACTCCTCCGGGGAAACCGTGGTGCATGGAGTGTTTAACGTTAGTCCCTAGTGAGCCCCAGGCGCCGGGCCTCATCTCTCCGGCGAAGTGTCAGGTCCCGGAATACCGCACCTATCAACAGAATGAAACCGGCCAGCTCCACAACAAACCAGTAGGAGACAAACAGGGCAAAGAACACGAGGCAAGCCCCCGCCAAGGCTATCAGGGTAGGCATGATCTGGTGATGGCGTCGTTTCCCCGCAGCCACAGCGAGCACGGTCAGCGCCGTAAAGACCCCGATGCCTAGGGAGCTGCCGGAAGGCAGTCTGGCGATCATGTCTCCCGGGGATCCGATGTACGGCTATACCGAGGGAGAGGTGGTTATCCAGCTCCACGGAATCGGCCCCTGGGGCATTGAATACCTGAATCCCGAAGATGATCCTCGCCAATGATGAATGGCAACAGTAACGCGGGGAAGGGAGTAACGGCTATCGATCAAGGGGGCTGGCCGACTGGATAGCCGTGGTCAGGCGGTCCATAACACCGCCGCTATGGCGCCAGAAATGCCAGTAGAGCCGCACTTCCAGGGATTGGCCGGGGGCGATGTTGACCAGTTGTCCCGTGTCCAGTTCCTGTTGCACCTGGGCCTGGGGGATCATGCCGTACCCCATCCCCGCCAGGGCCAGCTTCACGAAGCCTTCCGAGGACGGGCAGAGATGGTGGGGCACCGGGCCGTGGTAGCCGCACTGGGCGAGAAAGCGGTGCTGAAGCTGATCATTGGGGCCGAACACAATCGCCGGGGCGGATTCGAGATTGCCAGCCGTAAAGCCGCTGGAGAAATACCGCTGAACATATGCCGGCGTGGCCAGTGGCAGGTAGGTCATCGTGCCGACTGGCACGCAGCGGGCACCGGCGACCGGTTGTGGGCTGCTGCACAGGCAGGCGGCAACATCGCCTTCGCGCATGCGGCGCAGGCCAATGTCCTGATCTTCGATCACCATATCCAGTAGCAGTGCTTCCTCTGCGCAGAATTCGCCAATAGCCGTCGCCCACCAGGTGGCGAGACTGTCCGCGTTCAGGGCAATGCGGAGCCTTGCCGTTGGCTCCGAAAGTGCCGGAATGGAACCGGCCAGATCCCGTTCCAGCAGTTGCACCTGCTGCACATGGTTCAGCAGCCTCTGACCGGCAGGAGTGGCCTTGATAACCGGGCTACGAATCAGAACGGGCTGGCCAAGCCGGATTTCCAATGTGCGCAGGCGCTGGGACACCGCTGATTGACTGAGTCCCAGGGCCCCGCCGGCACGTTCAAAACCACCGCATTCGATCACTGTGGCGAGGGCTTCCAGGAGTTTGTAATCGATCATAAGAAAAACTGATGCAGCATTATGAATATGAATTTCCAGTATAGCGGTAACCCGGTAATCTTGCGCTATTGGATAAGGAGGTTTAAACGTGCTGGAGAGTTACCTGACCGGTTTGATTGTGTGCGGTGGCATCATTGTCGCCATCGGAGCCCAGAATGCCTACGTGCTGAGCCAGGCGATCCGCAGGGAGCACCATTGGTGGTCAGCCAGCTTGTGCATGGCGGCGGATGTCACCCTGTTTACCCTGGGTATGTTCGGTGTCAGCGCTGCGCTGATGGCCATGCCCCAGGCCCTGGAAATCCTGCGCTGGCTCGGGGTGGTGTTCCTCGGTTGGCTGGCTATCCAGGCCTTCGTTCGCGCCGGTCGGGGCAGGGTGGCTCTGGAAGTCGGAGAAGTGACAAAACGAAGCCTGAAGGGCGTGCTGTTCACCACGCTGGCGGTTACTTTGCTGAACCCTCAGGTGTATCTCGATACCCTGGTGTTGATACCGGCGGTGGGTGCGCAGCAGGAAGACGCCACCACTTTTGTCGCTGGCGCCAGCAGTGCGTCGATTCTCTGGTTCGGGCTGCTGGCATGGAGCGGATCGGCGCTGGCGCCGGTTCTGTCTCGGCCGATGGCCTGGCGCGTGATTGATGGTGTTATTGGCCTGATGATGGCGGGTATTGCGGTGCACCTTGCCGTAAATGGTGGTCTGTAGGATTCATGGGGGCGGTCAGAAACGGATAGCCAGCCCGGCACCCGCCTCAACCTGCAAATACCCGCTGCTTTCAAACCGGACGTTGCAGCCGCCGGAGCAGAACACCGAGCCACCGCTGTCGAGCACGGTGTAGATTCCACGCAGGTCCAGTCGCAACAGGACCTGGTCGGTCACCGGGAACTTGTATCCGCCGCCCAGTGTCAGTGATGCCCGATGGTGGGTGTCCAGACCGGAAGGTTTGGGGTCGAGCCGGGTCACGCCTGCCACGCCTGAAATAAAACCGCCGGTGGTTGTGCCGCCGGGGAAATAAAGTCCGCCAAATTGCAGCTGGTAGAGGGTGATATCCACCCGGTCACGGGGCGGCGACAATAACCCCTGCGGAATGTCGGCCGTTGTGTCCTGCCTCCCCACGTACAGTTCCAGCTGCTTGCCCGGTTCCTGCAAATCGATGTTTACCAACAAGCCCTGACTTACCGTGTCATCCAGCTTCACTCGGCTTTCGGAATCGTCGGTGTCGTTTCTGGTGTCGAATTCACCCCCCATTCGGAAGCCGACAAACGGCGTGAGCTCCACCTCCGCTGCAGCCGGCATGGCCAATGGAAGCAGAGCCAGGTAACAGCACAGGGATCGGGTGAGAGTCATGGGCTCATTGCTCCGGCGTCAGTCAAAGCGTCGGGCCTGGGTAAAACGACCCTTCCAGTAATAACCGTTCATGGACGACTGGGTCACGCCGATTGAGGTGGAGGCATGGATAAATCGGTCGTCACCCATGTAAATGCCGGCGTGTTGTTCCTTGCCGCCAATGCGGAAAAAGACGAGATCGCCAGGCTGTATATTTCCGGGGTGCACGGCATCGCCGCTGGCCAGCATTTGTGAGGTGGTTCTGGGTAGTTGCTTGCCCAGTCCTTCCTGATAGGCCGTCAGGATGAAGCCGGAACAGTCGAAACCATTGGAGGAAGTGCCGCCGTACTGATAGGGCGTGCCCCGGTAGCGCTCGAATACCTGCCAGAGCTTTTGCGCTTTGCCGGATTCCTGTGCCGCAGCCGTCGGCGAGGACAAGGGCGCGTCGGCCGTGCTTCCGGGCAAGCTCTGATGGCTGGCGCACCCGCCCAGGGCAAGGGCTGATATGACCAGGATGAGGATGTATCGGAACGATTCACGCATATTGAAACTCAGACCCGCCTGTTCTGTGTTCCAACTGTATTATTCCTTCGATCGGATGTCAGGTTACGGTTTGGAATGCCGTGCCGGATCAGTGGGTGGATTTACCTCCCGGCGCGGCAAGCACTTCCGACGCCGGGTTCTTCTCCAGGATCCGGTCGGCATCCAGGGAGGCAATGGGTACCCGGGTGTCCCTTGGGACATCGCCGGTTAACTGCAGCTCCAGATAACGCATCGCGCAGACCCGCAGGAACGAGGTGAAATTCCCCAGGTCATGCCCTGCATCGATGGACTCGTGATACAGCCTGGTGATCATCTGGGGCAGGTTCATGCCGTCCCGTTCGGCCAGTTCGGCGAGGACATGCCAGAAGGCATTTTCCATGCGAACGCTGGTTACCATCCCGTCGATACGAAGGGAGTGGGTCTTGCTGACCCACAGCTCGGGGTCGGCGTTGATGAAGAGCTTGCACATGGGCGTTTCCGGCTCTGTGTCCAATGGGGCCGGAATTCCAGCCCCATTGGCTTAGTTGTCCAGTAACTTGAAAAACTGCGCCAGCCAGGCCGGATGGGCGGGCCAGGCGGGTGCTGTTACCAGATTAGCATCGGTGACAGCCTGATCAACCTCAATGCTGGCAAACCGGCCTCCGGCGAGTTCAACTTCCGGCTGACAGGCAGGGTAGGCCGAGCACTCGCGGCCTTTCAGGACGCCTGCGGCCGCTAACAGTTGCGCGCCGTGACAGATGGCGGCAACCGGTTTTTCCGTGTCGAAAAAGTGTCGTACCAGATTCTTCACATCGTCGTTCAGCCGCAAATATTCCGGGGCGCGTCCGCCGGGAACCACCAGAGCGTCGTAATCCGCCGGGTTGATTCCCTCGAAATCGGCATTCAGGGCAAAACGGTGGCCGGGTTTCTCGGTGTAGGTCTGGTCACCCTCGAAATCGTGGATGGCGGTGGCGACGGTATCGCCGGCTTTCTTGTCCGGGCAGACGGCATGAACCGTGTGACCGACTGCCTGCAGCGCCTGGAAAGGCACCATGGTTTCGTAGTCTTCGGTGAAGTCACCGGTAATCATCAGAATTTTCTTTCCGCTCATGACTATCTCCTTGTGATTGTCCTGCCAGGTCAGGAAACAGTAGCAGCGGTGCCCGGCGAGCGGGTATTAACGGGATACTACAGGCTCATGTCTGTTGCGGTTTGTTGGTCCTGTCTGTCTTGGCGGACTATGCTTGGAATAGGACCGGCGATGTTTGCAGGTGCTGTACTGACCAGGTCACAGAAGGAGGCGGGCGTTGCAAATAGCCTACAGGGCCCGGGATATTACCGAGGCGCACATTGTGGCCGGCCTGC
Organism: Marinobacter sp. DUT-3; assembly: GCF_050379435.1. Taxonomy (NCBI): domain Bacteria; kingdom Pseudomonadati; phylum Pseudomonadota; class Gammaproteobacteria; order Pseudomonadales; family Marinobacteraceae; genus Marinobacter; species Marinobacter sp. DUT-3. The sequence continues at coordinate 288,753 of NZ_JBNRMG010000003.1, forward strand.
TTGAGGCCAACGGCATCGAAACCTACGTGGGTGGCCACTATCTTCAGGGGGCCATGGGAGAAATCGGAGCTGCCGGTTTCAGCAACGTTCATGTGGAGGACGAAGACCTTTACCGTGCGCGGCAACTGGTCACCGAATACGAATCAACCCGCCACGGATACGTCGCGACCGAGGATGATGACGACCGCCCGGACTTTTACGCGCGCTGGTTTCTGTTGGTGTTAGCCGTTCTCGGGTGGTTGCTGTTCAATCTTTACTAGGAGATTAATTTCCCAGACAACTGATCCATGGGTTATGATAACTCGTACACGAGGTAATCGTGAGTGAGTTAATTATGAAAGAACTGAAATCGTCACAGTCATGCGAGCCGGGAAGTGAGCTGCTGAAGTTGGACAGGCAGATGTGCTTTGCCCTGTATTCCGCCTCGCTGGCCATGACCAAACTTTATAAACCGGTGCTGTCTGACCTTGGCCTGACTTATCCCCAATACCTGGTGATGCTGGTGCTTTGGGAACAGGACGGCATCACGGTGTCGGCGCTGAAAGAGCGTCTTCACCTGGATTACGGCACCTTGACGCCATTGATCAAACGTCTGGAAAAACAGGAATTGCTGACCCGTACCCGGCCGCCGGAAGACGAGCGGCAGGTGCTGATCCATCTCACGGCCAGTGGCCACAGCCTGAGGGAAAGGGCGCAACCGGTGCCCGAGCATGTGGCCGAGGCATCCGGCTGCTCCCTGGCCGAACTGGAGGACCTGAAGAACCAGCTCAACGCACTCAGGCAACGATTGCACAGTCATCTTGAATCCGGGCCAGCCTGAACGCCGCTCATTCCGAGTGGCATGTCAGAGGTCCGCCCACAGCGAAAAGGAGAAAACCATGTCAATTGAACAAGTCGCTTACCGAGCCAGCGCAGAAGCAACCGGTGGTCGTGACGGCCGCGCTATTTCATCCGATGGCATCCTGGATGTGGAACTGACGACGCCGAAGGAACTGGGTGGCGCCGGCGGCAAGGGCACCAACCCGGAGCAGCTGTTTGCTGCCGGCTACTCCGCCTGTTTCATCGGAGCCATGAAGTTCGTGGCCGGTCGTGACAAGCTCAAGATGCCAGAGGATGCCTCTATTGAGGGTGTCGTGGGCATTGGCCAGATTCCGGGTGGCTTTGGTATTGAAGTCGAACTGCGTATCAGCCTGCCGGGTATGGACGATGCTGAGGCAAAGAAGCTGATCGACGAGGCCCACAAGGTGTGTCCGTACTCCAATGCCACACGTGGCAACATCGACGTGACCCTCAACCGGGTTGCCTGAGCCACTTCCCATGAGCCGTTTGTTTTTCGGGTTGGAAATTCCAACCGGCATCAAACAGCGTTTGCTCGGGGTGATTGCGCCGGTTTCCGGCGCAAAATGGCAAAGCCCTGAGCAATTGCATATCACCTTGCTGTTCCTGGGAGATGTTGAGCAGGGCAGGACAGCATCACTGTGCGATGCCGTTCGAGATATCCCGGTAGAGGCTTTTGAGCTTGAGGTGACCGGTCTCGGCTGTTTCGGTCAGCCCCGTAGCCCGAGAAACCTATGGGCGGGCGTGCAACCGCCGGAACCCGTAGCGGCGCTGCATGGCGCTCTCAAGACCAGAATGGCAGGCCTCGGGATTGCGCCGGAGAGCCGACCGTTTCGCCCCCATATCACCCTGGCGAGATTTAAAAAACAGCGGGGATCGGTGGAGGCATTGCTGGAAGATCATCGCGATTCGGTTTTCGGGCAGTTTGCGGTTTCCGAGATTCTTCTGCTTGAAAGCAATCAGGGACCCAGCGGATCCGTCTACTCGGTGGTCGAACGCTTTCCATTGGCTGACCCGCCCTGACCGATTTCCCTTGACGAAAACCCATCTGGCCACCATAGATGAAGGCATATCAACGCCTTTTCCGAGGTTTCTATGTGCCCGCCGTTTTCCGATCCTGATCTGCGTCTGTTTGTGCGTAATGCCACGCTGGCGGATATTCCCGGCATCATCCAGCTCAGCCGCCGTGTCTATGAAGGCACCGGCATGTATGGCTACACCAAGGGGCCGCTGACCGGGCAGATCAACACCTTTCCGGATGGTCAGTTTGTCGCCATGCTGGGGGATACCGTGGTGGGTTACTGCGCGACTTTCCGCATTGCTGAAGAGGTCGCCCTGGCAGCCCATGACTGGACTTCCATCACCGGTAATGGCTATGCCTCCCGGCACGACCCGGAAGGTGACTGGCTGTACGGCATGGAAGTGTGTGTGGATCCTGAGTGCCGCGGATACCGTATTGGCGAGCGGCTGTACAACGAACGCAAGCAGTTATGCCAGACGCTGAAACTGCAGGGTGTGGTGTTTGCCGGTCGCCTGCCCAGCCTGCGGCAGCGGCTGAAAAAGTTTGGCAGTGTTGAAGATTACGTTGAAGCCATCAGGAGCAAGGAACAAAAGGATCCGGTGCTATCCTTTCAACTCCTTCAGGGCTTCGAGGTGCACGGAATCATTCCTCATTATCTGGATGCCGATCATGATTCCATGGGCTATGGTGTCCACCTGGTCTGGCGTAATCCGACAGTATCCCGGAACAGCGACAACGAACAACGCAAACGGTATGGCCAGCGTATGCGGGATACCGTGCGTATCGGCACGGTTCAGTACCAGCAAAGGCCGGTGGCTTCGTTTGATGAATTCAGTGAAATTGTCCGTTACTTCGTGGATGTCGTATCCACCTACAAGGGCGATTTCGTGGTGTTTCCTGAGCTTTTCACTCTCCAGCTGCTTTCCATTGAAGCCCGTAAGGGCAGCCCTGCAGAGGCGTTTGCAGCAGTCACCCACTATGCGGAACGCTACCGGGAACTGATGCGGGATCTGTCCCTGCGCCACAACATCAATATTGTCGCCGGCTCCACCCCTGTGCGCGAAGATGATGGCGCCATTCGGAACATGGCCCATGTGTTTCTCAGGGACGGCCAGGTCTTTACCCAGCCCAAAATTCACCCCACTCCCAACGAGGCCTTTTGGTGGAACGTGAAGGGAGGCAATCGGGTCAGCGCCATCGAGACTGACTGCGGCACCATAGGTGTACTGATCTGCTACGACGCGGAATTTCCGGAACTGACCCGGCACCTGGTGGATCAGGGTGTCCACATCATCTTTGTGCCGTTCTGTACGGACGAGCGCCAGAGTTACCTGCGGGTGCGTTATTGCTGTCAGGCGCGGGCCGTGGAGAATCAGGTGTATGTGGTGATGTCCGGTAATGTTGGCAACCTGCCGAAGGTACCGAACATGGAAATCCAGTACGGTCAGAGCTGTATTCTTACTCCCTGTGATTTCCCGTTTGCCCGGGATGGCATCGCGGCAGACACCGAACCCAATGTTGAGACAGTGGCCTTTGCTGATTTGAGACCGGAGGTGCTGCTCACTGCTCGCAACAGTGGTACCGTAAAAAACCTTCAGGATCGCCGTCACGACCTCTACAGCGTGACCTGGCGTGGTGAATAGCCGGAACCGACAGGAGCGTTGTTTTGCCATTTGATGGCCCCATGCCATGGAAGCGATGGATCTACCTTGCAGTCCTGGTGCTATTTGCCCTGACAGCGCAGCCTGCGTTCGGAGCAGGCTGGTCGCTGATGCTGCAGCAGGGGCAGATCGGACTGACGCTGCCGGACATTCATTCGGGCGGCTGGGCTGTGACCGGAATTCGCGCTGATGTGGTCACCGCCGTCGAGGCAGACAATCGCGCGGCGACCGTCCATTTCAGGCCCGGGTCCCGGTTGCGGGCGGCGGGTATTGTTCAGGACGCCGGCGACACACCGGTTCAACTCACTGATGTCCGTGTGGACCTGAGGGGCGTCACACTGACAGTGAACCTCGGGGGCATTGGGCCCTTGGCGGAGCGAAGCACCTTGGCCGGTCCGGTGGTTATCGAGGTCGGTGCGCTGCAGCATCCGCGCCTGAAACGTCAGGGCTGGCGATTTGAGGGCGTGGTGAATGGCCCCGTGACGGATCTGCGGGCTGAAGGTCAGGTGCGGTCTGATTCCGGTCTGGTTGCTGATGTGACGGTGAGAAACGTACCGGGCGAATATTTGGCTGCCCGTGCTACTGCGAAGGTTGATGGGGATAAGGGCAGTAAGGCCATGGCCGGTACCCTCGCTGACTGGCCGGAGCTTCTGGAGCTGCATGCGGGGCAGGTGCAGGCCGAAGCGGAATTTCGCACGGAACCCGGCACCCCGTTGGCACTCCATGGCCAGTTGAATTTCGACGGCGTTGGCGGGGTCATGGATCGTACTGCGATATCCGATCTGAACGGACGACTGCTGGTCAGTCTGGAACGGGGCTCACTGTTCGCCCGCTTTCGCGACGTGACTATCGGTCAGATCAACTCCGGAATTGGCATCGGCTCTGTTCGTTTTCTGGCAGACTACGAGGCACCGCAATCGGACGCCCTTGCGGGCGTTCTTAATCTTCAACAGGCAACCGCCGGGTTTCTGGATGGCCGCCTGAGAGTGGCGCCAGGCGCCATTGATCTCTCCACCAAGCCCTGGCAGGTACCCGTTGATGTCTATGACGTCTCCCTGGCGCGCTTGCTGCAGGTGTATCCGACCGAAGGCCTGGAAGGAACCGGAGCGCTCAGTGGCCGTATTCCGGTTCTGATCAGTGACGCCGGCATCAAGGTTGAGCAGGGCAAGATCTCTGCCAGCGCTCCGGGTGGTGTACTGGAACTCCCGGCTGAACGGCTTCAGGCGATGCTTGGCAGCAGTGAGGCTATGACCCTGGTGGTGGAAGCTTTGCAAAACTTTCACTATTCGGTGCTGAAGAGCACGATAGACTACGATGAAAAGGGCAAGCTTGTGCTTGATCTGAGTCTCGAAGGGGAAAATCCGGAGGTCAGGGGCGGGCAACCGGTGGTGCTCAATATCAGTCTTGAAGAAGACATTCCCGCCCTGTTAACCAGCCTTCAGCTGAGTGGCAGGGTGAACGAAGCCGTGACCGAACGCGTTCGGGAGCGACTGCAACAATCCGGGCAGGAGGCAGTGCCATGACGAATGTAGCGCGGTCGCACCGATCGCTTATGGTGAGAGCATTGATGATACTGATGCTGCCACTGGCGTTGTACGCTTGTACGCCAACGGTGCAGATGGCCGCACCCAAAGAACCGATTACCGTAAACCTGAACGTCAAGATCCAGCACGAAATCTACGTCAAAGTGGACAAGGAAGTGGATGAACTGTTCAGTGAGCAAGGGTTGTTCTGAGCGAAGCCGGATATTCCAAGGGGTTGATAATGAAACGATTGATACAACTGGGTGCGTTCATTCTTGCGATCGGCATGAGTCTGCCCGCGCTCGCCATGGGGCTGGATGAAGCCAAGCAGAAACTGGAATCCGTCAAGCAGCAGGGTCTGGTGGGTGAGACGCCGACAGGCTACCTGGATGTGGTTCGTGCCGACGGCCAAGCCCGCGAGGTGGTCGAAGCCATCAATAGTGCCCGCAGGGACGAATACACCCGCATTGCCGAAAAACACGATATTCCGGTTACCCAGGTGGAAACCGTGGCGGGAAAGAAGGCGATCGACAAAACGCCCTCCGGCCAGTTCGTGTTGATTGAGGGGCAGTGGGTGAAAAAGTAGGGCCCTGGCAGCTATTGTGGAAGGATGCTGGATTGCCTCCTCCTACATGTTAGGAGGTGATGCCACATTGAACCAGTAATCTTCCATGACCTGGACAATCTTGACCAGGCCGTCGAACCGCAGAGGCATACGGATAACCGATGCTGCTCCCAGTTGGTAAAGCTGTGGGGTATTCGAGGCCATATCGTGGGGAGAAAAAACGATAACAGGAATGGCCTTGATCACAGGCGTGCGTTTGACGCGAGCGAGAATGTCGGCGCATGCCACGCTTTCTCCAGCCTGGGCAATCATTAGCAGATTTGGAAGTAACGCGTGATCGATATTGCGGCCCGCACTGACTGAGTCGATCACTTCGAAAAACTGGTCTGCGTCTCTAAAGATCAGGAGTTCATGCCCGATAGAGTTGGCCTGCAGGGCATCACAAAGCTCCTCCCTTTCTTCGTCGCCGGGAGCGAGAAGAGCAACTTTGAACGGTTTCTTATCGGGAGAGGGCTCCTTTCGGCTATCGTTCATCGGACCGGTGGGCATGTTCATTGACGCTTACTCCCCCCCCGGTGATGAAAACTGATCCGTGTACTCAGGGTTCAGGCAATTGTGATCAAGAGCGAATTGCAGTGCCTGTTCCGCTGGCATCGGCTTGGCAATCAGATAACCTTGCCCCATGGTGCAATGAATCTCTTTGAGCGCCTGAAGTTGTTCCTCGGTTTCAATGCCCTCGGCAATAACCTGCATCCCCAACGACTCTGCCATGGTGACAATGGCTCGACAAATAGCGGGTTCCGCAAGTGAGTCCGATCCGTCAACTGAGACGAAGCTTTTGTCGATTTTGAGATAATCCGCGGGAAAATGTTTCAGGTACTTGAGAGAGGAATACCCCGTGCCGAAATCGTCAATTGAGATCTTGGCGCCAGTTGACCTTATCTGTTCCAACTCTTCCAGAGCATTGTCATCTTCCGAGTGTATGTCCACCAGAGTTTCTTCTGTCAATTCTATCTCAAGCATATGCGCTGATATTCTTTCCTTATCCAGAATGGTCTTCAGAAAGGCGCCAAAATTCCCGGGTTTCAGCTGGACCGGAGACACGTTGATGGCAATCGGGTAATCGGATATTCCCTGTTCTTCCCAGCTTTTCAGTAGTTTGCAGGTTTGACGGATAACCCACGCGCCTAAAGGGATGATCAGGCCGGTTTTCTCCGCAACAGGGATGAATTCTGCAGGGGAAACAAACCTCTTGACGCCCCCTTCATCCTCAAACCAGCGGAGCAGGGCTTCAAACCCGATAATCTTCCGGCTGGAGAGGTTCCACTTGGGCTGCAGGTTGAGTTCGCATTCGTTGTGTTCCAGTGCCCTGCGCAACCCTTTCTCAAGCTTAATGTTTTTTTCCAGCTCCGTTTGTAGTCTGGCAGTAAAACACTGAAGACGGTTTATTCCGTGTCGTTTGGCTTCGTAAAGTGCAATGTCCGCTTTCTGCATCAGCTTGATAGGGGTTTTGCCATTTTCCGGATATAGAGCGATGCCAATGCTGGCGGATATGTTGAGTTCATGGCCGCGGATTGCAGTTGGTGGGGATATCGCGTCGAGCAGTTTATTGGCGACCAATACAGCGTCTTCGTAATTGTGAATTTCGTCGACCAGGATCGTGAATTCATCGCCGCCGATTCTGGCCGCGAAGTCTGAGTTGCGAATGACTTTGCGTATGCGATCTGCGATGAGGGTAAGCAGGAGGTCGCCGGTTGGGTGTCCCAATGAATCGTTGATTTCCTTGAAGCGGTCGAGGTCCAGGAAGAGCACCGCCAACTTGCCCTTTTTACGTTCGGCTCGCGCTAAAGATGCCTCCAGCATTTCCTCGAACAACAACCTGTTACCAAGCCCGGTCAGAGGATCACGCTTTGCCATTCGCTCCAGATTGAGTTCTGCGCGTTTGTGCTCTACGGCATGATGAATCGTACGCTCCAACAGTGATGTGGACAGTTCGTTCTTGGGAATGAAATCGGCAGCGCCAAGGTCGATGACTTCATCGTCAATGCGACCTGAATCCGCTCCAGTCAGTACCACAATCGGCTGTGGGATATGCAGTAGTGACGCTTCTTTAAGAAAATCGATGGCCGTGTCGGCGCCGAGAAAATAATCCAGCAGGAAAATGTCGTGACTGTCCTCAGTGAGATATTGCTGGGCCTCCTGAAAATTTTTGATGTGAGTAAGCTGGAAACGAAAACGTTGAGAAGCCGAAAGAAGACTTTCCAGAATGATGAAGTCGGCGTTGTCGTCTTCGATGACGACAACGTTGAACTCATTGTTCGTTGACATCGGGTAACTCCACAATGGAGCACCAGTAACTGTTGAAGACCTTTATCTGACTGACCAATTTTTCAAAATCGACCGGTTTCGATATAAAGGAACTGGCGCCCAGGTTATAGCTTCTGAAAACCTCTTCTTCCCTGTTCGAGGTTGTAAGGACAATGATGGGGAGGTGTCTCAACTCCGGATCATTTTTGATTTCTATCAGGCAATCCCGGCCGTCCTTTTTGGGCATGTTCAGGTCGAGCAGTATGAGATCCGGGAATGGGTGCTCCGTCGGGGTATAGGGGGGATCACGTCGCAGATACTTCAGTAGTTCCTCACCGTTTTCCACGAAGTACAGGGGATTTATGGATCTGCTCTCCAGAAAGGCCTCCTGGGTGAGCATGCGATCCAGAGGGTCGTCATCGGCCATTAATATGGTGATTGGTCTCATGCGGAGAAAGGCCTCATATCACTGATGGGCAGATCGATCTGGAAGGTAGAACCCTCCCCGAGCTGACTTGTCGCGTTTATCTGACCACCATGCCGCTCGATGATCTTTTTGCAAATGGCGAGCCCCATACCAGTGCCTTCATATTCGTCTCGTCCGTGAAGGCGCTTGAATACCTCGAATATCTGGTCCTTGTATTGCGGGTCAAAACCAATGCCGTTGTCCGAGACGGTTATCCGGTATCGGTTATCGGAGACGGGGCCTCCGGAAACCCGGATGACGGGAGGCTTGTCCGGTGACCGGTACTTCAGAGCGTTGCCTATAAGGTTCTGCATCACCTGTCGGAGCTGGGATCGATTGCCCGACACCGAGCCACTGATGTCTTTTTCTATGTGGGCGCCGCATTCGTCAATTCGGAGTTGCAGATCCCGTTCCACTTCATTGGTCAGCTCTGAAAAAGAGACTCTCTCAAAATCACGACTCTGCGTTGTCACCCGGCTGTATGCCAGAAGGCTGTTTATCAGGGCTTCCATTCGCTCGGCGGCATCGCGGATGTATGAGACAAACTGCTCTCCCTTCTCGTCGAAACTCCCGTAACGGCCGGAGGACAAAAGCTGTGTGAATGACATCAGCTTCCTCAGTGGCTCCCTCAGATCGTGAGATGCGATGAAAGCAAACTGTTCCAGGTCTTCGTTTGATCGCTCGAGCGCAAGGGTCTTGGTTTTTTCTTTCTCCTCTGCCGCACGGCGGTGTGCGATTTCCATTTCCAGTTGTTTCTTCGCCTCAAGCAGTTCCTTTACATGACTCTGAAGCTCATTGCGGGCCGAGCGGAGGTTGTTCTCAGATACTTTCCGAAGACCGATTTCGGCCTGTAAATCGTTGTTGGCCTGCTGGAGTTCCAGGGGGCGGGGCAGCGCGAGCGCCTTGGGAATGAGTGGCCATATCAAGGCTGCTGTGAGGAGGGAAACAATGGCGGTGATCGCTTTGACTGCACCGGAGAGATAGTAGTCACCATTCCATATGTTCCAGACGGCCAGTAAGTGGGTAGTGCCACAGGCAAAAATGAATATGGCAAACAGGACGAACATCCACTGATATTCCAGATCCTTTCGCTTGACCACCAGAACGTACAGGGCGATGGGAATTGTGAAATAGGCCATCGCTATCAGGACGTCAGAAATCGAATGCAACAACACCAGGTCAGACCGCCACAAGTAGCAATGGCCGTGCCCCATAAAGGTCACGTCAAACCACTCATGCAATTCGTTAGCGTGAACAGTCATCAGTGGCTCCTTTTGGCTGTATCCACCGCCCGGGCATCCTCGAATCAAATGCCATGAGTGTGGCGGGTTCCCCTTGCTTCAGGGCATACCTATACAGTCTAGTACCAGATGCTGTTTTTATCGTTGTTTCATATTAACGCTTGACGCTACGTTGCCTTGGTTTTCCGGGCTTTGGTCTTTTGCGGGAGGGCGAAATCTCTTTGTTCCCGGGTTTACGCGGTTTTCCGGGCGCCCCGGAGGTTTTCTCGGGACGTTTCCGAGGGGGGCGCTGATCATTTTTTCGCATCTTCTTTTGCGGCGCGGGCGGTGCTTCCGATGTTGAATGACGGATAGCACTAAAAAGATCTGCCAGTTCCTGTTGCGTCAAATCCCGCCATTGACCCACCGCAAGCCCTTTCAGGCTGACGTTCATGATGCGGATACGTTCAAGTTTGGTAACTTCGTAGCCGAAGTGCTCACACATCCGGCGAATCTGCCGGTTCAACCCCTGGATCAGGGTGATGCGAAAGACAAAGCGGGATTCCTGGTTCACTTTGCACTTTTTCGTCACGGTACCGAGTATCGGAACACCGCTGGCCATTCCCTGGATGAATTCCCTGGTAATGGGTTTGTCGACGGTGACCAGGTATTCCTTTTCGTGATTGTTCCCCGCCCGCAGTATCTTGTTGACCAAGTCCCCGTTGCTGGTCATGAAGATCAGGCCCTGGGAATCCTTGTCCAGTCGTCCGATGGGGAAGATCCGTTCGCTGTGGCCAACGAAACGCTGGATGTTGTGTTTTTCTGCGCTGTCGGTGGTGCTGACAACGCCAACCGGTTTGTTCAGGGCGATAAAGACCAGGTCTTCTTCCGAGCGTGGCTCGATAAGCTGGCCGTTCACCTTGACCGTATCGCCCGGTAGTACCTGGTCGCCTACGGTCGCGCGCTTGCCATTGATGTAAACGTTACCCTGCTCGATGTAACGGTCAGCCTCCCGGCGCGAGCACAGGCCGCTCTCACTGATGTATTTGTTAAGGCGGGTGGTATTTCCGGAGGCCATGGGGGTCCTGTGATGGATGAGCTTACTCTCGTTATCGGGTTGCAGTGCGCATGATAGCAGGGTCTCAGGAATGCGTCAGTGGCGGCCGTTATGTGCAAATATGTCATAAATGGTCAAATCTTATAAATGCGTGAGATATTTCACTGTCAGGAAGGTAACATTGTGAATGTTCCGTCACTTTTCCCCTAAGGGGTGCCTTGCCAGCCATGCCCGTCCAGAAAAACGTCAACATGCTCGTTACGACTTCTCAGGGTTTGTTGCCGTTTATTGAATCCTTGCCTGATGCCGTCATCATCACCAACGCAGACCATAAGATCGTACTGGTTAACGCCCGCGCCGGGGAAATGTTTGGTTACCCTGCGGATGCTCTGGCAGGCTCCGACCTGAAAATGCTCATTCCGGAGCACCACCGGAATGCACACAGAATGAACGTGAAGGGTTATTTCCGGGCGCCCCATGCCCGCCCCATGGGGGAGGGCAGACGGTTTTCCGGGCTGCGCGCCGATGGCACGCAGGTGCCGGTCGATATCATGATCAATGCCATCATGTTGGATGGGGTTCGGGTCGCCATGGCTCTGGTCAGGGATGTCACCTACCAGCGAGAGCTGGAAGACCGGCTGACCCTGGAGTCACTGACTGACGAAATGACCGGTTTCTATAACAGGAAGCACTTCAAGGCCCAGCTCAAGGCGCAGTTCTCCGCATTTGTTCGTTCGGGCATACCGGCTTCCATCGTCATGTTCGATTTTGATAACTTCAAAGTCATCAACGATCAATACGGCCATGCGGGCGGGGATAGGGTGTTGATCGATGCCGCGAAGCTTATTATGGAAGACCTACGGCCTTCTGACGTTGCCTGCCGTGTCGGGGGTGAGGAATTTGCGATCATTTTGCCTAACGCTCAATTGCAGGAAGCCGTCGCGTTTGGCGAGCGGGTACGCAGGCTGATAGAAACCGTTTGTTTCAAGATGGATGGCGTTACTTTCCATGCCACCATTACCGTGGGAGTGGCTTCCTTCACATCGACAGACAAGTCATATGATTCGCTGATGAAGAGGGCGGACAACGCCCTCTATGCCGGCAAAGCGGCCGGGCGCAATTGTGTTATATCCCAGGATTCTTTAACGTAAGGCTCATTTGGATGGCCAGACGGGATACCAGAGCCATCAAACATTGAGCTGAGCTATGCTGAAAATCTCCAACGCCGTTGAACTGGCTGACTGGGAAATCGAGATCACACAGATTCGCGCCCAGGGCGCCGGCGGCCAGAATGTGAACAAGGTGGCGTCGGCCGTACACCTCCGTTTTGACATCCTTCACTCCACCTTGCCGCCGTTCTACAAGCAACGACTGATGGCTTTATCCGATCAGCGCATCAGTAAAGACGGCATTGTTGTGATTAAGGCACAGTCGTTCCGCACTCTGGAACTCAATAAGGAAGACGCTCTGGAGCGCCTGAAGGAGCTGATTCAGGAAGCCGTGAAGCAGCAGAAGGCCCGTCGCCCCACGCGGCCTACGAAGTCTTCCCAGCGTCGCCGTGTTGACAGCAAAACCCGGAAAGGAAAAACCAAGGCGCTCCGGGGAAAAGTGGATCTCTGATGCCTGGTTTTCTGATGTGTAAAGGATGCTCTGCTCATGCCCGACCTCCGGCTCGAAGATCTCTCCATTGGCTCTCTGAACAGTGTGTCCATAACCGTGCCGGCAGGAGAAGTCGTGTGCCTGTCTGGTCGTTCCGGGAGTGGTAAGAGCCGCCTGCTGAGAGCGGTGGCGGATCTGGACGCCCACGGTGGCTCTGTCTGGCTGGGTGATACCGGGCAGGGTGATGTCCCGGCTCATCAATGGCGGCGGCAAGTATTGATGGTTCCTGCGGAGAGCCAGTGGTGGGCCGAGCGGGTGCGTGATCATTTTCCCGTTGATGTCGACGCAGGCAGTCACACCTCTCTCCCGCTGGCGGATCTTGGGCTTGATGAAAACGCCCTGGAGTGGTCGGTGAGCCGCCTGTCTTCCGGCGAGAAACAGCGCATGGCGTTATTGCGGGCGATGGCCATGAACCCGTCCGCGTTGTTGCTGGACGAACCCACCGCGAACCTGGATGCAGACTCGGTGGCGTTGGCGGAACGCTGGTTGCTGCGGGAGATCGCACATCGGCAACTGTCGGTGCTTTGGGTCGCCCACGACAGGGAACAGATCCGCCGGGTTGCCCACCATCACTTCGCGATTCGCGGCCACACCCTGGAGGCATGCTGATGGATGTCATCGACCTGGCTTGGTGGAAGCTGGCGCTGGCCGCTGGAATGATTGTGCTGCTGGCGATCTTTACCCATCTGAGCCGCCTGGGCGTGACCAGAAGCCTGTTAATTGCCAGCCTCCGCACCGGTATTCAACTGGCGTTGATAGGGCTGGTGCTGGAAGTGTTGTTTGCTTCTTCCGGGTTACACTGGATCGCGCTGATGGCCCTGGTTATGTTGCTGGTAGCTGGCCGGGAGGTCATGGCCAGGCAGCAACGCCGCCTGACCGGCGGCTGGGCGTTCGGCATTGGCACCGGCGCCATGTTTCTGTCCTCGTTTACGGTAACCGTGCTGACCCTCACGGTAGTGATTGGTCCCGACCCCTGGTATGCGCCGCAATATGCGATTCCGCTGCTGGGCATGATGCTCGGCAACACCATGACCGGCGTGGCCCTGAGCCTGGACCGATTAACCGAAGCGGTGTGGCGGCAGCGCGCAGTCATTGAGAACCGCCTGATGCTGGGGCAGCCCTGGCAGCAGGCAGTGGGGGATATCCGTCGGGATGCCATGCGCAGCGGCATGATGCCTTCGATTAACGCGATGGCGGCAGCGGGTATTGTCAGTTTGCCCGGGATGATGACAGGGCAAATCCTGGCGGGCAGCCCGCCGGCAGTGGCGGTGAAATATCAGATCCTGGTGATGCTGACCATTACCGTTGGCACCGGTTTTGGCGCCCTGATGGCCGTGGCATGGGGCAGTCGCCGCCTGTTTGATGATCGGGAACGGCTGCGTCTGGATCGGCTCTCAGGTTAAAGGCGTGCATTCCGCTTCCCCGGCGTTGGTGTTATAGTATAACAATAATTTCCCGCGCCACCCTCTGCGAGTCGCTTCATGAAGACACCGATCCCTACCAATCTGATCCTCGGCTTTCTGGGGGTTGGTAAAACCACCGCCATACTCGATCTGCTGAAGAACCGGCCGGAAGGCGAAGTCTGGGCAGTTCTGGTCAATGAGTTTGGTGAAGTCGGGATTGACGGTGCCCTGCTGGAAACCGAGGGGGCGTTTATCCGCGAAGTACCCGGAGGCTGCATGTGCTGTGTCGCCGGGCTGCCCATGCAGATTGGTCTGAACCAGTTGATCCATAAAGCCAGGCCGGACCGCCTGCTGATTGAACCGACCGGCCTGGGGCACCCTTCGCAGATTATCGACACCCTGACCAGCGAACACTACCAGGACGTACTTGCCCTTGGCCCGGTGATCAGTCTGGTGGATCCACGCCGCCTGGAAGAGCCCCGGGTGGTGGAGAATGTGCAGTTCCGCGATCAGGTGGCGGCAGCCGATATCCTGGTGGCTAACAAGGTTGATGCCTGTTCCCCGGAGCAGTTGTCTGCTTTCGATCAGTGGGCAGCGAAGCTGGAACCGGCCAAGCGCGCGGTCTTTCACACCAGTTTCGGGCGTCTGGCACCGGAATGGCTGGACGGCTGCACCGACCTGCCGGAAGTCACATCGCCACAGGCCCACCATCACCACAACCACCAGTCGAAGCCTGATCCTGCGGTGCCTGTCAGCGAAGAGCCCTGGCAACGGGTGAGCAATGAAGGGCAGGGCTATTTCAGTATTGGTTGGCGGATTCATCCGGATCTGGTGCTGGATGAGAATGGCCTTATGGCAATGGCCCTGGATGATCGGCTGTCGCGCTTCAAGGCAGTGGTCCACTGCTCCGACGGTTGGCGTGCGGTGAATATGGCGGACGGCGCTCTCTCTGTGGTTGAGGCGGAGTCCAGGGAGATGTCACGGATCGAGATGATTGCTTCTCGGGCGTTGGATGAAGATGAGTTCGATCAGCAACTCAGGGCGTGTGCCGGCATGCATGACGGGCGCTAGTTCGGGCCCCCCGAAAAGGTTCGCGGGGCCCGGTGTTGCCTAGTGGCCGTAGATGCGCATGGCCGTGTTCTGGACAGACAGGTTATCCAGGGCCACGGAGCCGATGGATGTGCCGCCTACCAGAACCTGACCAATCTGCATGTCGGCCTCGAAGGTATTGATGTCAACCGCCAGGGATGAGTTACCCGCAGCGTTGCTACCGTTGTAGACGTCCATGTCCACCTTGGCGCCAAGTTGCGTGATGATGGGGTTGTCCGGATCGTAGTTGGCGCCGGTCAGGCGCAAGTCACGGATCCCCATGGCAAGGAAGGGAATGTCCATATCCATATCATCAATGGCGAACAGGGTTTGCAGGTTCAACACGTCGGTTTCGGTGTCCACATTGATCTTCAGTTCGGTGAGGATGCCGTCAATCGACAGGTTGTCTGCGATCAGTGTGCTGTCGGTATGGCCCTGAAGGGTCCAGCCTCCGGTGCGAACGGAGAAATCGATGGGGGCTGCGACCAACGGGAAGACGTTGATCTGGGCATCGCCGTCATCAAGGATGTCGATTTCGATCTTGATGTTGTCGATCAGGTCGCTGCTTTCGCCAAACAGGAGCGGGCGGATCGCCGGGTCGTCGAATTCCTCGAACATGTCGGTGCGGTCAGCACCGCCGATGAAAATATCCTTGACCGACAGTGAGCCTTCATCGGTATAGATAAACTCATCCATGGTGACCTTGGTTTCCAGCTCAATGGTCACACCGGCCTGGCCGGTGATGTTGCCCATGTGAGAGTCTCCCAGGGGTTTGAGGTCAGCGTAGCCGGCCAGTGGCAGAGCCGCCACAGCCAGTGCCAGTGTTGCTTTCTTCAGGCTTTTCATTGTGTTGTTCCTTGTTGCTGTTGTTGTTATGGCCTGCCAACCGGAGTCGGCTGGCAGGCCCGGAGAAAACCGTTTCTCCGTTTCTTCCTTAGGGCGCCGGGGTCAGTGACAGGTCAATGGTATTCCCGGAACCGGTCAGGAACTGGTTGAGGACGTCGGTCAGCAGCCCGCATTTCTCCAGTGGCGGCAGGTCATAGACGCCAGTGACATCGCCGCCTGTGGCTGGTGAGAACGTTGTGCCCTCGTTGGATTCAAGGTTGATGTTGACCGGCTCAATGGTGCGGCAGTCATTTCCGCCACCCACGCGGATGGGCAGGCCGAAGAGCTTCATCTCCACTTTCGGTACCTTCACATACAGCCTGGAGTTGGCGGTCAGCGTGCCGTCGATCAGGGTGCCGGTGGTCGTCTCGGCCTGCTCGAATTCAACGTCCGCGTCGGCTTTCAGCTTGCTGAACAGCAATTTGATTTCGAACTGGCCGCTGGTGGGTTCCAGGTCAAGGTCGGCCTCAAAGGTACCGCTGGACAGTTCCAGTTCAGTGGCGATGCTGCCGTTCAGGGGCAGGGTGCTGTCGGATGACTTGATGTAGGTGGAACCTTCAAGGTCCAGCAGCAACTCCAGAATATCGCTGGCGCCGCTATCGCCATAACCGCTCAGATCCACGCTGATATCGGGGTTCTCCGGGTCGTCCGAGGTGATTCTCAGGACCGCGTTGCGGGTGCCCTCGGAGGACGCGGTAAAGCTGACCTCCACGGAACAGCTCTGGTCGGGAGCGACGGTGGTGCAGTTGTTGGTTTGCTGGAACTCACCGCTGTCGGCCCCTTCGATTTCGATGCCGTTGATCAGCAGGGTTTCATTGCCGGCATTGCCGATGACCACTTGCGCTGCGGCGGTTTCACCAATCAGAACACTGCCAAGATCGAGGCTTTCCGGGGTCACGGAGATCTCCGGCACCGGCGCAAGCACACTCTTGCCGCTCAGGCTGACGTCCACGGCGGGGTTTTCCGCGTCGCTGGACTCGATGGTCAGAGCCGCGCTCTGTTCGCCCTCACCACTGGGGATATAGGTCACGGTGACATCGCAGCTTGATGACGGCGCAATCGTGGTGCAGCTGCTGGTTTGCATGAACGCGCTGCTGTCGGCACCGCCGATACTGATGTTGTTGATGCCCAACTCGGCATTGCCGGTGTTGGCAATCGTAACCGTTTCTTCGGCAGTCAGACCTGCCTGGACGTTGCCAAAGGCGATCTCCTCGCGATTAACGCTGATGCGGGGAGTCTCGACCTCGTCTTCCACCACCTGGACCGTCTGGAGGACATTGTCCTGCCCGGGATTCTGGGTGCAGTCGGAGGTGAATTCGCCAATCGGCGCCGGCGCAATATCGCCATTGGCGGTGCGGGCAATCATGTCCAGCTGCAGGGTGCCGACGGTAATCAGCGCTTCACCGACATCATCATTATTGAAGGTGATGGCGGGTGATACCCCTTCGGCCGGAATGGTGAATTCGCCGGGTTCGTTGGGAATCGGGGAAGGCGGGATGGTCAGCGGCACCGTGAGGTCCATTTCCCGGTTCGGGGTGACAACGGTGGTCTGGTTGATCGCCGTGCCTTCGATGGTTTCGGAGCCAACCAGCTTTAGGCCGGTCCGGGAATCCTCGTTGACCACGGTCAGGGCCTGGATGGTGAACTCCGGGGTCGGGTCGCCCACGGTTTGCTGGGCCGGAATGTCGGCGCTGATTTCCGCGCGGATCGGCTGGTCACCAATCAATGGAAATGGGCAAGTGAATTCCAGTTCGAGGGACACGGGTTCGGCCAGCGCCTGGCCACCACCTGTCATCAGTGCAGCCGCCGCAACGGCCGGTCCGAGCTTGCGGACCATCGAATTGTGATTCCTGAGTTTCATGAGTTCGTCCTCTGTAAGGCTAAAGTCGTCGTTGTTGTTGTGGGTTGCAGACATCACCGATGAGGACTGCTGTATCGGTCTTGCAATGAATTCCCCGCCCCGGCAGCGGAAGCTGGCGGGGCGGGTACTATTTGGCAGGGGAGGGTGCCGCGGGGTCATTGCCAGGGCCGGCGAGGTTTTTGTTCAAAGCGGAAGATGGGTGTAAAAAATGTTGAATTCGTGACGCCCATCAAACCAGATGTGTACTCAGGGGCGGGGCTACCTGCTGTCCCGGCTTTGGCGACGAACGTCACCCGGTGTTTGCCCCGTCCAGGAGCGGTAGGCCCTGGTGAAGCTGGCCTGGTCACTGAATCCGAGCTTTTCAGCAATGGATTCCAGAGAAACACTGGTGTCCCTGAGGTACAGCGTGGCGAAGTTTTCGCGGATGTTATTGCGCAGTTCGCGGAAGGACGAGCCTGCTGCCGCCAGGTGCTGGCGCAACGAGCGTGTGCTGATGCCAAGCCGGCGGGCGATGTTCTCGGTGGTACAGGGGCGCCCCGGTTGACTCATGATCATCTCGCGCACCTGCATCACGGTTTCATCCTGCTGCTCTTCGTTCTGCATTGGATGAGCGCGGCTACGGGCAAGAATAAATTCGAGGCCGGCGTCATCGGTGCGGATCGGCGTACCCGAGAGCGGCATGATGATTTCGCTGTCGCCGGCCTCAAACCGGAATTCACAATCGGTGGCAAGCAATTGCCAGGGCTCGGGGCCGAGTCTGGAGGGGAAGTCGAAGGCCACGCTGAAGTGGCTGCAAACCTGCGATGAAATGCGCAGAATGCTACCCATGTAGATCTTGGTGAGACAGGGGCGGAGGTCACCGAGCCCCCAGGTGTCGATCAGGCGGATCCGGAAGGTGGCGCCGGTGGAGCTCAGTTCCATGTCCATCAGCGGCAGGCCCACGCGCAGGTACTGTACAATCATGCTGATCAGACGCCGGGGGTTTTCCTGTCCCAGCACGGCGAAGCCCAGCAGTCCGTGGGCGGGCAGATCAAGCTGTTGGCCAAACTGGAAGGGCGCGCGCTCATCCCCCATCAGCCACTCGGCCGTGCCCAGCAGGTCCATAACCTGTTGCATGGACAGGCTGGCATCCGGATTATCCAGCAGTTCGCTGGTAATATCGGTGTCCTGCAGGATGGCCTGGCGCTTGACTCCCTTGCTTTCCATGAAGTGAATAAAGCGGCGTGCATAGCGTGCGGAAATAATGGGTACTTCGAGTGCCACGCGACTGGAAGTTTCCATGGATCTGTCCCTGAAAAATAATGACCAGTATACGCATGGGTTATTTCGGTGAATTTGCGGGTTGATCACGGTTTCCGTGTCATGGCCGGATATGACAATGAAAGATTCTTAACATTGCCGGGAGATTCCTTGAACTCAAAGATACCAGAGCCGGATAGCCGTTCCCTGACGTGTCCCGTATGCGAAAACGGGGAGCTGCGGCAGTTTCAGCGGGTGCGGGATACCCTGTACCACCGCTGTCCGGTATGTGAGGCCACGGTAATGGATGCCAGCGACTGGCTGACGCCAGAGCAGGAGCGGGCGGTTTATGATCTTCACGACAATGATCCCGACGATCCCGGCTACCGCCGGTTTCTCTCGAAACTGACGACGCCGCTGCTGGATCGTTTGCCCGCAGGGGCCCATGGCCTGGACTTTGGCTGCGGGCCGGGGCCGGCCCTCGCCAGGATGATGGAAGAGGCGGGTATGACGGTCAGCCTCTACGATCCCTTCTTCTATCCGCAACCGGCGACCCTGGAACAGCGCTACGATTTTGTCACCTGTACCGAAGTGGTGGAGCACCTGCACCAGCCGGGCGCGGTGTTCCGCCAGTTGGACCGGTTGGTTAAGACTGGTGGCTGGCTGGGTGTCATGACCTGTTTCCAGACCGAGGATAGCAAGTTCGCCAACTGGCACTACCGCCGCGATCCCACCCATGTGGTGTTTTATCGTGAAGCGACCATGGCCTGGCTGGCGGAAAAGCTGGGGTGGACGATGGAGGTGCCGGTCAAGGACGTGGTTCTGTTCCGTAAAATATGACTGACTAACGGTCCAGCGGGATGGGACAGCGAATAACCGGGCAACGGGGGCTTTCGGCGCTGTTTGTATTACTGACTGGGCCGGATGGCGCGTCAAAGCGCTCTGGCGCCAATTCCGCCGCACACATCGCGGCTGATCTGGCCTGACCGGGGCAACCGGTTTTTTTCAGCGCCTCGGACAGGTTGTTCCAGCCCGGCGCCACCTCGGGAAACCGCCGGGTCATTCGCTGATAGTGCCGGATGGCGTTTGGCCAGTCGGCTTGTGCGTAGGCGATATTGCCCTGTCCCATCAGCGCGGCGGGCTGATCCGGCCAGGCTCCTTCCGCTGTCTTGTAAGCCGACATGGCCGCAAATGTACGCCCGGTGGTTTCCAGGTCATTGGCGGCCATCAGGTAGTCCAGGGGTTCTGCCGTGGCAGGCAGCTGATCCGGTTTCATCACCACCGCTGACCATCGGTCGGCCCGGCTCCAGGTGGTGGCAAATACTTTCAGGCTTTGTTCGTGGCGGGCCCGGGTATCGGTATGAAGGATGATCTGGCGTTCCTGCTGATCAAAGCCGATCACCACCGCAAAGTGCCATTGCGGCCACCAGTCGAATCCCAGATTCTGCATGACCAGCACCGGATTGCCGGCGGCTACTTCGGTGAGCAGGCTTTCCAGCGTGCCATCCAGTTCGTAGACCAGCATGCCGTGACTTCTGGCCCCCGCCACGAGCTCTACTCGCAGACTGCCCTCGCGCTCCGGCAGGTAGACCAGTTCTTTCAGTACTTCGGGGTTGGTCTGCAGGCCCCGGGTATTCAACATCATCGCCAGGGAGGCGGGGCCACACTGGTAGCGCTCCTGGGGATAGAACGGGACGGAGTCGAGGACGAGTCGCTGGTGAAGGTCAGCCTTGCTGCCTTCTGCGGTTTGATCCGGCCATTTTGGGCTGCTGGCGCAGCCCGCCAGAACCGCCATCAGCACCAGGCTGAGGGCGGTTGCGGACAGGTAGCGGCAAAGATGGGTGGTCACTGGCTGTCGGCGCAATCCTAGCGAATACAGTTAATGAACGAGAAAATGTTCGTCGCACACAGCATGTCGGTGATGATAAAGACCAGCAGGAACAGGACGATCACGCCCACGACCCCTTCGCCGACTTCCGCCTGTGCCAGTTGCTGTTCAAATTCCGCCAGCTCGGACGGTGTCAGGTTCTGGATTCGTTCTTCCACCACGTCCTGGCTGACGCCCATGTCTGCCAGTTTGTCCTTCACCTCCTGCTGCTCAAGCATGTTCAGGAGGGATTCGCGGTCCAGCTCGGCACGCTGTTCGGTCAGGAGTTCTCCGGTGCCAATCACGTCGGCAGTTGCGGCGGATGACCATACCGTTGTCATGGCCATCAGGATGGCCAGAAAGAACGACACATGTCTCAGGTTCTTGCGAATTGTCTGCATCCCTAACTCCTGCTCTTATAGATAATCACCTGATAAATACGATAGAGCAGTTCGCTGTTTGATAGCAACTTGATGAACAGCCCGTCACTTTGCGCATCCGGCCTGCGTTCAGGCCTGCCGAGGATTGCAGGGCGGGTTACCATTTTGTCAGCAAGCTCCTGACACGCCTTCTGAATCCTGTCTCAGAACGTGGACATCCCGGTGGCCTCCATCAGGCGATAGCGCCAGTATTTGAATCCGGACTCATCCGCCCAGGTTTCATAGGGGTGGCTGAGTACGGGGTCCGATTCAGGGCCGTGCTGCCAGTGTCTTTCGAAAAAACGGACCGCATCGCTGGCCACTGCCGAGGAGCGGGATGTTCGCAGGCGAACACTGGTTTCCAGATTCAGGTCATCCAGGTTGCGTCGGGTGAAGTTCGCCGACCCGAGCAGGATATCCGCCGAGCCTTCACGGCCACGCCTGATCAGCAGCTTACTGTGGCATTGTTCCCCCCGGGTATGGCACCAGCGCACCGGTATGCCGGCGCTAACCAGTTCAGCAGCCACCGGGCGATTGGGAATGCCGTTCTTTTCATGGCCAAAGGCATCGTTGTTGGCGTCCAGCAGCACCCGGATGTCGGCCTCGCGCTGGTGAGCGTCGGTCAGCGCCTGGATAATCCGCCGATGAGAGAGATAGAACATCGCCAGGTCGATACGGTCGCCGGCGCTCGCAGATTCGATGATGCCAAGTGCGCTGGCCAGTATGGCGGATTCGGTGACCACCTGAATGGAGCCTTCCGGCGCCTGTTCGGCAGGAACGCCCTGAGCCTGTCGGATTTCGGCAATGGCGTTATGGATGAAGGGGGCTTCAACGCCCGACATGGCCAGGACCGCCTGCTCGTTTTCCAGTAAATCCGCCACCGCCGGCCCGGTGAAACTCAGGCCGATATTGCTGTGACGACTGCTGCCATCGTGAGGGTTGGCGGAGGTGACCAGACCACGTAGGCGGTCGTCGTCATCGGTGACAATCAGTTTGCGGTGGTTGGCCTTGAAATTGGGCAGCGCCAGGTAGCTCCGCAGGGTGACCGGGCCGCCTTTCAAGGCGTTGGGCAGCCAGCCGCCATCCGGTGAATTACCCAGCCACTGGCAACACACCCGCCAGATCGCGGACCAGGCGGGATTGCTGTCCCGGAGTCTGGCAAGGTTGGTTTCCACCACGGTGATACCTGCTTCGTTCAGAGCGTCGAACCAGGGCGAGCGGGTACCACCGTAAAAGGTATTGATGGGATCCGAGATCACCACAATGCGGATGTCAGGGACCGCCTGTTTGCGCTGAATCAGGGCTTCGGTGAGCTGGCGAGCGAGTGGCCGGTATCCGGTAGCGCCGTCCGGTTTGCTGTCGTTGAACAGAAACATGTCCACGAGGATGAAGCGCTCGGCATTGGCGATCTGTCGCAGGACCTCATCGAAAATGTTGTGTTCGAGCCGGGTACTGCCGTCGGCATTGTGCACCGTGACGTCAGTCAGCAGTTTCGAGTCCCTTAATGGCGCTTCCGATCCGAGAAAGCCGATGCCCGCGGGAAGGGGCTTCAGAGTGTGGTACAGGCCGGTTCCGGCCACAAGCAACAACAACGCGGCGATTACTAACTTCACTGTCATGGGCAAGCTTCCTGGCTCCTGAGACAAAATCCCGAAAACTATACTGCACTCAGTGCCCATTCGTCTTTCTTCCCCCTGCGTGACCGTGCTCTGTCACACGTGATGGTCGTCCCAGGCCAACAAACACTTACAAAAAACTGCCCCTGTGCCTCTATCGCCTTGGGCCAGGTATTTCTACACTTGTCAGATCAATCAGTTACGACAATAACGCCTGTGAACGCAATTGCATATCTAGGTTCCCGCTGTTTCAGCCTCCGAGTACTGGTGGTACTGCTGGCGCTGATTTTCGCTGTGGCGGGGGATCATCTGCCGATACTCGCCTGGGTGGACCAGGTACTCTTCAGCCTGTTGGGTAGCTCGTCCGCAGCAGCCCCCGTCCTGATGCAGGATCTGCGCCCGGAAGCCTTCGTCACCGCCCTGGAAAACCGGGGCCTGTCAGAGCCCTACTGGTCGGCAATGACGTTGCGGGCTGGATTGATGGCGGCTGCGCTTTATCTGGTGTTGGCCGTGCCCGCCATGGGTGCGTCGGTTGCGCTCCCGGTGACGCTGCTGATCGCCGGCGCGCTGGTGGTCGTGCAGGCGGGTTTCATGTTCTACCGCAGTACCTGGTTGCCGCTGGGCGAAGTCGTAACGCTACTGCTTGGCGGGTATCTGATCATGTTGTTCTGGCTGCAACCTCACCGGGAGGTGCGGGCATTGACAGAGAATGTGCGGGCCGCACGAATCCGGCTCGGGAAGGTCCTGCTGCAGCAGGGAAATACGGACGAGGCGCTGGCAGCGCTTGATGAATGTCCTGTCTCGGTGGAGCGACTGGAGTTGCAATACGAGATCGCGCTGCAGCAGGAGCGCAAACGTCATTACGACAAAGCAGTGGTGTCATACCGCGACATACTGCGGCACCGGAAAGCTTTCCGGGACGCGCGTGACCGTCTGGCGGCACTGGAGAGTCTGCAAGGGGGTGGCGGTGGATTCACTGCCGGCCACTTTGACAGTACCCGGACCCTGGTTATGCCGGAGAGTGCGGTCAGCCGTCCAACCCTTGGTCGTTATGAGATCGAGCGGGAGATAGGCCGGGGTGCCATGGGTGTGGTCTACCTGGGAAAGGATCCCCGTATTGCCCGAACCGTAGCAATCAAAACCCTCGGTTATCAGGCGTTCGAGGAAAAAGAACTGGCCGACCTCAAAGCACGCTTTTTCCGTGAGGCCGAAGCCGCCGGACGATTGAATCACCCGGCCATTGTGACAGTCTATGATGTGGGCGAGGAAACGGATCTCGCCTACATTGCCATGGATTATGCTCAGGGCCGTCCCTTAAGTGATTTTGGCCGGGCAGGGGGGTTGCTGCCGCTGGCCACCACGCTGGATATCGTGGCCCGGGTGGCGGATGCTCTGGAATATGCCCATGCCCGGAAGATCGTGCATCGGGATATCAAGCCGGGGAACATTATTTACAATCCAGACAGTGGCGAGGTGAAGATTACCGATTTCGGTATCGCGAAAATCGCCGATGATTCCCGCACCCGAACCGGCAGTGTGATGGGCAGTCCCCTGTACATGTCACCCGAGCAGTTGAAGGGGCAGAAGGTGTCGGGCGCGTCTGATATCTATAGTCTGGGGGTCACCCTGTACCGGTTGGTCAGCGGTGAGACGCCGTATCAGGGAGACACCCTTGCCAGCCTGACATACCAGATTCTGAACAGGCGACCACGGAGTGTGAGGGAGTATAATCCGGAGTTGTCCAACGGTGTGGTGCGCCTGATCAACAAGGCCATTCAGCGGGACCCCGACAAGCGATTTGCCAGTGCCGCTGACATGGCGGAAGCGGTGCGCCGGCTCGCGGTACGGGAAGCAAGAGAGGAAGCATCCTGATGCTCTACGATATTTCCGGTCTCAGTGACATCGGCACTGCCCGCCGCTCCAATCAGGACGTGGTGGCCTGGCGCCTGAGTCACGATGGGCGCCAGGCATTGCTGCTGGTCGCTGATGGTATGGGTGGACATTATGGCGGGGAAATTGCCAGCCGGCTGGCGGTGGACACCGTGCTGGGTTCGATGGCGCCCAGGCTGGCGGAGCCGGCCTCCAGTTACGCGAACGTGGGGGACGACACCATCGCCATGATGCTCCGGGACAGTGTGACTCGCGCCAACGACAGTATCATCGCCGGCCGGGCAGGCAATGACAGCCTGGACAAGATGGGGACAACCCTGGTGATGGCGTGGGTCATTGACGGCAAAGCCCACATTGCCCACGTGGGCGACTCCCGGTGCTACCTGCTGCGCAACGGTCATGTCGACTGTCTCACCCGCGATGACACCGTGGTCCAGAACATGCTGGACGATGGCAGTATTACCGAAGCGGATGCACCGTACGTGCCCTTCCGTAACGTACTGACCCGGGCGCTGGGCGCTTCGACGTCGGTGGAGGCGAGTTGCCAGTGTCTTGAAGTAGGTTGCGGAGACAGGCTGCTGCTGTGTTCCGATGGCCTGACCAATGCCCTGCCGGACCAGCAATGGCCGGGCATCCTGGAGAAGCATGAGCGCACGCAAAGCGCGGTGGAAGCGCTGGTCGCCGCCAGTCTGGATAACCAGGCTGCTGATAATGTTTCCGTTGTTGTATTGACCCTGATCTAGCCGAGGAGCCTGTAGTATGGCATCACTTTCACAGCTGGTTGATAACGTGGTGGTTAACACGTTTGAAGTGAATCAGCCGGAGATTCGCATCGGCCGCAAGGCCGACAATGACATTCGCATCGACGAAATTTCCGTCAGTGGTCACCATGCGGTGATTGAGTCCGTCCCCAATGTCTACCTTGAGGGAACCGTGGACTACTACATCACCGACAGCGACAGCACTAACGGCACATTCGTCAACGAAATCCGCATTGATGAGCGCCAGCGCCTCAACAGTCACGACGTTGTCCGTATCGGCTGGAATGAGTTCCGTTTTGTTGACGAGAACGAAAACGCCCTCGAAAAAACCGCCTACATACTGGACTGACGGCCCAGTCCCTCACCGCAAGTTCCGCGAATCGCGAAATCAGCCCGGTGGCCTCCGGGTTGTTGCATGGCTGTTCCCGTGGATGTGTGCCCGCCGTGCCCTTGTCTTATTGTGTCATGTGTAAGCAGGCTGCTGGTGTCTATATCCGTGCGGTAAGCCTTTGTAATGTGTTGTAGTTCTTATGCACATGTCACACACACCGTCGAGTCTCTTCTGTATATTCACCACATTATTGACGCGAATTGTGGTGATTTATGAACGGTTATTTGGCGGCTCCTGCGCTTTTGATGTCTGCGGTATTCCTGACAGCCTGTGGCGGAGGGGGCGGCGGAAGCAGCAGCTCCTCGGACAGCGGTCGTTCCTCGGCGGTGGCCAATGACTCCGAAATCTCTCAGGAAACTCAGACCGGAGGCGCTGAGACCGTAGTGATCGCCGGATGCGAGGTGGACCAGTATCAGGCTGACATGCTTGAAAAGGTGAATGCCGCCCGTGCTTCGGCCCGAAGCTGTGGATCAGAGCAGTTTGCCGCCGCCGAACCGCTGACATACAACTGCCCGATTGAAGGCGCGGCCACTCATCACAGTAATGATATGGCTGACCACAATTTCTTCAGTCACACAGGTTCCGACGGTCTGCGTGTGGGCGCCAGGGTGACGGCAACGGGATACGAGTGGTCGGTTGTCGGTGAGAATATTGCCGCCGGCTATGACGATGTGGATACCGTTGTTCAGGCTTGGCTGGACAGCCCGGGACACTGTCGTAACATCATGGATTCCCGTTTCAGCCAATTCGCGGTTGATCGGGTGGACGCCACCGGCGCCGATTACGAAAACTACTGGACCCAGGTGTTCGCAACGCCGCGATAACCGGTCAGACATAAAAAAGCCCCGCTGCTCGTGAGATCAGCGGGGCTTTTTTGTGGCCCTGTGTTTACTTGGGCAATTCCGCGTTGTGATAAATGTTCTGGACATCGTCCAGGTCATTCAGCATGTCGCAGAACTTCTCGAACATCGCCACATCATCACCTTCCACCGGTGTGGAAGTCTTGGGCAGGAACTGGATTTCGTCCACCTCGAAATCAATGTCCTCGATGGTATCCACCAGCGCCTGTCTGGCCTTGGCGTATTCGGTGTTGGGGGTGAACACGGTGATCAGGCCGTTCTCGTTTTCGATATCCGTGACGTCCACATCGGCGTCCATCAGCGCTTCCAATACTGCTTCCTCGTCGTCGCCGTTGAAGGCGAAGATGGCGCAGTGGTCGAACATGTGGGCAACGGCGCCAGGGGTCCCGATTTTGCATTTGGTCTTGGTGAACGCGAGGCGAACATCACCGAAGGTGCGGTTCGGATTGTCGGTAAGGCAATCTACAATCACCATGCAATTGCCGGGGCCGTAGCCTTCGTAGCGGGCCGGGGAATAGTCTTCACCGGCGCCACCCTTGGCTTTTTCGAGCGCCTTGTCAATGACGTGTGACGGCACCTGATCTTTCTTGGCACGGTCGATCAGTCCACGCAGGGACAGGTTGCCGTCCGGGTCGGTGCCGCCGGACTTGGCTGACATGTAGATCTCGCGCCCGTATTTACTATAGACCTTGGTTTTTGCGGCGGCCGTCTTGGCCATGGAATCTTTGCGGTTTTGATAGGCTCTGCCCATTGCACTGCCTCATTGATCGTTCGGAAAGGGTCGGATTCTACCCAACAAACGGATCGGGTTACAGCTTTCTTGTAGAGGAGTCAGGACGGCGGGAAGTGATGAAAAGGGGGACAGCATCACCCTGCTGTCCCCCTTAGTGTGCCACCTGGGATTACGCCTCGGCGGCTTCCCTCTGGTTGAGGTTTTCCCGGCCCCGGCTCAGCAACTGGTGCTCGATGGCCGTGGTGAGCTCTTCCTTGTCGACGATGTAGGCGGGATCGTCAGTCATTCCGAGAACCCGTCTGATCCACGGTGTTTCGGTCACATTGACCCGGAATACCAGCCTGGGGACGAACTGGTAAGTCACGTCGTCTTTTTTCCAGGTTACGACTGGCGCCCGGTGATTGTGTCCCATGGGGTCCTTCTGTTCCTGCTGGCTGTATTCATTCTGCCAGCCAACGTGCAGGTCAGTGACGCCGGTTTTCAGTTCAATCGCCCGTTCCTGGGTCAAACCAATCAAACGATTTGTGTTGATGCTCATAGTTGAGCCTCCTTATTCAGAGAAACAAACAAAAAATGGAACCCTATGGGTGCTTTTTTGTTACGGGCCTTCCTGGCCGCGCTCTATTGTGTGTACAACTGTACACAGGTGTTGCAGGAAAAGAATAGTGGGGATAGATCTGGAGGCCTGATATGACAATGCGGATACTACTTACGGCCGGCAGTGGCCGGCCGCCTGAGCGCCTGGTTACGCCAGTTTGGGTACGCGTTTGATACCTTTGCGGATACCCTGTTCCAGTGCGGCACTGACCACCTTGCCGGTGAAGGGAACAATGTCCTCGAAGGTGATGGTGTAGTTCACCCGCGTTACGCCTTCACCGGCATCCTCAAAGCGGATGCGGCCCATGTGGTTACGGATCGGGCTCATGCTGGTGATGGTGTATTCAATCAGAGAGTCCGGCTCGAAGCCGATCACGGTCTCTTCCAGGCTCAGTGGACCAATGCCGATTTTGCGCACCGAGCCGATGCCGTTGGGGTCGGCCTGGTCGCTGTCCTGGATGCGCTTGACCGGTGCGCCCAGCAGTTTACCAAAGCGGCCGTGGTCGGCGAACAGTGCAAAAACCCGGTTTCGGGGTACGTCAAAGGTTTCATCTATTTCAATGGTATACATGGCCATGGAGTCGCTCTTTCTTATAAAAAGTTGCTGTCGGATTAGATGGAGCCGTAATCCGACAAACTATTGTCAATGGACACTAGCCTATCGTTCCGGAGGCTACAACAAAAGTCGTAGATGCCGGCGGACCGAACCTTGGCCTGAATCGCACGGTGCCGGGGCTCCGGCCCTCAGTGCCGGCTGGTGTGCCGGTAGTCTCTCGGGGACTGCCCCATGACTTTTTTGAACAGTCTCGAGAAGTAATAGGAATCGTCATATCCCAGGCGCCGGCTGATATCGGCAAAACTCAGGCTGGTGGTGTCCAGCATCTGGCAGGCCCGCTCCACCTTCAGGTGCAGGAAGTGCTGGATGGGGGAGGTGCCGGTCTGTTCCCGATAGCGTGTGGCAAAGTGGGCCGGAGACAGGCCCGCAAGGTCGGCCAACTGCTCCAGTGATACCCGCTCGTCCAGGTGCTCCCTCATATAACTGTGAATGGTATCCAGCTCCGTCTTGCGTTCATGGCTGGTTTCGTCGGCATTCAGTGGCACGGCGGCCAGTAACTGGCGGAGTCGGTTGGCCGCGTGGATCAGGCCCCGGGTGCGAAACCCCGTCTGCCGCACAGACAGCAAGCCGTTGAAGTCCACCAGCAGTCGTGGCTGGCGGCCCAGGTGTCGTATCCGGGTGTTGTCGAATCCCATGTAATGGCGGAAATCCTCTGCCAGTGGCCCGGTGTAGTGCACCCAGTGAATGGTCCATGGATTGTCCGGGTCAGCGGTGTAGCGGTGGGACGCGCCGGCGGGTAGTAACAACAGGTCGCCAGCTTCCACGGTATAAGCTTCTCCCTCGACATTGAGGAAGGCCTGGCCTTCGGTGCAGTAAATCAAAAGATTGTCGTGGTGGTGCTCCCGGTGCATGTGATGCCCCGTGGCCCGCCGATAGTGGCCAAACGCCAGCGGGTACAGGTCCCGGGTGAGTGGATAGGTAGACAATAGTCGTATGATTGGCGCGGGAACCACATAACGGATGCTGTCTGCCGGTACCGGCCACTGGGAGGTCTGAGTCATGGACGTGCCGATTTATTGGTGCGTGATCGAAAGATAATCCATCACGAACGAAATTTAGTCAATCGGTGCAGTCTGAATTCCTGTGCTAGCATCAATTAAAACATGGTCGTCCACCTGTAGGTCGGGCGGCTCCCACCCGTACAACAACAAGCAGGGAACATACGATGAAGAACGTACCACTGTATCTTGCAGGTGAATTTGTTCAGAGCCAGGCCAGTGAATGGATTGATGTCACGGATCCCGCGACCAACGAAGTGATCGCCAAGGCCCCGTGCACGACCGACGTGGAAATGCGAAAGGCCATCGACAGCGCCAGCGAAATGTTCAAGACCTGGAAGGAAGTGCCAGTCTCCGAGCGTGCCCGGGTCATGCTGCGCTACCAGGCGCTGCTGAAAGAGCACCACGACGAGATTGCCGAAATTCTGTCCAAGGAAACCGGTAAAACCTTTGACGACGCCAAGGGCGATGTCTGGCGTGGCATTGAAGTGGTGGAGCACGCCGCCAACGTGGCTTCCATGATGATGGGCGAGACGGTCGAGAACGTGGCGCGGGAAGTGGATACCCATTCCTGGATCCAGCCGCTGGGTGTCTGTGCCGGTATTACCCCGTTCAACTTCCCCGCGATGATCCCGCTGTGGATGTTCCCGATGGCCATTGCCTGCGGTAACACCTTTATCCTGAAGCCGTCCGAGCAGGACCCGATGACACCGATGCGCCTGGCTGAACTGTTTGAGGAAGCCGGCGCGCCCAAGGGCGTTCTGCAGGTGGTCCACGGTGGCAAGGAACAGGTCGACGTACTGCTGACCGATCCGGCCATCAGGGCAGTGTCCTTCGTCGGTTCCGTGCCGGTCGGTCGATACATCTACGAAACCGGTACCCGCAATATGAAGCGTGTACAGAGCTTCGCTGGCGCCAAGAACCACATGGTGATCCTGCCGGATGCCGACAAGCAGCAGGTGATCAATGCCCTGGTGGGCGCCTCTGTTGGCGCGGCCGGGCAGCGTTGCATGGCGATTTCCGTGGCGGTGTTCGTGGGCGAAGCACAGGAGTGGATTCCGGAACTGAAGGAGGCCATGGCGAAGGCTCGTCCGGGCGCCTGGAACGATTCCGGTGCCAGCTACGGCCCGGTCATCAGCGCCAAGGCCAAGGATCGTATTGAATCCCTGATAGCCACCGGTGAAGCCCAGGGCGCCAAGCTGCAGTTGGATGGCCGTGGCTGCAGCGTTGACGGTCTGCCCGATGGTAACTGGATTGGCCCGACACTGTTCTCCGGCGTGACCCCGGACATGGACATCTACAACGAGGAAATCTTCGGGCCGGTGCTGTCCTGCGTGGAACTGGACAGCCTGGGTGAAGCCATCGAGCTGATCAACAACAGCCCGTACGGCAACGGTGTGTCGATCTTTACCAATTCCGGCGGGTGCGCCCGTCGCTTCCAGCACGAGATCGATGTGGGCCAGGTGGGTGTGAACATTCCCATTCCGGTACCCCTGCCGTTCTTCTCCTTCACCGGCTGGAAAGGCTCGTTCTACGGTGATCAGCATGCCTACGGCAAGCAGGCGGTGCGTTTCTATACCGAGACCAAGACCGTGACTTCCCGCTGGTTCTCCAAAGAGGCGACAGCGACGTCCGAAGCGAACTTCTCGATCCAGCTGCGTTAACAGCGTTGAAGGTGGGTGTTTGGGCCGGAACCCGTTTCCGGCCCTGTAGTGGCACAGAAAGTTTCTCCCACTGACAACAAGCCTCTCAGACTGGAGCGTAACGATGGACTTTAACCTGACTGAAGACCAGCTAGCGTTTCGTGAGGCGGCCCGGGCGTTCGCGGAGAAATCCATGGCGCCCCATGCTGCCCAATGGGACGACGAGCACATCTTTCCGAAAGATGTACTGAAAGAAGCTGGCGAAATGGGCTTCATGGGCCTGTACACACCGGAAGCCCTCGGCGGAATGGGGCTTTCACGGCTGGACACCTCGGTAATCGTGGAAGAGTTGGCCGCGGCCTGCCCATCCACTGCAGCCTTTATCACCATCCATAACATGGCCACTTGGATGGTTGCCAGCTTTGCCTCGGACGACCTTAAACAGGAAATTGTGCCGAAACTTGCCACTGGTGAGTGGCTGGCATCCTACTGCCTGACCGAACCCGGCGCCGGGTCTGATGCGGCCAGTTTGCGGACCAAGGCCGTCCGGGATGGCGACAGCTATGTTATCAATGGCAGCAAGGTGTTTATCTCCGGCGCCGGCGCTACCGATATCCTGGTATTGATGGCCCGTACCGGTGACCCGGATTCCGGCTCCAAAGGCATATCCACCTTTGTGATTCCCGCCGATGCCGACGGCATTTCCTACGGTAAGAACGAAGAGAAAATGGGCTGGCACAGTCAGCCCACCCGCATGATCAGCCTTGAGAACGTTCGCATCCCTGCCAGCAACCGGGTCGGGAACGAGGGTGATGGGTTTGCCATCGCCATGAAAGGACTTGATGGCGGTCGCCTGAACATTGCCACGTGCTCGCTGGGCGGCGCCCAGGCGGCACTTCTGCGGGCTCGCAACTACATGCATGAGCGCGAGCAGTTCGGCAAACCCCTGGCGGCGTTTCAGGCCCTGCAATTCAAACTGGCCGATATGGGTACCAACCTGGTGGCGGCACGGCAGATGGTGCGCCTGGGGGCTTTCAAGCTGGACAGCGGTGACCCCGAAGCGACGCTGCACTGTGCCATGGCCAAGCGGTTCGCCACCGACGCCTGTTTTGATGTGGTGAACGATGCCCTGCAACTGCACGGCGGCTACGGCTATATCCGTGAATATCCGCTGGAGCGTTACCTGAGGGATCTGCGGGTACACCAGATTCTGGAAGGCACCAACGAAATCATGCGCCTGATTGTCGCCCGCCGATTGCTGGATGACGGTGTTGCGGAAGCGATCCAATAAGAGTTGCGGAAGCTATTCAATAAGGCGCGGAGCCAATTAATAAGGAGAGATCCATGAGCGATCTGATTCAGCTCGAAAAACGCGGACACATTGCGGTACTGACCATCAACAACCCGCCGGCGAATACCTGGACCAAAGAGTCCCTGGCGGCGCTGACGGCAACCATCCGTGAACTGAACGAAGACCGTGACATTTTTGCCCTGGTGGTGACTGGTCAGGGGGAGAAGTTCTTCTCCGCAGGCGCTGACCTGAAGTCCTTCGCTGACGGCGACATAGCCCGTGCCAACGAGATGGCCCAGGCGTTTGGTGAGGCCTTTGCGGCATTATCCGGATTCCGTGGTGTATCCATTGCCGCGGTGAACGGTTATGCCATGGGCGGCGGCCTTGAATGTGCCATGGCCTGTGACATCCGCATTGCCGAAGAGCATGCCCAAATGGCGCTGCCGGAAGCCGGTGTTGGCCTGTTGCCCTGCGCCGGTGGCACCCAGAACCTGCCCTGGCTGGTGGGTGAAGGCTGGGCCAAGCGGATGATTCTGTGCGGCGAACGGGTCAAGGCGGACAAGGCCCTGCAGATCGGACTGGTGGAAGAGGTGGTGCCTACCGGTCAGGGACTGGACAAAGCACTGGAACTGGCGGAGATGGCCTGCAAACAGAGTCCGTCCTCGACTGCCCGTTGCAAGACACTGGTGATGAGCGCCCGTGATGGCCGCAGCCATGATGATGGCTGGCGCATGGAACGGGAACTGTTCATCGAGCTGTTCTCCACCGAGGACCAGAAAGAAGGCGTGAACGCTTTTCTGGACAAGCGCAAACCGGAATGGAAGAACCGTTGATATGACTGGTCAAGCGATGGTTTTCGAAGAGTGGCCCACGGCCGACGGCAGTCACATCGCCGTGGCCCGGCTAAACATGCCGAAGGCACTCAACTCCCTGTCTCTGGAAATGATCCGGCTGCTGACGCCGCAGCTCAAGCGCTGGGCGGAAGACAGCAGTATCTGTGCGGTGTGGCTGGAAGCTGAGGGCGACAAGGCATTCTGCGCCGGTGGCGACATCGTGGCCCTGTACCGCAGCATGACTGAGCCCAAGGATGCCGGGGCAGGAGCGAGTGAGGGCGCCACCTTCTTCGAGGAAGAGTACGAAATGGACTACCTCATCCATACCTTTCCCAA
Source organism: Marinobacter sp. DUT-3 (assembly GCF_050379435.1). NCBI lineage: Bacteria > Pseudomonadati > Pseudomonadota > Gammaproteobacteria > Pseudomonadales > Marinobacteraceae > Marinobacter > Marinobacter sp. DUT-3. The sequence continues at coordinate 322,397 of NZ_JBNRMG010000003.1, forward strand.
GCCCATTGTGTGCTGGGGCCATGGCATTGTCATGGGTGGCGGTATGGGGATCATGGCGGGCGCGTCCCACCGGGTGGTCACCGAGGGCTCCAAACTGGCCATGCCGGAGAGCAGCATCGGTCTGTATCCGGACGTCGCTGCCGGCTGGTTTCTCAACCGCACACCGGGCCGCACGGGTCTGTTCCTGGGCCTGACCGGCGCCCGAATGAATGGCGCGGACGCATTGTTTGTCGGGTTGGCGGACCGCTTCATCCGGCACGATCTGAAAGCCGGGGTGGTGGACGCCCTGAAACAGCGGAACTGGCAGAACGAGGACAGTTACGCCGTGGTCAGCAGCGTGCTGAGGCAGTTCGAACAGCAAAGCGCCGATGCTCGACCGGAATCGCCGGTACGCAACCACTTCGATGACATCAACCGGGTGACGGATGCCGACACACTCGAAGAGATCATCGCCCAGCTGAACGAGTTGTCCGGTGGCAACGGCTGGCTGGCCAAGGCGACCAAGTCGCTGGCAACGGCTTCGCCCACCTCTCTGGCGCTGTGCTGGCGACACCTGAACAACGTTCGCCACGACAGCCTGAAGGAAGTTCTGGACAAGGAGCTGACGATCTCCCGCAACTGCCTGACAAAGGGCGAGTTTGCCGAAGGTATCCGCGCGCTGTTGATCGACAAGGATCAGCAGCCCCGCTGGCGCTATGCCTCGGTGTCGGAAATGGACAGCGCCTGGATCGACGACTTTTTCACTCGATAGCTAGGCAGGCCGGCATAAAGCGCCGGCCCGTTTGACTGAATACAACAAGAAAGGGGAAGAGATATGGCAACGATTACCTTCATCGGACTGGGCAACATGGGCGGCCCCATGGCCAGCAACCTGGTCAAGGCGGGACATGACGTCACCGTGTTTGACCTGTCGAAGGACGCCGTCGCAACACTGGTTTCCGAAGGCGCGAAATCCGCAGACACCGCCCACGAAGCGGCCAGGGGCGCCGAATGCGTGATTACCATGCTACCCGCCGGTCAGCACGTGGAAACGGTGTACCTGGGTGACGATGGCCTGCTGGCCAACCTGCCGGCAGGAACCCTGGTGATTGATTCATCCACCATTGCGCCAGAAACCGCCCGTGGTGTGGCCGAAGAAGCCAAAGCCCGCGACATTCCGTTCATCGATGCCCCGGTGTCCGGTGGCGTTGGTGGCGCCAAGGCCGGCACCCTGACGTTCATCTGCGGCGGCGCGGAAGAGACCTTCAACAAGGCCAAGCCGATTCTCGAGGCCATGGGCAAAAACATCTTCCTCGCTGGTGAGCACGGCTCCGGCCAGGTGGCCAAAATCTGCAACAACATGATGCTGGCGATCCTGATGGCAGGCACCAGCGAAGCGCTGGCGCTGGGCGTAAAAAACGGACTGGACCCTGCCGTTCTGTCCGAAATAATGAAGCAGAGCTCCGGTGGTAACTGGGCACTGAACGTGTACAACCCATGGCCGGGAGTGATGGAAGGCGTTCCTGCATCCCGTGGCTATGAGGGCGGTTTCCTGGTGAACCTGATGAACAAGGATCTTGGGCTCGCCTTTGACAACGCTGTCAAAAACCACGCTGCCATCCCCATGGGCTCCCTGGCCCGCAATCTGTTCGAGCTTCACGCCGGGCAGGGCAACGGCGCGCTGGATTTCTCCAGCATCCAGCGCCTGTACAAGCCGGAGTAAACTCCGGTGCAAGGAGGGCATCCTCCTCAATTCCGGCACTGGTTACTGGATTTTCAGGGCCAGTGCTGGTAGTTTTCCTGCAATCGAAAATCGGACGGGTTAACCACGGAGTGGGTTGCCAGATAGCTGTCCGATTCAGGACTTCACCATACCTTCAAGGATTGAAGATATGCCCCAGGCAAGCGGACTGCAGTTCACCGCCACCATTGGCGGATTTTCCTCTGATCACTTTTCCGTTGTCGGCTTTGAGCTGACCGAGAACCTTTCCGAGCTGTTTTACGGCAAGCTTGAGCTGGCCAGCACCGACCCGTCGGTAGCGGCAGCCGATGTACTGGAACAGGCCGTGGACCTGGTGGTCTGGCAGGACGGCGCGCCGTTGCGGCGTTTCACCGGTGTGGTCAACGAATTCGCCCGCGGTGATGCCGGCCACCGCCGCACCCGCTACGAACTCATCATCCAGCCCCCGCTGTGGCGTCTGGGCCTGATGCACAACAGCCGCATCTTCCAGACCCAGACCACCGACGCCATCGTGCGCACCCTGCTGGAAGAGCGGGGCATCGTCGATACCGTGTTCGATCTCAAGCGTAACCCGGAAGAACGGGAATACTGCGTCCAGCACCGGGAAAGCGATCTGGATTTCGTAGAGAGACTGGCCGCCGAGGAAGGCTGGCATTACCGCTACCATCACGGCTCCGTCGACGGTGAAGAACAGCCGGCCCTGATCATCGCCGATCACCACGGCGACGCCCCCAGGCTGGAATCCGTGACTTACAACGGCAAGGCCGGCGGCAGCACCCAAACCCCCTGCGTGTTCCGTTTTGCCCACCAGGAGCGGGTCCGCGCCAGTGCCGTGGCGATGAAGGATTACACCTTCAGGAACCCGGCCTATGCCCTGATGCACGACAGTGCCGCGGGTGATGTCCAGCACCGCGAGGATTACCAGCACTACGACTACCCCGGCCGCTTCAAACAGGACGCCAGCGGCCAGCCCTTCACCGAAGCCCGGCTGGACGCCCTGAGAAACGACGCCAGCACCGCCAGTGGCAAGAGCAACCGCGCCGACTTCACCGCCGGCGCCAAAGTGGCCCTGACCGACCACGACAGCGAAGCCCTGAACCGGGAATGGCTGCTGACCGCCATCACCCACACCGGCAAACAGCCCCAGGCGCTGGAAGAAGAAGGTGGTTCCGAGCCCACCAGTTACAGCAATAGCTTCAATGCGATCCCCGCCGACCGCACCTGGCGCTCACAAATCAAACGCCGTCCCAGAATGGACGGCCCGCAGATCGCCATCGTCACCGGTCCGGAAGGCGAAGAGATCCATTGCGACGAACACGGCCGGGTGAAAGTGCGGTTTCCGTGGGACAGATACAGCAAGAACGACGAACACAGTAGCGCCTGGCTGCGGGTCAGCCAGGGCTGGGCCGGCGGCCAGTACGGCTTCATGGCCCTGCCGAGAATCGGCCACGAAGTCATCGTCTCCTTCCTGGACGGCGACCCGGACCAGCCGATTATTACCGGAAGAACCTATCACGCCACCAACACGCCGCCGTACGCGCTGCCGGAACACAAGACCCGAACCACATTGAAAACCCAGACCCACAAGGGCGAGGGTAGCAACGAACTCAGATTTGAGGACGAGGCAGACAAAGAGCAGATCTACGTCCACGCCCAGAAAGATCTGGACCTGCTGACGGAAAACAACCGCACCGAAGTCATCAACAACGACAGCCACCAAACGGTCGAGAACAACCGCTTTTCCCATGTTAAGGGTAACGACCACGCCACAGTGAATGGCGAACACCGGGAACAGATCGGCGGCGATTACAGCCTCACTGCCAACGGCAGCCACCACAGCAAACAGGGCAAGAACCAGCTCATCGAAGCCGGCAGCGAGATCCACCATAAAGCCGGTATGAAAATTGTGATCGAAGCGGGTGCTGAAGTGACGCTGAAGGCTGGTGGTAGTTTTGTGAAAGTGGACCCTAGTGGCGTGACCGTTTCAGGGCCGATGGTGAAGATGAATTCCGGGGGTGGGCCGGGGAGTGGTACCGGGGCTTCGGCACAGGTACCCGACCAACCGGCCATGCTTGCTGGCCAAGTACAGCCAGACAATGCCCCGATACAATTGGCTACTACGGGTACACGGGGAGCCGCTACTACCGATAATATTTCATTTTCGGGCGTTTCAGCCCTGACATCTGATGTGCTCACTCGGGTTGCCAAAGCTGGAAGTACCGTTGTGTCTGGATGCGAGTTTGATAGCAGTGGACAATGTGTTATTCACGAGCACAGTTGAAACCCCTAGGGGCATCGCCTGTATACGGACAGTGGTAGCTTGCAGGCCGAGAAATTATTGATGGTCAGATATTTTTTGGTTCTCATGCTGAGTTTAAACTCTGCAGGTTGTTTTGCGGTTGACGACAATAAAACTAGGTCTTCTTGTGCGGAAATTTCTTTGAATGACCTATATTCAAGTTACAAAATCTTTGACGTGGTTAAGTATGGTGGAGGGTTGACTACAGAGTCTTTAGCCAAAGACCGTATAGGCAAAAAGGTTATTGTTGAGCGTGAAACTTTTAAAGTCAGGGATTTTGTTATTTCGAATCCATCTTATGAGTTGGCTTGTTACCTGTTGCCAAATGAAGGAGAAGTGGCCGTCAATCGCTGGAGCAACTTTTACGGGGTTGGGTCGAATAGAACTTCTATTAAAGTCTTGCATGTTTACGATGTTACCGATGAGCCCTCGATTAATCTTGAGCTAGTGAATGGTCAGCTTTGGGAAATGTATGACGGCTGGATTTATAAAATGAAACCCCAGTGAGCCGCTAACAATTGGCCACTAACACCCCGAATACTGAAATAGCGACGGACCGCGAATACTCCATGACTATAATTGAGTCGATATTCCAACGAACTGAAAAACCAGAGAATACGGACTTCGCCATATTGGACCTGGCCCAGAAAGATGAAGGCCAACTGCTGGGATGGCTATACAGTCATTTCGACTCGAGTGATATGCCCTGGATCCCCCTTTACCAAGGGACCGAACTGGCAAGCAACTGGTCTACAGGTCCCATACTGATTGAGCTTAGAGACTCACAGGTTTTTCGTGAGACGCTGATCGAGCGCTATCAGTTGGACTACCTGGGCATGTTAATCTCTGCGCCAGATGTCAGCCTGGCGGCAATGGGGAGCCACCTTCGCTCACTCGTTATCACCTCGCTGGATGGAAAGCCATCTGTATTCCGCTTCTACGATCCGCGCTCACTCGGCCCCCTTCTTAAGGTACTGGAGCCTAACCAGCGTTATCAACTAATGGGCGCTTCCCAATGGTGCTGGTGTCACGATGGCCAATGGTGGGTGACCACGGAATCACAATTCGCCGACTGGCCGGAGCCAGAACAGCCGCTTGTGCTCGGTAGGGCGCAGCTGGAGGCAATGGATGAGGCACGTCTTGCCCAGTTTGCCGCTTCGCTGACGGACTATTATCGGCCCCATATTCCCGGACCGGACCCGGAACAATTTGTTCTGGCGGAAATTAAATCCGCGAACGAATCAGGGGTGACTCTGCTCGCCGACCAGGAGCGCTGGGTAAGGCTGGCGATCCAGGCAGGCTTTCCGCTAACGGAATCCACGAACTGGCAACAACTGGCAAGTGATCAGGGATTATCACCCAGCCAGATCTTGACTCATTTGGAAAACGAACAAAGGACTGTAGCTCATGTCGACTGATGCCCCGGCGCAACTTCCTCCTTCCAAGGTCTCTGAAGCAGATCAGACCTCAAGCCAATCCGAGGCGAAAGACTGCCAGCAATGCAAAAACGCCACGGTGGTCTACGTAACCGGGCATCGCAGTTTCTGGGTGCTCCCGCAGAACGTTCTCGACAAGATGGAAACCAGTGCCGCCCGCCTCAAGGCTGCTGCATCAAGGGAGACCCTGGAACAACGGATGTCCGAACTTGAGAAGGCGGGGCTGACGGATCTGTTCCTGCCCGCTTCCGCGAAAAGCTTTTTGCCCCCTGCGGAGCAATCCGAGTGGGACGAATTGCTCAACCAGAACCGGGATGCCGACCGGCAGATACAAAGGCTGGATCAGGAGTTGGAAAAGGAGGAAAAGGCTTATCGCCAACGGGTGAAGGCGCTTTCTTCTGACGAGGCGTACTATGCCAATGGCATTGAAGAAAAGGCGCAATGGCATCAAACCCGGCAGGGACTGGATGATCGTAAGGAGGCTATCCGGGCGAAGAAAGAGAATCGGACCGGCCGATTGATGGACCTTCAGGATCAAGGATTAGAGGCTGCCCGGGAAGCTGGTTTCCATGTGGTGGAGCAAGAACTGTTCTCACCGGAGCAGCGGAGCATCAAAAAAATGCTGTCGGCCTACCTGGAAGCTCGAAAGGATTTTGAAGAGGACGAATTGTCCAACGAAACGGTGGCCGCCATCTTCGTAAACACTTGCCGTCTGAACCGGGAGCTTATGGCGTATGAGTGGCGAAAGGAGACACCGGACATCCAGAAGGTCGAACAGTACCTGAGGGAGCTGAACAAGCTGGAAGGCAAGATGCGGGACTATGCCGATGCGGTGCTGGATCTTGCGAATGTCGGTATTGCAGCGCCTGAATATGCGTTGGCGAATGGTCAGCGCCAAGTGAAGGACGGGATTTTGGATATGACCGACCTTCGGTTGCTTGAATGGGAAATCGAACAGCTTACTGAGGATATGAAAGAACATGGTTCGGCCTGGCTTAGTGTAATTGGTCTGAATGGCCCCGCGCCGGCCCCGGAAATTCTGCAATACCAGCACAAAATTGAGACCCGCCAGGAGAAGCAGAAAGCACTGCGGTGCCGTGCCGAAGAGCAGGCTAATGGCATGTCACCCCCGAAACTGTTCATCTGGAACCCGGCCGAATACAACACGCCCCCCTATAGGGCGCTGGTGCGTCCCGGGGTTCCCCTTCGAGAATTCTCCCGGCCAGGAGGTAACTCTGAACTACAACATTTTTCCCTCTTGGACTTGCCTGGTGGCCAGGAAAGACTGAGTACGTCGGAGACCCCCGAATCATCCTTCGATATCGCCCTGTCTCTCAAAACTGCCCAAAAGCCGGGTCAGGATGAAGCTCTGGAGAAACTGTTAACGGATCAAGGTGCGAAAAAATACCCACTCCAGGAATACTGGTTCGACCGCCAGGGACTATTCCAGCCTGACCGGTTCTTCCACGACATCAAAGATGAAGGCGTCCTGGAGCAGTATAATTCCGCGGAGCTTGATGCTTGGGGCGCCCATCTCCGGGCATTTATGTTTGAATCCGAAGCGAAGCGTCATCTCATGAGTTTTGATGACAGCTACACCGGGCAGTTTGTCAGGCTGCTATCCAGTGGTATTACTGGCGAACTGGGGCAGGAACTGCAGAACAACTTAAAAGTGGAAGTGCTGACGGGCGTTAGCGGCCCGGCCAGTGAACCCGAGATTAGCATGAAGAACGGCGCACCAAAGGCAGGGTTTACTCTGGGCGAGGCCAGAATTGGCGCCAACCTGACGTACAGGCAGGGGCATGTGGATCTGCTCTCTCTGAAACTGCCGAAACCGGAGGAAGCCGAATCAATCCGCATACCCTACCGGAATCTCGGGGGCAGCGGGGAGCTGGATCTGGGGCGGTTCTACTGTGAAGTTGACGCCAAGTGCTGGGGATTCGTTGGGGCCCGCTTGCTGATGAGTCGCACTGTAGGCGTTGAGGCGGTCAAGGGAGAGGGCATAAAGCTCACGGGTGTAGACCGGGATAAACGAGAGGTTAGCGGAGCCGAATTCGAAGCCTTTGTTGGGGCTCAGGCGGGGAAGATGACGCGTACCGAAATGAAATGGTCCATTCCTCAGCGGCTCAGAAAGTCCGAGAAATGGCGCCGATTGGGTGAAGAGGTCCCCGAGTGGATCACCCTGGGTGTGCTCCGTGATGAGTTGGTCGGTGCCGCTGGCCTTGGTGCCACGGGAGAAATCAAGATTGGGATGAGCAACAAGCGGCTGGTCTTCCACGCCAAAGGCCGCCTGGTGGCGGGCCTTGGGGGTGGCATGGCCTTCGGTTTTGAGCTGGATTTTGATGTCATCCCCATGTTGATGCGCGTCTTGCAGCAGGAACTGCATGATAACGGATACCGTCGCGTTTACTGGATTGACGACGGTGCGTTTGAGTATCTGAGCATGCTGATGAACCTGCGGCTTTCCGCGGCTCTGAACATATCGTTCCTCGCGGCGCAAACCTATGACTTTGTTGAAAAGGTCTACAGAAACTTCCACAGCAGCGAAAATGCCGGGATCGTGGCTGCGAGTATCAGTGAAGCAGTTGAAATTGCAGAAGGTAATCGTGAGGCCTCTGATGACCGGCCAAGGGTATCGTTGGAAGAATACAAATCCTGGTTCATAGGGCTGCAGCCCGAAGCGATCGGCCCCATGTTGCACAACCTTGTGGCTGAACCGGTTGAGTTTGAGGGGCAAGATGGAGAGCGGAGGTCTCCAGAGGAAATGCTGAAACGCCAACAAATATCGATCCTGCAATGCTTAGAATGGATGGGCGAGTCTGAACTGGTTCAACCAGAGTCGTATCGGGATCCGGCGCCGAATCGCATCCAGCGGCAGTTTGAGGAGTCGGTCACTCGTATGAATTCTCAAGGAACTAAACCGCTGGAGGAGCCAAAGCAGTTTGCGCGGGATAATGTGGGCAGATTGGATGAGTTTATGGGGAGGGGGTTTACATTGCCAATTGATAGTAAGCGATATCAAAAATACAAGAAGTTGCGTAGAAAGTTCAGCTTACATCTTATGGGGCAGGTTTAAATTATGTCAAAACTCTCGCTTTCTCAGATTTGCGGGCTTTTGTTGCTGCTGATTTCCGTATTCCCGGTTTCAGCCGAAACCGATCAGGAAAGAGCGGAAGCCTTATTTAAGGAAGGCTATACGCTTTACCAACAACGTTACGGTGCGGTTGCTATTACCCCTTTAGAAAAAGCCGCAAAGCTCGGGCACGCAGAAGCAGCATACTGGGTCGGTGAAATTCTTCGTAAGCGATATGCCTACATGACCGCTGAGGCCGAACAGTTTTACCTTCAGGCTGCAGAGGGCGGAGAAGTCTATGCCATGTTGCGGTTTGCCCAGAAGGGCAAAATGTGCGGCACTCTCAGGGATTGCGATTATGACCGTGAAGAGTGGCTGGATCGCGCAAAGGAGTTTGCACTGCCGAAGGCAGAGGCTGGTGATACTCAGGCCATGATGGCCTTATCCTCAGCTTACGCCATTGGCGGGGACTCGGATAAGGATTACGAATGGGTTGAGCGTGCGGCAGAAAATGGCCATGCCTTTGCCCAATACTGGATGGCGGTCATGCTGGACGAGCAAGACAGGGGTTTCTATTGGACCGAAAAGGGCCGAAGGGAAGACGTTCGCAAATGGCTCCGGGCGTCAGCCGAGCAAGGTTTTCCCAAGGCCATCCTGAAATTGGCAGTGGAGTTGAAGGAAGACGGCCGGTTCGAGGAGGCCAATGAGTGGGTCGGTCGCATGGGGCAGACGGATTATTATAACGCCCTTGTTAACTATGGGTTGATTCTTTTGGACGGACCAGACGGGATGTTCCGCTACCCAGAGACTAGGCCGGTAGAGGGCTTGGCCATGCTAATGGCATTACATCGGCAAATGGGCAAGTCCGAAGTTAAAGAGTTTGTTGAACAATACAGGGCTGATATGAGCGCCAGAGATATAGCCAGAGCGGAAAAGCGAGCTGAAGAACTGCTGGTTGATACGCCGATTATTTACTACCTGCCGAAGTTCGGTATGTAAGGATGTTTTCGGGACGCTCTCTTGCCCGGATTTGCGGGTTATCTTTACTGCTCTTTGCCGGATTCCCGGTCTTAGCCCAAACCGACCTAGAAACAGCAGAGGCGCTGTTTCAGGAGGGCTATATTCTATATCAGAAGAATTACAGCCCGAATGCCTTCGCCAAGTTCAAGGAAGCGGCAAAACTGGGCCATGCCGAGGCGGCCTATTACGCAGGAAACATCCTTCGCCGGAATTCGACTTACATTACACCTGAGGCCGAAGAGTTTTACCGACAGGCAGCAGATGGGGGCGATGTTTACGCCATGTTGCGGTTAGCCCAGAAGGGCAAAATGTGCGGCACCCTCAGGAACTGTGATTATGACCGTGAGGAGTGGCTCGCCCGGGCAAAGGAGATTGCGCTTCCGAAGGCCGAAGCGGGAGATTTGGAAGCAATGAAGGCGGTTTATTCAATCTACCGGGTTGCAGGCGATAAGAATGCGGCCTGGGAGTGGATCCAACGTGCCGCAGAAGGCGGTCATGCGTTTTCCCAGTATTGGGTGGCCATTCTACTGGACGAACAGGAGATGGGCTTTTACTGGACAGAAAGCGGACGCCGAGAAGACATGCTGAAGTGGCTAAGGGCTTCAGCCAGGCAGGGGTTCCCCAAAGCAATGCGTAAACTGGCTGTTAAGCTGAGAGAGCAGGGGCAATTTGAAGAAGGACGCTACTGGATTGAGAAAATGGCGGGAACTGACTATTACGATGCCCTTTTAGAGGCAGGTGGCCAGATTATGATGGGGCCGGATGTTGCTGAGGTAATGTCACCGGATTTTTCATACCATTTCAAACACCCTAGCCCTGTCGAAGGTGCTGCACTTCTCCTTGCCCTGCACCGTGAAAAGGGTAAGGACATGCCAATGCAGTTAATTGAGTCCTACCAAGATCACCTGACTCCGGAAATCATGGACGAAGCAGAGGAGCGCTCGAAGGAGTTATTGGTCAATACGCCGATCATTTACTACTTGCCGAAATTTGGAATGTAGGGATGGTTTTGAAGCGCTCTTCGGCCCGAGTTTTCGGGCTGTTTTTACTAATCTTTTCCGCCCTTCCAGTCTTTGCCCAAACCGATCAGGAAAGAGCGGAAGCCTTATTTAAGGAAGGCTATACGCATTACCAACAACGTTACGGTGCGGTTGCTATTACCCCTTTAGAAAAAGCCGCAAAACTCGGACATGCAGAGGCAGCGTATTGGGTCGGTGAGATTCTCCGTAAACGGTATACCTACATGACCGCGGAAGCTGAGCAGTTTTATCGCCAGGCTGCCGAGGGTGGTGAGGTTTACGCCATGCTGCGATTGGGCCAAAAAGGCAAAATGTGCGGCACTCTCAGAGACTGCGACTATGATCGCGAAGAATGGCTGGACCGGGCCGTGGAATTCGCACTCCCGAAGGCCGAAGCTGGTGACACCGAAGCGATGATGGCTGTAGCTCTTGCTGCTGGCATTGGTGGAGACCGGGATGAGGGGTTTGAGTGGGTAAAGCGGGCTGCCGAGAATGGCCATGCGTTTGCTCAGTATTGGCTAGCGACGGGTCTGTTGGACCAGCGGGAAATGGGCTTTTACTGGACCGAAGAAGGCCGTCGCGAAGACATTATCAAGTGGCTTCGGACCTCTGCCAAGCAGGGGTATCCTCCGGCCATGCGCAAACTGGCCGTCAAGCTCCGAGAGCAGGGGCAGTTTGAAGAAGGACGCTACTGGATTGAGAAAATGGCAGAAACCGACCATTACAATGCCCTTGTCGAGGCCGGTGTTCAGATCATGATGGGGCCGGATATTGGCGAGATTATGTCGCCGACTATCTCATATCATTTCGAAAAGCCCCGCCCTGTCGAGGGCGCCGCCATTCTTCTTGCGGTGCATCGAGAGAAGGGCAAGGATGAGCCACTGGAATTAATTGAGTACTACCAGGATTATCTGACGCCTGAAATCATGGCCGAGGCGAAGGAACGGTCTAAGGAGTTGTTGGTGGATACGCCGATTATCTACTACCTGCCGAAATTTGGTCTGTAAGATTTATTTGAGACGCTCCATGGCTCGGGCTTCGGGCTGTTGCTGCTCTTTTCCACATCGCCAGCTTTGGCTGTAACCCGTGGAGAACAAGGACGTTTTTTTCATGCAGTATGTTTCAGCGTTTTTTCTATTACCTTCAACGATTGTTCTTGTCAGCTACTGCGCAACAATGCTGATGGCCTCGCCCGGGCGCACTTTCCTGGAGATCGAGAACCCGATCCTGGATATTGGTTTCCTCGTCGCTTTTTTCTTGAGTAGCCTGGCAGGCTGGTTGGGCGTTATTTTCAATGTGCCTTTCCGTGATCAGGGGAAGACAACGCTGGTTGGCAAAGGTGTTGTAATCGGGGTGATTGCGCTGCCAGCTGTATTCGTTTCGTTGTTGTTGGGAGATCGAGCCGCGCTATCGGTCTGCCTGGCAATGGGGTGGATTGGGTTAGTGATTCAGCTTCTGCCGGCACTGAGCACCGCTTGGCAGCGCCGAACGCCGGTTTTTGGGCTAGTCATCGTTGTATTGGTACTTCCTTTCCTAATAAACCCCGTCATTTGGGAGAGTTCTGAGCTGATCCCGGTACCTGAAGCGAATTGGGGCGTCTACTACCCAGACTATGATTTGGAAGCCGATGACAGGTTCGTGGCGCATTATCGGGACCATGAGAGACGCTTTAACAAGCCACCAAAAGTAACGATCTCGAAAGCGGGTATGTTCATGATTAACGTGTTGGGGAGCTCACTTCCCAATACATTTCATCATTGTGGCCGCCATGATATCTACAATATGTTTTCTCCCAACTCGGAAGATGGCTGTGAAGCCAGTAGTTCCAACGATACATGGGGCGAGCTTCAAATCGAGTTCTATGAAGACGGGAAATTACGCTGCATTAATTGTCGAGAGTTTGGCAAACCTGAATATTGGGTGCGGATTAACAGCCTTCCTGAGGGGTACAGGTCGCCATTCCATAGTCTTTGAGATGCGCCCCGAGGCGAGCCCGGATCGCTCGGGATAATATCCACGTATAATTCCCAGTTCCCGAAAACAAGCCGTTATCGGGCCAGGACGCAACCTTCAAAGGAACTGATATGAAAACCTTCAACACCCTGCGGGTGATTTTTACGCTCGTGGGCCTCGGCATGCTCGTCGGCGCCTTTTTCTCATTTCAGAGCACTTCAGCGTTTCTTGAAACCGCAACAGCCAAGCCAGGCGTTGTAACAGATCTGATTCTCTCGCGATCCAGTGATTCCAATGCCTATTATCCTGTTGTCCGATTCGAGGATGAGCAGGGTCGGCCTATTGAATTTCAGTCCTCAAGCGGCAGCAATCCTCCTGGCTACAGTCGCGGAGAGCAGGTTCGCGTGCTGTTTGCACCAGGTGAACCGGAGTCGGCTCGTATCGACGGTTTCTTCTCGCTTTGGGGGGCTTCCCTCATTGTTGGTGGCCTTGGCGCTGCTTTCTTTCTGAGTGGAACTGGCATGTTTGTGGTGCCTGCCATCAGGAATGGCAGCGCTGCAAAGTTGCGGCAAACCGGGCAGCTGGTTCAGTGCAGTTATCAGGGGGTGGAGCGGAACACCCGTTTGGTGATGAATGGCAGAAGCCCCTATCAGATTGTATGTCAGTGGCAGAATCCGCTCACCTCTGATATTCACGTATTCAGGAGTGACAACCTCTGGTTTGATCCCTCGCAACATATCGAGAGCGATTCGATCCCGGTGTATATCAACCCAAGCAATCCGAAGCACTACTGGGTGGACACATCATTTTTGCCGAAACGGGCCGCATAAAGTCCGTTGCGGATACCCGCAACACCCCCCTGACACCTCCCGGAATCTAACCTATCCTGACTGGATACCCTAAATTCAGCAGCCAGGGAGGATTGCCCGCCCATGATCCCGAACACCATGAAAGCCATGGTTCTTACCGGTCACGGTGATATCGACACACTCGAATATCAGGACGTCACCACCCCGAAGCCCGGCGCGGGACAAGTGCTTGTTCAGGTCACTGCAACGGCCAAAAACAACACTGACCGCAAGGCACGCGAGGGCCTGTACCCCACTAAAAAAGGTGAGATGACCTCATTCCAGATGGGCGGTAAGCCCACGCTGGTTTTTCCCAGGATTCAGGGTGCGGATATAGCTGGCCGCGTTGTCGCTGTTGGCGAAGGTGTTGATGAGGGCAGAATTGGTGAGCGGGGCCTGCTGGATTTCAACATCTACGCCAATGATCGTCGTGATATCAACCTGACGCCAGACTATTACGGCCACGGCGCCGATGGCGGCTACGCCGAATACGTGGCCTTGCCATCGGACCAGTTCCATACTATTCCCAACCCTGAACTGGCGGACGCAGAAGTGGCGGCTATGGGCATGTGTTCCTACCAGACCGCCATGCACATGCTGACCTCCGCCAATGTCAGGGCAGGGGAGCGGGTGCTGGTCACCGGTGCCAGTGGCGGTGTCGGCACCGCACTGATCCAGTTGTGCAGGATCATGGGCGCGATTCCCTACGCACTGAGCCAGCAGGATAAGGCCGATTCATTGCTCACTCTGGGGGCGGAGGCGGTTCTGGATCGATCCGATATGGACACCTTCGTTGATCGGGCCAAAGCCGCGACCGGCGGCAAGCCCTTCGATGCGGTCATGGATCTGGTGGGTGGTGAAATGACCGACGTGTTTATCGACACCATGATCTTTGACATGAATGCCCGCGATACCTACCCGCGCCTGAGCATCGCCGGTGCGAGTGGCGGCAATATCAGCGAGATCCTGTGGACCCGTATCTACTTGTATCAGGTGCAGATATTCGGTGTTTCCCACGGTACCCGGGAGGAAGCGGAGCAACTCATGGAGTGGATTCGCGGCGGACAGCTCAAACCGGTCCTGCACGGTGCATTCAAGCTCTCGGAACTGCATCAGGCCGAGCGTTACTTTGTGAACCGGGGTAGTAATTATCTCGGCAAGATCGTGATTGTTCCCGACTCTCAGTGGGAAGAGCACGGCAAACCCTGGTCCCTGGAGAGCGCCTGATGAAGCCCGAACTGACGATTCAACTGATGGATACCCATGCCGGCGGCGATGTCAGCCGTATTGTGACCGGCGGCATTGATGCGTTACCCGGCGACACGGTCCGGGCGAAGATGGAATATCTGCGGGACGATGCCGACGGGCTCAGAAAACTGCTGCTGGAAGAACCGTACGGCATTCCGGAGATGTCGGTGGATCTGCTGGTCCCGCCATCAGACCCGAAAGCGGTTGCCGGTTATATCATCATGGAAGTGATGGGGTACCCGATTTACTCCGGGTCCAACACCATATGCACCGCCACGGCAGTGCTGGAAAGCGGCATTGTCGCCAAGAAAGAAGGCAGGCAGAGCTTTGTGCTGGAGTCCCCGGCCGGATTGGTCCAGATCGACGCCACCGTGGAAAACGGTGTGGTGGAAGCCATTACCTGCGAGGGGCTGCCCAGCTACATTGACACCTACCAGGCCACTATCGATGTGCCGGCGGTGGGCCGGGTGACCTACAGCGTGGCCTATAGTGGAGGCTTCTATGCCCTGGTGGATGCCACGGAGCTGGGGTTCGACCTGACCCTGGACGAAGAGCGCAAGCTTGCCAACACCGCGCACGCTATTGTCGAAGCCATTCAGGCGGAGCGGGGGTTCTCCCATTACACCCTCGGTGACGTTGGTCCGCTGCCGTTCCTGCATTTCATGGGGCCGGTGGAGCATGTGGCTGAAGGGTGCTATCGGTCCCGGTCGGCCACCTACGTGCATCCGGGCGTGATCTGTCGCAGTACCACCGGTACCGGCACCTCTGCCCGGCTGGCGTTGATGAACTTCGAAGGCCGTATCAAACCCGGGGATCGGCTGGAAACGGTATCCCTCCGGGAGACCGGCTTTATCGGCGAGTTCACCGGCGTGAAACAGGAAGGCGAGCATCAGGTGGTGAAAAACAACATCACCGGCAAGAGCTATGTGATCGCCCGATCCGACATCGTGGTGAACTGTGACGACCCCATGGTGGAGTGCGACGGATTGCACCACATACTGACCAGCGGCCACGCCTCCTGATCGTTTCTAAGACGGCTCGGCAACCTGATTTTTTGGTCTAAAGTTTACCTTTACGTAAACAAGACCCTGTGCTAAACCTAGAGGTCAGCATTCAACGATAAAAACAACAGGAGTTGAGAATGAGCCTCCCGGAATACACAACGGTTTATAACAATTTTGATGCCGCAGCCCTGGAAGCGGAGATCCTGGATGGACGCCTGGAATCCGGGCTGAACGTATGCCACGAAATCTGCGACAAGTGGGCAGCGGACCCACAAAGAGTGGCGCTTTACTATGAAAAGGATGATGGCGGCGACGGCGCCCTGACCTTTGCGGAGCTGAAAGAAAAATCCGCCCGCTTCGCGAATTATCTGAAGTCACGGGGTATCGGCAAGGGCGACCGGGTGGCTGGTTTGTTGCCACGCAGCCCCGAGTTGCTGGTGGTGATCGCTGGCGCCCTGCGCGCCGGGGCGGTATACCAGCCCCTGTTTACCGCGTTTGGCTCCGGCGCCATTGAGTATCGCCTGGAGCGCGCCGATACAAAACTGGTGGTGACCGATCCGACGAACTATCCCAAGCTGAAGGAAGTTAACCAGTGCCCGCCGGTGCTGTGCCTGGAAGCGGATCAGGCTGGGTCCGAAATACCCGATTTCGAACAAACCCTGGAAGAGCAGTCCCCCGAGTTTGAGCCCGTGATGATCAAGGGCTCGGATCCGTTCCTGCAGATGTTTACTTCCGGAACCGTGGGTAAGGCCAAGGGTGTGGCTGTGCCGGCCAAGGCGCTATTGGCGTTCTATGTGTACATGAAGTACGCCATCGACTTGCGGGATGACGACGTGTTCTGGAACGTGGCTGACCCGGGCTGGGCCTATGGCCTGTACTACGCCGTGGTTGGACCGCTGTTGATGGGCCACGCCACCCACTTCAACCCGGGCGCTTTCACCCCGGAATCCACCTACGACATGATCCGCAAATACAAAATCACCAACCTGGCGGCTGCGCCCACGGCTTATCGTTTGCTCAAGGCCAATGATCACGTGTTGCCGGCAGGCGAAAATCTTGGGCTCAGGGTGGCCAGCAGCGCTGGCGAGCCGCTGAACCCGGAAGTGGTTAACTGGATCAAGAACCGTCACTACTGTCCGGTCAAGGATCATTATGGCCAGACGGAAACCGGCATGACCTGCTGCAACTTCCATGGCCTTGAGCACCCGGTGCGCCAGGGTTCCATGGGATTCTCGTCCCCGGGGCATAAAGTGGTGGCCCTGAACGAGAAAAACGAAGAAGTCGGTGAGGGCGAAATCGGCCAGCTCGCTGTGGATGTTAAAGCTTCGCCACTGTTCCATTTCGACGGCTACACCTGGGGCGAGAAAGACCCGTTTGTGAACGGCTATTACCTGACCGGTGACATGGTGGTCTGCCATGGCGATGGCGGCTTCTCTTTCAGTGGGCGTGATGACGATATCATCACCACAGCCGGATACCGGGTTGGCCCTGCAGACGTTGAAAGCACCCTCCTGGAACATGCCGCGGTTGCGGAATCCGGCGTTGTTGGCAAGCCCGACGAAAAGCGGGGGTCTATCATCAAGGCCTATGTGGTGATCAAGAGTGGCCAGGAGCCGACGGAAGATCAGGCGCTGAAAGATGAACTTCAGGAATTGGTACGCCGCCGGCTTTCCACCCACGCCTATCCCCGTGAAATCGAGTTCGTGGACGAGCTTCCGAAGACACCCAGCGGCAAGATTCAGCGCTTTGTGCTGCGTAACCGTGCAAAGGACGAGTCCGACGCATGATCATCACGTTTGAAGAGCTGCAGGCCTTCCTTGATGAGCAGTTTCCCCAGGGGGCCGCTTACGGCTCCCTGCAGAAACTCGGGGACGGCTGGGCCGAGATGAAACTGGAAGTGGATGAAGGGCACCTGCGCCCGGGCGGAACGGTGTCTGGCCCGGCCATGATGGGGCTGGCGGATGTCACGCTTTATGCCGCACTGCTCAGCAAGATTGGCCTGGTCCCGCTGGCGGTGACGACGAATCTCAATATCAACTTCCTGCGCAAACCGGTCGCCCATGCCCCGATATGGGCCAGGGCAACGATGTTGAAAGTGGGGCGCACCATGGGAGTTGGCGAGGTGTTCGTATATTCCGAAGGTGTTGAGGAACCCGTGGCCCATTCCACCATGACCTATTCCATTCCACCCAATCGGTAACGCCATGCAGATTCGTGATATGTCGGTGCCTTTGGGTGAAGGTGTGGCGTTTCAGGTCCGGCGAATCCGCCATCAAGCGAGCGCTGGCCCAACCCTGGTTTTTCTGCATGAATCTCTGGGCAATATTGCCCTTTGGCGGAAATTTCCGGAGCGCCTGGCCAGGGCGTCAGGGCTGGATGCTCTCATATACGAACGCCGGGGCTACGGTCTGTCCACGGATGAAGTGCTCCCACGGCCGTACACCTATCAGGAGGATGAGGGCTCTGTCTTATTGCCGCGCCTGCTGGACGTGCTTGAACTACGGGAAGTCATCCTGATCGGCCACAGTGACGGCGGTTCGATAGCCCTGATTGCCGCCGGTGCGCTCGGTGACCGGGTAAAAGGGTTAATCACCATGGCGGCCCATACCTGGGCCGATCACCTGACTGTCTCGGGCATCCAGGAAATGCAGACTCGCTATCGGGAAGAAGGGCTGCGCGAGAAATTGCTGCGCCATCATGGCGAGCGCACCGATGATATTTTTAATGCCTGGCACACCATCTGGCTGGATAAGGGGTTCCAGGAATACATGGATTTCAGCCGTTGGCTGGACGCCATCCAGTGCCCGTCTATGATCATTCAGGGAGAGGATGATGAGTATGGCGTTCCCGAACAGGTGACAGCGATTGTCGAGGGAATTGGTGATTCGGCCACACCGGTTTTTCTACCGGAAACCGGACACTCGCCGCACCTGGAACACCCTGAGGAGGTGGTGCAACTGGTGTGTGAATTCCTGGCCGGGCTGAGTGCCGAAAAATCCACAGATTAATATTGACGTTTACGTATACGTTAACCTAATCTGTAATTATTAGTTTTCATGTACAACAATAACAAAAGGTGGGATGTCACCATGAGTGACCAGTTCGTACTTGAGACCCGCGGCCTTGTAAAAGAATTCAAAGGCTTCGTTGCAGTCGACGACGTGAACCTCAAGGTTCAGCGCGGCCATATCCATGCCCTGATCGGGCCAAACGGCGCGGGTAAGACGACCGTCTTCAACCTGTTGACCAAGTTCCTCCCCCCGACACGAGGCACGATCCTGTTCAACGGCAAGGACATCACCGCGATGAAGTCCGCCGCCATCGCTCGCAGGGGCGTGGTCCGTTCCTTTCAGATTTCGGCGGTCTTTCCCCATATGACCGCACTGGAAAACATTCGTGTGGCGTTACAGAGTTTTGAGGGCAACACGTTCCAGTTCTGGAAGTCGGGAGGCAGCCTGAACAAACTGAATGAGCGCTGCATGGAACTGCTCGACTCCGTAGGACTCACCGAATTCGCCAACACCACCACGGTTGAACTCGCGTATGGCCGGAAACGTGCCCTGGAGCTGGCCACCACTCTGGCCATGGAGCCGGAGTTGCTGTTGCTCGATGAGCCAACCCAGGGCATGGGTGGCGAAGACGTGGAGCGGGTCGTGGAGCTGGTGCGCAAAGCCGCCGAAGGGCGGACCGTGCTGATGGTTGAGCATAATCTCGGGGTGGTAAGCAAGCTGTGTGACCGGATTACCGTTCTGGCCCAGGGGGCCGTGCTAACGGAAGGGGAGTATCAGGAAGTCTCCGAGGATCCCCGTGTACGGGAAGTCTACATGGGTACCGCGAAGAGCACTCAGGAGGCAGTCGAATGAGTCTGGGGTCGGACAAAGAATACGAACAACTCAGAGTTTCCGGGCTTCACGCCTTCTACGGTGAATCCCACATTCTCCACGGCATCGATTTGGTGGTGCACCGTGGCGAACTGGTTACCCTGTTGGGGCGCAACGGGGCAGGGCGCAGCACAACGCTGAAAGCCATCATGAACATGGTCGGCCGCCGCACCGGCTCGATCATGATCAACGGCAACGAAACCATGACCTGTCAGCCCCACCATATTGCCAGGTTGGGTGTTGGGTATTGCCCCGAACACCGGGGCATTTTTTCCGCACTCAACGTTCAGGAAAACCTGACCTTGCCTCCTGTGGTACGCAGCGGCGGCATGAGTCTGGAAGAAATCTACAGCATGTTCCCGAACCTGTACGAGCGTCGTTTCAGCCAGGGCACCAAGCTCTCCGGCGGTGAACAGCAGATGCTGGCCATGGCGCGCATCCTCAGGACCGGCGCCAATATGCTGCTGCTGGATGAGATCACCGAGGGCCTGGCCCCGGTGATTGTCGAGAAACTGGGAGAAGTGCTGATCAAGCTCAAGAACAAGGGCCTGACGATTGTCCTGGTGGAACAGAATTTTCATTTCGCCGCACCCCTGGCGGACCGTCACTACGTGATGGAGCACGGCCAGATTGTGGAGGAAATCAGCGCCGACGAGCTTGAGGCCAAGCAGTCGATGCTGGACAACTATCTGGGCGTTTGAAGCCCGGTAGATAAGAGCAAAAAGCAACAACCAAAAACCCGATACAACCAACGCAATGACAGCAGCGGAGATACAACAATGACAATTATGAAAAAGCTCCTCACAACAGCGATTGCCTCAGCCATGATGGTAGGGAGCGCCCAGGCCGAAATTTCTGATAAAACCGTGAAAATCGGTTATCTGGCGGATATGTCGGGCACTTACCGTGATCTGGCGGGCCCTAACGGTCTGAAAGCCCTTGAGATGGCAATTGCCGATTTCGGTGGTGAAGTAAACGGTTCAAAAATTGAAGTCGTCAGCGCCGATGACCGTAACAACCCGGACTCTTCCTCCAGCACCGTACGGCGCTGGCTTGAGAATGAAAATGTGGATCTGGTTGCCGGCATGGTCGCCTCCTCTGTCACCATCGCGGTGACCAAGCTTCTGGAGGAGAACAACAGCCTGGGCATTGTGTCTGGCTCTGCAGCCTCCAGCATTACCAACGAGCACTGCACCCCGAACCATATTCATTACGTTTACGACACCTACCCACTGGCGAACGGTACCGCAAAGGCCGTTGTGCAGGAGGGGGGTAAAGAGTGGTTTATCCTGACAGCGGATTACGCCTTCGGTCACGCCCTGGAAGGGGACGTGACCAACGTGGTTGAGGAAAACGGTGGTAAGGTGATCAAGACCGCCCGCCATCCATTCCCGACATCGGACTTCTCCTCCTACATCCTGCAGGCACAATCCTCCGGCGCGGATGTGGTGGCCCTGGCGAACGCCGGCTCCGATACCACGAACGCCATCACCACGGCCGGTGAATTTGGCCTGACCCAATCCGGTCAGACCCTCGCCGCCCTGTTGCTGTTCCTCACCGACGTACACGCGTTGGGTGTTGAGTCCGCTCAGGGAATTCAGTTGACCACTGGCTGGTACTGGGACATGAACGAAGAGACCCGGAAATGGTCCGACCGCTTCATGGAAGAAACCGGCGTACGTCCGACCATGGTGCATGCGGGCATCTACTCCAGCACCATGCAATACCTGAACGCGGTAAAGGCAACCGGCTCGGATGATGCTCAGACCGTGCGTAAGCAGATGATGGATACTCCCATCAACGATATGTTCGCCACCAATGGGCGGATTCGTGAAGACGGCCGCATGGTTCATGACATGTACCTGGCGGAAGTGAAAACTCCGGAAGAGTCCGAGAACGAGTGGGACCTTTACAAGATTGTCCGCACTATCCCGGGAGACGAGGCCTACCGCCCGCTGTCCGAGAGCCAGTGTTCACTCGTATCCAAGAACTGAGGTATTGACCAACGGTTCGCCCCGCAACCCCGGCGGGGCGAACTCTGGAACCTGCAGATTTGCAGACCGGCTACCAGGTTTGCACTGCTTTTGGAGTTTGCAACATGTCCATGATTCTGGGAGTTCCCGTTGCTGTGCTGTTCGGCCAGCTATTGCTCGGGATAATCAACGGTGCCTTCTATGCCCTGTTGAGCCTTGGGCTGGCGGTTATATTCGGCCTGCTCAAAATCATTAACTTTGCCCATGGCGCCATGTATATGCTGGGCGCGATGGTCACCGTCATTATGTTTGATGCCATGGGCATCAACTACTGGGTCGCTCTGTTTCTGGCCCCTGTGGTGGTTGGTTGCTTTGGTGTGCTGATCGAGTATTTCCTGCTGCGTCGGATTGCCGGCCAGGACCATATCTACAGCCTGCTGCTCACGTTCGGCGTGGCCCTGATGATCCAGGGTATCCTGACCAATATTTACGGGGTATCCGGCATGCGTTACTCCATGCCGGACATATTCCAGGGCGGATTCAAACTGGATTTCATGTTCCTGCCGTATTACCGGGCCTGGGTCATTTTCATGGCGCTGCTGGTGTGTTTTGGTACCTGGTTCATGATTGAGAAAACCAAGTTGGGATCCTATCTGAGGGCTGGCACCGAAGATGCCCAACTGATGCAGGGCTTTGGTATCAACGTGCCATTGCTGATCAGCCTGACCTACGGTTTTGGCGTCATGATCGCCGCCTTTGCTGGCGTTCTGGCTGCGCCAATCTATTCGGTGAATCCGGTGATGGGCTCGAACATTCTGATCGTGGTATTTGCCGTCGTCGTTATCGGCGGTATGGGGTCCATAGCGGGCGCCATTATTACCGGCTTGCTGATGGGGGTCATAGAAGGCTTTACCAAGGTTTTCTACCCCGAGTTCTCTTCGGCGGTCATCTTCCTGGTGATGGTTGTTGTGTTATTGATTCGCCCGTCGGGCCTGTTCGGTAAGGAGGCGTAATCATGGACAACCCTGTCAACCAGAGCGATATCCAGAAGAGCATGCTGCAACAGCAGAAAGCGGATCAGCGTCGCAAGCACATACTCAATCTGGTGTTGCTGGCCCTCCTGCTGATTGCACCGGCGGTGTTCTACCCGGTCTTCCTGATGAAGATTCTGTGTTTTGCCCTGTTCGCGGTGGCTTTCAACCTGCTGCTGGGTTTCACTGGCTTGCTGTCCTTCGGGCACGCGGCGTTCCTGGCGACCGGGAGCTATACCACCGGCTACCTGCTGTCTAACTACTCCGGATTGACAACGGAAATGGGCATTATCGTGGGCACCGTTGCTGCTACCGTGCTGGGTGTGTTTTTCGCCCTGGTGGCCATACGCAGGCAAGGTATCTATTTTGCGATGATCACCCTGGCACTGGCCCAGCTGGTGTACTTCATGTTCGTCCAGGCGCCGTTTACTGGTGGTGAGGACGGCATGCACGGTGTGCCCAGGGGCTACCTGTTCGGGTTTATTGACCTGGAAAATAACCTGGCGATGTACTATTTCGTGCTGGCCGTTTTCCTGGGGGGCTACCTGCTGGTGCAGAGAGTTGTAGGATCACCTTTTGGTCAGGTTCTCAAAGCCATCAAGCAGAACGAACCCCGGGCCGTGTCCCTGGGTTATAACGTCAACCAGTACAAGGTACTGGCGTTTGTCATGTCTGCCGGGCTGGCCGGATTGGCGGGATCCGTGAAAACCGTTGTCTTCCAGCTAGCTTCGCTGAATGATGCGCACTGGCATATGTCGGGCGAGGTTATCCTGATGACCCTGCTGGGCGGAACAGGCACGCTTCTGGGCCCTGTATTTGGCGCTACCTTCGTGGTTAACCTGGAATACCAGTTATCCCAGGGCCCGCTGGGGGATTGGGTAGACCCCATCCTGGGCGGCATCTTTGTGCTGACCGTGATTGCCTTCCAGTCGGGCATTGTGGGTGAGATCCAGAAGTTCGTAAAAAAGAACCTCGGTTGAGGCGTACAGCCATCCAAGCCTTTGGTGGGATCGAATAAGGGCCGCACATAAGTGCGGCCCTTATTCGTTTAAATATCAAAGATTGTTAAATCTGGTATCGATATTATTGACATGTTTAAGTGCATTACCTATCTATGAGATGCACGTCACAAAAAATATTAAAAAAAGTACATGTTGTTCCCCACCAGATCCGGAGAGAACTGGCGACTCGACAAGGAAGGCAACCCGAAAACAAGTAGGAAGAAGGGGTTGTAGGGATGGAAAAAGCTACCGTTGTGCTGGTGGATGCCACGCAGTATGGGGCAGACCCGGCGGTTGTCAGGGTGATTGAGCGGCGTTTCCCGCTGGTCTGTGTAACGAAGCAGGACGATCTCGAAGCGGTCTATGCATCCGAGGGACGATACATTACCTGTTTTGAGTTCGACTTTCCGGACATACCCAGTCTCTCGATGTTGAGCGAGGCAAAACGGGATTTTGCCTCGATACCGATGGTGATGTTTACCGAACAGCACTCTGAGGCCCTGGCCGTTTGGGCCCTGCGAACCCGGGTCTGGGATTACTTTGTAAAGCCGGTTAACGAAGGTACCGTGGTTGAATCCCTCAACCGGCTGGATCGGCTTCTGGCGGAATCCTCAAACCGCGACCGCCGCAGCACAATCCATCAGAAGCAGCCCCTGCCTGACGACGCCCGCTTCCAGAAGCACCGCGGCGAGGACAAAACGGTTGAATCCGCAGCCTCCTACATTGAGCAACACCTGGCCGACAAACTGATGCAGGCGGATATAGCCGAACGGTGCGGCACCAACAGCTATCAGCTGAGCAGGGCGTTCAAGCGGGTGTACGGCATTACCTTCCAGGATTACATCATGCGGCGCCGCATTGAAAAGGCGACCACGTTGTTGCACAACAACAGCGCCACCATCATGGACGTTTGCTGGTCCGTCGGTTTCCATGATGCCTCCCATTTCACCAAGATGTTCTACCGACACACCGGCATGACGCCGACCCAGTATCGCCATAAATGGCTTACCGCCCGTGGTGAGGCTGCCCTCCCTTTCCAGCTCTCAGTCAGTGACCCGGTCAAGCTCTGACCGGGTTTGCAAGATCCTCCTATTTTTTCACCAGAATACTCCTAACGGTTAATCCTGGCCCTTTCTATGATCGTTGGTACAGCGCACGGAATGGTGGCTGTACAACAAAGGAAGCTCGTCTAACGACTGCAGGAGTAACAAAATGAAAAACTTCAAGGAAAAAGTAGTTCAGTTTCTTCGTGATGAGGAAGGCCTGGAGCTGTCGGAGTATGCGGTAGCAGGTTCGTTGATTGTCGTGTTGACCGTGACAGCGTTTTCGGAGCTTGGCCAAGCGGTAGCGGTCAAGATCGGTGAAATCACCGGAATCATTGAAAACGGTGCACCGGCGGCTCCGTAACTGCACTTTGGTGCTGAGAAAGCGGGATCACCTTGATCCCGCTTGATTTCTGGAAAAGGGGGGAACGTCATGGATGGAGGAGCCGGCATTACTGCGATCCTGATCAGTGGCCTTGTGGCTGCAGTGGTATTTGATTGCTCTGAAAGCCGCATCCCTAACTGGCTGATCATTTGTCTTGCAGTTGTGGGGATTGTTTTACACACCTGGATGGGACATTTGGGCGGTCTTTTGCAGGCGCTGGCAGGATTGTTGGTCGGGCTTTTATGTTTCCTCCCGTTTTATATGTTTGGTGCGATGGGGGCCGGAGACGTCAAGCTTTTGGCCGCTGTAGGAGTACTCATCGGACCCGCCCAGGTGGCGTTTGCCGCCATCCTGACGGTGATTGCTGGTGGGGTGATCGCACTCATCTACATCACTGTCAGAGGTGGGCTTCTCCAGATGATTCGACGTTATAGATCAATGCTTATGTCGCTGGCAACAATGCAGCCACGCTACATTCCTCCGGCGCCTGGCGAGGCTGCCGGACTCCGTTTTCCCTACGCGCTGGCAATTGCCTGCGGAACGGCCCTGGCGGTTATTTAACGACCGGAGTCAAAAGAAATTCCAAGTAAGGAGTGAGCAATGGAAGCCGAACTCATACCCTCTGAAGACTGGGGCGTCGATTACCTGGCAACCAGAATGATTTCCAGGCCGCACACCCTTGAGGACACCGGCCTGGATCACTTCTTCGTGGCGGACCTGCTGCTGAAGCATCTTAACCTGGTCAGCAATCAGACTCTGCACCAGTTATCCCGTCATACAGCGCTGCCTGGTGCCATTTTGGAGCCGGTGATAAACCTGCTGCGGCAGGAAGCCAAGGTGGAAAGTCGCACTGAGAACCTTTCCGGCAAGGGCCTTCGTTATGCCCTGACCGACCGTGGGCGCGCTGTGGCGCTTGATGCGTTGTCACGTGACGGATACTGCGGTCCGGCTCCGGTTTTACTGTCGGATTATGAGGCGTTGGTCCGGCGCCAGTCGGTCTCCAAATGCGTTGTGACCGAAGAGGATATCCATCGGCTGTTCAGCAATACCGTAGTGGAGGAACGCCTGTTGGCCCAACTGGGCCCGGCGGTTCATTCCGGTCGTGCCATATTTATCTACGGCCCGGCAGGCAGTGGCAAGAGTTATATCTCCCGCCAACTGGTCAGGTTGCTTGCCGGTCCGGTCTACGTCCCATACGCCATCCTGGTGGGCGATACCGTTATCAGCCTGTTTGATCCGGAGTTCCATCATCCGGTTCATGGCGAGGAGCAGGACCCGGTTCATCTCACCAGTGGCCATGATCCCCGATACGTTCTGTGCCATCGCCCTGAGGTCACCACCGGTGGTGAGCTGACCCTGGACATGCTGGACCTGAAGTTCGATGAACAGCGGAAACAGTATCAGGCGCCCATACAGCTCAAGGCCAGCAACGGCATGTTGCTGATTGATGACCTGGGCAGACAGCGGGTGTCCCATATGGATCTGCTGAATCGCTGGATCGTTCCCATGGAGGAGAAGCGGGACTTTCTGAATCTTAGGGCGGGGCAGCACTTCGCTGTTCCGTTCGACATGTTGTTGATTTTTTCCACCAACCTGAACCCGCTCGAGTTGGCAGACGAAGCCTTCCTGCGCCGGATCGGGCACAAAATCGGTTTTAAAACCCTGGAGCCGGAATCGTACCTGCGGTTATGGCAACAGGTCTGCCAGGAGATGGCGATCGAAAACGATCCTGAGGTTACCCGGATCATGATGACAGAGCTATACCCGAAGCAGGACAACGTCCTGTTGCCCTGTCACCCCCGGGACCTGCTCGGTCTGGTCAGTGATTACTGCCGGTATCGCGGGTTACCGGCCAGGCTCAGCCGGGAGTCCATCCGATGGGCCTGGCAAAACTACTTCGTACACATGGATAACGTGGGGTGACCGCTATGTTCAAGTCAAGAACTTTACTCATGCTTTCTTTTGCGCTGCTGATGGGGCTTGGCGCCGCCTACCTGGCACGAGGCTGGGCGGTGGATCGCTTTGCTTCACCAGCTACTGACGATGGCGTACCCGTGGTGGTGGCGGCGCTACAGATTCCTTTCGGAAAGAAACTGGAAAAGAGTGACCTGAAAGTGGTCAATATGCCGAGATCCATGGTGCCATCCGGGGCCTATGAAGAGCCCGTTGCCATTGAGAGTACCGTTGCGATGACCACCATTTATCCCGGTGAGGTGATCCTGAAGGAAAAAGTGGTTGCCTTTGGCGGAGGCAGTGCGCTGTCGGCCGTTATCTCGCCCAACAAGCGGGCGGTGACCGTCCGGGTCAACGACGTGATTGGCGTGGCGGGCTTCCTGATGCCCGGTAACCGGGTGGATGTGGTTTCCGCCATTCCCAACGGAAACCGCCGCTATCAGTCCCGGACCCTGCTGGAAAACGTCAAGGTGCTGGCAGTGGACCAGACCGCATCACCGGAAAAAGACAAGCCGGTGATTGTGCGGGCAGTCACCCTGGAACTGAGCTCGGACGAAGCTGAAGAGCTGATCAAAGCGACCCAGGAAGGGGTGGTGCAACTGGCCTTGCGGAATCCATTGGACGACACCATGCGCCCGGCACTTGAGCCGGAACCGGTAAAAGAGGAGGTCGTGGTGAAAGCGCCAGCGCCGAAGCCGCGGAGAGTGGTTGCCACCTCGTCCAGGGTCACGATAATTCGTGGCACGGAAGTCAGCACCTCGAAGGTATCCATGTAACCGAATGTGTGGAGTGGCGGTTGCCAGTGGATTGCAGCAGCCGGACGGGAAGTAAAACAGGAGAGAGTGACCATGATAATAAAGGCGCGGAATATATCGCTGGAAGGCTTTCTGATCAGCCTGGCTTTGATGTGCGTACTGGTGTTCCCGATAGGAGCCCGCGCTCAAGTCATGCTCGCGAGCGGGATGGACAGGCAGGTTGTGGAAGTGGCCCTGAACCAGTCCCAGATTCTCTACCTGGAGCAACCGGTAGCAAAGATCTCCGTTGGCAACCCGGATATCGCCGATATCCTGATTCTGCGCTCGCGGCAACTCTACGTGGTGGGCAAGAAGCTGGGGACTACCAATGTGACCCTGTGGGATAACGACAATCAGGTGGTCAGCGCCGTTGGTATTGAAGTTAACCACGACCTGGAAAGCCTGAAATCGAAGCTCCATCAGATCCTGCCCGATGAGGAGATCGAAGTCAGGTCATCGCAGGACGCCATCATTCTGAGCGGCGAGGTAAGCAGTACTGCCCGTATGATGGCGGCGCTTGATCTCGCCGGCAGCCATCAGGGCAGTGAAGAAGGCAAAGTGCTCAACATGATGCAGGTGGGGGGCGCGCAGCAGGTCATGCTGGAGGTTCAGGTGGCCGAGGTTTCAAGGGACTTCCTCAAGCGCATTGGCGCCAAATTCGAGGCTATCAATGCCAACTCCTTGTTGACCATTGGCGCCGGCAACAATGGCACCGCACTGGCCCCGTCCGGCGCGTTTATTCCGGGTGGCGGGTTTGACACCGTAACAGGCGGGTTGCCGGCCACGCAGATCCTCCGCGAAGCCATGACTTTTGAAAGTACCGGATTGTTTGCCAGCTTCCTGGACGGCGACACCCTGTTTGATCTGGTGATTGACGCCGCTCAGGAAAATAATCTGGCCAAGGTTCTGGCTGAGCCAACATTGACCACCCTCACGGGACAGGAAGCCACTTTCCATGCGGGGGGCGAGTTTCCGATTCCGGTTGGCAGCGGGCGTGACGATGGCATTCGAATTGAGTTCAAGGAATTTGGCGTCAGCCTCGGGTTCCTGCCCACGGTACTGGATTCCAACATGATCAGCCTTAAGCTCAACATCAAGGTCAGCGAGCTGAGCAACCAGAATTCCATTGCGCTGGCAGTACCTGATACATCTGCCACCTTTTTCATCAACGCCCTGACTAGTCGAAGTGCGTCATCCACGGTTGAACTGGCCAATGGCCAGACCATCGGGGTGGCTGGGCTGATTAACGAGACCTTGAGGGAGCGGGTGGACAAGTTCCCTGGATTGGGCGACCTGCCAGTACTGGGCAACCTGTTCCGAAGCCAGGAATTTATCAAGGGTAAAACTGAACTGGTGATTCTGGTCACTCCGCACTTTGCCAAACCAGTGGATCGTGATCGGTTTACCTTGCCGACGGATTATTTTGTGGAGCCGTCGGATCTGGAGTTTTACCTGCTGGGGTATACCGAAGGCCGGCATGAGCCTGGTACCGGTGCCAAGTCGACCCAGCAGGGAAGTGTGAAGGGACAATTCGGTCATGAACTCTGAGGTGGAAGCCATGGATGCTTACAAACGCAATTGGAAGACAGTAGTGGCAGGGCTGGCAGCAGGCTTGCTGATGATCGGATGTGCCTCGCCCAGTTCCGAGGACCAGTTCGGTAACTCGGTGCGCCAGATGATCTCGGCCCAGAAATACGTTTCGCCGGATCAGCAAACCCGGGAGTTGCCGGTGTTGGATGGTCGTAAAGCGGAAGCCGGATACAACAGTTATCGCAAGGAGACTGGCAACCCTGCGCGAATGAATCCGGATATGACCGGCGGTGTTGGTCTTGGGCTCCAGCGCTGATTCCAGCGCTGAACAGGAGGGTGAGCCATGGTACTGGTAAACGGGGTCAGGCAGTTACAACAAGGTGCTATTCTGCCGCTGGCGGCTATTTCCCTGGTGGGTATTCTCGGCATGGCCGCCCTCGCGCTGGATATCAGTAATGCTCACCTGGAAAAGACGCGGCTCCAGAATGCTCTGGACGCCGCTGCGCTCAGTGCAGCCAAGGTGCTGGATCAAACCGGTAACACGGCTCTGGCTGGCAGCGCGGGCCACACCACTTTTGTTGCCAACGTGGCCGCGCCAGGCAATGCAGGGCTGGGGGCAGCTTCCAGCAATGGCGATCTCAGCCTGGTGCTCGAATTCTCTTCCACGCTGAATCCGTTTGTGGCCGGCACCACACCCGCACAATACGTCAGGGCAAGTGTCGCCAATTATGACGTCGGAGAATGGTTTGCCCCGGTACTCGGGTTTGATGAGCTGGCGGTCGCCGGTACTGCGGTTGCCGGTCCGAGTCCGGCCCTGCAAAAAGCCTGCAATGTGGTGCCCATGATGGCCTGTGGCACTCCACAGGAGGAAAGCCCCCCAGGCACTACCTTTGGTTACTCCCGTGGGGAGGTGGAGCAGTTGAAAATCGGTTCTGGCACCTCATCGGAAGTCGGGAACGGCAACTTCTACCTGATCCGACTTGATGGCAGCAGCGGTGGCGCTGACGTAAGGAAAGCCGCTGCGGGAGAGTTCGACGCCTGTCTGTCCGCAGGGGGGGATGGTGATATCGAAACAGAGCCAGGCAATACCGTCGGTCCGTTTGCCCAGGGTATCAACACCCGCCTGGGTATCTATAACGGCCCGGTGAACTCGACCGACTACCCGCCAGACTGGTTCACAAACCATGAGACCTATACGGAAGCGGATTACAACAACCAGACAATGCCCGCCTACGACCTGGATTGGTACGAATCGCAATACGAGAGCGTTGTTCCGGATCAACCACCGAGCGGTGCGCCTGGCCGACGAATCCTGACCATGCCGGTCGGTAACTGTGACGGACTGGCCAACGGGCAGGATTCGGTGGATTTGTTGGGCTTCAGCTGCTTTTACATGGTGGACCGGATGAATCAGGCGGGGCAGGCCGTGTTCTACGGCCAGTTCAAGGACGATTGTGGCGGCAGCGGAACGCCGGGGCCGAACCCCGGCGCTGGACTTGGGCCCCACATTATCCAGCTCTACAAGGATCCGGATAGCTTCGATAGCTGAGCGGTATTGGCGAATCAAGGAGTGAAGTCATGAGGGCATATCACAGAGCAGGGAAACAACAGGGTATCGCCGTGCTGGAATTCATGCTGACGGCGCCTCTGCTGATTCTGGTCGTTTTCGCTGTGAGTGAGTTGGGCTGGGCCTTCCACCAGTATCACACCATGACACGTGCGACTCAGGATGGCGCGCGCCATGCAGCATCTAATGCCATGGAAGCCAGTGTGGGTTTGATTTTCATTGATAGCGACCTGGTGCAGGAAGTGAGCAACCTGGTGGTGTTTGGAAATACCCTGGGCGCCGGCGAGCCGCTTCTGCCTGGTTGGTCGGCTGGCGATATCAGCGTATCCAGCCCCGACGCTGCCCACGTTGAGGTCCGGGCCATATACAACTACGTGCCAATTGTCGGAAGAATCCCTGCCTTCTACGGCGGCGACCCCATTGATGTGGCTTTCGAAATGAACGGCACCGTGCAGATGAGGGCGCTATGAACATCAGATCGCAGTCCGGTTTGCATACCGTGGAGTTCGCACTGGTCGGGGCGATGTTTTTCATCCTGCTGTTCGCGGCTATTGAGTTCGGTCGTCTGATGTTTGTCTGGAATACGCTGGATGAAACCAGCCGCCGGGCAGCCCGGGTTGCCGTTGTCTGCCCCGTTGAGCACAGCGCCATTCGGCGGGTAGCGATGTTCGATGAGCCGGGATCCTCCGGCAACAGTCCGGTGCTTCGGGATCTCTCAGAAGACCTCATTAACCTCGATTACCTCACCGTTACAGGCGGTGTAATGGCGGATCCGGAAGCGAACTACCTGGATATCGCGTTTGTAAGAAGTGAAGTCAGTGGTTTTCAACATCAGCTGATTATTCCGTTCTTTTTCCAGCAATTTGAATTGCCACCGTTTATTACCGTACTGCCCAGGGAAAGCCTGGGAGTGTCGCCGGAAGGTACCGGTTGTTTCGGATCAATCAGTTGAGTGAGCAGGGAAGGATAACGCCATGAAAGCACCGATGACGGTTTTGATAGCAGGGCGTAACGCCCGTGAACTGGAAGAGCTTGAGCAGATGCTTGCTAACCAGTCGGGCCTGTCCGTAAGCAAGCGTTTGATTACCAACGGGCACTCGGATCCGCTCCACAATGTTGTGGATTTGCCCGACGCCCTGGTGTTCTGCACCACAGTGGCCTGGGAAGACGAGTTGAAGTCCCTTGATGAACGCCCTGCGCAGGGGCGTGTGCCGACGTTGGTCACCGGCCCGGAAGATACCAATGTCATGCGTACTTCCATGCGGGTGGGCGCACGGGACTACTTCACCTTCCCGGTGCAAAAACAGGAATTGCTGGAAGCATTGCGGCGCATCGCCCGTGAGCTGCAACCGGCCAACGAACAGGCCGGGGGCCTGTTTGCGGTCATCAATGCCAAAGGGGGATCCGGCGCCAGCACCATTTCAGCGGCACTGGCCCACAGCCTGGCCGAAAGAATTGAGGACCGGGTCGCCCTGCTGGACATGGACCTGCAATTCGGCCACCTGGCGTCTGCGTTCGATATGCAGGAAAGCGGCAGCCTGATTGACGCCATCCTGAGGGCGGACAACATGGATCTGCTGGCGCTCGAAGGGCACATGATGAAGCACAAGAGTGGCCTGCATCTTCTGGGCAACAGTTCGGATCAGTTGGTAGTGCCCGGGGACATCGACGAGAGCCAGTTACAGAAGCTGCTGATGTTGCTGCGCTCGGGGTACGACCACACGGTGGTTGACCTGCCAAGACAGATTGATGGTGTCACCGGCGCCCTGCTGGAGTCCGCCGACCGGGTGCTGGTGGTCATGCAGCAGACCATCGCTCACATTCAGGATGCCCGCCGGTTACTTCATTACCTTACTCGCTATCTGGGCGTGCCGGAGGACCGGATCGGTCTGGTGGTGAACCGCTGGAACAAGCGCCTGGCGCTGACCACCTCGGACATCGAGAAAGCCCTGGGCGCCAGGGATCTGACCTGCATCCCCAATGATTACGCCAGGGTTGCGGAAAGTGCAAACCTGGGGGTTCCGCTACTGGAGGCCGCGCCATCGTCGCTGGTGAGTCGCAGCATGGTACAGATGGCGGAATCCCTGAGTGGCAAAAAAGTGGTGCCTCAGTCCGGCCTCGGTCGGGTCTGGCGAAAACTGGCAGGAGCCTGAGGAGGGCGTTATGGAACTGGGCAGAATGAATGACATCGACAAGGGCGAGCTGGAGCCCCCGCTGGTCCACCCAGGCAATGGCAAGGACTCAGCCCGACGTGCGGAAGAGGAGCAGGAGCGGGCCTGGAAACAGAAAATTCACCAGAAACTGATGAAGGTGCTGGATCTTTCCCTTCTGGGAACCCTCGGGCGGGAAGAGGCTGAGCGCCAGCTGCGGGATATTGGCCAGCGTTTGATGGCGGAAGAGTCCATTCCGCTGTCGCTGGCCGCCCGCGAGCGAATTCTTCGCCAAATCAAGGACGACATCCTCGGCTTTGGCCCGCTGGAGCCCTTGCTGGCTGACAAGTCCATCTCGGATATTCTGGTCAACGGCTACAACTGCGTCTATGTGGAGCGCAACGGCAAGCTGGAGAGGGAGGCTGTCAGCTTTCAGAGCGACACTCACCTGTTGAACACCATTGATCGAATTGTTTCCAGTGTTGGTCGCCGTATTGATGAGTCCTCGCCCATGGTGGACGCTCGTCTCAAGGATGGATCCCGGGTGAACGCCATCATTCCGCCTCTGGCTGTGGATGGGCCATTACTGTCTATTCGCCGATTTTCTATTGGCCACCTGTCCATGGAGTCGCTGATGGATAAGGGCACCCTGACGCCGGCCATCGCCAGCCTGCTGGAAGGCATTGTCCGGGGGCGGCTGAACGTGCTGATTTCCGGCGGTACCGGTTCCGGCAAGACCACCCTTCTGAACGTGATGTCCGGGTTTGTGCCCCACGACGAACGGATCGTCACCATTGAGGATTCCGCGGAACTGCAACTGCAGCAGCCCCATGTGGCGCGACTGGAAACCCGCCCGCCGAACATTGAGAGCAAGGGTGAAGTTACCCAGCGGGACCTGGTCCGTAACAGTTTACGGATGCGCCCGGACCGCATCATCGTCGGCGAGGTGCGGGGAACAGAGGCGCTGGATATGTTGCAGGCAATGAATACCGGCCACGATGGCTCCATGACCACCCTTCACGCCAACGCCCCCCGGGACGCACTGACCCGGATCGAGAACATGGTATCCATGACGGGAACCACCATGCCGGTCAAGGCCATTCGTTCCCAGGTTGCCTCGGCCATCGATGTCGTTGTTCAGGTCGAGCGTCAGGAGGACGGTACCCGCCGGCTGGTGAGCGTGCAGGAAATCAACGGTATGGAAGGCGATGTGATTACCATGTCGGAAATCTTTACCTTCCGCCGTCATGGCCGCGATGAGCATGGTCGTGTACTGGGCAGTTACCTTGCAACGGGTATTGTGCCCCGTTTCCAGGAGCATCTGCACCAACGGGGCATTGTGTTGCCGTTGTCACTCTATGATCCGGAATTCGGGAGCTGAGCCATGGACGTGTTGGGAGATAAACTCTGGATTTTTATTGCACTGGTCTTCGTGGCTGTATTCCTGCTGTCGCAAGGACTGGTGATTCCGGTATTCGGAGAGAGCCGCGGCGCCCGAAAACGGCTGGGCCAGCGCATGAAACAGATTAGCGAATCGGACGGGGCTGCGGAGCGGGTATCCCTGGTGCGGGAGCAATACCTGCGGGACCTGTCGCCACTGGAGAAACAGCTGGAATCCATGTCGTTGCTGCAGCCGCTGGTCACACTGATCGCTCAGAGCGGATACCGTACCCGGGCTTACCGGGTGCTGTTGATGGCCATATTGCTGGCTGCGCTGGCTGGATTCATGGGTTATTCCCTGACCGGCATCTGGTGGGCGCCTCTGGCACTCTCGCCTCTCGGGGCCGCTATTCCCTTCCTCTACTTGCGCAGGAAGCGTAGTCAGCGTATTGCGAAAATTGAGGAGCAATTACCCGACGTGGTGGATGTCATTATCCGAGCCCTGCGAGCGGGTCATCCGTTTATTGAAGCGATTCGTCTGGTTTCCACTGAAATGCCGAGCCCGGTTAAAGAGGAATTCCAGACAACGTTCAACGAGATCAATTACGGGGGCGATGTCCGCATAGCTCTGTTTGGCCTGCTGCAGCGGGTACCCAGTGTACTGATCATGGCCCTGATTACCGCTGTGCTTGTACAACGTGAATCGGGCGGCAACCTGGCTGAGGTGCTGGAGAAGATCGCCTCAGTCATCCGTGGCCGGTTCCGTTTTCAGCGCCGGGTTCGAACGCTCTCCGCTGAGGGGCGAGTCTCCGCCTGGGTGCTCACCCTGACACCGTTTGTACTGTTCTTAATGATCACTCTGGTGAATCCAGGCTACATGCCCATGCTTACCGAGAATCCCCGGGGTGGCGATATCATCCTGACTTCCCTGATTCTGATCGTTGTCGGGGTTTTCTGGATCAAGAAGATCCTCAACATAAAGGTGTAGGAGGGAAGGGCAATGGATTATCTGATCGGAATGCTTGATAGCATCCTCCAAGATCGGCACATGGCGCAGCTGGCTTTCGTGGCGCTGATGGCTGTGGCGGTTTTTTGTCTCGCTCTTGCCGGGATGTTCCTGATGTCTACTCTGTTCCATCCAGTGCGAAGCCGATTACACACTGTGGTTGCTCCAGAAGCCGGGGAAACGGAAAAAGAGGGTTTCTTCAGTCCTATGTTGAAGTCCGTCGCTCCGCATTTTCTACCCAAGAAAGAAAAAGAGCGTAACCGCACCCTTGAGCGACTGATGCACGCAGGCTTTCGCAATGACAACGCGCTGGCAAACTTCTACGCAATAAAAACCTTAATGATTGTAGGGCTGCCACTGTTAGTGTTTTTCGGATTGCGCTGGGTACCAGGATTGACCACCAAGGAGGTAGTGCAGGCAGCTGCTGGGGCCATGTTAGTGGGAACCATTGGTCCGAACATTGTATTGGGTAAGTTGATCGAGAAGCGCAAGCGCAAACTGTATAACGGGTTCCCCGATGCTCTTGACCTTTTGGTGGTATGCACCGAAGCGGGATATGGCCTGAAACCTGCCATACAGCGGGTATCCGATGAACTGGCGGTTGGGCACCCTGAGTTGGCCGAGGAACTGGCCCTGGTAAACAGCGAAATGCGCGCCGGTGTCGATCGGGTTGAGGCGCTGAAGAACCTGGCCGACCGCACCGGGCTGGAAGAAATTGGCGGGCTTGTGGCCCTGCTCAGCCAAAGCCTGAGGTTTGGCACCAGCACTGCGGAATCCCTGAGGATTTATTCCGAGGAGTTTCGTGACAAGCGTATGCAAAAAGCAGAGGAAACCGCAGCCACCATCTCCACAAAAATGGTGTTTCCACTGGTGTTGTGCATGTTCCCTGCATTTTTTGTCGTGGCCATAGGCCCTGCTGTCGTTGGGTTGCTGGACCACTTTCAGGCCTGGTGACAAACACAAAAATAATCCGAGGAGTTACCATGATGGAACATCAGCAAACAAAAGCAACGTACAAGGATGATCGGGCCGCTGACCGGCATGGTATGAGGAAGCTGGTACAGGCGGGCATTGTCATCACGGCACTGGTCCTGGGCGGCTGTGCCAGCAGCCCAGCGGTTAAATCCGGTAACAGCTACAAGCAACTCTACGAAGGCACGTCAGAGCTCACTTTCTCCACGCTGATGCCCGTGGAATCGGCAGAGGAGGCTATCGCAAGGGGCGACGCGGCATACCGGCAAGGCAAAGTGGATGAGGCGGTGTTTGAATACATTCGCTCTCTGGAGTTGGATCCGGACAACGCCGATACCTTCTATAAAATCGGAGTGATCAACCTTCACAAGGAGGCCAATGGCAAGGCTGCCTCTGCTTTTCGTCTCGCCCTTGAAAAAGACGCTACCCATCCCGGAGCCCTGGAGGGGCTGGGGCTGATGCTGATGAAACAGCGAGACTACGAACAGGCCCGGTTGATGCTGGAAAAGGCAATTGAAACCGACAGCAACCGGTGGCAGGCGCTTAACGGGCTGGGCATCATGGCAGATTTGAGGGGTGATTTTGCGGAAGCCAGGAGCTACTACGACAGGGCACTGGTGATCGCCCCCCGTAACGTCAAACTTCACAATAACCTGGGCTATTCCTACTACCTGATCGGCCACTGGAGCCGGGCGGAGAATCAGTACCAGACCGCGCTGAACCTGGAGCCAGGGCACGAACGCACATGGCGGAACCTGGGACAGTTATACACCCGGCTGCAGCGCTACGACGAGGCACTGGATGCGCTCGCCAAAGTGATGGACGAAGCCGATGCCTGGAACACCATGGGGTACATCCGCATGGCGGAGGGAGACTACCCGCAGGCCGAGACCTTCTTTCAGAAGGCAGCCAAGGCATCACCCAGTTACCACGTCACGTCCAATGAAAACCTGGCGCAGGTACGGCGTTTGATCGCGAAAGAAGGGAACTGACCGGAAAGGGGGACAGGCAGGGCCGGTGAAGGCCCTGCCTGCACAACCACTGGGTAATTACTTCACGGTGATGGTTTTCATCACCAGCTTGCCGTCTTTCTTGACCGGGCCGTCTTCCTTGGCGCCCAGGGTGTATTCGAAGATGCCGGTTTTCATACCGCCGTCCTCGGCGTGAAGCATGAGCATCAGCATATCGCCGGATGCCACTTCTTCGGTAAGAATCGCGGCTACATCCTTGTTTTTGCCCATTTTGAGAGGTGCGTGTCCAACAACAGGGCCTGGCTTCATGCTCTCATCGGTGCGGTGGACTACCAGCCAGCCGTTCTTCTCGGCTACGACTTTCTTGGCGGTAACCGTGCCGTCAGAGACGGATTGATCGTCGCCCCAAACACCAACCTTGGCGTGATCACCAGCCAGTGCGCTCCCGGACATCAGGGCACCAGACATAAACGTAGCTGCCAAAAATGCGCCTGTCTTGAAGTGCTTCTTCATCTTGTTCTCCTCGTCATCGGGTTGTTTCCCACCACTTCCAATGTTTAATGGGTGGGTGTACCGAGTGATACGGGGAAAGTTCCGGGAAAGATGCATCTGATAGCAAAAAAAATTTGGCGGCAGTCAGCGTGCCCCTGGCTATCCGAAGGATAAATCACGGGGCGCCGCTCATTAGTCACTCGTGCTCGCGTGCGGGACTTCCGATGTAAAGATAGACTGACCGGCGCCAACGATCCTTGACGTTGTGTATGGAGACCACAGGCATCTTCGCGTCCTGAGACTGGAAACGGGTAGCTACGCCATCGGCCTCGCCGTCTCTCTCCCGGGCTCCTTCTTCGGCAACCCAGTCTGGCCCGAGGCAACCTGAAACCTGTTCCACTGCCTGGGTATAGCGCTCAGTGGCTACCTCCGGATCCGGAGCTGCCACGGTACACACGTAGGCTGAGTCAGCATTGCCCCAGGCCCATACTTCACAATGGCCGCGAATCAGTTCTTCCTTTGCCTGGTAAATCGTCACCGCTCTGAAATCCGACCCACCTTTCCGGTACGAAGCGAACCCCGTCGGGTAATCCGCCACGATGTTTTTCAGGGTGGCGCACGGGTTTTCGGTGCCGCTCTTCAGGGATTCCTGATAGGCACAGCCGGTCAGTGAGAGTGCCAGAAAGGCCAGAGGAACTGTCAGTCGAGTTGTCATCGTTTTATCCATCAAACGTGGGTGATCGGAAGTCGGTTTCCTGTCATGTAGCGTAATTATCATGAGGATGTAAAGAGCAAGCCGGCTAAATGTCCAATAAATGGCGGGGTATGGACGCATTGGCTATCCTTTAATCCAAACCAGAGAATGCTCCCGGACCGCCAATCCGATCAAGGAAGAAAGTTAATGTTCAGATTCAGATACTCTTGCCAGCCTGCCCGGAAACCGCTGGCTCTGCTATTTATTCCAGCCCTTTTTCTCACACTGATTGCCGGGTGCTCCGAGCCGACCGAAGCACCCAAGGCTGCGCCGGTTTCCGTCTCAGTGGTGGTGCTGGAAAACGCCGAAGTAAGACCATCCCGGGAATTCGTTGCCAGAACGGCCGCGTCAGCGAAAGCCGATATCTCCGCACGCATCGAAGCAGAAATCCGGGAAATCCAGTTCAAGGAAGGCTCCCGGGTTGAAGAGGGGCAACTGCTGGTTCGACTGGAGGATACCAATGCCAGCGCAGATCTCAGCCAGGCCAAGGCAGAACTGGCTGCTTCCCGGGCAGAGTTGCAGTCCGCCACTAAAAACCTTCAGCGTGGCGAGGATGTGGCCGACAAGGGGTACCTTTCGGCTGCCGACCTGGACAAACTGAGGGACCGCTTCAACGCGGCCGAAGGGCGTTTGCAGACGGCGGAAGCGGCTGTACAGAAGGCGGCAAACAACCTTGGCTATACAGAAATAAAGGCGCCCTTTGACGGCTGGATCGGAAAACTGAATTTTGATGTGGGCGCGGTGGTCAGCCCTGCCAGCGGTGCCATTACTGAAATTCTGGTAACCGATCCCATCTACGTGGAATTCCAGCTCAACGAAGCGGACTACGTAGCATTCCGACGAGCTGGAAGGGACGCCGCCGAGGATATTGTCAGTAATCTGTCTTTGTACCTCACCTTGCCGGACGGCGAGCGCTATACCCAGGGCGGTGTGCTGGACTTTGCGGATGTCACCACGGACGCCAGTACAGGGACCGTCGCCATGAGAGCGGTGTTTCCCAATTCCGAAGCGATTCTTCTACCGGGGCTCTACGTCACCCTCCATGTGGAAGGGCAGACCGGCGAGGCGCGGATTCTGGTTCCCCAGGTAGCGGTTCAGGAAACCATTGAAGGCAAGTTTGTGTTGTTGGTGGACGACCAGCAACAGGTGGTCCAGCGCTTCATCAAAACCGGGCCTACCCGGGGGGCAATGTTAGTTGCAGAGAGTGGGCTTGAGGCTGGCGAGCGAGTGATTGTGGAGGGGCTGCAGAAAGTCCGATCCGGGGTTACGGTCAACCCGGTGCAAAAGCGTATTGATCCGGATACCGGTGCCCTCGCCGATGCAGGTGAGGTTGAAAAATGATCAGCGGTGTTTTCATTCGGCGGCCTAAGTTTGCGTTCGTTATATCCATCCTGATTACCCTGGCTGGCCTTCTCGCGCTTCGTGGCCTGCCAGTGAATATGTATCCCGATATGGCGCCGCCTCAGGTTCAGGTGTCGGCGTCGCTGCCTGGCGCCAGTGCCCAGGTGGTTGAGGAAGCGGTCATTCGCCCGGTTGAGCAACAACTCAACGGGGTTGAGGGCATGATCTACATCGAGTCAACGGCCTCCAGCGACGGCACGGCCAAGATCACCCTGACGTTCGAAAGCGGCACCGACACTGATATTGCCCAGGTCAATGTTCAGAACCGGGTCGCGCTCGCGGAGCCGTTTTTGCCGGATGAAGTGAGAAGGCAGGGGGTGGTGGTCAGCAAGCAGGCCGGCAATATGCTGATGGGCATCAACCTGACGTCCGACCGGTCGGACCTGGACGGTGTTTTTCTCAGCAATTATGCCTCCAACAATCTGGTCGAGGCGTTGGGGCGGGTGCCCGGTGTAGGCTCGGCGGAAGTGATGGGTGCGAAAGACTACAGCATGCGGGTCTGGTTGAACCCACAGAGCATGTCATCCCTCGATATCACGGTTGCGGACGTGGCGGCGGCACTGAGGGAGCAGAATCAGATTGTCGCCGCGGGCAAGCTGGGTCAGCCGCCGGTGCCTGCCGGGCAGCAATTTGTGTACAGCATCCAGAGTCGTGAACGGCTGTCCGACCCTGAAGAGTTTGCCCAGACCATCCTCCGGGCAAAGTCTGATGGTGGCTTTGTACGTTTACGGGACGTTGGTCGGATCGAGCTGGGCTCCCGATCCTATGCCTCCACCGCCAAGGTCAATAACCAGGACACGGCCTTCCTGGTGATCTATCAGTTGCCCGACGCCAATGCGCTTGAAGTCGCCGAGCGTGTCAAGAAGGTGGTAGCGGATGCCGAACCGGGTTTTCCCGACGGCGTTGGCTACAGTGTGCTCTACGACACCACGGAATTCATCAGCCGCTCTATCGATGAGGTGATCCTCACCCTGTTCCAGGCCGTCGGGCTGGTGATTCTGGTGGTTTTTCTGTTTCTGCAGAACTGGCGGGCTACGCTCATTCCCAGCATCGCGATTCCCGTTTCACTGATTGGCACTTTTGCGGTCATGGCGGTACTGGGCTATTCCATCAACACCATCACTCTGTTCGGTCTGGTGCTTGCCATTGGCATAGTGGTGGATGATGCCATTGTGGTGATCGAAAACGTCGAACGCATCCTGCAGGAAGAAAAACTGCCCATTCGCGAGGCGGTGACGAAAGCCATGGCGGAGGTGACCGGCCCGGTGATTGCCACCACTCTGGTGTTGCTGGCGGTGTTCGTCCCGGTCGGCTTCATGCCCGGCATTACCGGTGAGTTGTACAAGCAGTTTTCCGTCACCATTTCCGTGGCGGTGATCATTTCCTCGATCAATGCGCTGACTCTAAGCCCGGCGCTTTGCGTCTCCCTGCTTGGGCGGGGCGGTAACCAGTCCATTCGCTGGCTGCGCCCGTTCGAGCGGTTGATCGTCAGTGGCACAAAGGGCTACGACGGTGTCGTGACGCGGCTGCTTCGCAAGGGCGCGCTGGTCGGTGTGGCGCTGGTGGCCCTCCTGATCGCCAGTGCCGGTCTGTTCAAGGCGGTGCCGACCGCCTTTGTGCCGCCAGAGGACCAGGGATTCCTGTTTGTGGATGTGCAGCTGCCGGACGCAGCAGCGCTTGAGCGAACCGACGCCGTGCTCGAGAAAGTGACGGACATGGTGCTGGAAGACCCTGCCGTGACCGATTTCATCACGGTATCGGGCTTCTCTCTGTTGGGCGGCACCAATTCCAATAACGGCCTGGGCATCGTCATGCTGAAGGACTGGGAGGAGCGGCAAGACGCAACGCTGGGTCTGCAGCAGGTCATCCCCCGCCTGTCATCGCGGCTCTGGACCGTGCCAGAAGCGCAGGTAATGGTATTCAACGCGCCGCCCATTCCCGGGCTTGGCACCTCGGCGGGGTTTGATTTCCGTCTTCAGGACAATCTCGGGCGAGACGTTGCGGAGCTTTCCCAAGTTATGAACGGCCTGATATTCGAAGCCAACCAGCAGGAATCGCTGACTCGGGTCTACAGTACCTATCGCGCCAATATCCCTCAGTATCTGTTGCATGTGGATCGCAACAAGGCCAAGGCCCTTGGCATACAGCTCTCCGATATTTTCTCCACCCTGCAGACCCAGCTTGGCTCGCTCTACGTTAACGACTTCACCCGTTTCGGAAAGAACTACCGGGTATTGCTGCAGGCAGAGGGGAGTTTTCGGCAGAAACCCGAGGATCTGTCCTATTACTACGTGCGAAACCAACAGGGCGACATGGTGCCACTGACCACTCTGGCATCACTGGAACCGGTTCTGGGGCCGTCGAGTATCCAGCATTTCAATCTCAAGCGCTCAGCGACCATATCCGGTGAAGCCGCCCCGGGCTTTGCCAGTGGCGATGCACTTACAACGATGG
The DNA here is from genome assembly GCF_050379435.1 of Marinobacter sp. DUT-3. Lineage (NCBI taxonomy): Bacteria > Pseudomonadati > Pseudomonadota > Gammaproteobacteria > Pseudomonadales > Marinobacteraceae > Marinobacter > Marinobacter sp. DUT-3. The sequence continues at coordinate 364,755 of NZ_JBNRMG010000003.1, forward strand.
CAAACCTGGCCGAGAAGCTGCCCCAGGGCTATGAATTTAGCTGGGCGGGGCAGAGCCTGCAGGAACTGCAGGCGGGCAGCCTGGCTACCGTGATTTTCCTGCTGGCCATTGTGTTTGTATACCTGTTCCTGGTGGCCCAGTACGAAAGCTGGACGCTTCCGCTTGCGGTGATCGGTGCGGTTCCCCTTGCCATGTTCGGCGCCATGGGCGGGCTTTGGCTGCTGGGGCTGGCCAATAACATCTACGCTCAGGTCGGGCTGGTGTTGTTGGTCGGGCTGTCGACCAAAACCGCCATTCTGATCGTTGAATTTGCGATGCAGCTCCGGCAATCCGGTATGTCCACCGAAGAGGCGGCCAGAAAAGCAGCCGTACTCCGGTTCCGGGCGGTCCTGATGACGGCGTTATCCTTTGTGCTGGGCGTACTGCCGTTGGTGTTCGCCAGTGGCGCTGGTGCCGCCAGCCGGGTGAGTCTTGGTGTTACGGTGCTGAGCGGCATGGTCGCGGCAACCATCCTGGGAACGTTGCTGGTGCCGGTTTTCTACCAGTGGATCCAGACAGTCCGGGACAGGGTTTACGCTACTGGCAAATCAGAATCGCCCCAGGAATCGGTTGTTCCGTAAAGAAACAAGCGTTCGCCACAGGCAGCGTTACGCAAGCTCTGGTTTCGGAGCCGCCTGGGACGTGCCCTGCAACCGGGCCACCAGTGCGTCCACCCGCTGCTCCGCTGCTACAACCGAAGCGGCCAGCGCATCACCGCCTTCCTCCTGATTCTCGATGGCAACACTGTGAATGTTGGTGATGCCGATGAATTCGAGCACGGTGCTCAGGGCGGGCTCGAGATGATTCATGTGCGCCATTTCGCCATGGGGATCGAATCCCGCGCCACCACGGGACGAGAGAATAACCGCATGGCGGGGGCGGTCTGCGAGGAGCGGTGTGAACGGGTCCTCGGGCGTTGAGGGATCATAAGACACGGTCCGGTCCATGCGAACCACCTGATCAACCCAGGCCTTGAGCGCTGCAGGCATGCCGAAGTTATACAGCGGGGCGCCGATGACCAGGATATCCGCTGCGATCAGCTCATCAATCAGCCGGTCACTTTCCGCCAGTGTGTCGGCCATCCAGGGCTCCTGTTGCTGTGCTGGCGTGAAAGCGGCCTGTATCCAGCGTTGATCGATGAATGAGGGCGGTGTGCCGCCAACATCCCGGTAGGTGACGGTGTCTTCGGGGTGTTGGAGCTGCCACCGTTCGACGAACCGATGAGTGAGGTTGCGGCTGTGGGAACCATGTTCATGGGTGCCGGCACGGCCGGGACGGGCGGAGGCGTCGAGTTGCAGGATGTGAGTCATATGGGGTTCCATTTGGTTGCTAGAAAAATTCATCTGTTGTTGACAGCAAATTAAGCCTAAATCCATACTCTCAGGCTCACAAACGATGATTTTTTGCTCCTGTAGATGAGGTGAATTCATCCATGAACCCCCGTCGCCTGCCCTCGTTGTCTGCCTTGCGATCCTTCGAAGCTGCTGCCCGCCATGAGAGTGCCAAGCAGGCCGCACAGGAACTATCTGTAACCGCAACGGCCATCAGTCATCAGATTCGCGGGCTTGAGGAAGCACTGGGGATCGCCCTGTTCGTTCGCAAACCCCGGCAGCTGGTGCTGACGCCTCAGGGCCGGGAGCTGCAAGAAGTGCTGGGTTCTGCTTTCGACAATATCAGCAATACGATTGAGCGACTGAAAGCAGTGCCAGCGCGCCAGGGAGTTACCCTCTCGACGACGCCGGCGGTGGCAGTTCGCTGGCTGCTGTCCTGGGTATGCATGCTGCGGGATACCCATCCGGATATTGATTTGCGTATCCACGCCTCACACGAAGCGGTGGCTCTGGACGGGGTGACGGCGGATCTTGCTATTCGCTACGGGGATGGGCATTGGCCAGGTCTGGTCGCTGAAAAACTGTTTGATAACACTTTCATACCGGCCTGCAGTCCCTATCTGGGGCTGACGAGGGCGGAAGATCTGCCAAATCATCCGCTGATTCACTTTCGGCCACAGCAGGCGTCGATAACACCATTGGATTGGGCAGGCTGGCAGAAGCTGGCGGGAATACCAGGGCTGGATGTCAGTGCCGGGCTGGTGTTTTCCGATGAAACCCACGCCATTTCCGCCGCAGTGGGTGGCCAAGGCGTGGCGTTGATGAGTCGGCCTCTGATTGAGGATGAGTTGGCCGAAGGGCGGCTGGTGCAGCCCTTCGGCCCTGAATTGGAGGGTAAACCCTTCTATCTGGTTTACCCGGAAAGTCGTCGGCAGGACCCGACGATACTGGCCATCCGCGACTGGGTACGGAATGTACCGGGCGGTATATGCACAGTATCGCCAGCGTCAGCTCTCTGACTTTCAGGCCATGGCGACGTTCATCTGTTCGGCCAGTGCATCGTCCAGGTCATTGGCACGTTTGGCAGCCGGCCTGCTTTCCGTACGGTTGATGTAGTCTTGGAAAACCTCGTTCGGCGGGATGTTCTTCTGCATCGTTTCCCACCAGAGGTAACTGCTGACCAGCACATCCGCTGCGGTGAACTGGTCGCCACAGATATACGGCGTCTGGCTTAGCACTTTCTCCAGGGTATTGATGGGATCTTCCACGCGGCCGCAGCCGACGGCCTGCACGTTGTTGCTATCGATTTTCCAGCCATAGGCGAGTGCACTGGTGGCCATCTCAAACGGCCCCGCCATGAAGAACAGCCAGCGGTAGTAAGCGCCGCGTTCCGGGGACTGTGGCGATGGCGCCAGCTGCTTGTCCGGAAACTGGTCCGCCAGGTAGGCACAGATAGCCGCCACTTCGGTCACAATGGTGTTGCCGTGTTTGATGGCCGGCACCTTGCCCATGGGGTTAATGGCCAGGTACTCCGGGGTTTTCATGTCCGCGCCGAATTCCATGGTCTCTACTGAGTAGGGAACGCCGACTTCTTCCAGCATCCAGCGTACAACGCGCCCGCGAGACATAGGATGGGTGTAAAACGTGAGTTCTGACATGCCGATCTCCATTTCCAGTCAGTGATTCAAGTAGTGTTCAGAGGTTCCTTAAGTACTGCGAGATCAGATTAGTTTGTAAATAGGTGAGAATCTGTCCTAAATAAGCAGGACAATGCAAATTTATTCAAATCATCGGAAAACGACGCCAGGAGGAAGGCGATTATGTCTGGTCCTACAACCCGCGTGCTCACCGTGTTGGAATTATTGCAGACGCACGGCCAGATTGGAGGCGCAGAGCTGGCGGAACGTCTGGGCGTGGACAGGCGGACCATCAGACGCTACATCTCGGTGCTGGAAGAACTGGGCATTCCTGTAATGACAGAGCAGGGGCGTTATGGCGGTTACCGGTTGGTGGCGGGTTTCAAGTTGCCACCGATGATGTTCACGGAAGAAGAAACCCTGGCGGTTTCCCTGGGATTGTTGGCGGCCCGGCAGCTAGGGCTTTCGGATGCAGCGCCGGCCATTGCCAGTGTGCAGGCGAAACTGGAAAGGGTAATGCCAGCCAATCTGAAGAAGCGCGTGCGTGGTGTCAGCGATACCACCCGGGTGATCCTGCCCCGGGGTGAACCCAGCCTGGACGATCGCGCCCTGCAAACGCTGACGGTTGCCACGGAAGCAGCGCGGACTGTGGGGTTTACCTATCATTCCCCAGAGCGTGTCGGGCATTCTCCAGAGCGTGGCGGGATGGACCGCCGGGTGGATCCCTACGGACTGGTGTTCAGGCAGGGGCGTTGGTACCTCACCGGCTTTTGCCATCTCAGGGAAGCCATGCGGTCGTTCAGGCTGGACCGCATCAACGGCGTTCACCTGTTGTCTGGTACCTTCCAGCGGCCACCGGATTTTGATGCAGCGGAATTCCTGAGTGAGAGCTTCCTGTCCTGGGGCCGAACCCATGAGGTGTCACTGTTGCTGCATACAAACCGTGAGTCCGCCGCCACCGTGTTTGATTTTCACTCATCCTGTGCGGATGGATTCGAACAGCGGGAGGACGGACTACTGCTGACCACCCGAACGGACAGCTTCGAGTGGTTTGCCTGGTGGCTGGCGCAGCTCCCGTTCCGGTTTACTATCCTCAAACCCGATGGCCTTAAGGATGCCTTGCGGGAGCATGCTATGCGGTTGCTGGTCAGTTGTGAATGAACGCAGGGAAGGCGCTGTCCTCTCGGTGGCTTTCGGGTTATCCGCCGTCGCGGACATCCATCTCCGCAAGTGATGGAGCCTCAACTGTTCGCTCATCCAGCAAGTGCAAGTAGTGCAGGGCGCGTGCGGCGTCATGAGCCAGGCGATCAAGCGAGCGCTGTATGGTCAGACCATACAGCGCATCCTCTATTCCCAGTGTATGGCGGGCGGCGGACTGCAAAATGGCGGGGCGTGCATCGGCACCACTGGTCAGAGTGTTCTTGAGTTGCTCTGCTACGTTCGCCGGGTCCGGCGAAATCGTTCCGGACAAAGCCTCAGCGCCGGACATAAAAAGTTCTGCAAGCAGATCAGCTTGCTTGCGCAGTTCCGGCATTGTCCGCAACCGCGCCATGGCCGGCAGCAATGAGGCATCCCGCGCGCACTGGGTCACGTGATCCATGACATGTAACGCCGCTGTCAGCCGCCCGAGCACAGGCGCGTCGACACTGGGCAACCGAGCCAGGAACTCGCCAGTATCATGGGTGGCGTGCTGCACTTCGGAGAGTGCTTGTTCAATGCCTGGGCCCTCCTCACCGCGCAGACGTGCCGCACCGTTCTGCAGTGTGATCAATGCACACTGCCGCAGGGAGTCATAAGCGGCATTGACAGCTAGGGACGGTACCTCACGTATACTAAGGTCCTGATTTCGGGTCAGTCCCGGTCGCTTTTCGGGAATGGCCCGGGTCGCCAACCAGTCCAGCGATGGTGTCAGAGGCAGGAACACGGCCGCCCCAAGGAGGTTAAAGGCGGTATGAAAGGCCGCAATGGTCAGGGCCTGGTTATCCCCCAACCAACGCTCCGTAAAGAGGTCCACCCCCGCTGTGAACGACGGTAGAATGAAGAAGGCGATGGTGCCAGTGCCCAGATTGAAAACCACATGCACCAACGCAGTCCTCTTGGCCGGCACACTGGCACCCACGGCTGCAATGCCTGCGGTTACGGTCGTCCCCACGTTCTGTCCAATCACTACAGCAGCCGCCTGCTCAACCGATATGGCACCTGCGGCCAACGCGGTCAGGGTTGTTGCCACCGCAGCACTGGACGACTGCATGAGTACCGTCATCACCGCGCCGATCAACACCAGCATCAACCGGGCCTGCATGCCGGCTGTACTGTACTGAGAAAGATCCACCTGCCCGGCCAGATCGCCCATGCCGTTCTGCATGATGTCGATGCCGACAAAGATCACACCAAAGCCGGCCAGAGCACTGCCCGCGTGTGCATGCCACCCCCGCCCTAACAGTCGCATAAACGCGCCCACGCCAATAAAGGGCAGTAGTACCTTACCGATCGACAATTTCAGTCCTAGCAAGGACACAATCCAGCCGGTACTCGTGGTACCGAGGTTGGCGCCAATAATCACACCGATGGCATTGCCGAAAGTAAGCAACCCCGCTGATACAAAGCCGATCGTCGCCAAGGTCGTGGCGCTGGATGACTGCACCAGCGCGGTGATACCCGCTCCGGTTGCCACAGCTTTGGTGCGCGAGCCGGTGAAGTTTGCCAGCAGCGAGCGCAGGGCATCACCGGCAACGGCCTTGAGGCCGTCGGTCATCAGGATCATCCCCAGCAGGAAAAGGCCAATGCCCCCAAGGAGTATTGATAAGGTTGTGATCATTCAGTCTCCGCTCTGAATGCCTTGCGCTATAACACAGGTGACACAAAACCCCGAGGCTTGATCGCCAGCACTGAACAACTGAGCTGGGAAAGGATTAGCTCGGCCGTGTTGCCAATAATGATGCCAGCGATACCCGTACGTGCGACGGTTCCCATCACAACCAGGTCTGCCTTGACGTTTTTGGCCATTTTGGGGATCTCGCGACCCGGAACCCCCTGGACAAGGTGGGAGCAGGGAGACAGGTAGTTATAAGATTCTATTCCCAGCTTGTGCTTCAGTCCTTCAAGAAGCATGTCCATCCTGCGAGCTCTCAGGCAGTACTCGGACTCCAGCAGCTCTCTCTCGACCTTGTCTGGCTGATCCACCCATAGACTGATAAAACCTGCCTCCGGTACGTCATAAACGTTCACCACGTCCAGCGAGGTGAAGTCTGCCAAGGCCAGCGAGCTGGCCAGGTCTAGTATCATCGGGTTCAGCTCATCATTTCTGGTGTCTTCATCAGCGGTGTCGAAATCCACGGCGGCCATGATGTGTTCGTAATCCGCTTTCTCGTCTTTCTTCATCAGCCAGACCGGGCAGGGACAGTTGCGCAACAGGTGCATGTCGTCGCTGCCGAGTAAACGGTCAAGCCAGTCAATCGTATCCGCTTCCTTGACCACCAAATCGAAGTCATCGGCCCGCACAGCGCGAATGCTCTCCAGGTATCGTTTTCCAACCCGAATCCCGGTCTTGATGGTCAGGTTCTGGTCCAGCAACGAGCGCATTCGATCCAGGGCGGCCTGCTCATGTGCCAGGATCTTGCTTTTTAGGTCCTGTCCACTGATACCGACCTGCCTTGAATACGACGATAAGGAAAGCTTTGGGAGTACATACAGTAGTGTCAAATCCGCCTGATTATTCTTGGCTAGGGAAACGACTCGACTCAATGAGGTTGAGGGCTCACCGATTTTCTCATTCAGTACATACAGAATGTTCTTAAACCTGTTCATCGTCCGGTTCTCCGTTTGCCTTCGGTTTACCAGGCTGGAAATCAAGGCCTTCGAGCAGTAATTCGCAGGCTCGATCCGCCGCATCCTGGAAGGGTTCCAGAACTAGATCAACGCCCAGCAGCTTCAACTCTTCCGATTCCATTTTGCTTTGTGACACTGTCGCCACCTGTCCGGTGAACCCAGCAGCCCGGGTCAATTGAATAATCGTTTTCCGCATATCCTCGGAGGAGACCCCTGTCTGGTGATGTGGAATAGCGGACACAACCCACTTCGCGTGCCTGAGCGGTAACTCGGCCACAAACTCTGCATCCGTGACATCTCCGTATTCGGTATCCAATCCCAGATGCCGCCAGTATTTGATAGCAGCGGGATTGAAATCCAGTCCCAACACCCTGATGTCCGTGGCTTTGAGACGAGTGGCGATGGCTGTACCCAGGCGGCCCAGGCCAAAAATGATCACCTGATAATGATCACCAGTGTGCTGTTCTACAGACTGTTCACGGGGAGTGCCCGACCGTTCAAACATCCCGAGTAAGGGCTCAAACAGCCTGTAAAGTTGATGCGAATAGGTGATCATGTAAGTCGATGCCGCGATAGTGACAATACCGACCAGAGTGACCAGGCCGAGTACATCCTGCTGCATATGGCCCAGGCTGATACCCATGGCAACGAAAATGAGCGAAAACTCACTGATTTGAGCTACTGTCAGGCCGGCCAGAAAGCTGGTCCTTTTTCGGTACCCCATGGCACCCATAATGATAATTACAATCAGTGGGTTACCGATAAGAACAAACAGCGAGAAGAAGATAGCGCCGGAGATGTGAGAGCCCAGCAGCGACAAATCCAATTGCGCCCCCAGTGCGATAAAGAAAAACAGCAGTAAGAAATCGCGTAGCGGCGCAAGCCTGGCCGCGATACTTTCACGATAGGGCGTGGAAGCCAGCGCGACACCCGCCAATAAGCCGCCCACTTCCTTGCCCAGACCCACCAAGTCGCCGATCGCCGCGAATAATGCCGTTTGAGCGATGGCGTAAACAACCAACAATTCAGTTGCCTTCGCCAGTTTCTCGGTAAGCGGATCGGCGATGTACCGGACAAACAGGATGACAAATAACAGCAAGCCAATGCCGGAAATGGCTACTTGCCAGACCGAAGAATTACTGGCCGGGGCGTGCCCGGTTCCTATGCCAATTGCCGCCAGCACAATCATTGCCATGACAACGACAAGATCCTGGACAATCAGGAAACCCAGCGCTATCTGACCATGTAATGAGTCAATTTCCCGCTTATCCGAGAGCAGCTTGACGATGATAATGGTGGATGAAAAGGTGAGGGCGACTGCAACGTAAATGCTGGTTATGTGATCCAGGCCAATCGCCAGGCCGATGAAGTAGCCGAGAATGGATGTGAAAGCCACCTGGCCAAGCCCCGTGAGCACGGAAACTCCGCCAATGGATCGAATCAGCTTCACATCCAGCTTGATACCCACAAGGAACAGAAGGACGGCGATCCCTAACTCGGAAAGAAGCTCGATCTGTTCCCTGGAATGAACGATATCCAGAACCGATGGCCCTGCGATCAGACCAACAGCGATAAAACTCACTATGAGCGGTTGCCTCAGCAATATGCCGATGAACCCTATGAAGGCGGCCAATACGAGAAGGGCTGCCACCTCTGTAAAGGAGGATTGCACAATCAAATCAAGCAATGTTTAAGCTCCTGATTTACATTCTTTGGTTCTCTCCCCTTCATGCTAGTTCAATTCGCCCGGTCGCAAGCACCTGCGACCCCATGTTTCGATCTCCAAGATAACCAGCACCGAGACCCCTGCAAGACAGGCGAAGACCAGCATTTCCAGGGATAGAGGGCGGGTTTCAAAGGTGTTATGGAACCATGGCAGATAGGTAAACAGCAGCTGCAGGACCACGACGGACGCGACCGCACCCAGCACCACCGGCGTTCCGAGCACCCCGCGCAGTGTGATGGACGGTGTATCCAGGTAGCGCACGGCAAATAGGTAGAACACCTCCATGGCCACCAGGGTGTTGACGGCCAGGGTACGGGCCACGCTCTGGTTGCCATGGTGGTGCATGGCCCAGAACCAGGCTGCGAAGATACCCACCAGGAACAGGAGCGATACAAAAAACACCCGCCAGACCAGGAATCCCTGCAGCAGGGATTGCCCTCTGGGTCGGGGCGGCTGTTTCATAACATCCGGTTCCGGTGGTTCAAAGGCCAGGGTCATGGCCAGGACAACAGAACTGACCATGTTGACCCACAGAATCTGCAGCGCCGAAATGGGCAGTGCCAGCCCCAGCAGCAAAGCGGTGATAAGGCTGATGGACTCGCCGCCGTTGATGGGCAACATGAACGCGATGCCCTTTTTGAGGTTGGTGTAGACGGTGCGCCCCTCGCGAACGGCAGCGGCGATGCTGGCAAAGTTATCGTCCAGCAAGACCACCGAAGAAGCTTCCCGTGCCGCTTCAGAGCCCTTGACGCCCATGGCGATGCCCACATCGGCGCGCTTCAGGGCGGGGGCGTCATTGACACCGTCGCCGGTCATGGCGACAACGCCGTGTTGCGCCTGCAGGGCCTCCACCAGCCTCAGTTTGTGTTCCGGGCTGGTGCGGGCAAACACGTCCACTTCGGTCGCCAACCGTTGCAATTCTTCGGCACTCAGGCCATCCAGTTCCTTCCCTGTTAACACCCGCTCGCTGTTTCGCAGCCCCAGTTTGCGGGCAATGGCGCCGGCGGTCAGGGCATGGTCCCCGGTGATCATTTTTACCCGGATGCCGGCATCATGGCAGTCGGAAATGGCGCGGATCGCTTCCTGTCTGGGTGGGTCTAGCAGGCCCACGAGCCCCAGCAGTTCTACACCGGTATCCAGGTCCTCAACGGCCAGGTCCGTGGTGCCACGGGGTACGGATTTGCGCGCCAGTGCAAGCACCCTCAGACCTTCCGATGCCAGATCGGCAATTACCTGGTCCCACCGGGCCCGGTCCAGGGCGGCTGTTTCGCCATCCGCCGCTAACTCTGCTTCGCACATATCCAGGATGCGCTCCGGTGCACCCTTGATATACACCACACCATGGCCATGGTGATCGTGGTTCAGAGTGGCCATAAAGCGGGTCTGGGTGTCGAAGGGAATCTCATCCTTGCGGGGCCAGTAGCTGGCACTGGCTTCGATATCGAACGCCGCCTTGTGGGCAAATACCTTTAGGGCGGCTTCCATGGGGTCGCCCTGGATGCGTGGAAAGCCGTCCTGAAAATCAAGATGGGCATCGTTGCAGAGGGCGGCGGCGCGGGCGAGCTCATCCAGCGCCCCGGTGATTTCGGCGGGCTGGTTGTCCTGGCGCACCACGCCTTCCAGTTCATAGCCCTCGCCAGTCACATCCAGCCTTCGATGGCCCTGCACGGCGGTGGTCACCATCATTTCATTGCGGGTGAGGGTGCCGGTCTTGTCGGAGCAGATAACGGAAACCGCCCCCAGAGACTCGATAACGGGCATTCGCCGGACAACGGCCTGGCGGCGTGCCATCTGGCGCACACCAATGGCCAGGGTAATGGTGAGTATCGCGGGCAGTCCCTCGGGAATCGCCGCCACCGTCAAGCCAACCACGGCCATGAACAGTTCCCGGAAGGGCAGGCCACTGAAGACAAGGCCACCCGCGAAAATGGCCGCTCCGGCGACGATAACGATGATTGAAAGCACCCGGGCGAAACGGTCCATCTGTTCCAGCAACGGCGTTTTCAGGGAGGTGGTGCGGGCCAGAAGACCGGAGATACGACCGATTTCTGTCGCTGATCCGGTGCGAACCACCACGCCGCGACCGGTTCCCGTGGACACCATGGTGCCGGAAAACGCCATGCCGTTCTGGTCACCCAGTGCAGCGTCTTTCTCTGCCGGTTCCGGGGATTTCTCTACCGCCTCGGATTCACCTGTCAGAATGGCTTCTTCGATCTTCAGGTTGTGGCACTTTTCCAGCCGGATATCCGCCGGTACACGGTCTCCGGGTTCCAGCAGGATTGTGTCCCCGGGTACCAGGTCAGCGGCATCAATCTGATGCTGGCCATCTTCACGGATTACGCGGGCTTTCGGCGCCAGCATGTGCCGGATGGCAGACAGCGCCTGTTCAGCCTTGCCTTCCTGTATGAAGCCCACCAGTGTCTGGATGACCACTACCGCCATAATCACCCCTGCGTCCACCCAATGGCCGAGCGCACCGGTAATGGCGGCGGCTGCCAGCAGAACGTATATCAGGAAGTTACGGAGCTGGCGCCCGAGCCTGGCCAGGGGCCCGCTTGCCTTTCCTTCCGGCAGGCGGTTGGGGCCATAGGCGGCCAGCCGGGACCTGACCTCGTCAGCACTCAGGGGGTTGGTGGCTTCCAGCTGTTCTCTGGCACTGGAGGCCTCTAGGGTGTGCCAGTGCTGTTCCGGCGGCTGCACGTTCGACGAATCAACTGACAACACAGGTACCTGCCCGGCGTTCCAGGATCGCGACTGCATCCTCAAGCCTGCCTATACCACTGATGCCGCCTCCCTGCGCAAAACCGGCCGCGGCGGTGAGTTTGGGACCCATGGAGCCAGCCGGCAAGTCCAGCTCAGTGGCGTCGGCAACGGTGAGTTGGTGAATGGGTTCAGCGGCGTCCGTGCCGAAATCGCGGTAGATGGCGTCCACATCGGTGAGCAGCAACAGGGCGTCGGCCCCCAGCTGTCGGGCTAGCAGAGCACTGGCCGCGTCCTTGTCGATCACGGCCTCCACTCCGATCATACTGCCGTCGTCCCGGCGCAGAACAGGAATGCCTCCGCCTCCGGCGCAGATCACCACCACGCCCTGATCCAACAGCAGTTGGAGCACCCGCATGTCCGGAATTTCCAGGGGCTTGGGGGAGGGCACCACCCGGCGCCACTTGTCGCCATCCCGGGCGATGTGCCAGCCGGCGGCTTCTGCTCTGGTCTCGGCCTCTGCCTTCTCATAAACCGGCCCGACAAACTTTGTGGGGTTCTGGAAGGCTGGGTCGTCCTTGTCCACCAGCACCTGGGTCAGCAGGGTTGCCACCGGGCGGTCGTGGGCCAGGGCGTTTTCCAGCTCTTGCTCGATGATATAGCCGATCATGCCTTCCGTTTCGGCACCCAGTACGTCCAGCGGATAGGCTTCGTCCGGCTTGTAGGCGGCGCCCTGAAGCGCCAGCAGGCCCACCTGCGGGCCGTTGCCGTGGGTGATAACCAGTTGATGGCCGGCACGTACAATGCCCGCCAGTGATTCCGCGGCAATCTTAACATTGGCGCGTTGGGCCCCGGCGGTCAGTGGTTCTCCGCGCCGCAACAGGGCATTGCCTCCCAGAGCTGCTACCACAAGCATGTCAGGCTCCCTTTGTCATGTTCCAAGTGTGGCGACAAGCACCGCTTTGATGGTGTGCATCCGGTTTTCCGCCTGATCAAAGACAATGGAGGCGGGGCTCTCAAAGACCTCTTCGGTGACTTCCATGGCATCGATACCGAACTCCGCCTGTATCTCCTTGCCAACGGTGGTTTCGGTATTATGGAAGGCAGGAAGGCAGTGCATGAACCTTACCCGGGGATTGCCGCTCTTCTCCATCAGCCCGGCGTTGACCTGGTAGGGCTGCAACAGTTTGATCCGTTCTGCCCACTTCTCCTTGGGCTCGCCCATGGACACCCAAACGTCAGTGTAGACAAAGTCCACGCCGGTTACGGCCGCATCAATGTCTTCAGTGATCATGATCCGTGCACCGGTGTCACTGGCAATGGCTCGGGCCTCGTTCTGAATCGCCTCACTGGGCCAGCAGGCTTCGGGAGCACACAGGCGTACGTCCATGCCCATCTTGGCGCCACCGATCAGCAGGCTGTCACCCATGTTGTTGGCGGCGTCCCCGATGAACACAAATGCCACGTCCCGCAGGGGCTTTTCCACGTTTTCCTGCATGGTCAGGAAATCCGCCAGTATCTGTGTGGGGTGGAACTCGTTGGTCAGGCCGTTGTAGACAGGCACGCCGGCATATTGCGCCAGCTCCTCAACAACCGCCTGGCCGAACCCCCGGTATTCAATGGCGTCGTAAACGCGCCCCAGCACACGGGCGGTGTCCTTGACGGATTCCTTGTGGCCGATATGGGTGCCCGTCGGCCCCAGATAGGTTACCCGGGCACCCTGATCAAACGCTGCAACCTCGAAACCCACCCTGGTTCGGGTGGAGTTTTTTTCGAAGATCAGCGCAATATCCTTGCCCTGTAATTGCGGAACTTCGGTGCCCGCGTATTTGGCGGTTTTAAGGTCTGCTGAAAGCTTGAGCAAAAAGGTGATCTCCCGGGGAGTGAAGTCCCGCAGGGTCAGGAAATGCCGGTTCTTGAGATTGAAAGCCATGGTTCTGCTCCTTCCTTGTCAGACTGCGTCTCGTATGGTCGGGCAGCTCATGCAGCGCCCACCGCCCCTGCCACGGCCCAGTTCCGCACCGGGAATGGCCAGCACTTCTATGCCGGCGGCTTCCAGGGCGGCGTTGGTATCGTCGTTGCGGTCGTAACCGATGACGACGCCCGGGCTCAGGGCCAGTACGTTGTTGCCATCGTTCCATTGCTCCCGCTCCCGCTCCGCAGGGGTGTTGCCGCCGGTGGCGACCACTTTCAGCGAGGGGTAGCCCAGCACTTCCGCCACCACGTCAAACAAAGGGCGTGGATCCTGCTGGAACGACAGGTGCTTGCTGCCCTTGCCCGGGCGCAGGTCGTAGCAGATCATCTGATCCGCGACTTCCTTGAAGGTCGTTACCACATTGCCGCCGCAGAAGGTAAACACGGTGTCCAGGTGCATCGCGGAACGGGTTTTTGGAATCTGGCAGGCGATCACACGCTCTGCAGTGCTGTTGGCAAAAAGAGCCCGGGCCAGCTGGCCGATAGCCTGGGGAGATGAGCGTTCACCCATACCCACCAGCACCACGCCATTGCCCACCGGCATGATGTCGCCCCCTTCCAGGGTTGCCAGGGCGTGGTCCTGGAGAGGATCACCCCAGTGCACGTTAACCTTGTCGGCGAACTTCGGATGGAACCGGTAAATCGCGCTCATCAGCAATGTTTCCGGTTTGCGCGCAGCCCAGTACATGGGGTTCAGGGTGACACCGCCATAGATCCAGGCGCTGTTGTCCCGGGTGAACAGGAAGTTTGGCAGCGGTGGCAGCACGAACCCGTGGGGCCCCAGGTGGTTACCAAACAAGCCGGACGGGTCAAAAGGCAGGTCGCCCACTTCCAGCCCGCCGATCAGGAACTCCGCCAGGGTCTGGCCGGGAAGCTCGTCCATCCAGGCACGGAGGTCCGAGATCATGCCCACGCCGATATGGTTCCAGGTAATCCGGTTGTCGAGGATCCAGGCCCGTGCCTCCGGGAGATCAAGTGTCTCTGCCAGCAGTTCGTTAACGTCCAGCACCTCCACGCCCCGGGCACGCATCAGCCCGGCGAAGACGTCGTGGTCTTTCTGGGCCTGCTTGACCCAGAACACATCGTCGAACAGCAGTGCATCGCAGTTGGACGGTGTCAGCCTTCGGTGGGCCAGGCCCGGCCGGCAGACGATCACCTGTCGTAGCGTGCCGGTTTCGGAATGAACGCCAAGGGTGTGTTCAGCCATGTCCCGTGCTCCTTTGCCCTGAATTATAGAAACGCGCCAATGCTGATCACCACGGTGATGAACACGGTGAGAATCAGCAGCAGGGGCCAGATGAATGCCAGCCAGCGGTCATAGGACACCCGGCCGATAGCCAGGCCACCAACCACCACGGCAAACGTCGGGTTGATGAGGTTCACCAGGCCGTTGGCTGACTGGTAAGCGGTAACCACCAGATCACGTCCCACGTTGGCGAAGTCCGCCAGTGGCGCAAGGATGGGCATGGACAGCACAGCCAGGCCGGATGAGGACGGCACAAAGAAACTCATGCCCACTTCAATCCAGAACATCAGGTTGATAAAGGCCAGTTCCGGCAATCCGCCCAGGGTGGTTTCGGCGCTGTGCAGGATGGTGTCGGCAATCATGCCTTGCTCCATGATCACCACAATGCCCCGGGCCAGGCCCACCACCAGGGCAACACCGAGCAGGTCGCGGGCGCCGTCGACAAAACTGCCGGTCAGCTTTTTTTCACCCAGCCGGGCAATAAGGCCAATCACGATGGCAGAGCCAAAGAACAGCGAGCCCATCTGCGCCATCCACCAGCCCTGTGACGATACGCCCCAGATCATAACCACGAAGGTGAGGGCGAAGATGATCAGGGCTATTTTCTGGGTGCCTGTGAGTTCAAAGTTTTCCAGCTCATCATGGCCCTGGAGGAAGAGCTTGCGGTGGGCTTCTCTCTGTTTGGCAACCACAGAGCGGGACGGGTCCAGCTTGACCCGATGGGCATAGCGCATCACATAGGCGGCACAGATAATGAGGCCACCCACAAGCAGGACAAATCGCAGCACAATGCCGTCAGTAAAGGGGATATTGGCGGCGTTCGCGGCAATAACCGTCGCGAACGGGTTTATGGTGGACCCCAGCACACCGATGCCGGCACCCACCAGAATGATGGCGACCCCGGTCACGGCGTCATACCCTGCCGAGATGATCACCGGTATCAGAATGGCGTAGAACGCCAGGGTCTCCTCGGCCATGCCATAGGTTGTGCCACCCAGGGCGAACAGGGTCATCAGTATCGGGATCATCCATATCTCACGCCCTTCCAGCCGGTGCATGGCGCTGCGGATGCCGGTATCGATCGCACCGGTGGCGTTCATGACCCCCAGGAAACCACCAAGGAACAGAACAAACAAAGCCACATCAATGGCATTGGCCGCGTAGCTGTCAGGGTCATAGAAGCCAGCCGTGGGCGCCAGCATGACGTCCACAAAACCCTGGGGGTTGGGGTCGACAGTCTGGTAGGTGCCGGGCACTGCCACTTCCCGCCCGACATCTTCATTCATGGAGCGCTCATATTGTCCCGCCGGAACAATCCAGGTCAGAGCTGCAACCAGAATGATCAACAGAAACAGTATGGTGTACGCCGTGGGGAATCGTGTTGCCAGGTCTTCTTCGGGATTCGATGAGGGGGGCTTTTCGTCAGTCATGGAGCGTCTCCTGTCCTTAGTAGCTCGCTGATGGAACCTTCAGCCACAGTTAGTATGGACCCTCTCGCAAGAAGGTAAACTGACAAAGATCAACTCAACTGAACATGGAACAATCGTGTTTATCAGTGAAGCATGTGAGCGGTTGCCTGGTTACTCCGTGAGCGAGATGACAGGGCCGCCGGTTGGAGTTCTGTACGCGTGAGACGGATACCGTCGCCCGTATGGGTGGCGATGAATTCACGGTCCTGCTGACGGATATCTGCGATCATGCAGCACTCGATACCGCTTGTCCTCGTACATGCAGCATCGGCACAGTTTTGTACCCGGAAGATGGGGAGACCGCGAGATAATTGCTGAGCAAGGCAGATACCAGCATGTACGAGGACAAGCGGGGTAGCTGAGCGGCGAAGCATCAACCCCGGCGCGCCGCCTCAATGGTCGCTATGTCGATTTTCCCCATCTGCATCATAGCCTCGAACGCACGCTTGGCGGCAGCGCGATCAGGATCGGCTATCGCTTCTGACAAAGCCACTGGCGTGATCTGCCAGGAAATTCCCCATTTGTCTCTGCACCAGCCACATGCGCTTTCTTCGCCGCCGTTGCCCACAATTGCATGCCAATAACGATCCGTTTCCTCCTGATCGGCGGTGGCCACCTGAAACGAGAAGGCTTCACAGTGCTTGAAAGCCGGGCCGCCATTGAGTCCGAGGCAGGGAATGCCCAGCACAGTGAATTCCACCGTAATAACGTCCCCCTCGGAGCCGGCCGGATAGTCGCCCGGCGCACGGAGCACGGCATCCACCGATGAGTTCGGGAAGGTTTCTGCGTAAAATCGTGCCGCCTCTTCGGCATCCCCGTTGTACCACAGGCATATCGTGTTTTTGGCTCGCGTCGTCATGCTTTATCTCCCTTGTCTGGCTTACTGGCAATGTTCGAGCTCGGCGCTGATCATCCACTGTACGCCGAAACGATCCGTGACCATGCCGAAACGGTGTGCCCAGAACGTTTTTTCAAACGGCATGATGACCGTGCCCCCTTCGGAAAGCGCCTGGAATACCCGCTCTCCCTGTTCGGGACTGGCGTAGTCCAGGTGAACCTGGGCACCCTGGGGCGGCTGATAGCAATCGCCTGCCATATCTGCCCCCATCAGCCGACGGCCCCTGAGATTAAGGGACGAATGGACGATGCGGTCATGCATCTCCGGAGGCATGTCCTCCGCTGCTGGCGTTTCTCCGTAGGTAATCATGGCTTCCAGATTGCCTCCGGTCACCTCCGCATAAAATTCCATGGCTTCCCGGCAGTTGCCGGCAAAGGCCACATGCACATTCATCTCCCGGGGTAGCTTTTCCTGGGCGCGGTGTTGTTCAAGCGCAGCGCTGGGTTCGAAATCCTCCAGTGTAAAGTAACGGCGTAACTCAAGGGTGACATTGCCGTCCGCATCCTCCGGAGGCCATTGTTTGGCCCAGGCGATGGCCTCTTCCAGGGAATCCACTTCAAGCACGCTGTAGCCGGCCAGCAGCTCGCCGGTTTGTTCGAACGGGCCCTGGATCACGGTGGGTTCGCCGTTACGGAACTGAATGCGGCAGCCTTCGCTCGTTGGTCTCAACCCATTGCCATCCACAAAAACTCCGGCCTGCGTCATGCGATCATTATAGTCGGCCATTGCCTGCAGGATGCCTTCAGTGGGCAAGACGGCATTCTCGGTGTCGGTATCAGCCTTGCGCATCAGCATGTATTTCATAGCTTGTTCTCCGGTGATTGTTGAGTGTCTTCACCGGTGAGTCGCGCAGTGCCGATGGAAATCGACAACGAGATGAAAATTTTTTGGCGATGGGAATGGGAGATGGATCGCCGGAGAAGCTGGGAAGCTCTCCGGCGTGAGAGGCCTGTTTTTCATCCCAGCTCGGCCAGTGCATCGTCCAGCAGCTTTTGCCACTCGTTATCCTTCAGGCGCTGGTGGCTGGCATCACCGCTAAAAGCACTTGAGATCACCACATCCGGAGCCAGCGTTCGCAGCTTATGGAGGCTGCTCTGTAACTGTGGCCGGTTGCTGTAACCGTCAATCATGCCCGCACGCCAGTCGCCCCCTTCAGCGCGGTACAGGGTGTCGCCGGTAAACAGATAAACCAGACCGTCCTGGCCTGTGACCTGGAAACAGGTGCTTCCCGGCGTATGGCCGGGGGTGTGAATGATATCCACGCCCTCAATAAGCGGTCCGGATTCGCTGAACAGCAGGTCCGGCTCGCAAAACTTCGCCGCTGCGTCCCGCTCCAGTTCATGGATGCCCAGCTTTGCCCCGAAGCGCTCACGAATGAGTTGCAGCGGTTGGCCAACCTCATCCTGGTGGCTCAGCAGTTGCAAGCTGATTCCTCCCAACTCCTGGATCACCGGCCAGGCACTGTCTTTGCTGGTGTTATAGAACAGGATATTGCCCTGAGGACGCGTTAACAGGTAGGCGTGTGTGTTGAGCCCCGGGGCAGGGCGTTCAACTTCGGTTTCCCAGAGATCCGGCAGTATCTGTTGCATGATGCGTTCTCCTTTTATGGGGTCAGCGACTTGCCGACCGACATAGCTGAGTGTAAAACTTCAAGTAAACTTGAGGTCAAGCAAGGAGAGGACGGGCTGATTTGTCATTGCCGGCTTTATAGACTAGATGTGAGTTGAGCCCGCAACTTTTCCGGTATCAACGGGAATCCAGGCACCCGAATCATCCCTATCGCAGAAACGGAGTCCATTCATGCAGCCAAAAGACATCGTGGCGCAGTTCATCGCCGATATCCATGCGCAGCGCTTTGATGAAGCAAAGGACTGGCTGGTTACCGAGGGGTTTGAATATGTGGGGCCGAATATGAGGTTTCTTCGCCCCGATGACATGCTGGCCTACCAGTTCGGTATGGCTGCCATCCAGAAAGACCTGGTTGTCCGTCAGCTCAGTGCCGACGGCGATCACGTATTCGCGATCCTGGACTACCGGACCCACTTCGAGCCGATCGGAGATGTGCGGCTTGCCGTCTGGTTTCGTGTCCGGAACGATAAAATACAGACGGTTGAAGCCTTCTATAATGCAGCAGTGGTTGAAAACATGCTGGGAGGCAACCTGCCTTCAGCCGGTTCTTGAGCGAAGACTCAGCCGCCGGCCTCCCGATAGGACACCATTCGCTGTTTATCTTCATCCCAAAGGGCGAACCGGAAGCAGTCTGCAATGTCGCGGGGGGCAAGGGTCGTTACCAATGGCGATTGCAGTTCAGGTATCGCGTCCATCACTTCAGGGAGGCGGTAGAAGGGAATTCGAACGTTGAGATGGTGAATATGGTGGTAGCCAATATTCCCGGTAAACCACTGCATAACCTTATTCATCCGCATATAACTTGAAGACTCCATGGCCCCCCGGTAATAGGTCCAGGCTTCGGGCGAAGCAATCTGCATGCGCCGGAAACTGTGCTGGGCAAAAAACAGATAGCACCCCATCGCGGAGGCCAGGATGATCGGCAGCAGGATGACAAAGAAGACCATGCTGAACCCGCCCAGCATCCACACCACGGCGATCAACCCGAAATGACTGATCAGTGCTGTCAGGGAGTCGAGGTGTTTGCGGGGGTTCCTCAGCAGAGGCATGAGCGTAATGTTCAAACCGAAAACAACAGGGTAACTCAACAGCACCACCAGGGGATTGCGCTGGGCGCGATAGGTAAAGCGCTGCCACGGCGTTGAGTCCCGCCACATACGGGCGGTAATGAGCGGAAAAGCGCCCACACCGGCATCCGATATCTGGCCCACATGGCCGTGGTGATAATTGTGGCTGGCAAGCCAGGAGCGTGTTGGCGTCAGCATCAGAGCGCCGAAGGCATGGAAGAGCCAGTAGGCAACCCGCGAGTTGTTGAGAATTGCACGGTGCAGGTAGTCGTGAAAGGTGATGAAGGCCCGCACCATCAGCAGGGCGCCCAAGACCGAAAACACCAGTCTGAGGGGCCACCACGGGATCATCCCGGCAGCCGTCAGCGCGGCAATCATCAACACAAAGGTAGAGCCGACGTGCCACCAGCTTGTCGCAGTAGACTCTTCAACGTAAGGCCTCGTGGCAGCGAGCAGTTCCCGGCCTACCCGGATGCCTTCGCTGTGTTCCGGCAAGGTGTCGTCCGACTCCTGGACATTATCCTGACGCATGGTCCGTCCCTCCTTGCCTATAAAATTAGATCTTTTGGCAGGTGATTTCCATCGGCAATTATTGTGGTGAATTCTCAGGCGAGGCCGCCCAGCTAGTGTAGCCAAGCTCCATAATACGGGTGACTTCGGCATCTGGTACTGCCGACAGGTCACCCAGTTCCAGGGTGTCGTAATGGAATGCGTACAGGCGAGAGGTAAACTCGGCAATGGGCAGGGAGGCTTCGCCGCGAAATTCGCCGTGGCCCTGGGTGGAGCAGGTAATTCCCTGGCCCCAGTCCTGGCCGCTGTCGTTGTTGGGGTTGAAGAAGTAGACCCGCATCTGGTCCTGGGGGCTGAGCCCGACTCTCAGGATGTTGATGGCGTGGCGGCCTACGTAGCGGGCAGCACTGTCCGTGACGGCAATGCCGGCCGGCTGGGCGTGAATCACTGGCATGTTCCCGTTGTAGAAAGGGTGGTAGCTGGCATAGAAGTGCCGGATGAAGCCCTCGTAGTCGCGCACCTCGCCAGTGTGGATATCGGCCACCACACGGAACCCCTGGCTGACCCACCAGCCATAGAATTCCGGGTTGATCCAGCGGTGGGCATCGTCATCCCGGTTTTCACAACGGCGCCACATTTCGCCGTAGATGCGATCCAGGTGGGGGATAAGGATCAGCGAGACCGGGTCCACATCGACCGGCGTTCCGTCGACCAGCCCGGGCTCCAGATCTCTGGAAGAGACGTTCTGGCCCTCGAAGCGGCTCAGCACTTCGTTGTCCCGGGCCGCCCAGGCCAGTACTTGAAGCAGGTAATCGGCCTCGTTGGACGCCCACATCGACAGACCGATTGCTGACTGGCAGGTGGGGTTGTTGCCCTGGCCCACACCCAACGGTTGCCCCAAAAGATTGATGACACCGGCCAGCAGGAATACCCGGGGCGGCCGGGCATTGCCAAAGACCTCTTGCAGGGTGTGTGCGGTCTCCACTGACAGGTGGAGTTTGATTTGCCGCCACAGGGCCTGGGCCACGGAAGGCGTGAACAGCGAACCACGCTCCAGCATCATGGTAAGGCCATAAACGGCCTGGCAGGTTTCCGGGTATATGGCCTCGTCAATCAGGGCATGGACCAGTTCGGTGTAGCAGTAAAGATCGTCCAGGCCGGTCATGGTCAGCCCCAGTGTGTCGGGTATCAGATCGTCCTGGTCACTGTCGCGCAGGAACCTCAGCATAACCGCGTGGTAAGGGGAGGCCAGACCGGTGTCGTGCATGCTGCGGGCAAAGCACGTGGCTTCGGAAGACAGTTCTGCGTCGTCCATCTCCGATAGCCGCTGCTCATAGATCTGCAGGCCAGGGTCTTCGGCGCTGGCTGGTGTGGGTGCAAACAGGGCGTTGACCAGGCGGGTTGCGGCGTCGTTGCCGGTGGTTTTTATCTTGGGGTCATAAAGGCACTTGGCGATCTGATCGATCATCTCGCAGATGCTGTCAACCTGCACTGGTCCCTGGTCCAGCAACCGCCAGACTTCCTCCACCAGGCTGTCCAGCAGGCTCTCATAGCCAAGATGGGAAATCAGATATCGGTAGAGTTCCTGGACAATCAGCCCGAGCTGTTTCGGGCGCTCCCGATCAGCTTCCGTGAGTTGGCCAGACAGCAGATCCAGGTTCAACGCCATAACCTGGGTCAGGAAATGGCGAGCCTGTTCCGCAGAAATGCCGGGATGGAAGTAATCACCCAGGGTGACAGCGAGCATCCGTAGCTCGCTGATGGCCTCTACGATGGTCGTAACGGGCCCGGCCTCGCGCAGGGAGTGCTTGGCCAGTGCCGGCTGCAGGATGGCCGGCTGCGCCCAGTCGCTGGCGCCGAAGATGCCAGCGGATTCCAGCGGGCGGACCCGCCGGTACAGGGCGTCAAAGCCGCCCGGCAGCGTCATCAGCATTCGGGCGCGCTCCAGCAGCCCAAGGCTGGAGGCCCTGGGATCGGCCAGACGGGCGCGGGCGAAGTCCGCTAGCGCCTCATCAAACTGTCTCAATGCCAGCTCGAGTGCAGGGTCGGCGTTTTGGCGCTCCATAGCTTCGACTCCCTTGTCTTTGCAAGCCTCGGCGGCGCGCAACAGGGTGGTGCCGCTCGCGGGTGCCGCAGTGTCGCGGCAGGCGTTACCCGCCTTCGCGGAAGCGCCGGATAAAGGCCTCGGACTCGTCGATTGATTGTTCCATATTGCGAATCAATTCATCCACGTCCTGGCGGATACTCACCAGCTCGTTCTCCAGGGAACCGATCGCCTGGGCGTTCAGGTTATGCTTGAGATACAGCACCTGATCCTGAAACGCCTGCAACACTGGCTCCATACGCTCTTCGGCCTCGTGCATACGGCTGATCAGTTGACTGTACTGAGCTCGGGTCTCATCAAGCTGCTGTTCGCTGTTGCGTCGCAGAGAGGCGCTTTCGTAGAGATCGAGTTCATCTTCCCATTCATCGAACAGATCTTCTGCAACCTCCTCCACCTTGTCGATGCGATCGCGGACGTCCTCCGCACTCGACTTGCTGTCTTCGTAGGCATCGCTGATCTCAGTATACCGATCCTTGAGTTCGGTATCCGGCGTATCCACGACGCTCTGGAAGCGCTCCAGAGATGAGCGGAAGGTTTCCTGGGCGTCATTCTGGCTGTCCCGCGCGTCTTCCACCCGGTCCACCAGGATGTCACGCTTTTCATACCCGAATTTTTCCATGGTTTTGTAGTACACCGAGGAACACCCGCCCAGAAACAAGACACTGAGCAGCAACAGCCACAACTGACGGGCACCTTGTGGCTTTAATGAACTGACAGTGACAGGGTTGGACATAAAGTAGTCTCCGGTTGGGGTACGCGTCCGGAAAGTGAAGCATGGCGGCGGCTTGCTGACAAGCAGATCCGATTCCTGGGCATTATCCTGGCGCATGGGGCGACCCTGTGGTTCTCAGGGGTATCAGGCCTTTTCCTGAGAGAGTGTCTCACACCTTCCTTCAGGCTGTTGATTCGTTCGGAGGCATTGCTGCCGGGTCCGTCCACATTGTTTCCCAAACGTGGCCGTCGGGATCCGCGAGGTTACGGTTATACATGAAACCAAGCTCCTGAACGGGATTGATGTCCGCTGTGCCGCCGTTCGCAGCCGCCGCCTCGTTCATGGCATCGACCGTCTCGCGACTGTCGCAGGATATCGCAAGCATCACCTCGCTAGACGTTGAGGGTGGGATGGGGCGATTTGTGAAGGTGCGCCACTTGTCGTGTGTAAGCAGCATGACGTTAATTGCCTTGCTCCACACCATGCACGCAGCAGTATCGTCTGTAAAATGAGGGTTGTTCTCGAAGCCGATCGATTTGTAGAAAGCCATCGATGCTTCCAGGTTCGTTACCGGCAGGTTCACAAAAATCATTCGAGACATTGCTGTTCTCCTAAAGTTTGTTGAGTGACTGCGCTTGTTCTAGCGAATCATTATTCAGTCGAACTGGAGCATGTGAAATCGACACCGAATCAGATTTTGTTGATCTTTTTGCCTTATTTTAAGGCCTGGCTTTCCATCGCTGCGAAAGCCTCACCAATGGTTATCGGCGCTGTAGGGCGGGCGTACATCGCCCTCAGGTATTCTCGCAGCCTTGGTGCATTGTCGAGCATCTTCTCTTCGTTCGCCCAGTCCAGCGTATACGCGGCGTTGAAGTCCGCCACGCTGAGCCGGTCGCCAACGAGGAACTCGCGTTCTGCCATGTGCGTCTCGAGCACGGCCACCATGTCCACGCACTCCTGCGTTGCCAACTCGACATCCTGAGGCAATTGCTTCTCTTCCGGGTAAACGAACGTGTGACGCGCGATGCGCCACAGAGGCTGCTCAATCTCGGTCACCAGGAAGAAAATCCAGCGGTACATCTGCGCTCTGTCCTCCACTGACTCCGGGATGAAGCCCGCCTGGGGATGTTTCTCGGCCAGGTAAAGCTGGATCGCGGCCGATTCAGTTACCACAAGGCTGCCGTCTACCAATACCGGCACTTTGGCGGCAGGGTTGAGGGAAAGAAAATCTTGCTGGAGTTGCTCTCCATGCAGGAGGTCCACCGGGTGCAGTTCGTACTCCAGGCCGAGTTCGTTGAGCAACCAGATAACGCGCAGTGCTCGGGTAGGGGGTGTTCCGTATAATTTCAGCATGTTCAGCTCCACAGGTGCGCGGGCACCGTTCGTTCGATGGGTTCTTAATCTAGTCGAACGGGAGCATGGGAAATCGACAGTGCTGACAACACTTACTTCCGGGCCACGAGAAAAACCGATGCCTTATTCGGCTGCCATTCGTAGTCAATGCTGAATCCGGCATTGATCAGCATCGACACCAGTTGCTGCCGGTTCAAGCGATTCACAAACGGCGCCAGCCCCACCGTCTGCATGGCCGGAATCAACAGCCGCCAGAGAAACATGAGTTCGGCCACCAGCGCGGTGCTGGATACAAAAATACCGCCGGGCTTCAGCAACCCGTGAACCCGGGAAATTGCCGCCTCTGCATCTTCCAACAGATGCAGGATACTGAGCCCCAACACGGCATCAAAGCTTTCCGCCTCCAGTTCCAGGCTCTCCAGCGTGCCCTGCTGAAAGCGTACATTCCCAACGCCGGCATCGCGGGCCTTCTGCGCGGCGATATCCAGCATCGTGCCGGATATGTCGGTAGCAAGAATCTCTTTCACATAGGGCGCATGAACAAGGGCGGTGCTGCCAGTACCACAGCCGAATTCCAGTACCGACCAGCCTGGCTGAAAATACCCCTGAGTGATGGCCAGTTTCTTCTGATAGGTTTCCTCGTCCCGCACCGGGCTTTTGGCATAGCGGGGTGCGCTCTTGTCCCAGAACTCTTTTGAACCCTTCATTCGTCCCTCATCACAACGTTCTGTGCGGTCATGTCCGTTCCCTGAGTGATGGGTTAAATACCGTATTCACGCTCCACCTTCGCTATCCGGACCCGAAAGCTGGAATACCATTGCTGACGACCAATCCGCTGGGCTTCTTGATGCTCAGCGTTCATCTTCCAGTTGCGGATGGCCTCAAGGCTTTCCCAGTAGGAAACCGTAATGCCCAGATTCTCCCTGGCGGACTCCATGCCCAAAAAGCCTGGCTGCTCGGCAGCTAACTCCGCCATTCTTTCAGCCATCTCGGCGTAGCCGTTGTCACCGTCCGTGCGGTGGCTGGTGAAAATGACGGCGTAATAGGGAGGTTTGGGGGTGTTGGCGATTTCAGACATGAATTTCTCCGAATATTGAATGCCCTGACAGGGATCACAAAGGCTGAGGACTAATAAATTGCTCCCGGTTACAGAGTGATTCGGTAGTATCGGCCATGCTCTCCATCCTTGTAACCAACCTGTTTTACTTGCCAACCCAATTTTTCGGCTACTTTCTGGCTGGCTACGTTATCCTCGGCGATGAAAACCTGGACCGCCTCTAAATCCACCTCTGTGGCCAGCTTTTCAACGGCTAACTTACAGGCCTTGGCGGCAATGCCTTTTCCCCAGGACTCCGATCTGATGAAGTAACCAAAATCGAGCACATCGTTGATTTCTTTGATGCCGCAGAACCCAATGAATTCATCGGTATCAGCCTCCGCGATAACAAACCGGGAAGGATTGTCGAGCGCACTTCTGAACCAGGAGACCGCCTCATCTTCCGTAAGCGGGCGACGAGGTCCCAGAAACCTCATCACCCTGGAATCTCCCAGCATCGACACAACAGCTGCTCTATCTTTTTGTTGAAGTGCCCTTAATTTTACCGAACTCATAAGGCATGGCTGTCGCCGTGTGACGCCAGTGTTAATGGGGCCAATGCCGTAGCCGTGACTGGCATGGTTATGCCTTTGTCTCTCTGACCCGGGACTCACTGTCTGGCCAGTTGTCGAACTGTGGCAGCAAATCTGTGATTTGATGCCAGCTTGCCTTTGAACCTGTAAAAATATGCGCCTCGGGCTCATCATCGATGTCACCTTCCAGACCACCAAGTGGGATGCCGACAACTTCCGGACGATCTTTATAGGTACTGATTAAAGGCGAGCCACACGTCTTGCAAAAGTACTTGGTGACGTTCTCAGACGAGGCATACGGTGTGAGATTGTGCTCTCCTGACAGCCACCGAAACTGATCACTACGAATCGAGGCGCGAGTGCGGAAAGCAGCACCGTGCCACCGCCGGCACTTGGAGCAATGACAATTGAAAATAGGGCCGAGTCGCCCTTCAATTTCATAGCTCACCGTTTCGCACAAACACTTCCCTGTTAGGTTGCTCAAAGGTCCATCTCCCTGAATGCAGCAATTGGATAGCGGTCACACTGACTACAGAAACGTGACCGCTGAATTATTACGCTTTTGTGTTCAAACCAACCAACAAAATAGTGGGAAAATTAAAGGCGTGCCATGCCGATGGGTAATATTCTGTAATATCACAACGTAATCACGAAGTGCGATTGTCCGGAGAACCCCCTGCGATGAGGTGAGGGGCTGGTTCCGGGGCGTCCTGGCCGGGACTTGGACCAGGGCAGAAAATTCAGTAAATTGGGGGCACCTTTAGGCATGGAACTGCCGATTAACAAACCTTTGCGAGAACATGGACGTGACTAAAATTGTTAGCCCGCATTCGCTTGCGCTCCACGAAGCGTTGATGATTGAAGGCCAAAGGGATCAGTGCCCTGAAAAAGAGTTGGCCAGTTTGCTTCCCAGCGGCGTCAGTCGCCACCAGGTTAAAAACCAGTTCAGTGATTACACGGAATCGGAGTTTCTTGAGCTATTGGTCGACATAGTTGAGGCCAATGGGTCGGAGGAGTATCAGGATCAGTTACTGGAGCACTTTATCCAGATTACGGAACACCCGTCGGGGTCTGATTTGATCTATTACCCAGAGAATCCGGCTGACGCAACGCCAAAGCGAATCCTTGAAACCGTCAAAGAATGGCGCGCCCGGAACGGATTGCCCGGCTTATTGAGCTAATACATGGGAAGCCCATATGAAGCTGGATAAGGGGCATTTAATCGAATACTCGGAGAACGAGTTTCTGGAAATCCTCAAGGAATTCTGGGACGGCGATATGACGGAAGCTGAGGAATATGAGTTCGTGCAACGCTTCAATGAGATCATCGAGCACCCCGAGAAAAGTGATTTGATTTTCTACCCGCCTGGCAATCGCGATGATTCACCCGAGGGTGTGATCGACGAACTAAAAAAGTGGTATCGAGAACAGGGCAAAGCCTGTTTCAGGGCATAAATCCAATATGGGCAGCATCCGAATTGAAGACATGACTCGAGAGGAATTCCTCAGTCTTCTGGAGAAAATCTTTGATGTGAAGGGGCGTCGGGATACCCACGATGAACTCGTCGACCAGTTCGAGGATTTATCACAGCACCCAGATGGATCTGACCTGATTTTCTACCCTGAGAATCCTGAGGATTCAACGCCTGAGCGTATCGTAGAGATTGTTGCGGAATGGCGCGCCCGCAACGGATTGCCCAGTTTCAAAGGTTAGGCTGCTCGACTTTTCTATTCCTCAATCTGCGGTGCACTGAATGCCTTGCTGCAGAACCCCGATGGATCAAAGCAGCAAACCCTCCTTTATTCCACTCCACCGGTATGGCCTTAATGCGTTGCTGCAACGGTTCCACCACCGATTCCAGAAAGTGCCGTACCCTCGGTGACAGCAGGCGGCTGTGGGGGAAAACAAACTGCACAGGCAGTTCCGACATGATGTAGTCGGCCAGGACCGGTACCAACGTGCCATATTCAACGTCTTTCTGCGCCTGGTAACCCAGCACCCGGCAGAGGCCGAGGCCGTCCCGGGCGGCGTCAAGCCCTGCCTCGATCCTGTTGACACTGACAACGGGATGGACGCGCTGCTCCCAGGGCTCCCCATCTACCTGAAACTGCCATACCTCTCCCGAGGGGTCGAAGCACACAGTCGGCCAGTCTGACAACTGCCTGGGGTGGGTGGGCATTCCCATCTGCCCGATCAATGCCGGACTCGCACAGATTACGTATGGAGTGCTACCGACCACCCGAGCCACCAGAGAAGAATCGGCGAGATGGCCGATACGCAGCGCCAGATCAAACCCCTGCTCGATCATATCCACAATATGATCGTCCAGGGTCAGTTCAGCGCTCATGCCAGGATTCTGCTTGAGCCACTGGTTCAGCAACGGCGCCAGGTGCAGGCGTCCGAACGTTTCCGGGGCAGTGATCCTCAGCTTGCCGGCCGGGTTGGCACGGCAGCTGTCGAGCCGGACCTCCATCGCCTCGATATCCGCAAGTATTTGCCGGCTGTGCAGCAGGTAATCACGGCCTTCGTCCGTTAACGCAATGCGACGGGTGCTGCGGTTCAGCAGGCGAACGCCAAGGTGCTTTTCCAGTGTGGCAAGGGTCCGCACCACAGCGGCCGGGGACCGGTCCAGTCTGTTGGCGGCGGCGGACAGACTGCCCTCGTCGACAATGGCGACAAAGGTGCTCATGGCCTTGAGTTTGTCCATTGTCAGATACCTTCCGCAGCCGCTCACAGGGGATTTGTGCAAAAACCTGAATAAACCTAACAGGTCCGCGGCATTTATTGAATCCGTGTAGAGGCGTTTACTGGCAACACAACGTCACCCCTACGGAGTCAGCCATGAAACAACCTCAGCGCATTCATCAATATGACCATGTCGGTATCCGGGTGAGCGATCGTCAGGAGGCGGTCGCTTTCTATGAGCAACTCGGGTTCCAGGAGGTGCGTCGTTTCGGCCAATACGAGGCCAATGAAATGGAAACGACCGATGGCGTACGTATCAACCTGATTTTCAATGCCACGCGATTGCCCCACGGCAGGAATGTCCTTCTGGACGAGCCGATCAAGCTGCCCGGCGTCACCCACCCGGCTTTTGTGGTGGACGACCTCTACGCCCTGAAGGACTGGCTTGATCAGGCGGGCATTCCCATCACCGAAGGCATCCATCGCCTTGGCCCGCGTCGGATCACCCTGTTCATCCGCGACCCGGACAGAAACGTGCTGGAGTTCAACCAGCTGCTGCCTGAACCGGCGCCCCACGACGACATATCAAGCCACACACCCACATCCTGAGGAGGAACCGACCATGACACTGTACGACCTGGAACTCTCCGGTAACTGCTACAAAGTTCGTCTGTTTGCCGCTTTGGCGGGCATTGAGCTGGAACGGGAACCGGTGGATCTGCCCGGCGGCGCCCACAAGCGCTCACCGTTCATTGACCTGAACCCCTGGGGCCAGGTGCCGGTACTGACCGACGGGAACCTGGTGCTGCGGGATTCCCAGGCGATCCTGGTGTACCTGGCACGCCAGTATGGCGGCCATCAGTGGTGGCCAGATGCGGCCGCCCACCAGGGCGAGATCATGCAGTGGCTGTCCACCGCTGCCAACGAAATCCACAACGGCCCAAACGTCGCCCGGCTGGTGGACAAGTTTGGATACCCAATGGACAAGGCGCACGCACTGAACGTCAGTGCCCAAGTTTTGCCCCTGATCGAGCAGCACCTGAACGAGCACGCCTGGCTGGCCCTGGGCCGTCCGACCATCGCGGACTGCGCCGTGTTCCCCTACATCGCCGTTGGCTGGGAAGGGGGCGTGTTGCTTGAACCCTACCCAGCGATCCGGGCGTGGATCGACCGTATCAAGGCGCTGCCGGGATACATCACCATGCCGGGCATCGAGTAACTGGACGTGTCTATTCCTCAATCTGCGGCGCACTGAATGCCTTGCTGTAGAACCCCGATGGATCAAAACAGCAGACCCGCTTCTTGCCTGAGGCGAGCATGTCACATGCATCGTTGATGCGCTTCACGCGGGTT
The DNA here is from genome assembly GCF_050379435.1 of Marinobacter sp. DUT-3. Classification (NCBI taxonomy): domain Bacteria; kingdom Pseudomonadati; phylum Pseudomonadota; class Gammaproteobacteria; order Pseudomonadales; family Marinobacteraceae; genus Marinobacter; species Marinobacter sp. DUT-3. Next base: position 394,646 of record NZ_JBNRMG010000003.1, read on the forward strand.
TTTGCCTGTTTGGCCGACGTAATCCAATGAATCCAATCGAGGCGTGCGATTGGCGTTGTTGAATTCCACGTAGCCAGGGATTCAGGGGCAGCTTCCAGAGCTTGCGCCAGGTCAGCAGGTATTTCCGGCTCAGGCTCTTGCTCCACGGCCGCGATTTCGAAGTGGGCCTCGTCCCCGATTCGTGCGTGTGAAGCTTCAAGCAGATCTTCATCAATCCGCAGCCAGTGACTTTTCTGGCCATCCGGCTCGAGCAAGGCCTGGAAACCGTGCCCGTTAATCGCTGCCATTACAGTGACCCGACCACGCCTCGGGAGCTTTGCGCTTGCCTCTCTGGGCAGAACGATGAAAGCCCACGTACCGCCGCTACCTGATTCCTTCGGCCGAAGCAGCCGCTCGTTGAACTCAGACCTTGTGTCTTGTTGCGTCATGGGATCCTCGAAGCTCAATCTGCCCTGATTGATAAGACTCTAAATGGATACCAGACTCCTGACAAAGAGTGAACTCAAATCATCACCCCTGCCTATGCGCCCGATACTCCCCCTGTCGCTCCAGCATCCAGCCCGGATACTCCGCCGGCAGGCGGCTGACCTCATCCAGGGCCGCCAGTTCGTCGGCTGAGAACCGGATTTGTGCCGCCAGGAGATTGTCCCGTAACTGGTCGACCCGCTTGGCGCCGATAATGACACTGGTCACCGCGTTCTGGTGCAGCAGCCAGGCGAGCGCGGTTTGAGCCACGCTGACGGGCTGGCCGTCGACCTGCTTGCCGGCGGCGATCTCCCGCATCACGGCGATGACCGCGCTGCCACGCTCCCGGTTGACCGGCGGGAAATCAAACTTGGCGCGCCGGTTTTCCTCGGAGACGTCCGGCCCTTCGTACTTGCCGGAAAGGTAGCCGCCCGCCAACGGGCTCCACACCATCAGACCGATGTTTTCGGACTCCAGCATGGGGATCACTTCCCGCTCCAGATCCCGGCCCACGAGGGTGTAGTAGGCCTGCAAGGACAGAATCGGGCACAGGCGGCGGGCCCGGGTAATACCAACGGCTTTCATCACCTGCCAGGCGGCCCAGTTCGACAGGCCGACGTAACGGACGTGGCCGTGCTGCACCAGGGTGTTCAGCGCCTCCAGGGTTTCTTCCATCGGCGTGGCCGGGTCGAAGCCGTGGATCTGGTACAGATCGATATAGTCTGTTTGCAGTCGCTGCAGGCTGGCCTTGCACTCGCTCATGATGTGGCCACGGGAGGCGCCGCGGGCATTGGGGCCGTCGCCCATCGGGCCGAGCACCTTGGTGGCCAGTACGACATCTTCGCGGCGGACGTCCAGATTCTTCAGGGACTGGCCTACGATGCGTTCACTGGCACCGCCCCCATAAACGTTGGCGGTATCGATAAAGTTGATGCCCGCCTCCAGAGCGGTCTTCATCAGCTCATCAGCCTGTTCCTGCTGCAACTGGCCGATCAGCCCCCACATGTCGTCCCCGCCGCCGAAGGTCATGGTGCCCAGGCACAGTTCCGATACAAACAGACCCGAGTTGCCCAGCGTTCTCAGGCGCAGGGGCGCGTCATGGGGGGATTGGGGTAGGTTGGGAGTTGTCATAGCCGATCACCTCTTCATTGTGGAAGAACCTGCCAGGGCAGGACCGTGGGTTCATACTAGGTGACGCAAGGCCAATCGGGCTGGCGGAACCTCTCAGAGGATTGCACAATCCTCTCAACCTGGTATCAGCCCGGGGATGCCCCTGCTGAAGTGCGGCGCCGGACAGTCTATGATTCCACCAGAACAGGAGACCATCATGACCGCCCAGCCCAACGTCATTCCAATGCAACCGGCCAACCCATCCCTGAGTCGGCTCCGTGATCTTGTCGAGCAGCAATGGCTGACCCATGGCCCGGAGAACGCGATCGACGGTTTGCGCCTGACCCGCGCCCTGGAACCCAGCGGCACCATCCGGGCCCTTTACCAGACCTCGTTCTGCATCGTAGTGCAGGGGGCCAAGGTGACGGCGGTTGGAGAGTCGGCGTTTCATTATCGACAGAGCGAGTGCCTGCTGGCGTCCGTCAATGTGCCGGTGAACTCCCGGATCGTGCAGGCCGCCCCCGATAAACCGTATCTAGCGTTGAGCCTGTCGATTGATCCGGCAATGATTTCCGAGCTGCTGGTGACCCATCCGGAAATGGCGTACCGGGGCCCCAAACAGCCGGGGTTGGTCACGGCCGGGATGCCGGATGAGCTGTACGATCCTGTCATCCGCCTGCTGCGGTTGCTCGATCAACCGGATGACCGTGAAGTGCTGGAGCCGCTTGTCCGCCGGGAAATCTGCTGGCGTGTATTGCGGTCGCCGCTGGGGCCGGCCCTGCAGCAGATCGGCCTGAAGGACAGCGACACCGCCCGCATTGGCCGGGTAACGGCCTGGATGCAGGCAAACTACCAACAGCCCTTCCGGGTGGCTGAGCTGGCGGCAATGGCGAGTATGAGCCCGGCGACCTTTCACCGGCATTTCAAGAGCATCACCCGGTTAACGCCCGTGCAATTCCAGAAGCTGGTGCGCTTGCAGGAAGCCCGGCGGCTGTTGTTAAGCGATCAGGAAGTGGCGAGTGTTGGCTACCAGGTCGGCTATGAAAGCCCGTCCCAGTTCAGCCGCGATTACCGCAAGCTGTTTGGTGCACCACCGGGCCGGGATAAGGCCGTGATGCGGTCTAGCGTGGCGATTGAGAGTGGGGTATGAGGTGGGATTACCCCTCAATAGAAATTGGCCATGGCGGCCTGTGGTCTACTTTTGAACTTCGTTAAAAATGGGGGATTACCGAGAGCCTTCGGCCCGGAACAACCTTAATGGCCTTATTATGAATTATTGTCTTGGTTCCGACCATGACTCGACCTTCCCACGAATAAAGACAACTTCTGCGCGGTTTGGATAATACCAATGCGCAAGGTTACCTCCATCCACTCGCTCAGGCTTGCCGAGAATTCTTTCAACATCATCATAACCCATTGCTGTTGAGAGCTTTCTCCAGTTTGCGATTGATTTCCAGGCATCCCCATTCGCCACGAATTCCTGGGCTTCATCTTGATCACTGAGCAGGGATTCTAGGTTCGATACCTGAATCTTCAGTTCTTGGACTTGCTTCTCCAGTCGATCAATCCGAGCGCTGTCATCTGCATGCACATTGAGGGCAATGCTCAACGTGAGAAATCCTATAAAGGTAATGGTTTTAAACATCGTCTTCCTCTCAGAAACATAACGCTAGTCATCAGCCGCGTCGGCTGGATGGCCTTGTTGGGCGATTTGCGCCTCTCAACCCCTGAAGTTCAAAAACGAACTCCTCTTTTAGTCTGTCAAGGAAAGCCTGTCGAGCGGCGGCATCCGACTCCAATTGGTCAACCAGCCTAGAGAGAGCCTCTCGAACCTCGCTTAGCAGTATCCGAGGATTGAAGCTCACCACCGGCCCTTCATTTACAAGCGTTTCTTGTTCAAGAGAGAACTCTACGCCCGCCTTTAGCCTTGCCTCATGAACAAGCCCATTCCTAACTTCCGAGTAAAGAGCATCTGCCTGTCGCGGATTATGAAGCCCCCTTAGTTCGTTGCCTAGCCAAGCCTTAACACGGGCTCCAACGCGCTCCTCTTCGCGAGAGAGTCTAGCCAAGGCATCAATGGCTGTTAGTACAAGCAGGCCGGACGCAAAGCCGTGACCTGAATCAGCCAACAAAGCAGCTGGCGTCAGGTAGAACCCTTCGACACGAGAGGCATACTGCCTCGGAAGTTGCTCGCCGCTGAGGTCAACCTGGGAGAAACGGATGTTGGGAGCAAAATAAAGGAAGTCGCCAATTTTCATATCATGGTTACCTAGTTCGACGCCCAACGCAGAGCGCACCGGTTGCCTTTTTGGAGCGAAGCGGAGAAAAGGACATCCGTGTGACGCGTATTGTTAGACTACTACTCGTCGCCCCCGCGAATATACTCATGAGAAGGCACGAATAGAGGCACAGTCACTTCGCCCGTTTCCTCGGAAATCCTCCTTTCTCTAATCAGTACCATTTGCACGAAATAAACCACTGCGGCCCTAGTCAACTTCAACGTAGAAAGGGACTCATGGGTAAACTCTTCAAGGTCAAAGTGTTCAACACACCCGGAGGTACCTTTTTCTCGTGGGATCCCCATGTCGTGAAGAACAGTAAATCGATGCGTCGAGGAGTTTCTTGAGCTCTGTTTTTTCGACAAAAAACCTTGTTTGTTCGATAGGTCTCTAGAAACCTCTGTCAGTGCCAAAAGTGCCGTATTACCATTTTCAATTTCCGCTTTAATTATCGGATCGAATTCTCTCGTTTTTTGGCCTTTCTCGGGTTTCTTAAACCAAGCGTTCTTCATAGACGCGTCCTTCGCACTACTGACCTTGAGATAAGAGAGCGATGCCACAGCAATTTTATCAAGGATATCTAGGGCGCTACGTTGTGCTAAAGCTAAGGCTGACTCATTTATGCCGTAGCTAGCATAATCAAGGGTGTCATTATAGTTGGCAGTTTCATTGAAGTGGTCGTTGCACGCATGGAAAAATATTTGCCTGGCTAGAATGTAATCAGATTTGATAACATTGACCATCGCAAAAATCTCAGGGACACCGAATTCTGACCCTGAAGGAGAGGTTACCGAAGATATATTAATATTGTCCCAGTGTTCAGAATTATGCGAATGTGAGTGAATAGTGGGCGAGAGCGTCAGATTGTTCTTTATGACAAATCTCTCGTAGCTATCGACCTGAACCTCTTGGTCCGATTTTCTAGATGGACGAATATTGGTTATTTCGCCCATTATTCCGTTCACCCCATACTCACCCGAGTATGCATGTATGGTGTCAATATTCTGATTAATGTGAGATGCAAGATGTTCGATCTCTGCTTTTACCAAATCAGGGTCACCTAAGCCTTGCCCTAATGCATATCTCAGCATTTTCAAGGCACCTGAGCTTGCGACGGCATTTTTCGGGTTTTCCTCTAAGGCTTGAGAATAAAAATCATATGCTTCAACCCACCGATAAGATGACCAAAGAAGATTACCCAAATTAGTAAAGGATTGAGATCGGGTATCAGAAGATGCTTCCGCATCAATCGCTGATTTATAGAACAGCTGCCGGGCCTCTAATCGATACTTTTCAGTTACTCCATACCAACTATACCCTTCGTAGCTCGTAGACAAGGCAAGAGCATGAAGGCCATTCGCCAAATTATAGTTTAGCTCCGAGTTTTCTTTACACTTGCCGACAACAAACCGAAAAATTTCTACTCCTTTAAAAACTGAATCAAAGTCCTTTAGCAACCCTCCAGCGTCAACCAGAATGGCTGCCTTCAACAAATCAATGTTGATATTCCCGGAGAGCTCCAGCGCTTGACGAATAGCTTCGCGCGGGTTCTCGTCGACCAAGTGATTCAGACTTTCCGCTTGCTCAGCTAATTCCACTAAGCCTCCTGAAAATCTAACGGCAGCCAGCATGCATGTCCACTACACTGGGGGAAGTCCATGTCCGCCAACATGCGATTTTTAGAGCATTCAACCTTCAATTTTGGGGAGTTTGACCTGTAACCCTGGCAGGTAAATGCTGATTGGATTATCCTCACTCCTATTATTGTCAGACGGGCTTAGGTAGTTCTTTATGTGCTCAATCAGCTCGTTCTTAGCCGACGCCATTCTGTCCATCAAGGTATAAATGTCCGAAACGTCAATGACTATTGTGCGACCTTGGGCCACGTCGAACGGAATCTTGTCTCCTTTTCGTATTATTTGGATGGTTGGTAGTTTTGTCATGTGTCTGACACCCAATTCATAAAAAGCGTTTGGGTTCCCAAATGAAAGATCAGCCACACAAAATTTGCTGGAAACTATATGCTCGAATATTTGTTGGGAAATTAGCCCAGAACGTCCAATTTTGTCAGCTCTTACAACCTTGATCCCGAACTTAGAGAAAGCAGGCTCGACGAGGTGCTTAAGAAGCATATCTGCATGTTTTCTCTCTGAAGATGATTCCTCCCCAATTGGAGTAATATAAAAACATAGTTTTTCTGTGTCTGAAATATCGGCCGAGTCATCATCGATATCGTCAATGGGTGCAGCATCAACCTCTTGTTGCTCTTCTTCGGCAATATCCTGTTTCTCTTCATTCTCTATTAATTTTTTCGTGGTGCTATTAACCGCCCCATCCAGTCGGATGGTCCTTTTTCCGCCGGAGTGTTCAAGAATTATCCCAGCGTACTCCGCGTTGGAAATTATTATGCCTTTAGCTTCTTCGACGCGATCGCGAGGTACAGAATATCGATTTTCTAGGACATTGTTTAGAAACTCGTCATCTGGAATAAGCTTTCCATCATAGTCAGAATAAAACTTGCTAGGAATTGTAGGTATGCGCACTGCCTTAATCGCTGCTTCCGACTTCTCTTCTGGGTAGTTCGGAGCGAGCAGTTTTCGGCCAGTTTCGGATAGATGAAATTTTTCACCATCTTTGAGAATTAATTCGTATGCCTGTGCGGCCCATATTAGGTATTTAGTATTGGGGGATTTGGGGCCAGCATTCATTGCTCCTGCAATTTCATCCCAGGTCGCCGATCCACCTGCGTATATTTCGTGAATCGGATTAATGACGACAAGACATTCCTCCAATGTTTTTTTCGGGAGGTCAGCCGTCGAAATCTTCTTTTTGCCCGACTTTGGACCACGCTGCTTTGGTTCAGCTTTTTCTGTTTCTTCTGACATGTTCACTCCCTACCATTTATATTCGATTGCCGTGGCTCTAACGAGTCATGCAGCGCACGGACTTGTTAACGGTCTCTCTCAGAGAGTACCAGGGTTGTATCGAGCTGCCTCAGTGGCCGCTGAGGGTGGGCCTCAATTTACCCAAAACACGGAAAAATTATCCATACAAGGCTGTAGAAAAAGTCCCGCCCCTTTGTCTGATCGCGCTCCTACGTGAAATCTGAAAGCGTTTTTTGATCGTGAGTGCTCCAGAATTTAAGAATAGGTCCTATTTTTAGCTCATTTATTGATCGTTTTCAGCTCGGGATGGACCTTCGACCTTTTCCTACAGCCTCAACGCCCGGCTCATGCGCCGATTTGGAGCCGCGAAGCGGCGGAAATCGGTCGCTGTGCAGCCGATTGTTAAATCTATTTTCAGCCCTCTTGGTGGTACAGATTGTCATTTACTTTGATCGGTTCAGGTGGCTCGCGTCCCTCATAAACGTCAACACGCACTATTCGTTTAGGCAATCCCTTCTTCTCTCTCCACCCAGCAGCAACTGCCAACGCCTCTGGTTCATACTCTAAATCTAATCCGCACAGGTAGCGCGACATGAACTGCGCGGTGAACGGTAGAGCTTGATTGTATAGTCCAATATCTTTACTACCACTAGCCAAAGCGGCATTAATTGGAGTGGCCAGAACACGAGCAACCTGCGCGTACTCGACGCCTCGAGCAAGCATCGGGCTTCTTGGGGTTGTCCAAGGAGAATAGCCCTCCTGTGTCACGAAACGAGTCGTGAATTCATAGTCATAAAGAATGTAAAAAGCACGGGGAGCCACGCGGAGGATTCGACGTGCCTGCGGTACTTTAATCTCAGAGTAGCGGATTGATTTCAGGTCGCGGCGCTTGGCTTCTAAAAAGGCGGCACCGACTATTGGCTTCTCACCTTTGCGTGCTATCTGTATTAGAAAAACAATATCACCAAAGTGGGTTTCGTATTTCCCATCTAACTTATAGCTCTCAATGCTTACAGAGACGTTCTCAACACCACGCAAATAGCGGCGACTAGAAAAGGTAGATTGTATTGCTGCCAACACCGACCTTGTAATGTGGTTTTCTTCCCAGTCATAGGGATAACACGCATCAATTGTCTCATTGATATCTTTTTCCATCGTTGAGGTCATTTCAATCCATGTATCCATCGATACTCCCTTTGATATAACGCGAAGCACAGCGGCGACCTGCTGCGCCTTGTTAAATATAAATGTACAGTTTCAGTAATGAATGCAGGAACGTCAGGAGCACAGTCCATTGAGCAGGAAAAATGCTTGCTCTACGCACCCAAGTCAACCGACTGCTCTTCATATTTACTTGTTACCCGTGCCTCAAACGCAGACACATGATCTTTAGTAAAGTTAAAAAGATCATCTAGTTTATTGCTTGTTATTTGAAGCCTACCTCCAACAGGAGTTTCCGCCAGTTCGCCAACAATCCTTGGTTTCTTTGCGCTAGTAACCATACCCCTCTCATGTACGACAATGTTTCGCAACAGGAAATAGTTATAAATCCAGCAGATTGCGCTATCAAAATTTAGGGGACTATTGAGACCCAGATGCTCATGTATTGCCCTCACCGAGCAAGCAGCTTTATTTCTGATTTCAAAGCTGCCCTTTCTTCTGTAAGACCGTATGACCACCTTGTCCATAGTTGGGGCATCACTGATCTCATGCAATTCGGAGAAAAGAGCCTCAAAAGCAGAACAAACGCTGACTAATGATTGGTATGCATTAAGCCTTTCGAACTCTCCTTGCTCGTAAAGGTCTACCACGTCTTTGGGAGTTCGAATGGTCGTCCAGGATCTTGGAAAATCATCGCTAACGTGTAGTTCAAGTTCCGACGATTCTAATTTTTCAACTCCACACATGAGTTCTGCACTCATGCGAGCGGATAAGTAGAAAGTCGCAATATCGTCGACATTGAGCCTAAATCGTTCACAGCTTTCTCTAATCGATTCAAGATTTATGGGTACCATTTCAACTCATCTTTTTCATCTTTGGGACGGCGATTTTCACCTTATTGATTTAACCGCAATTTGAAAGCAGTCACGCCGCCAACAAAAATCCGGCAGCTTCGTTATTCCACCTTCGTTTGTAACCTAACCAACAAAATAGCCTAAAAATCAGGGCCCTGCAAAGCTAGCAGCCAGCATTCCTGCAATATCACCGCGCAATAACGAAGCACGCTTCATGATTGCGGGGTTCCTGGAGACGAATAAGGCTGGATCAGAACGAACAAACCCCGACAATTAGCCGGGGTCTGAAGGTAGGAACAGAGCAGGGGGTGGCTTACTTCTTCAACCCCATCTCCTCAATAGAAATCTCCCGCATCTTGAACTTCTGGATCTTCCCGGTCACCGTCATCGGGAATTCATCCACGAACTTGTAGTTCTTGGGGATCTTGAAGTGGGCGATCTTGCCCTTGCAGAATTCCCTCAATTCGTCGCCAGTCACCGGGTGTGCATCCGGGTTCAGTTTCACCCAGGCGATGAGCTCTTCGCCGTATTTGTCATCGGGGATGCCGGTGACCTGCACTTCCTCGATGGCGGGGTGGGAGTAGAGGAATTCTTCGATTTCTTTCGGGTAGATGTTTTCCCCACCGCGGATGACCATGTCTTTGATGCGGCCGACGATCTGGATGTAGCCGTCTTCGTCCATGGTGGCCAGGTCGCCGGTGTGCATCCAGCCGGCGTCGTCGATGGCTTCGCGGGTTTTTTCTTCGTTGTTCCAGTATTTCAGCATCACGCTGTAGCCACGGGTGCACAGTTCGCCGATTTCGCCGCGGGGGACTACGTTACCGGTGCCCGGGTCGACGATTTTGGTTTCCAGGTGCGGCTGGGTGCGGCCCACGGTGGTGACCTGTTTCTCGAACGGGTCGAGGGCGCTGGTCTGGGTGGACACCGGGCTGGTTTCGGTCATGCCGTAGGCAATCTGCACTTCTTTCATGTGCATCTTGCCGTTGACCTTTTTCATCACTTCCGCCGGGCAGATGGAGCCGGCCATGATGCCGGTGCGCAGGGTGGAGAGGTCGTAGCTTTCAAACTCCGGCTCGGCCAGTTCGGCGATGAACATGGTGGGCACGCCGTACAGGGCGGTGGCTTTTTCCTGGTGTACGGCCTGCAGCACGGATTTGGGCTCGAAGCCTTCGCCCGGGTAGATCATGGTGGAGCCGTGGGTAATGCAGCCCAGGTTGCCCATGACCATGCCGAAGCAGTGGTACAGGGGCACGGGGATGACCAGGCGGTCTTTCTCGGTGAAACGCTGGCTCTCCGCCACAAAGTATCCGTTGTTGAGGATGTTGTGGTGGGTGAGGGTGGCGCCCTTGGGGTTACCGGTGGTGCCGGAGGTGAACTGGATGTTGATGGGATCATCGAACTGGAGCTGGCCCTGTACCTTGTCCAGTTCTCCCTGGCTGACGTCGCTGGCAAAGCCCACGAACTCGTCCCAAGTCCACATGCCGTCGTGTTTGTCTTTGTCCAGGTTGACCACGGCGCGCAATTCGGGCACCTGCTGGGCCTTGAGTTGGCCCGGGGTGCTGGCCTTCAGTTCCGGCGCCAGGTCGTAGACCATTTTGCGGTAGTCGGAGGCCTTGAAGCTGTCCGCCGTCACCAGCACGGAGATGCCGGCCAGGTTCAGGGCATAGTCCAGTTCGTGTACGCCATAGGCCGGGTTGATGTTGACCAGAATAGCGCCGACTTTGGCGGTGGCGAACTGGGTCACGGTCCACTCATAACGGTTGGGGGACCAGATGCCAACGCGGTCGCCACGTTTGACGCCGATGGCCATGAAGGCGCGGGCGGCTTCGTTGACCTTTTCAACAAACTCTTTGTAGGTCCAGCGGATGTCCTGGTGCAGGGCGACCAGGGCTTCGGTATCGGGGTACTTGTCGGCGGTGCGGTCGAGCATTTCGCCGATGGTCATGCCCAGTAGCGGCGTCTCTGAGGTGCCGCTTGTATAACTTGGGAGAGTGTTGCTCATATCTCTGCCTCCATTGTTGTTGTAGTCGAGGGCGAGCAGTGTCTATCTGCTAGCGACTCTGGCTGTGATACTCGGGATTAGGTTGCATATCGCTGGCGATGGCCACGCGATTGGACATGTTGTAGAAGCCGATCAGGTTGCTCAGATCCCAGATGGCGCTATCGCTGAGGCCGGCATCCCGCAGGGCCTGGATGTGCTCTTCGGTGACGGTGGCCGGTGAACGGGTGAGGTGGGATGCAAAATCCAGCATTGCCCGCTGGCGCTTGTCGAGTCTGGCGCTGCGGTAGTTCATCACCATGTGTTCGCCCAGTTGGGGGTCGCCGCTCAGTACCCGCACGGCGGCGCCGTGGGCCACCAGGCAGTAGTAGCACTTGTTCTCGGAGGAGACCACCACGGCCACCATTTCCCGCTCCAGCTTGCTCAGTTCGCCTTCGCCCAGCATCAGTTCGTTGTACAGGCGGGTGAAGCCTTCGAGCTGTTTCAGGTTCTGGCTGTAGGCGGTCAGCACATTCGGGATCATGCCGAGTTTTTCCTGGCAGATCTGGAAGTACTTCTGGGTGTCTTCCGGCATGTCGCGGATCTCGGGGATCGGCAAATCCAGGGCGACCACGTTCTTGTTCTGGTTCATGCGCAATTCCCTCCAAGGGCCTGACCGACTTTGGAACCGTTATGGCGCTTAATCTGGCGGCATACCCAGTCGCCGGTGGCGACCAGTTTGTCCAGGTCTACGCCGGTTTCGATGCCAAGACCGTTCAGAAGGTATAGCACGTCCTCGGTGGCGACGTTGCCGGAGGCGCCTTTGGCGTAGGGGCAACCGCCGAGGCCGGCGACGGAGGCGTCGATGACGGCTACGCCTTCTTCCAGAACGGCGTAAAGATTCGCCAGAGCCTGGCCGTAGGTGTCGTGGAAGTGGGCGGCCAGCTTTTCAATCGGCACCTGGGCGGCGACGGCTTCAAGCATGCGTTTGGCCTTCTGGGGTGTGCCCACGCCAATGGTGTCGCCCAGGGAGATTTCGTAGCAGCCCATGTCGGCCAGGGCTTTGGCGACTTTGGCCACCTGTTCGGGGGCGATGTCGCCCTCGTAGGGGCAGCCGAGCACAGTGGAGACGTAGCCCCGTACCGGAATGCCGGCTTTATTGGCGGCTTCCATCACCGGCAGGAAGCGGTCGAGGCTTTCGGCAATGGAGCAGTTGATGTTTTTCTGGCTGAAGGATTCAGACGCGGCGCCGAATACCGCGACTTCGTCCACCCCCGCCGCCAGGGCGTTTTCGAAGCCCTTGAGGTTGGGGGTGAGCACGGAGTAGCGAACGCCCGGTTTGCGGTTGATGCCGGCCATGACTTCGGCGGCATCGCCCATTTGCGGCACCCATTTCGGGGACACAAAGCTGGCGGATTCGATATGGTTCAGGCCGCAGTCGGCCAGCCGGTCGATCAGCCCGGTTTTGATGCGGGTTTTGATCACCGGGCCGGGTTCGTTCTGCAGGCCGTCCCGGGGGCTCATTTCCACCAGTCGTACCTGTTTCGGAAAGGCCATGTTACGCCACCTCCTCGTCACTGGTTTCGATGGCGATCAGGTCCGCGCCTTCGGACACCTGATCCCCTTCAGCGAAGAAAATGTCGGTCACGACGCCGTCGGCCGGGGCCTTGATGGCATGCTCCATTTTCATGGCTTCCATGATCACCAGGGTCTGGCCGGCGGTCACCTTGTCACCCACCTTGGCCTGGATGGCGACGACGGCGCCGTTCATTGGTGCTGACAGGCTGCCTTCACCGGCCATTTCCTCGAGGCCGTAGGTCTCCCGGTAAAGGGTGCACTGGAAGGTGTCGCCTTCGTAGAACAACACCAGTTTGTCGTTGTGCAGGTTGCCATGAATGCTGATGCGATGGCCGTTGATCACCGCCTGCAGGTAGTCGTCGTCCAGACGGGCAGTAAGGTTGTAAACACTGCCGCCAACGTGGACCTGATAGCGGTCGTCCCGTTCCAGCACCTTGAGTTCGTGGATGTCTTCACCCACCTGCAGTTTCAGCGGCTGGGCGTATTCGGAGTTCATGCGCCAGCTGTTCTGGCGGCCAAACGGCGACCAGGGATCGGTGCTGACCACTTCCCGGGACTTGCGCTGTTCCAGTACAAAACCGGCGGCCAGCACCAGGGCCTTGTGGGTGTCCAGTTTGGATTTCGGGAACAGCAGATCCCGGTGGTCCTCGATAAACCCGGTGGTCAGGTCGGCTTCCCGGAACGGCTGGGCATCGGCCAGTGCGTGGAGGAAGCGGATGTTGGTCTTCACACCGGCAATGCGGTAATGCTCCAGGGCCTGCACCATGCGGTTGATGGCCTGGTCCCGGGTTTCATCCCAGACGATCAGCTTGGCGATCATCGGATCGTAATGGATGCTGATCTCGTCGCCTTCGGTGACGCCGGTGTCCACCCGCACGTGGACGCTTTCGTCCGGAGTGCTCAGGTAGCGCAGGGTGCCGGTGGCGGGCAGGAAGTCCTGGTCCGGGTCTTCGGCGTAGATGCGCGCTTCCAGGGCGTGGCCCCGGGTTTTCACCTGGGCCTGTTCCAGCGGCAGGGGCTCGCCCCAGGCCACTTTCAATTGCCATTCCACCAGGTCCTGGCCGGTGACCATTTCAGTGACCGGATGTTCCACCTGCAGGCGGGTGTTCATTTCCATGAAGAAGAAGGAGCCGTCCACGTCGTAGAGGAATTCCACGGTGCCGGCGCCGACGTAATTGATGGCCTGGGCGGCTTTCACGGCCGCTTCGCCCATGGCCTTGCGGGTCTCTTCCGACAGGCCCGGGGCTGGCGCTTCTTCCAGCACTTTCTGGTGGCGGCGCTGCACGGAGCAGTCCCGCTCGGCCAGGTACACGCCGTGGCCGTCCTGGTCACAGAACACCTGGATTTCCACGTGGCGCGGCTGGGTCAGGTAGCGCTCGATCAGCATGTCCGGATTGCCGAAGGCGTTCTTGGATTCCCGTTTGGCTGCAGCCAGGGCATCGTCAAAGTCTTCCAGGCGCTCGACCACGCGCATGCCCTTGCCGCCGCCACCGGCCACGGCTTTGAGCAGCAGCGGGAAGCCGCATTTTTCGGCTTCGGCGCGCAGTGTTTCCGGTGACTGGTCGTCGCCGTGGTAACCGGGCACCAGCGGTACACCGGCCTTTTCCATGATGGCCTTGGCGGCGGACTTGGAGCCCATGGCGGCGATGGCCGAGGAGGGCGGGCCGATGAACACGATGTCGTTGGCTTCGCAGGCCTCGGCAAACTGGGTGTTTTCCGACAGGAAGCCGTAGCCCGGGTGAATGGCCTGGGCACCGCTTTCCTTGGCGATTTCGATGATCTTGTCGGCCCGCAGGTAGCTTTCGGAGCTGGGGGCGGGGCCAATGTTGAAGGCTTCGTCGGCCATGGCCACGTGCCGCGCGTCGGCATCGGCGTCGGAATACACGGCGACAACACGAATGCCCATGCGGTGGGCGGTCTGGATGATCCGGCAGGCGATTTCGCCCCGGTTGGCTATGAGTATCTTGCTGAACATTGTTGTTAGTCCTCCGGAGCCCAGTTGGCCTTGCGTTTGTTCAGGAAGGCGCTGAGTCCTTCCTGGCCTTCGGCACCCACCCGGATATCCGCGATGCGTTGTGCGGTGTCTTCAATGACGTCGTTGCCGATCTGCTTGTGGCTGACGGCGAACACCAGATCCTTGGCCGCCTGCATGGCTTCCGGGCCGTTGAGGGCGAGCTGCAGCAGCAGTTCGTCGCAGCGGCGCTCCATGGCGGCTACGTCGTCACACACTTCGTGCACCAGGCCGAAGTGTTCGGCTTGTTGGGCAGTGAATATCTCAGCGGAGATGAAATAGCGCCTGGCCTGGCGTTCGCCAATGGCCCTTACCACGTAGGGGCTGATCACGGCGGGAATCAGGCCGAGCTTCACTTCGCTCAGACAGAAACTGGCTTTCTCCGTGGCGAGAACGATATCGCAACAGGCGGCCAGGCCCACGGCGCCGCCGAAAGCCGCACCCTGTACCAGGCCGATCACCGGCTTGCCGAGGTGGTTCAGGGTGTCCATCAGCCGCGCGAGCTCTCGTGAGTCGTCCAGGTTTTCCTGGCGGGTGTTGTCCGCCATGCGGCGCATCCAGCCCAGGTCCGCGCCGGCGGAGAAGTGCTTGCCTTCGGAGCGCAGGATGACGATGTTGGTGTTGTCGTCGGCATTCACTTTTTCCAGCGCGTTGATCAGTTGCTGGATGATGACGTCGTCGAACGCGTTACGTTTGTCCGGGCGGTTGAGCACCACTTCGGTGACACCTTTGGCGCGTTGGTTGAGCATTACTGCTGATTCCTGATCGGTCATGGCGCTGTCCTCCGTTACATGCGGAACACGCCGAAGCGTGTTGGCTTGGCCGGGCGGTTCAGGGTGGCGGACAGGCTCAGGGCCACGACCTCGCGGGTCTGGGCCGGGTCGATAACGCCGTCGTCCCACAGCCGCGCGCTGGCGTAGTAGGGGTGGCCCTGTTCCTCGTACTTGTCGATGACCGGCTGCTTGAACTCGGCCTCTTCCTCGGCGCTCCATTCCTGGCCTTTGCGCTCCATGCCTTCGCGGCGAACCTGGGCCAGTACGCCGGCGGCCTGTTCGCCGCCCATCACGGAGATGCGGGCGTTGGGCCACATCCACAGGAAGTCCGGGCTGTAGGCGCGGCCACACATACCATAGTTGCCGGCGCCGAAGCTGCCACCGATCAGTACGGTGATCTTGGGTACGTTGGCGCAGGCTACGGCCATGACCATTTTGGCGCCGTGTTTGGCGATGCCTTCGGCTTCGTATTTCTGGCCCACCATGAAGCCGGTGATGTTCTGCAGGAACAGCAGCGGGATGTTGCGCTGGCAGCACAGTTCGATGAAATGAGCGCCTTTCTGGGCCGCTTCGCTGAACAGGATGCCGTTGTTGGCGATGATGCCCACAGGGTAGCCGTGGATGTGGGCAAAGCCGGTGAC
Source organism: Marinobacter sp. DUT-3 (assembly GCF_050379435.1). Lineage (NCBI taxonomy): Bacteria > Pseudomonadati > Pseudomonadota > Gammaproteobacteria > Pseudomonadales > Marinobacteraceae > Marinobacter > Marinobacter sp. DUT-3. The sequence continues at coordinate 410,381 of NZ_JBNRMG010000003.1, forward strand.
CAGGGTCTGGCCGTAGTAGCGTTTGAATTCGTCGAATTCGGAGCCGTCGACGATGCGGGCGATGACGTCCCGTACATCGAACTGTTTGCGCAGGTCGGTGCCGACGATGCCGTAGATTTCTTCGGGGTCGTAAACCGGTGCCTTGGGCTTGCGGATTTCCACGTCCGCCGGTTTGCGGCGGTTGAGGTTGGAGACGCAGCGGCGGGCGATTTCCAGGGCGTGGGCGTCGTTTTCGGCGTAGTGGTCGGCCACGCCGGAGATTTTGCAGTGTACGTCGGCACCGCCCAGGTCTTCGGCGCTGACGACTTCACCGGTGGCGGCTTTTACCAGCGGCGGGCCGGCCAGGAAGATGGTGCCCTGGTTGCGGACGATGATGGATTCGTCTGCCATGGCGGGTACGTAGGCGCCGCCGGCGGTGCACAGGCCCATGACCACGGCGATCTGGGGGATGTCATCCGCGGACATGCGGGCCTGGTTGTAGAAGATGCGGCCGAAGTGGTCGCGGTCCGGGAAGACTTCGTCCTGTCGTGGCAGGTTGGCGCCGCCGGAGTCTACCAGGTAGATGCAGGGCAGGCGGTTCTGCAGGGCGATTTCCTGGGCGCGCAGGTGTTTTTTCACGGACAGCGGGTAGTAGCTGCCGCCTTTCACTGTCGCGTCGTTGGCGATGATCATGCATTCGGTGCCGGAGACGCGGCCGATGCCGGCGATGACGCCGGCGGCGGGGACTTCTTCGCCGTAGACGTTGTAGGCGGCGAACTGGCCGATTTCCAGGAAGGGGGAGCCGTCATCCAGCAGTTGGTTGATGCGCTCACGGGGCAGCAGTTTGCCACGTGCCAGGTGTCGCTCCTGGTAGGTGGGGCCGCCGCCTTGCTGGATGGTGGACACTTTATCCCGCAGGTCGGCCACGGCCTGGGCCATGGATTCCTGGTTGGCCTGGAATTCATCAGACCTTGGATTTATTTTGCTTTGGAGCATGGTCATGGCTTTTTTTTCCCTCAAGATTTGGGGGCGTCCGGGGCTGGCGGGGTGTCTTTCCGGGAACCGCTACGAGCACATCCATGTGCGCTTCTCTCAGGCCATCCTTGGCCTTCGAAATTCCCGGAAAGACACCCCGCCAGCCCCTCGTCATACATTGGGTGCTGGCTTCCTGGAGCCACTGGCTTGAACCTACCGGTTTACTTGTTCAGGAACAGCTCTCTGCCGATCAGCATGCGGCGGATTTCGGACGTGCCAGCACCGATTTCATAGAGCTTGGCGTCGCGCAGTAAACGGCCTGTCGGGTATTCGTTGATGTAACCGTTGCCGCCCAGCAGCTGGATGGCGTCCAGGGCAATTTTGGTGGCCATTTCTGCGGAGTAGAGGATCGCGCCGGCGGCGTCTTTGCGGGTGGTTTCGCCGCGGTCGGCGGACATGGCCACCATGTAGACGTAGGACTTGGCGGTGTTCATCCAGGTGTACATATCCGCCACTTTGCCCTGGACCAGTTCGAATTCGCCGATGGCCTGGCCGAACTGTTTGCGCTCGCGGATGTAGGGAACGGTGACGTCCAGTGCTGCCTGCATGATGCCCAGCGGGCCGCCGGAGAGGACGAGACGTTCGTAGTCGAGGCCGCTCATGAGGACTTTGGCGCCGTTGCCTTCGCCCCCGAGGATGTTTTCCCGGGGTACTTTGCAGTCTTCGAACACCAGTTCGCAGGTGTTGGAGCCGCGCATGCCGAGTTTGTCGAGTTTCTGGTGGCGGCTGAAGCCCGGGTAATCGCGTTCGACGATGAAGGCGGTGACGCCCCGGGAACCGGCCTGGGTGTCGGTTTTGGCGTAGATGACGTAGGTGTGGGCGTCCGGGCCGTTGGTGATCCACATCTTGGTGCCGTTGAGGACGAAGTGGTCGCCTTCGTCACGGGCGGTGAGTTTCATGGAGATCACGTCGGAGCCGGCGTTGGGCTCGGACATGGCCAATGCGCCCACGTGTTCGCCGCTGATCAGTTTCGGCAGGTATGTCTGTTTTTGCTCTTCGGTGCCGTTGCGATGAATCTGGTTTACACAGAGGTTGGAGTGGGCGCCGTAGGAGAGGCCAACGGAGGCCGAAGCACGGCTGATTTCTTCCATGGCGATGACGTGCGCCAGGTAGCCCATGTCGGAGCCGCCGTATTCTTCTTTTACGGTAATCCCCAGCAGGCCCATGTCGCCCATTTTGCGCCACAGGTCCATGGGGAATTCGTTGTTACGGTCGATCTCTTCTGCGCGGGGAGCGATTTCCGCGGCGGCGAAGCCGTTGATCTGCTCGCGGAGCATGTCGAGGGTTTCGCCGAGGCCGAAGTTGAACTCTGTGTATTGTGATTTCATTGTTGGCTACCTATGTCGTTCGCGTTATTTCTGTTCTACCGGGTCAGGTTCTTCTTGTTCAGCCGTTGCCTGCTGGCGTTTTCTCTTCTGCAGGTCCGCCAGTGCTTCGCGGCAACGGGCTTCTGCCGTGTCCATTTCCATTTCCGCCTGGGCAATGTCGTTTTTCTGTTGTTCCAGTTGTGCCCGCCGGGCTTCCAGAATTTCCAGCATTTTCAGCAGCTGCTTTTCGTTGCCGCTGAGGGTTTCATCCCACAAATCGAACAGCTCTTTGGTCTCCGCCAGGGAGAAGCCCATGCGCTTGCCCCGCAGGATGAGTTTCAGGCGCACCCGATCCTTTGAACTGAATATCCGTGTCTGCCCCCTGCGGGAGGGCTTCAGCAAGCCCTGATCCTCATAAAAGCGGACGCTTCGTGTTGTGACGTCGAACTCCTTGGCGAGTTCACTGATGCTGTAGGTGCTTTTGTCTGCCATGGCGATTTCCTTTTTAGACTAAGGTTAGATAAAGTTTACGTAAACGTAAAGTAAATTTTGGGCGTAAAAGGGACGATTTTCAGAATTGATTTTTTTAACAAATATTGTGGCGGAATATGTCATGGCATAGGTGCCGGGCCTGGAACACACTTTACAACAACCAGTAAACAGTTTCTGACAACAAGGAGAACGCTATGGAATTTCAGAACGTACCGGCGATTGTTACCGGGGGTGCATCCGGTTTGGGCGAGGGGGCCGCGCGTGCCCTGGCGGCAGCGGGTTGTAAGGTCGCTATTTTCGATGTGCAGAAAGAGCAGGGTGAAGCCGTGGCCCGGGATATTGGCGGGCTGTTCGTGCACTGCGACGTAACTTCATCGGAAAGCGCCGAGGCTGCCCTGGCCACGGCCCGCGAAGCCCACGGTCCGTGTGGTGTGGCCGTGAACTGTGCCGGCATCGCGCCGGCGGCGAAGATTCTGGGCCGTGACGGGGTGATGCCGCTGGAGAACTTCAGCAAGGTCATTCAGGTCAACCTGATAGGTACCTTTAACATCCTGCGTCTGGCCGCGGCGGATATGGCTCAGCGTGAACCCAACGCCGATGGTGAGCGCGGTGTGATTATTTCCACGGCGTCTGTCGCTGCCTATGAAGGCCAGATCGGTCAGGCGGCTTACAGTGCATCGAAAGGCGGTGTGGTGTCGTTGACACTGCAGGCCGCCCGGGAACTGGCCCGCGAGGGTATTCGCGTGAATACCATTGCACCGGGTCTGTTCATGACGCCGATGATGGCCGGCATGCCCGAGGAAGTGCAGGACAGCCTGGCCGCTACCTTGCCGTTCCCCAAGCGCCTCGGCAAGCCGGAAGAGTTTGGCATGATGGTGGATCAGATGGTTCGCAATCCGATCCTCAACGGTGAAGTGGTTCGCCTGGATTGCGCGCTGCGCATGGCGCCCAAGTGAGTCCGACCAATCGGGAGAAGGTTATGAGCAGTCCAATCGATAAAGAAGAGCTCGAGATGTTCCGGGAGTCCGTTATCAAGGCCCTGGAAACCGAAGTGAAGCCCCACTACGAAGCCTGGGAAAAATCCGGGATTGTGCCCCGCGAACTCTGGAACACCCTGGGCAACGCCGGCATGTTGTGTGTGGATGTGCCGGAAGAGTGCGGCGGTTGCGGCGCGCCTTTCCAGTATTCCGTGGTGGTTGGCGAAGAGATGGCACGGCTGGGCTTTGGCGCTCTGTCCACCAACGTGATGGTGCACTCGGACATTGTTGCCCCGTACCTGAGCCATATCGGTAACGAGGAGCAGAAACAGCAGTGGTTGCCGAAAATGGTCTCCGGCGAGGTAGTCGGCGCAATTGCCATGACCGAACCCGGTGCCGGCAGTGACCTGCAGGCGATCCGCACCAGCGCCGTGAAAGACGGGGATGACTACATCCTCAACGGTTCCAAGACCTTTATCACCAATGGCCAGCATGCGGACATGGTGATCGTCGCAGCCAAGACCGACCCCAACGCCGGTGCCCGGGGCATCAGCCTGTTCCTGGTGGACACGTCCCTGCCGGGTTACAGCAAGGGTCGGAATCTGGACAAGATCGGTCAGCATTCCGGCGACACCTCGGAACTGTTTTTCTCCGACATGCGCATACCTGCCTCCGCATTGCTCGGTGAAGAAGGGCAGGGCTTTATGTACCTGATGCGGGAACTGCCTCGTGAACGCCTGGTGATTGGCGCTCTCGGCGTTGCCGCTGCTCGCGGTTCGCTGGATCTGACCATCGCTTACGCCCAGGAACGTGAGCTGTTCGGCCAGAAACTGGCCCAGCTACAGAACACCCGATTCGAAATCGCGCGAATGGAAACCGATTATCGGGTCAACAGAGCCTTCGTGGACCAGTGCATCGATCAGTACGACCGTGGCGAACTGGATGCGCCCACTGCATCCATGGCCAAGTACAGCGCCACGGAAATGCAGTGCCGGGTGGCGGATGGCTGCCTGCAGCTGTTCGGCGGCTACGGTTACACCACGGAATACCCCATTTCCCGAGCGTTTATAGACGCCCGCGTGCAGCGGATCTATGGCGGCACGTCGGAAGTGATGAAAGAAATCATAGCCCGTTCGGTACTGGGCAAGGCCTGATTGATTAAGTGAGGAATAGAGTATGAGTGACAACAGTGTAGTTATTGCCGGTTCTGCCCGCACCCCCATGGGCGGCATGATGGGCGCCCTGAGTTCGGTCCGCTCCCCGGAACTGGGTGCGGTGTCCATCAAGGCGGCCATTGAGCGTTCCGGTCTGCAGCCGGCGGACATCCAGGAAGTGATTATGGGCTGCGTATTGCCGGCCGGGCTGGGTCAGGCGCCGGCGCGCCAGGCTTCACGCGCCTCCGGCATCCCCGACAGCTCCGGTTGCACCACCATCAACAAGATGTGCGGCTCCGGCATGCAGGCAGTCATCATGGCCCACGACCAGATCAAGGCCGGGACCAATAACTTCATGATTGCCGGTGGCATGGAAAACATGAGCCAGGCGCCGTACCTGCTGCCCAAGGCCCGTGGCGGCATGCGCATGGGCCACGGCCAGGTGATGGACAGCATGTTCCTGGACGGTCTGGAAGACGCCTACGAAGGCGGTCTGATGGGTGTGTTTGCCCAGCGCACGGCAGACAAGTTCAACATTACCCGGGAAGCTATGGATGAATTCGCCATCGGCTCCCTGAACAAATCCCTGGCGGCCATCGAGAGCGGCTGGTTCAAACCGGAAATCGTGCCGGTGAGTGTGCCTGGCCGTGGTGGTGACACGGTGGTGGACACCGACGAGCAGCCGGGCAAGGCGCGCCCGGAAAAGATTCCGACGCTCAAGCCGGCGTTTGCCAAAGACGGCACGGTGACAGCGGCCAATGCCAGCTCCATCAGTGATGGTGCCTCGGCGCTGGTTCTGGCGTCCGCAGCGGAAGCCGAGTCCCGGGGGCTGACACCCCAGGCGCGCATCGTGGCCCACGCAACCCATGCCCGTTTGCCGTCTGAATTCACCCTGGCGCCCATCGGCTCCATCGAGAAGGTATTGAAGAGGGCCGGCTGGTCGGTGGACGATGTGGATCTGTTCGAGATCAACGAGGCCTTCGCGGTGGTAACCCTGGCAGCCATCAACGAGCTGAAGCTGCCTGCCGAGAAGGTCAACGTGTACGGCGGTGCCTGCGCTCTCGGTCACCCGATCGGGTCGTCCGGTTCGCGCATCATCATCACCCTGATGAACGCCCTGAAACAGCGGGGCCTCAAGCGCGGTGTTGCTTCACTGTGCATCGGTGGTGGCGAAGGTACAGCCGTTGCCATTGAGTTGCTGTAAGCGGGTCTAATAGTCCTGCTTGCGGTAGGCCAGGGGGCTGAGCCCGGTCCAGTGCTTGAAGGCACGGGAGAAGGCGCCGGGCTCGGTGAACCCCAGTTGGGATGAAATCTCGGTGATGGTCAGGTTAGGTCGCAGCAACAGCGTGACCGCCTGATCCCGCCGCAGGTTGTCCTTGATCTTCTGATAGGCGCTGCCTTCGGACTTGAGCTTGCGGCTCAGGGTGTTGCTGGTCATGTTGAGGTGATCCGCCATTGTCTCCAGGGTCGGTAAGCGATCCTGCTCCATCCCTTCCAGTAGTCTTCTTACCTGGGTTGTCAGGCTGTCATCATCGTCTGTCCAGACCAGCAGGTTGCGGGGGGAACTCAGGATAAATTCGTCCAGTTCCGCCGGCGTCCGTGTGACCGGCATGGCTAGATACGCTTTGCTGAAGAACAGGCTGTTGCGCTGCTGATCGAAGTGGCACTGGCACGGGAAGACAAAGCGGTATTCATCGAAATGGCCGGGCAGTCCATGCTGAAAGGTGGCGTGACTGAGCACGATCTTGCGTCCGATCAGCCATCCCACCAGCCGGTGCCATACCATCAACAGCCATTCCACCAGGAACTGATCCGGATCCAGCTCCGGATGGCGATGGGTCATGGTCAGCTCCGCTTCTTCCCCCTCGGTGTTCAGTTCGATCTCGATGTCGTGGTTGAACAGCCGGTAGCAGCGAATGCTCTGGCGGATCACGTCTTCCAGGGTGGCGCTGTGCACCACCAAGGACCCCATCAGATGAAAATGTCCGACCCGGCACGGGTGGGTGGTGCGCCCCATGAATTCATCATCCAGCACTTTCCACGTCATGCGGAACAGGCGAATGAACTGCTCGGTGGGCAGCCGCGCCCGTGGCGGGTAGATGAAGTCCGGATCGATACCGTTCCTGTGCAGCAGTTCGGCCGTGGGTAATCCCTTCTGCTCAAGCCCATGGAGAATGGCTCTGGCGTAATGGGATGAGAACGTCAGATGGTTCATTACACGTGATCCTTGATGCCGGTCATGCGGGTGCTCCATTGATTTGCTAGCCTTAATTCTCACATACAACATTGGAAGTAGTCTGGAGGTCTGTGAGAAAACGCCACGAATTCATCGAAGAGTCACGCAAGCAATGGAGTTCAGAGCCCGCCTTTGTGGCCTCCATGGCGGCTGCGGCCGTAGGGCTCGGGAACCTGTGGCGTTTCCCCTACATAGTGGGGGAGAACGGCGGTGGCGCCTTTGTGGTGGCGTACCTGCTGGCACTGATTGTGGTTGTGCTGCCTATCATGATTCTGGAGGTTGCCGCCGGGCGGCTTTCCAAAGGCAGTGCGGTGCAGACCTATCGACAGGTTAACCGCTTCGGGGTGGTTTACGGCTGGTTTGTGGTGCTGATTACTGTGGCCATCACCAGTTACTATCTGGTGATAACCGGCTGGACACTGGGTTATGCCGTAGACGCCGCCACAAATAACCTGCGGGTGTTCGGGGAATTCAGCGCCGGCTATAACTCGCTCTGGTATTTCATCGCCGTTACCCTGTTGGGGGCGGTTATCCTCGCCCGGGATGTCACCGCCATTGAGTTGTTATCCAAGATTCTGATGCCGGTTCTGCTGGTGGTGATGATCGGTTTGGTGGTGTTCGCCAGCCGGACGCCGGGGTGGGAGCAAACGAAGGATTTCTTCTTCCAGGTAGACTGGCGCCGAATGACCGATGGCACGCTCTGGGCGTTCGCCTTTGGTCAGGCGTTCTACACCCTGGCGATCGGCCAGGGTTATCTGGTCACCTACGGCAGCTTTATCCCGAGGAAAACCCATGTGCCCCGGGCCTGTCTGATTGTAGCCGGTACGGAAACCAGTGTGGCCCTGCTCGCGGGCTGGATGATCTTCCCGTTTGTCTTCAGCCTGGGCATGGAGCCTGCCGAGGGCAGCCAGCTGGCGTTCGTGACCATGCCCCAGGTATTTGACGATATGGCCGGCGGCTATTGGGTCGGTACATTGTTTTTTGCGCTGTTCTTCATGGCCGCCTTCAGTTCAAGCCTGGCCGGCCTGAAAGTGATGATTGCGGCCATCGCCGAAGAGTTCCGGCTGAGCAACGTGAAGGCGGTCAGCATTGTTACGGTGGTTATGCTGGTACTGGGCACTGCTTCCGCCCTGAGCTTCACTCCCCTGGAGTGGACGATTGCCGGCGAACCTGTTCTTGATGTGATTGACCGGGTCGCCGGCGGTAACGTGATTATTTTCTCCGGTGTGCTGGGCGCGGCACTGTTTTGCTGGTTCATCCCACCCCAGCGCATACGGACGGTTCTGGGCACAGAGACCCGCTGGTGGGAATGGCGGATCTATCTGATAGGCCGCTACCTGCCGCTGTTGGTGGTGCTCTGGGTGGTGGTGACCTATGCCCTTAGCCAGCTTGGTGTTCCTCCGGACTGATGTAGAATCAGGCCGTCCGGGACTGAGTTGTCGCCGGCTTCTCCAGAGCGACCTCAGCGACGGTATGCAATTTCTCCAACTGTGACTGAAGCATGGCAATCGGTCGTGCGCCTTCGAGCGTCAGGGCAATGTTGAAGTGTTCCTCTGCGCTTTCCACAGCCATTCTCGCAATGCGGAACCCGCGAATACGCACCACCTGACAAAGGCGCTCCAGAGCTGCCGCTTCCTGGGTCATTCGGCAGTTAAGTGTATAGCTTGGTATTGAGGGCTGGCTCTGAGGGTTCATGCAACTTGCTCCTTGTTGGTTTTGGCTGTGCGCTGGGTTTCGTCGATCATTTCTCGGTTGCTGGCGCCGGGTTTGACGATGGGCCAGACGTTTTCTTCCCGGCTGATAGCCACATGCAGCAACATCGGGCCGTTGAAAGCCAGGATGGTTTCGATGCCCCGCCGAATCTGGTCGGTGCGCTCAATGTGCAATGCCGGGATGTCGAACGCCCGGGCCATGGCCACGAAGTCGGGGTTGTCGTCCAGATTGATCTGGCTTTCCCGGTTGTTGTAGAACAGCTCCTGCTGCTGGCGGACCATGCCCAGGCACTGGTTGTCCATTACGATCAGTTTGACCGGCAGGTTGTAGCGACGGATGGTGGCCAGCTCCTGGGCGTTCATCATGAACGAGCCATCGCCCGTTACGTTGATAACGGTGCTGTTGCGGTAAGCAAACTGGGCGCCGATGGCAGCCGGCAGCCCGAAGCCCATGGTGCCGAGGCCTCCGCTGGTGAGGTGATGGCGAGGATGGTCGAACTCGTAGTGCTGGGCTACCCACATCTGGTGTTGGCCGACATCGCAGGCAATGACGGTGTCGTCCGGCGCGACGCGGGAGAGCTGGCGGATAAACGCCGGGCCGGTGATGGGCGCCAGGGCTTCTTCATTGTCGGCGGCGTGGAAGCCGGCCGTGGTATGCCAGGTACGGCACTGTTTTTGCCAGTCTCCGATGGCCAGTGGTTTGTCCTTCAATGCCTTTGTCAGTGCCTTCAGGATGCTGTTGAGATCCCCCCGGATAGCCAGGTCCGCCGGACGCAGCTTGTTGATTTCGGCAGCGTCGGCGTCGATGTGGATCATCTTCGCGTTGGGGGCGAAACCGTCCAGTTTGCCGGTGGCGCGGTCATCCAGGCGGGCGCCGATCACCAGCAACAGATCACATTCGTCCACCGCCTTGTTGGCGGCGCGGGAGCCGTGCATTCCAAGCATGCCGAGATTGTAGGGATTGTGCTTGCCGGCGTTGCCAATGCCCTTGAGGGTCACTACCGCCGGCATGGCCGATGACTCGGCAACTGCGCGGAAGTTGTCCTCGGCATGGGCCAGGCTGATGCCGCCGCCACTGTAGAGCAGGGGCTTGCGGGCGGTGCGCAGCATGGCCAGTGCTTCGGTCAAATCCGGGCTGGTGGTGGGCTGTGGCTCTGACCGGGAGCAGGAAGTATCGGCAACGTCAGTGAGTAACAGGTCCTTGGGAATATCAATCCATACCGGTCCTGGCCGGCCGCTCTGGGCCAGTTCAATGGCTTCTTCCATGATGGCGGGCAGGGTGTCGGCGTCATCCACCAGATAGCTGTGTTTGACGATACCCAGGGTCATGCCCAATACGTCGGTTTCCTGGAAGGCATCTGTGCCAATCAGGCCGGAGGGCACCTGCCCGGTGATCACCAGCATGGGAATGGAATCCCGGTGAGCGTTGGCCACGCCGGTAATGAGGTTGGTGGCGCCGGGGCCGGAAGTGGCGATGCAAACGCCCAGCTTGCCGCTGGCCCGGGCATAGCCGTCGGCGGCCAGGGCGCAGCCCTGCTCATGGCGGCACAGCACGTGTTCCACACCCACATCGTCCACCAGCGCGTCGTATAGCGGCATGATGCAGCCGCCCGGATAACCGAAAACCGTGCTGATGGTGTGGCGGTGGAACGCTTCAAGAATGTGCTGTGCGCCGTTCATGGTCGTTTTTCCCTTTTTCTTCCGCAAAAAAAAGCCCCCGGGACCTTTCGGTGCCGGGGGCTCTTGGTGTCTTGTCAGGTTTGTCGCTATCTCACCCGCTTGTCCACGCAAAAGCCCCCGGACGGTACCACGACCACCAGGACTAGCTTCACAAGGACGATTACAGCGTTGAAGTTCATGAGATAAGTGCGCTTGCTCAAACTTTGTTTACGATAGTGAAAAGTTAACCCAGCAATGGAGGCCAGCGCAACCCCTGATTCCACATTTTTGTGCTACCGTTTGACTCCTTAATGCATGCGCAACAAACGAGAAGAACATGAGCAAGAGCAGGTGGGGCTCCCTTGGGTTGTCATTACTGGTGATCATCGCACTGGTGCTGTGGATGGCCAGCGGTGAGGTGAAAGTGGCGCAACAGGAAGCGCCGGACATGGAAGAGTCCGCTGTCGGAGAGCTCCCCAGTGTGGAAGTGGAAACCTTGCAGGCGCGCCTCTATGAGCCAGGCCTGATGTTGCAGGGGCAACTGGAGCCGTGGCGGACGGTGGCGATCAGCGCCGGCGTCAGCGGCACGGTCGAAGAACTGTTGGTGGATCAGGGGCAGCGTGTGGAGCAGGGCCAGACCCTGCTGCGCCTGTCCGACGATGGTCGCCAGTCCGGCGTGGACCGGTGGCAGGCCCGCATCCGGAAACTGGAGGCGGACCTGGCTGCCGCACGCCGCCTGGGTTCCAGTAACCTGGCCAGTCAGTCGGAAATCCTCGGGCTGGAAAGCGATCTGTCCGGCGCCCGCGCGGAACTGGCGCAGGCCCGGGAGGCCGTCAGCGATCTCGCGCCCAGGGCGCCCTTTGACGGGATCGTGAATCGCCGGAACGTGGATCTGGGCAGTCTGGTTCAGCCGGGCACTGAAATGCTCGAACTGGTCCAGGTCGAACGCCTGAAAGCGACCGGGCAAATCCCCCAGCAGTCCGTTGCCGAGGTCGCGGAAGGCCAGAGCGTTTCCATTCGTTTGCTCAATGGCGGCTCCCTGGAAGGGCAGGTGAGCTTCGTGGCGAGCGCCGCAAACCCGGAAACCCGCAGCTTCGCTGTGGAGGTGACGGTGGAAAACCCGGATCTCCGGCGGGTTGCCGGCGGCAGCGCCACACTGCGGATTGCGTTACCGGAAACCCGGGCCACTTTCCTGTCGCCGGCTTACCTTTCCCTTGGGGACGATGGCCGACCGGGTGTGCGCTATGTGGATGACAACAACCAGGTGGTGTTCCGCAACGTGACTTTGCTGAATGTGACCACCGACGGCGCCTGGGTCAGCGGGCTGCCGGATGAAGTCCGCCTGATCACCCGTGGTGGTGGCTTCGTGTCCATCGGGCAGGAAGTGCAGCCGGTTGACCGCTCGCATAACCGGGGCTGAACAGCATGCGCACACTGATTCTTGCGGCCATGGACCGCAGCCGCACCAGTCTTCTGACCCTGACCTTCCTCATTCTTGGGGGCATTGCGGCTTTCTATAGTATTCCCAAGGAAGCCAACCCGGATGTCACCATTCCGATGATCTATGTCTCCATGACACTGGAGGGGATCAGCCCGGAAGACGGCGAGCGCTTGCTGGTGCGGCCGATGGAGCAGGAGCTGCGCTCACTGGAAGGCGTCAAGGAAATGAAAGGGACAGCCTCGGAAGGGCACGCCTCGGTGATGCTGGAATTTGATGCCGGCTTCGATCCTGACAAGGCCCTTCAGGACGTGCGGGAGAAAGTCGATACTGCCCGCGCGAAGATCCCCCAGGAAGCGGATGAGCCCCGGGTGAATGAAATCAACGTGTCCCTGTTCCCGGTGCTGTCGGTCGGGCTTTCCGGCCCATTGTCGGAGCGGGAGCTGATCACCATTGCACGACGGCTTCAGGATGCCATTGAGGGTATTCCGGAAGTGCTGGAAGTGGACATCGGCGGCGACCGGGAAGACCTGCTGGAGGTGGTGGTGGACCCCCAGGTGCTGGAAAGCTACGGGGTTGATTTCGACCAGCTGGCCACCCTGGTTTCCCGCAACAACCAGCTGGTGGCAGCCGGCAGCCTGGACACTGGCGCCGGGCGGATGGCGATGAAAGTACCCGGGGTGATCGAGAACATTGAAGATGTGATGTCCATGCCGATCAAGGTGGACGGCAACACGGTGGTCACCTTTGGCGACGTGGCCATGTTGCAGCGTACCTTCAAGGACCCGACCGGATTTGCCCGCATCAATGGTGAGCCCGCGCTGGTGCTGGAAGTCTCCAAACGGGCAGGCGCCAACATCATCGAAACCATCGCCCAGGTCCGGGGGCTGATCGAGGCGGCGGACTCCGAACTGCCGGAGGAGCTGGATGTTCGCTACATCATGGATCAGTCCACGGAAGTCCGCGACATCCTCAGCGACCTCCTGAACAACGTACTGACCGCCATCGTACTGGTCATCATTGTGGTCATCGCCGCCATGGGGCCGCGTTCGGCGGTACTGGTGGGTCTGACCATCCCCGGTGCATTCCTGACTGGCATCCTGGTGATCTGGGGCATGGGGCTGACCCTCAATATCGTTGTTCTGTTCAGCCTGATCCTGGTCGCCGGCATGCTGGTGGATGGCGCCATCGTGGTATCGGAACTGGCGGACAGAAACCTGTCGGAAGGGTTGGGCGTCCGGTCCGCCTGGGCGGAGGCGGCAAGTCGTATGGCCTGGCCGATCATTGCGTCCACCGCAACCACCCTGGCGGTATTTGCGCCGTTGCTGTTCTGGCCGGGCGTGGTGGGTGAGTTCATGAAGTTCCTGCCCACCACGGTGATTATCTGCCTGGCGGCCTCGCTGCTGATGGCGCTGGTGTTCCTGCCGGTACTGGGGGCTGTCAGTGGCGGCAAGCGGGCCCGGCAGTCCATGGGCGGCGGCGCCATGATGGCCGGCTACCGCAAGGTGCTGGCCACTTTACTGGGCCGTCCCGGCCTGACACTGCTGGGCGTGCTGGGGCTGATTATTGTGATTTATGCCGGCTATGCGAAGTTCAACCACGGCGTGGAATTTTTCCCCAGTGTGGAGCCTGACTCTGCCCAGGTGCAGGTCCGGGCCCGGGGAGACCTGTCAATATGGGAGCGGGACAGTATCGTCCGCGAGGTAGAGGAACGGCTGCAGGGCATGCCGGAGGTCAAGGCGCTTTATGCCCGTTCGATGGTGAGTGCGGGCAATCAGATGGCTCCGGACGTGGTAGGGGTGTTGCAGTTCCAGTTTACCGACTGGTTCACCCGGCGGCCCGCAAACGAGATTCTGGAGGACTTTCGGGCGCGTACCGAGGACATCCCCGGAATTGAGCTGGAGTTCCGCAAGCAGGAGGGCGGTCCGGCGGATGGCAAGCCGGTGGAGCTGAAAGTGAGCAGCATGGACAGTGAAAAGCTCAACAGCTACGTGGACCAGATTCAGGACCGCATGTCCGCCATGAGCGGTTTTGTGGATATTGAAGACGACCGAAGCCTGCCGGGCATTGAATGGCAGTTGCAGGTGGATCGTGAATCGGCGGCCCGCTTTGGTACCGATGTTCTGAGTGTCGGGAGCGCCGTGCGATTGATCACCAACGGCCTGGTCCTGGCAACGTACCGGCCGGAGGACGTGCGGGACGAAGTGGACATCGCGGTGCGGGTGCCTAACAACTGGCGCGAACTGGACCAGTTCCAGCGCCAGACCATCCACACCAGTCGAGGTCAGGCGCCGTTGTCGGAGTTTGTGTCCCTGGAACCGGGGCAGAAGACCGGCAGCATTGTCCGGGTGGATGGTCAGCGCACGGTGACCATCAAATCGGATATTGAGCCCGGTCGCCGAGTGGATGAATTGCTGCGCAGCCTGCAGGCAGACATGCCGGAGCCGCCGGAAGGTGTGACCGTTCAGGTGGCAGGGGAAAACCAGGACCAGCAGCAGGCGGCCAACTTTCTGACCACTGCCTTCCTGGTAGCCATCGCGCTGATGTTGTTGATACTGGTGACCCAGTTCAATTCCCTTTACCAGACTTTCCTGATCCTGTCTGCGATTGTGCTTTCCACGGCAGGGGTCCTGTTGGGACTGCTGCTGAATGGTCAGTCATTTGGCATTGTCATGGTGGGCATGGGGATCATTGCCCTGGCCGGGATTGTGGTGAACAACAACATCATCCTGATCGACACCTACAATCAAATGCGAAAGAGCGGCCTTGAGGCCTTCGAAGCAGCACTGGAAACCGGTTGTCTGCGTTTGCGGCCGGTATTGCTGACGGCGGTCACCACGGTGCTGGGCCTGATGCCCATGGTGCTGGGCGTCAACGTGGATTTGCTGACCCCGTCCCTCGGCATCGGGGCGCCATCCACCCAGTGGTGGACCCAACTGTCCAGTGCCATTGCCGGCGGCCTGACCTTTGCGACCATCCTGACCTTGCTATTGACCCCGGCGCTGCTGGTTCTGGGTGACCGGGTGGGGCACAGGGTCAGGGGGATCATCAGACGATGACGTTTGAGCACAACCCCCTGACGGAACTGTATCGGGATGCCCAACTGCTGGTGGTGCACAAACCGGCAGGTCTGCTGGTGCACCGGAGCCCCATCGACCGGCATGAAACTGAGTTCGCCCTGCAGTATGCGCGGGCGTTGAACGGCGGGGAGCATGTGTACCCGGTGCATCGGCTGGATCGGCCGACTTCCGGTGTGTTGGTGTTTGCCCGTGACCCGGAGGCGGCGAGGCAACTGGGCCTGCAAATGATGGCGGGAGAAGTGAGCAAGACCTATCTGGCGGTGGTGCGTGGCTGGCCCCCGGAGCAGGGGGTGATTGATCACCCCCTGAAAGAGGAGCCTGAAGACCGGCGTCTGAAGGGACAGGCTCAACCGGTTCGTGACGCGCTGACCCATTATCGGCGGTTGGCCACGACGGAAATTCCCGTGGCGGTGGAAACCTATCCCACCAGCCGGTACGCCGTGGTGGAGCTGGAACCGAAAACCGGCCGGAAACACCAGCTACGACGGCACATGAAGCACATCAGTCATCCCATCATTGGTGATGCCAATCATGGGCGCGGTCGCCATAATCGATATTTCGCCAAGCGCTTTGGTGAGGGCCGGCTGTTACTGGCCGCTACCGGCATTGCCTTTGCACACCCGGCCACGGGCACAATGATGAGCATCCGCTGCCCGCTGGAGCAGAGCTTTATCCGGGCACTTGAGCTGTTTCCCGGGTTTTGTGATCAGCACGACGGCGCATTCAGTGGCCTGGAAGGAAATTCAGCGTAACTCAGCCGAAAAATAACGTTCCATCAGTTCAGGGAAGGGCAGGGGCTTGCTGTATAGATAGCCCTGGAGAAAGTCGCATCCCTTTTCAATCAGCCATTGTTCGTGGGCCTCGGTCTCTACGCCCTCGGCCACCACAGACAGCCCCAGCCCGCGGGCCAGGCCGATAATGGAAAGGGTGATCGCACAGTCGTTTTCGTCATCGGGAAGATGGTTGATAAACGACCGGTCGATTTTGATATGAGAGAACGGCAGGCCCTTCAGTCGTGCCAGTGAGGAATAACCGGTACCAAAGTCATCAATGGCGAGCTTTGCGCCGTCATTGACCAGAGTTTCCAGCACGCCCGCTAAATTGTTGAAATCCCCCTGAATGGAGTCTTCGGTGACTTCAAACTGCAATGCACTGACCGGCATCCGTTGCTTGGCGCATATTTCTTTTATGCGGTCAGGTAGGTCGATGGTCAGCACCTGTTCGGCAGACAGGTTGACCGAGATGATGGGGAGCTTAATGCCCGCTGAGTCTGCCTTGGCCCAGTCTTCACAAACCCTGCGCAGTACGCATTCGCCCAGGGCGTACATCAGGTCGCTGCCGCGGGCAATGTCCAGGAACTCTATGGGAGACAGCCACCCCCGCTGCGGGTGATTCCAGCGTACCAGGGCTTCCATGCACACCATCTTTTCTCCCGATTGGTCCACAATGGGCTGGTAGAACACATCCAGGGCGTAACTGCTGATGGCTGCCCGCAACTCTCGCTCCAGGGCGAATCTCGACTGGGCGCTGACCTGGATGGCGGAATCAAAAACGGTGGCCCGTGCCCGGCCGAGGTTTTTGGCGTGGTACATGGCGGCTTCCGCGCCTCGCAGCAGTTCCTGTGGTTCCAGGCAATCTTCCGGGAGATGGCAGATGCCCAGGCTGGCACTGATGTTCAGGGATTGACCCGCCACCCGTATGGGTTGCCCTATGGCCATAAGGATGCGGTCTGTCGTGTCGTTCAGGACGTCTGCCTGGGTGTGGTGACGGATCAGTATTGCAAACTCGTCGCCGCCGATGCGAGCCAGCAGGTCCTTGCCCTCAAGACGCAGTGCCTTGAGACGCTGACCAATCTCCGCAATAACGCTGTCTCCGGCCTGCGGTCCCAGGCCGTCGTTTATGGCTTTCAGGCGGTCCACGTCGACCCAGATCAGCGCCAGGCTGCCGGTTTTACGCCGCTGGATTTTTTCCGCCAGGTGAATCACCCGATTTTTCAGGGAATCAATATTGGCGAGCCCGGTGAGTGTGTCGAACCGGGAGATGAAATCCAGCGCTCTTTTTGAGTTAATCCAGGCTTCGTGGGTGTTGATAAGACTGATGGTGTCGGCAATGGATATGGCAAATGAGAGCTCCGGAAGTGTCCATTCCCTCGGATGACAGGCTTCCAGGCACACCACGCCGCTCAGGCGGGACCCATCGAATACCGGAGCGTCGAGCATGGAGTGGATCCCGACCGATGGCAGGTAATCCGAGTTGAAGCTGGCGGTTCGGGAATCGTTGCGCGCGTCATTGACCGCCAGAATCCGTTCCTCGACGATGGCCTGAAAATAGCTTGGATGGTCAGAGCGATAGAGGCTGACCGGACTCAGGTCCTCTTCGTAAGAGGCGACGCTTTGCTGACGGGCTTTTGGCTCATGGCGCTGGTCATACAGGCATTCGCAGGTAATCCGGTCCCGCTCCGGGGGGAAATACCACACGCTCACCCTCTCCACCTCCAGCAGGCGTCCACAAAGGGCCGTTAACGCTGAAAGTTTGTGGTGTCTTTGTTGCCTGATAAAGCCGGAGTTGTGGCTTAACTCCATCAGGGCCTTGTGATAGCTCACAAAGGTAGAGTGTTCATGCATAGTAGAGAGAATATTCCTCCTCCAGGGAATACGCTAACTCTAGCAGAGTTTGTTCACCGCCGTGGCGACCCATCAGGTGAGCTGCAACCGGTAGGTTATTGTCGGTTTGCCCCATGGGAACAGCGATCGCCGGGGCTCCGGTGGCGTTTGCCAGAGGCGTGAAACTGACATAGCGGGTGAGGCGCTCGAACAGGGTGTCAAAATCCTGCTCCGGGTTCAGGTAACCTATTTCCGGCGTGGTGTGACCGAGTGCCGGGGTCAGAATGGCGTCAAAGCCGGCGACTGCCCTGGCATAGTCATGGTAACTGCGGCGAAGCCGCCACAGGGTAGCAGGGAGCTTGTGGAGCTGCCGGCGGAACATTCTGTCGAGTCCCCTGGTCAGGCTGTCCACCCGGGATTTGTCGAATTCTGGATGCATCAGCTTCCGGCCGCTGGCCCGGACGCCAAACGCCAGCATGCCCCAGTAGCGGGCGAAGTCGTCCGGGAACGAAGACGCGATGGGCACATCCATTGGTACAACGCGGTGCCCCATGCCTTCCAGTAAACGTGCGGTATGCTCTACCGTCTCGCGGGTTGCCCTGTCAGTGGCATGACCGTTGATGGAATCCAGCACCAGGCCGATGGTCATGGAACGCTGCGACGGCCCCTCGACCATGCCGATTTCCGGCAGCTTGTGGTTGCGGTAGTGCTTTTCCGCCTCGGCGTAGAAGCGGGCGGTATCACGAACGCTGCGGGTCACCACGCCGTCACTGACGATATTGATGGGTAGGGATTTGGCCGCGTCATTATCCACCAGGCGGCCGCGGCTGGGTTTCAGGCCGATCAACCCACAGCAGGCAGCGGGTATCCGGATGGAGCCGCCACCGTCGTTAGCGTGGGCCAGAGGCACCACGCCGGCGGCCACCAGCGCGGCGGAGCCACCGGAGGAGGCGCCGGTGGAATAGGCGAGGTTCCAGGGATTTCGTGACGGTGGTGCGCTGGCGTGTTCGGTGGAAGCGTTGAAACCGAATTCCGGTAGTGTGCTCTTGCCGAGGCACACATAACCCTGGGCCAGCATCTGTTCGGCGAGCGGACTGGTTTTGGTCGCCACCCGGGATGGCACGGCTTCCGAACCATGGCAGGTCGGCATGCCCGCGACATCGGTGTTGTCCTTGATAAAGGTGGGAACCCCGTGGAAGAAGCCGCCGGTTGCCGTGCGCTTCCGGGCCTGGTCAAAGGCCTCATACGCGATGCCCTGAATAAACGGTTCAACCTGGCGTGCACGGGCGATGGCCGCAGCGGTAACCTCGGCCACAGACAGCTCGCCCCGGCGAATCAGGTCAGCCAGCGCGGTGGCATCGTGATGTCCCAGGGCATCGTCCTGAAAGGCATGGATGCTGTCTGGCTGTTCCCGCATGGTCATTTTCTGGCGTCCTTGATGACATCGTAGGCGTGGCTGATTTCCCGTGTCCGTTCTTCGGCCATTTCCCGCATGCTTTCCGGAAGACCACGCCCGGCCAGTTTGTCCGGGTGATTTTCACTCATCAGCTTGCGGTAGGCTTTCTTGATTTCTTCATCGCTGGCGGAGGGGGATACCCCAAGGGCCTTGTAGGCGTCGTCGACCTGTTGTGCCGATGAGGGGCGTGCACCGCCGGCCTGGCCGGCGTGGGCGCCGCGAAGCATGGCTTCCAGTTGATCCACCTGGCTTTCCGGCAGTCCCAGCCCGCGAGCGATTCGCACCAGCATTTCATGCTCGGCGGGATGCACTACGCCATCGGCCGCGACTGCGGATACCTGCACCTGGAGAAACATCTGCAGCAATGCCGGCTGCCCGCCACTGATCCGCAGGAAGTGACTCAACTCGGCCTCCAGGTCGAAGTCCGGTTCCTTGCCCCGGTTGAAGGCGGCCTTGGCGGAGGCTTTTTGTTCTTCCGACAGCCGGAAGCGCACGAACAGGGATTCCGCCATCTGGATTTCATCCCGGCTGACAACGCCGTCGGCTTTACACAGGGCGCCCATGACGGCAAAAACCGAGTCCACGAAGCCCAACTGTATGTTCTGGAGCTTGCCCAGCAGGCGGCTTTTCAGGCGCTGCATGAGAAACGCGCCGAGGGCCGCGCCGATAAGAAAGCCGGGGAATTTGCCAAACGCGTACCCGATCAGACCACCAATTATGATTGCAAACAGCATGGATATCCCTTCAGAAACGATAGATCAGTCGCAAAGTATACGGGTTTTCAGTCAGTTTTCATGAACTGGCTTTCATCGACCTCATCAATCTGTTCCGGCCTAAGGTGTTGTTCTCCATAGCGCCGGTAGGTTCCCGACCGTACAAACAGCTCGAACACGGTCCGGTCGATATGGCCCTCGTCCACCATGCGCGACATGATGGTCAGAGCCTGAGTGAGGGTTTTGCCTTCCTTATAGGGTCGGTCAACGGCCGTCAGCGCCTCGAACACATCGGCCACCGCCATAATGCGTTCGGGAATCCCCATCTCTTCACTGGTGAGCCTGCAGGGGTAGCCCTTACCATCCATTCGCTCATGATGGGTGCCGGCGAGGTGGGGCACATTGGCCAGTCGGTCGGGCAGGGGCAAAGTGTCGAGCATGCAGATGGTCTGGACGATGTGTTCGTTGATCTTGAAACGCTCTTCGTCCGTCAGGGTGCCTTTGGCAATTGTCAGGTTGTGGATTTCCCCCCGGTTGAACGCGTACTCGGGCAATTCCATATCAAAGCCCCAGCGGTTGCGGGGATCGTCCTTTTGCACCGGCGGCACCTGATCGCCCCATGCGCGCAGGTGTGATGGCTTGTCGGCCAGCAGCGTTTCGGTGGCCGGCAGGTTCTCCTCAGGGGCACCTTTCAGGGCCTGGCGCTCATCAGTGGAAAGGCCGATACGGTCGCTGAAATGTCTCTGCCAGGGGCGCAGGGCAATGCTCCGGATACGGGCAATGTCGGCCTCGTCCATGAATTCGCCACCAATGTTGGCTTTGGCGATGAACGCGAACTCCTCCTGCAGGGTCTGCTGCATCTGATCCCGCTGCTGGCGGGCCTGGTCTGCGTCTTCTCCGTTCAGGATGGCGCTCAGGCAGGCGATTTCGGCATCCCGGTACAGCACCTCGAAGCGGGTGCGGATGTCATGGATGCGATTGTGGATGGTTTCCAGTTTGACGGCTTTGTCCACCACGTATTCGGGGCTGGTGATCTTGCCGCAGTCGTGCAGCCAGGCGGCAAGGTGGAATTCGTAGCGTTGTTCTTCATTGAGCTGAAAATCGCGGAACGGCGCTTCGGTGCTTTTCTCTGCCTCATCAACCAGCATCTGGGCCAGCTTGGGGACCCGGTCACAATGGCCGCCGGTGTAGGGTGATTTGGCGTCAATGGCGTTGGCCACCAGGCGGATAATGCCCTCCAGCAGGGCCTGCTGGCTCTCGATCAGCTCGCGGGTTTCAATGGCGACGGCGGCGGAGCCGGCTATTTCATCGACGAACACAATCAGGTCGTCGCCGAGGTGGGTGTGATCCCCGTGCTCCATTTCAATAACCATGGCGCCGATCAACTGTTTCCGACGGTTGCGGAGAATGGCGAACACCGGATGCCCGGGCAGGTGCTGGCGCAGGTGTCTGATGATGTCGCTGTCATCCGCATCGGTGGTCACAGCGGTAATGGTGGTCGGCAGATGGAGATCTCTGTCGACGGCGAGGGTCAGTTCGCTGTTTTGCCGGCTGAACAGGTAGATAGCACCCCGGTTCTGGCCGACGATGTGCACAATCTGGTCGAGGATGTCGCGGAGCAGGGTATTCAGGTCCTGCCCCCGGTTCAGGACAGTGGCGATGTTCTGGAAACTGTGAATGGCACTGGCCATGTCGTCCAGCGCCACACTGAGTTGCCGGGCTTCACGGATATGGGAATCCACCTTGATCGGGGTATCAAAGCGGAAACGGGACAACGAACTGACCCGGTCGGTCAGTCGCTCCAGGGGCTTTCCGACGCGGCGGCCCAGCAGCCAGCCGATGATCAGCAACAGCAGGGCAATGGCTCCAGCCATTACCGTCTGTCGTGACAGGGCGCTCCAGACGTCGGCCAGCAGTTCGTCGGCGGGAATGGCGACCGCAATGGTCAGGCCTTCTCCGTCGAGCGACGCCAATGGTTCGGTCATGCCATACCAGTCACGGTCTGAGGAGGTGTAGCGGCTGACACCGTGATTTCCGTCTTCCGTTTGGGCATGGGCAATGGCATCTGCCAGCGCTGGATGAGGCAGGTTGTCGACCTGAACCGGCCCTGCCTCGGTGGTGTCGGTGCTGAGAGGCTGGTCAGTGTTGGAATAGGCCAGCACCGCCCCTTCATGATTCACTATGCCAATCCGGGTGCCCGGCGTGTGTCGCAGTTCGGCCAGTTGCTGGCTGAGATCCGATACGGTGACATCCACACCGAACACAGCGCCGTTGTCGCCGTCACCGGTGGCGCGGCGAGAGAGGGTCAACCCGGTCTCGCGGGTGGTGAAGAACACATAGGGGTCGGTTAGCTCAGTGACACCGGATTGCCTGGCCTGTTGATACCAGGGCCGGACCCGAGGGTCGAACTCATAGGTTTCGGGGTACTGGCGGGAGATCAGGGTCCGGTCCTGATCGTAGAAATGCCACTGGGGATCGCGATCGCCTTCGCTGCCCCGGGTGATGGTCTGTAGCAGGAACCGGGTATTCGGCGGTGCGTCGGGGAAGCGGGAAACTTCACTCTCGCGAACTTTTCGCAGCAGGAAGAAGTCGCCATCGCCGTACCCGGCATACACGGCGCTGACGATATCGCTGCTGGTCAGGATGTCCGCAATGACCGGTAAACGGGTCAGCCGTTGCTCCAGGTTGTCGGTCGCGGCGAGTGGGTCATGGCTGAGTACCGCGAGTGCCGCCGCCGGCGGTCCGGTGATGGCGCGGATGCGGTCATCGACGCTGACCGCCAGTTGTTTTGCGGTGGCGCTGGCGGCTGTGACCTTGGCTGATTCCATGCCGCGAAAACTCTGACCAACGAGTACAATGGTCAGAATGAGCATGCCCAGGGTAATCGCCGACGCAATCAGGAAAGCCAGGGAAACCTGGGCCGACTGGTGTTTGGCTGACATCAATGATCCTTGAAGGACAGGAAGAACGTATTCCGATAGTAGAAAGGTAGACCCTGAACCGCGTTTTTTCTTTGAATGTTATGAAAAAGTCTCTCTCTATAACTCCTGACCTGTTTGCCGGGGAGTTTCAGGACCCCTGGATAGATACCATTGCTGACGATGCGGTTGTCCTGCGGCATTTCGCACTGGAAAGGGAGGAAACGCTGCTGGCGGCCATTGCCGGTATTGCCGAAAAGGCGCCTTTCCGGAACATGCGAACACCGGGTGGTCATACCATGTCGGTGGCGATGACCTGTTGCGGGGAGTGGGGCTGGGTGACGGATACCTCGGGCTACCGCTACCAGCATTCCGATCCCGGCAGCGGCCAGCCGTGGCCAGCGATGCCGAAGGTGTTTCGGGATCTGGCGCGGGAGGCGGCAACTGGGGCGGGTTATCCCGGCTTTGAGCCGGATGCCTGCCTGATCAACCGTTACCAGCCCGGCGCTAAAATGGGCCTGCACCAGGACAAGGACGAGAAGGATTTCACCCAGCCCATCGTGTCGGTATCACTCGGGGTTCCGGCAACGTTTCAATTGGGTGGCGCCAGACGCCGCGACCGCCCGGTAAATACCACGCTGACCAGTGGTGATGTGGTGGTGTGGGGTCGCTCGGCCCGGATGAGCTATCATGGGGTTCTTCGGCTCAAACCGGGACAGCATCCACTGACGGGGGAGCTCAGGTACAACCTCACTTTCCGGCGTGCCCGCTGACAAACGTAGTGTCGGTAATACTACAGCAGCCAGGCAACGGCGAGCCCCGCCAGGAGAGATATCACCATGGGCGCTCCGACCAAAAGGCCCATTTCCTTCCCGCCAATGCTGCCGGACATGCCCGCCTTGACCAGGTTGTTCACTGCGGCGGCTATCACGATGCCGATGACGGCGGTCGGCATTGAAATCGCTTCAAGGGACATGCGGGTGAGCGACAGCGTGATGGCATCCACGTCGGCAATCCCCGAGGTGGCCGCAAGAACCAGTACGCCGGCTTCCCCGAACCAGTTCTGCAGATATTCCCCGAGCAGCAGGATAACCGTCAGCAGCAACCCGAACAGGAAGGCGGATTTTAGGTCCAGTGGGTTTTGGGTCAGTTCCGGTTGCGGTATGTCCAGGCGGTTTTCATGGCGTTTCCAGATCAGCCATGCAGGGCCATAAAGCAGGACTGACATCACGATCACCGGCCACAGGAGCGAGGGCAGTAGTGCCGGGTTAATGAGTGCACAGTACGCCAGAATGCGGGGAAACATGGTACCGCAGGCGATCAGCGTACCGCTTGCAAACTGAGGGCTGAGATTGGGCGCCGTTGAAGCCTGACGTGCAAAGTGGAGCGTCAGCGCCGTGGATGAACTGAGGCCGGCAAACAGGCTGGTAAACAGAATGCCTTTGCTCATGCCGGCCAACCGGATGGCAAAATAACCGACAAATGAAATGGATGCGATCAACACCACCAGCCACCAGATTTCGTAGGGGTTCAGTACGCCACCTGGCCCCATGCCTTCGTTGGGCAGTAGCGGCAACATGACCAGGGAAATCAGCAACAGCTTCAGGGCAGCATCCAGTTCGTGGGATTTCAGCCGGCTCAGCGCGTTGTGAATGGACTGCTTGTTGTCGAGAATGATGGCGGTAATAACCGCCGCTCCGACCGCAATGGCAGGGTCGACGGCTACGGCAATGGCGCCAAAACAGAATGTGAGGACCATGCCCACGGTGCCGGTAATGCTGAAGTCGCGAATATGTGCCATTCGTTCGCTATACGCCACCAGCGCCATAGCCACTACACTCGCCAGCAACACCGGAAACGCCCACTCGGTAACTTCCTCGGTCAATACCGCAGCAACGCCCCCCAAAAGCCCTATCAGGGCGAAGGTGCGTATACCTGCGATACGCTCCCCCGCTTTCCTTTCCCGAGCTCCCCAGCCTCTTTCGAGGCCAATGATGGCGCCCAGCAGCAAGGCAATGGCCAGATTGAGTGTGGTTTGGTTCGTGTCGAAGAATTGACTGGCTACGTCTTCCATCCGTGTACTCGGTTGCTGAACTGGTCGACTCGTCAGAATCGGGTATATCTGTAGAGTCTAGGCGCTATTCCCGGCGGCCACACCCGATGCCCAGGCCCACTGGAAATTATGCCCACCCAGATGCCCGGTCACATCGACTACCTCGCCGATGAAATACAGGTTTGGCTGGTCCAGTACTGCCATGGTTTTGGAAGACAGCTGCCGCGTGTCCACACCGCCCAGGGTAACCTCCGCAGTACGATACCCTTCGGTACCTGCTGGCTTGATGGACCATTGGCCGAGGGTGCTGGCGACCTGGTCGATATCGGTATTCTTGTAGCCCTGCAGAGGGCCGGTCCAGCCATTGAGATCGTTGAAAGCCTGGGCAAACCGTTTGGGCAGGTGCTGGGCGAGGTACTGGCCTACGGTGGATTGCGGTTTGGCTTTGCGCAGTGACAGCAGGTCTTCGCGAATCTGGCATGCGGGCAGCAGGTTGACGGCGAGGCTGTCACCCGGCTCCCAGAAGCTGGAAATCTGCAGCATGGCCGGACCGCTGAGGCCGCGATGGGTGACCAGCATGGGCTCACGGAAGTGCTCATTGTGACAGCTGACGTCCACCGGGCAGCTGATGCCGGACAGGGGCGCGAGTTGCTGTTTCAGCTCCGGATGGAGTGTAAAGGGCACCAGGCCCGCACGAGTTGGCAGCACCTCAAGTCCGAATTGCTTTGCGATGTCATAACCGAAGCCTGTGGCCCCCATGGTGGGAATGGACAGTCCGCCGCAGGCGACGACGAGGGATTCGCAACTCAGGGTGCCTGAGCCGGTATCCAACTGGTAACCGTCGGATGTTGCGACGATATTTCGCGCCTGGGTTTTCATGCGAATCTCGGCGCCGGCCCATTCACACTCGGTCAGTAGCAGGTTGAGGATATCCTTGGCGCTGTCCCGGCAGAATAGCTGCCCGGCCGCTTTTTCTTCGTGCTCGATACCGTGGCGCTCCACCAGTTCCAGAAAATGCTGAGGCGTGTAGCGTTTCAGGGCGGAGATACAGAAGTGGGGATTCTCCGACAGGAAGTTGGCGGGGGTGCTGTTGAGATTGGTGAAATTACAGCGCCCACCGCCGGACATCAGGATCTTCTTGCCCGGTTTGTTGGCATGGTCCAGCACCAGCACCCGGCGCCCGCGATAACCCGCGGTGGCGGCGCACATCAGGCCCGCCGCCCCGGCACCGATGATAATCACGTCGTAGTCTGAAGCCATGGTATAACCGCAATCCGTTAAAAGGTGCGGAGATTATACGGATTGGCGTCGGCGACGTCTGCCGGGTACGGCGGTGCGTCCCTGAACCAGCCGGTCAGAGGTACACCTGGCCTTCCATGTAGAACGCGGCTTGCCCAGCTATGTCGACCCGGTCGCCTTTCAGTTCACAGCGTAACTCGCCACCGCGGGCAGAAAGTTGCCGGGCCTCGAGTGTGTTGCGTTCCAGACGTTCAGCCCAGTACGGAACCAGTACGCTGTGAATAGAACCGGTCACCGGGTCCTCGTCAACGCCCACGCCCGGCGCAAAATAGCGACTGACGAAATCGCAGTCCTTGCCCCGGGCGGTGACGATCAGGCCCTGGTTGCCCAGTTGCTTCAACAGCCGCAGGTCCGGTTTGGCATCAATCACCGCCTGCTCCGACTCCAGGACGACCAGGTAGTTGGTGTCATTGGGCACATACAGAGCGGTATCAGGAGCGCCCGGCAAAGCCTGCGTGATGAGCTCCGGTGTGGGCTGTTCCTGCCAGTCCAGGCGCGGGAAATCCAGGATCAGCCAGCCATCATCGGTCTGGCGGACGCCAAGGATGCCGCTCTTTGAACGGAAGTGGACGGTGTCTTTCTCCCAGCCCAGCTTGTTGAAAATGATCCAGGCGCTGGCGAGGGTGGCATGGCCGCACAGGGGCACTTCGGCGCCCGGCGTAAACCAGCGGATGTGAAAGTCCACTTCGGGATCGTCTTTCTCTGCCACGAAGTAGGCGGTTTCCGACAGTTTGTTTTCAAGGGCGAGGGCCTGCAGTGTCTTGTCCTCGAGCCAGCTTTCCAGCGGCATGACGGCTGCGGGGTTGCCGCCGAACAGATTACTGGTGAACGCGTCTACCTGATAAATTGGATAGCTCATCGGCATGTCTCCCTGAGAATTCGTTTAGCGTAGTGGTGGGCTTTTCCGGTGGCAAACCGTTCAAGCTCGATTTCACTGTAAAAATGCAGTTCCGGCAAGGGACGGGTGTGGGTGAGCACCCAGTGATCCTGTTGTTTCCGATCCACCCGGAAGCCAAGATCGTCCAGCCATTGCAGGGTTGCGCGCATACCTTTCAGCGTAACAGGCGTGGCCGGTACGTGGTTCAGCGCCAGCAGATCCTTCGTGCTGCTGCGCGGGGGCGGGGTAAAGCTGTGGGGCAGGGCCCTGTTCAATGCGTTCATGGAGAAATTCCTTCTTCCTGTGACGATGACTCCATTGTCTTTCCTGGCTGACTTCCATAACAGATTCAGATAATCTGTTTTTGAACCGGTACAGATGAGGTGTTGAGTCATCTGTACCGGTGTGAATCCGGGCCATCTGTACTGCCCGTGGTTGCCTCAGGTTTGGCAGGATAACGCTATGGGTATTCTCTATAATCAGGTGGCAGATCAGCTTCAGGCTCTGATTCGCGATGGCGTCTATCGCGAAGGCGAACGTTTGCCCGGAGTTCGGGTATTAAGCCGGCAGTTTGGCGTGAGTATTTCGACTGTTCTGCAAGCGCACCAGACCCTGGAGGGCCGGGGGTACCTGGAAGCCCGTGAACGCAGTGGCTACTTTGTACGGTTGCCGGCCAAAGATGCGCCTGAGCCGATCATGCGTCGATACCGCGCAAGGCCGGTGCCCGTCAGTGCACGGGACATGGCCCTGGAGCTGTGTGCCGATGAGCAGAAGCGCATGGTGCCTCTCGCTGCTGCGGTCCCGCACCCGGATTTTCTGCCGGTACGGCAGATTCAGCAGTCCATCCTCTGGGCCGCCCGGCGCGGGCTGGAATATCAGGATTATGCTTTCCCGGGCAAGGAGTCCTTCCGGCGCCAGCTGGCCCAGCGCATGGCCGCTCTCGGGGTGCCGGTGACTGCAGACGATATCCTCGCCACCAACGGCGCCCAGGAAGCCATCATTCTGGCCCTGCGTGCGGTGACCGTACCCGGTGATATCGTGGTGGTGGAGTCTCCCTCTTTTCCCGGCATTCTTCACGCGTTGGAAGTGGTGGGCTTGCGGGTTATTGAAGTGCCTACCCATCCATCCGACGGGCTGAGCCTGGAAGGCCTGGAAATGGCGTTGGAGCAGTGGCCGGTCAAAGCCTGCGTAGTGGTGACCAATCACAGTAACCCGATGGGCGCGCGCATGTCCGATGAGCGCAAGCACCAGCTGGTGACCATGCTGGAAGATGCGCGGGTGCCGCTGATAGAGGACGACATCTATGGCGACCTGTTCCATAGCGGTGAACGCCCGCGACCAGCCAAGGCCTTTGACCGTACCGGTAATGTGATTTACTGCAGTTCCTTCTCGAAAACCATTTCCCCGGGGCTTCGGCTGGGCTGGATGGTGCCCGGGCGCTACATGGCCGAGGCGCGCCAACACAAGTACTTCGTCAATCTGGCGACCTCCAGCATCCCGCAACTGGCGGTGGCGCACTTTCTGGAGCAGGGCAGCTATGACCGCTACCTGCGTTCGGCCAGACAGAACTACAGGCAGACCACGGAGCGGATGCGAACCGCCGTGGCGCGTTGGTTCCCGGAGGGCACAGCGGTGAGCCGGCCCCAGGGCGGGTTTGTGCTTTGGGTACAACTGCCGGGCAAGAATACCGGCACCGAGGTCTACCGGCGTGCCCGGGAGGAAAACATCAATGTCGCGCCGGGGCTGATGTTCTCGACCGCGGATAAATACAGCAATTGTCTGAGGCTGAACAGCGCCAATCCCTGGAGCGAACGTATCGAAGGTGCCGTACGCAGGCTAGGGGAGCTGGCGGAGCAGTCACTGAACGGCTGAGTCCCGCAGATCCAGCGGATCCATCAGCCCGGCCGCAATAGCGATGCCGGTGACATCCTGCATGCGTTCCACGCCCAGGCGTTTCATCACCCGGGAGCGGTACAGGTCGATGGTCTTGATACTGACATCCAGCATGTCGGCAATCTCGCGGCTGGTGTAACCCTGGGCCAACGGCAGGAACACGTCCCGTTCCCGTCGGGTGAGGGTGGCGATCAGCGCTTCGGTATCCTCGCCCCCGCGTTGCTGCTGGCTGGTTTGCTGATGTTCCTGCAATGCCTGCTGCACACTGTCCAGCAACAGCTGCTCGTTGAACGGTTTTTCGATGAAGTCGAAGGCGCCTGACTTGAAGGCTCTCACGACAATCGGCACATCCGCATGCCCGGACACAAAGATAATCGGCAGCCGGGAACCGCGCTTCTGCAATTCTTCCTGCACATTCAGTCCGCCCAGGCCGGGCATTCTTACGTCGAGGATCACGCAGCCGCTGGTGGCGTCCGCCAGGGCCTCCAGAAACTGGCGGCCGTCCGCGTACGCCTGGACGTTGAGGCCAACGGATTCCAACAGCCACTGGGTGGATTCAAGCATGCCGGCATCGTCATCAACCACGTATACGGTGGTGGAAGCGTCAGTCATGTGGGGGTGTCTCCGTTATATGAACAGGTTTATGGCGTGAGGATGTCGCGGGCGGAAACCGGCAGGTCAGGGTCAGTCCGCCCTGTTCAGTCCTGGCAGCGTCCAGGAAGCCGCCGAAGCCCTCTATAATGGAGCGGCTCATGGACAGGCCGAGCCCCAGGCCCTGGGGCTTGCTGGTATAGAACGGCGTGAACATCTGCCGCAGCCCTTCGTCGTCCAGCCCCGGGCCCTGATCGGTGACCTGGATCAGGGTTTCCCGGGCCCCGGTGACGGTAGTGGTAAGGGTGATCCGGGATGGGCGCTCATTGGCTGATTCGATGTTGGCGTCGATGCCGTTTCGAATCAGGTTGATCAGCACCTGTTCCAACAAGACCGGGTCGGCGGTAATGACCGGACCGGGATCTGCAAGCTGCTCCCGGATGGTGATGCCGTGTTTCTCCGCATCCCACTGGCACAGGCGTGCCACGTTGGTGATGACGTCGTTGACCGCGATGGGGGCGGTGCGCTTCTGGCCTTTACGCAGGAATGCACGCAGGCGCTTGATCACTTCCGATGCCCGGTTGGCGTGGTGGGTGATGCGCTGCAGGCCATCGTCCACCCGGTCCAGGCAATCCGGGTTGTCCCGCGCCTGTTTCAGGTATCGCTGGCTGGCGCTGGCAAAGTTCACGATGGTGGCCAGGGGCTGGTTCATCTCATGGGCAATGCTGGATGCCAGCTCGCCGAGGGTGGCCAGGCGCGCGGTGTGGGCCAGTTCATCGGCCAGTCTGCGGTTATTTTCCTCAGATTCCACCCTCGCAGTAATATCCCGCGATACGCTGACAACCTCAATTACCGCCCCGGTGTAGGTTTCACGAATGGCACGGCTGGCGATCTCGAACCAGCGCTTGCTGCCGTCCCGATGGGTGATGTTCAGGGTCATGGTGGCGTAGCCATCGTCCCGGAGCTGGCGGCGGGTCTCCTCCAGTTGCTGGCTCACTCCGGTTCCCCGAAAGATGTCCTCCAGGGGTTTGCCGCGAAGTTCCTCGGGCCAGTAACCCAGCAAACGCCAGGACGCGGGGGTGGCATCAATAAACTGGCCATCGGGGGCGTGGCGGGAGATCAGGTCTGTGGTGTTCTCGGTGATCAGGCGATACAACCGGCTGGCGCGGGCCGCCTCGTCCCGTGCCTGGATCTCTTCGGTGGCATTCCGCCCGCGTGCAATCACCTCACCGGTGTCGGGCGCCGGTATAAAGGTCCACAGCAAGATGCAGTCGGCCACCCGGCTTTCAACGGATTCAATGGCCCGCTGCTGGTCCAGGCAAGCTTTCACCAAAGCCCGGGTGTTTACCGGGAGTAAGGCCGCAGCTTCATTGTGATGACAGTGCTGGCACAGCTTTGAGGCTGCCAGGTTTTTACCTTTCACCTGTGCGTTGCCATCCAGAATAAGGGTGGCTTCCGGGTCGAGGTTCTGAAGTGGGCTAAGCTTGGTCAAGGGGATAACGTCTCATGATCTGATATTTTTATAGTGTTTATACTATAATACGTTGGTGTAATTTCTATCATATTACCTATCAAATACTATTCCGGCTATGTTGGAGTATAGCTGTTATAGCGTACTCCCTGAATACACCATAAGAACAATGCCGCTCACAGAGGACCACAACCATGACCTCGATTTTTGACCAGGGTCTCGCGCCCCTTGATGCCAACTACGCTGTTCAGTCTCCCATTGATTTCATTGAGCGCACCGCCAGTGTGTACCCGGACTACCCGGCCGTGATTCACGGGGCGCTGCGCTATACCTGGCAGCAGACTTACGACCGCAGCCGCCGTCTTGCCTCGGCTCTGGCCGGTCGCGGTATTGGTCGTGGTGACACCGTAGCGGTGATGCTGCCTAACATTCCCGCCATGGTGGAGTGCCATTTCGGCGTGCCAATGATCGGTGCGGTGCTTAATACCCTCAACGTCCGTTTGGATGCGGAAGCCATCGCATTCATGCTGGGGCATGGCGAGGCGAAAGTGGTGATCGCCGATCGGGAATTCGGCGAAGTGATCCGCGATGCGGTCAGCCGGCTGGACACCAAGCCGCTGGTGGTTGATGTGGATGATCCGGAGTACGGCGAAGGCACCCAGGTCAGTGACCTGGACTATGAAGCCTTCCTGCAGGAAGGGGATCCGAACTACGCGTGGCGTTTCCCGGAAAACGAGTGGGATGCAATCTCCCTGAACTACACCTCCGGTACCACCGGCAACCCGAAAGGGGTGGTGTATCACCACCGTGGCGCCTACCTGAATTCGCTGGGCAACCAGGCTGTGTGGTCCATGGACATGCACCCGGTATATCTCTGGACCCTGCCGATGTTCCATTGCAACGGCTGGTGCTTCCCCTGGACCATTACCGCCATGGCAGGCACCCATGTGTGCCTGCGCCGGGTGGACCCGGAAAAGATCCTGCAGCTGATCCGTGATCATCAGGTCACCCACATGTGCGGTGCGCCGATTGTGCTGAATGCGTTGCTGAACGTGCCGGAGTCGGCCAAGACCGGTATAGATCACGAAGTGAAGTCCATGACCGCCGGTGCCGCACCCCCTGCGCAGGTGATTGGCGCCATTGAGGAAATGGGCATTGCGGTGACCCATGTATACGGCCTCACCGAGGTGTATGGCCCGGTCACGGTTTGTGCCTGGAAATCCGAGTGGGATGCCTTGCCCTTGCATGATCGCGCCAGAAAGAAGGCTCGTCAGGGCGTTCGTTATCACACTCTGGCGGGCACCATGGTGGGCGATCCCAACACCATGGAACCGGTGCCGAAGGATGGCAAAACCATTGGTGAAATCTTCCTGCGCGGCAATACCGTGATGAAGGGTTACCTGAAGAATCCGAAAGCCACCGAAGAAGCCTTCCGGGGCGGCTGGTTCCACACCGGGGATCTGGCGGTGTGGCATGAAGACGGCTACATGGAAATCAAGGACCGCCTGAAAGACATCATCATTTCCGGCGGCGAGAACATCTCCACCATCGAAGTGGAGGACACCCTCTATCGTCATCCTGCTGTGCTTGAGGCTGCGGTGGTTGCCCGCCCGGACGAGAAATGGGGCGAAACGCCCTGTGCTTTCGTGACCCTCAAGCCGGAAGCCGGCGATGTCAGCGAGGAAGACATCATCAGTTTCTGTCGCGAGCACCTGGCCCGCTTCAAGGTGCCCAAGACGGTGGTTTTCTCGGAATTGCCCAAGACATCCACCGGCAAGATCCAGAAGTTTGTGCTGCGTGACCAGGCGAAAGAGCTGGAATAACCCGGCGCCTTTCTGGTCTGGCGCTCGCCGCCTCTAACTAACCCCCACAAAAACAACATCAGGTGCATGCACTGGCATGCACCCGGAGGCCTTATTATGCAAATTTTTCATCGAAACAACGGGGAAGAGCAGCCGTACTGGCCTGCAGGGCCGTTTAAGGTTCGCCTGCCGTTTATCCACTACCGCTGGGAATTCGCGGAGATGGTCCAGGCACTGATCATGTTCGTGGTCAGTCTGGCAATGATTCCGCTGCTGGAGAAATACCTGGGCGTGCCTTATGACGTAGCGCTGGCCTATGTGGTCATCTGTGGAATCGGATTTATGCTGCCGGCCCTGCTGGGCGTACCATTGGTGCCAGGCTGGATTACCCCGGGCATTCCGGTGGTGTTGCTGTTCCTGGGTGACTACGAGCCCGGTCCCGAGGCGATTCAGGCGCTTTTCGCACTGCAGTTCCTTGTGTTCATTATCTTCCTGGTGCTGGGAGTAACCCGCCTGGGCAGCAAACTGGTGGAGCTGATTCCCCGTTCGATGAAAGGTGGCATCATCATCGGTGCCGGTATCGCGGCGCTGATGGGGGAAATCGAAGCTGGCGGACGGTTGGCGGAAACGCCGATCTCGCTGATTGTCGGTGGTCTGGTGTGTCTGTACCTGATGTTCTCCGTGTCGTTCAAGGGCTTCGTGGATACCAGCAACCTTGCCCGTAAGATCGCCAACTACGGCATGGTACCGGGGATGGTGGTTGCGATTCTGGTGGGCTTTGCCACCGGTGAGTATGCAGTTCCGAACGTGGAGTGGGGCATTACCAAACCGGCGTTTGACGAACTCTGGAACTACCTGCCGTTTGCGGTTGGCTTCCCGGATGCCGAAGTGTTCATGTACGCCATTCCCACGGCGGTGATTGCCTACGTCATTGCCTTTGGCGATATCGTTGTCGGCCAGTCGCTGATGAACCGGGTGGATCACCTGCGCAAGGACGAGGACATCGACAACAGCATCGATCGCGTTCATCTGGTGACTGCCATTCGCAACGGTGGCCATGCCTTCTTCGCACCGTATCCTGGCCTGGCAGGCCCGATCTGGACGGCGGTTACCGCCACCATGGCGGAGCGTTACAAGTATGGCCGTAACGCCATGGACTCCATCTACAGCGGCGGCGGCACCTTCTGGATTACCGGTTTCATCGCGCTGTTCGTATTGCCGTTGGTGAGCTTCTTCCAGCCGGTGCTGCCGATTGCACTGTCACTGACCCTGCTGCTGACCGGTTATATCTGCCTGATGGTGGGGCTGGAGCAGTTGGAGAACAACACCGAGCGTGGTATCGCCGGCACCATGGGTGTGGTGCTGGCGGTGTACGGAGCTGGCTGGGGGCTGGCCACCGGCGCGGTGCTGTATTTCCTGATTGAACGTACCAAGTTGCTTGGCTTCACCGCGGACCCCGAAGCGCCGGGTGTGCAAGCCGCGGAAGAGCACTAAACCGGTCGCCTCCGGCTTCTGCACCGGAGGCGACCCAACCCCTGTGTGTCCTTCGGGAGGTATCGGCACTGCCATACCTCCCCTTTTTTTTGACTGAATGTCATTTTGTGACAAATTGTCTGGTTTTGCCTGTCATCGACTTCCTTCCCTCTGCTTTTCAGGTTTAAACTGATTTGGCTGGTTATTTTTCGTCCGCCACTCCATAACCATAAAAACCGGAGGCAGTCATGACCATCAGCTCCACGCCCGACGGCGTGAACGTTGCTCCCCGGCACCTGCGGTTCGACGTCGCCGACGACCTTAAAACCCTGTGGCACGGGAACGATGCCTTCCGTACCGCGTTTTTCAACGCCTTATCCCTGCAGTTCCCCGACGGTGAGCAGCAGTTCATCAATGCCGTACGTCTGTACCGGGACAGGGTTGATGACCCCAAGCTGGCAGAGGAGATTCGCGGCTTTATCGGTCAGGAAGCGCTGCACAGTCGTGAACACAAGAGCTATAACGAAGCCCTGAAAGCCCGTGGTTATGACATCGAAGGGCTGGACCGGAGGTTTCGAAAGCACATGGCGTGGGTGGGCCGGCTTCCCCCGAGCCGCCAGCTTGCAGGCACCTGTGGCGCGGAGCATTACACCGCCGTGCTGGCCAACGCGATCCTCAGTCATCCCGAGTGGATGGACGGCGCAACGCCGACCATGAGGGCCTTGTGGCGCTGGCACGCCATTGAAGAAACCGAGCACAAGTCCGTCGCCTTTGATGTCTACCGTCACTGCATCGGCAATGAGCGGCTACGGCGTATTGTCTTCCTTTTCGTGACCTGGAACTTCTTCAAGTACACCTTTATCAATACCTGCAGCCTACTGAAAACTGACGGCAAACTCTGGAGCCTGCGGACCTGGATGGGCGGCCTGAATTTCCTTTGGGGTAAGCCCGGGGTGTTGCGCAAGTGCATGCCGGATTTCATGGCCTATTTCCGTAAAGGCTTTCACCCGTGGCAGCAGGATAACCGATCACTTCTGGAGGACAATCTGCGGGAGCTGGAAAACGTGGCGTCGGGTTCGTAACAGGTGATTGCTGAAATAATGATCACTTTGTGCAAGACTGGCTGCTGCCAAAAACAACGACAATAAAAAGGGAATTCCATGCCAGGAAGTTCCCACAGCTGGAGGCACCCATGCGAGTTGGTTTAATCGTGGATTCTGCGTGCGATTTGCCCTATGAGTTCAGTCGCAAGCACGATCTGTTTGTACTTCCCGTCACCGCGGTGATCGACGGCCAGACCTATATTGATGAACATGATCCTGTTCGTACCCAGGAGTTCTATCAAAGTGGCCTTTTGCAGCGAGGGCACCACGCCGAAACCCAGGCATTCACCGCTGAGCAGATCCATGACCTGTTCATGGAAAAAATCGTGACACAGTATGATCTGGCGATCTGTGAAACGGTTACCAGAACGCGAAGCCTCATTTTTCAGAACGCCACCGAAGCGATGAACAGTGTCATGGCACACTACCAGGAGCCACGGAAAGCCGCTGGGCGGGAAGGTCGGTTCTCCATGCGGGTGATCGACAGTAAGCAGATATTCGCAGGGCAGGGGTTGCTCGCTGCTCATACTCTTCGGTTGATCGGGCAGAAAATATCGAAGAATGCTCTGCGTAATGAAGTGGACCGCTTCACGGATAAAATCTATACCTGTGTGATTCCGAGGGATCTTCACTACATCCGCGAGCGTGCCCGTCGTCGTGGCGACAAGAGTGTCTCTGCTCTGGTGGCATTTCTGGGTAAGGCACTGAATATTACTCCGGTTATTTTCGGCCAGGGCGCTGTTGGTACTCCGGTAGCGAAAACGCGAAGTTTCGATATCGCGGTCGAGAAAGTGATGAACTACGCCGCGGCCAGGGTTGACGCGGGTTTGCTCACTCCCTATGTCAGTCTTTCCTGTGGGCTGACCTGGACCGAAATCGAGGATCTGCCGGGCCTGAACCAACTCAGGGATGCCTGCGAACGTAACGGTGTGGAGTTACTGCTCTCCCAGATGGGCATCACCAGCAGTATTTATGTGGGGCCAGGCAGTCTCTGTCTGTCGCTGGCGGCTGAGCCCCATGATTTCAAAGATTTCCAGTAATGGCTGGTCTTCCCTTCAGTTGATGGCCACTGGCCGGGCCGCACCCGCCTGGCCGTATTTTTGGCAAACCTTTCCCGTCGGTCTTCGTGTTAGCCTCTGGCCATCGGATTCCATTCCAGAAACAGGACAGCTGACACCATGACAAAAGGCAATACGGATCTCGCCAACGAGCTGCTTGAGCAGCACGTCAAGCATGAAATGGCGGCGCTGAAGGGCGCGAAACTGCGCAAGTTTGTAGAGCATGAAGTCGATGAGCTGTTGCGTTATGCAGACGAGGTTACCCTTGGCCGCATAACCTCGGAAGAGCAGGTGATGGGGGTGATCCAGCGCATCGTTGTGGATATGGAGTTGGGGGACGGGCTTCCTGAAATGGCTGCGGAAATGGCCACGGAGGTGCTGAATGCCCCGGTACAGGCCGAGACAACCCTGGGCGAGATCCTTACCCGCGAGCAGGCCACCGGTTTTCTGGAGGAGGCGCTGGAGTTACGGCAGCAGCGGGAACGGATCATCAGCGAAATCATGGCCCACCCGGTCTACCAGGAGCTGGTCTCCAATGTGGTGTATCACGGGCTGGTCAATTATCTCTATGAAGACAACCTGATTACCAAGTCGGTTCCGGCGGTGGGCTCAGTAATGAAGTTTGGCAAGCGCATGGCCAACAGGGCTGTGCCAGGCCTGGACGAGACCTTCGAACGGCGGATCAAGGCGTGGCTGTCCGACAGCCTGCCCGGGCTGATCAACCGCAGTGAACAGTTCCTGCATCGCGCCCTGTCCGACAATGAGCTGCGAGACAGCGTGATGGCGGCCTGGGTGGCGGTGGAAGATCGCACCATTGAAGACCTGCACGAAGGTCTGGGTGACATTCAGTTGCAGGAATTCGTGGTCATGGGGTACGAGTTCTGGCTGCAGTTCCGTAAGACGCCGTACTTTGAAGGCTGCGTCAGGGCGGTAGTGTCTCATCTGTTTGCCAAATACGGTGACCGGCCCATTTCCGACCTGCTGAATGACGTTGGCGTTACCAGAGAGGTCATCATGTCGGAGATCGATGGTTTCATCCTGCCCATTGTGGACGTTTTGCGGGAAGAGGGTTATGTTGAGGCCCTGGTCCGCCGCCGCTTGTCATCGTTCTACAAATCCGCCGCGGCGAAAAAGATTCTCCAGCAGGAGGCCTGACAGCGAGCGCCTCCGGCTTGTATAAGTGGAGGCGCTGTTGTTTTCGGAACTGTTCTGGGCCTACCTTGTGGCCATCACGCTGCTGACCGTCACCCCGGGAGTCGATACCCTGCTGGTGATGCGCAACACCGGCCGGGGTGGGCTGAAGGATGGCTGCGTGACCAGCGTGGGTATCTGTAGCGGTCTCTTCATTCACGCCTCATTGTCCGCACTGGGTATTTCCATTTTGTTGGTGGAGACGGCCTGGGCCTTCTCCGCGCTCAAGTGGGCAGGCGCCTGCTATCTGGTGTGGCTGGGTATCGGTTCTCTGCGCCGGGCCATCAAGCGCGGCGATGAGCCCCGCGCTGTCGAATCCCCGGTGGCCCGGCGCCCTGTTTCCCGCTGGCTATCTTTTCGGGAAGGTCTGCTTTCCAACGTTCTCAACCCCAAAACCGCGTTGTTCTATATGGCATTGTTGCCGCAGTTCGTGGATCCGTCCGGCAATGCTTTCCAGCAGTCACTGATTCTGGCAGGGGTGCATTTCCTGTTGGCGATGTTCTGGCAATGTGGGCTGGCGTGGGTGGTTGTCCGGTTCCGGGGGCTGGGCGCCAGTGTCCGGCTCAAGCGTGCGCTGAATGCGTTGACGGGCGGGTTCTTTGTGGCCATGGGGGCAAAGCTGGCGACGAACTGATGCAGGTTCCCGACCGGGCAAAGAAAAAGGGAAGCCGAGGCTTCCCTTTTCTGATTCACGTCACGGGACGCGCTGGGATTACTTCTCCAGGTACTGGAGCTTGTTGGGCTTACCATCCCATTCTTCGGCGTCCGGGAGCGGGTCTTTCTTCTCGGTGATGTTCGGCCATTTGCCAGCCAGATCAGCGTTGATCTCAACAAACTCGACCTGATCGGCGGGCAGTTCGTCTTCGGAGAAAATCGCTTCGGCAGGGCATTCCGGCTCGCACAGGGCGCAGTCAATACACTCGTCCGGGTCGATCACCAGAAAGTTCGGGCCTTCGTAGAAGCAGTCAACCGGACACACCTCTACGCAGTCGGTGTATTTACACTTGATACAGTTATCAGTAACGATAAAGGCCATAGTTTGATTCCTGGTCCAGTGGTCAGTCTCATCAGTTTATAATATGAAGTGCGCGATATTGTAGGGAGCGACCCCCGCTCCCGCAAGCGTCAGGCCGCTATAAACTTATTACTTAGATCAATCCGGCCGGATTTGCCGTCTACTTCGCCATTAATTGTTTTAGTTCGTACAGCCGGTTCAGCGCTTCCCGCGGTGTCAGGTCATCCACGTCGAGTGTTTTCAGGGCTTCCTCTACCGCGCTTGGCTCCATGCTGGCGAACATGTCCCCCTGCCATACCGGCTCATTCACCCTTGGTTCACTGACAGCTGGCGTGGCCCTGGTTTCTTCTTGCCCGCCTGCCTGTGCTGGCGCAATCGGATTCACCGGTGTGCTGTTGCCTTCCAGATGGGTCAACTGGGCCCTGGCATTGCGGATAACGTCCTGGGGAACCCCGGCGAGCTTGGCCACCTGCAGGCCGTAGCTCTGACTGGCCGGGCCGTCGTGGACGTTGTGCAGGAACACAATGCTGTCATCGTGTTCGGTGGCAGTCAGGTGCACGTTGACCGCGTGCCGCAGCTCTTCGGCCAGTTGCGTCAGCTCGAAGTAATGGGTGGCGAACAGGGTGTAGCAACGGGTTTCCTTGGCCAGGTGCTCGGCGGTGGCCCAGGCCAGGGACAGGCCGTCGAAGGTACTGGTACCACGCCCCACCTCGTCCATCAGTACCAGGCTGTACTCGGTGGCGTTGTGGAGAATGTTGGCGGTTTCCGTCATTTCCACCATGAAGGTGGAGCGGCCGCCGGCGATGTCATCGGAGGAACCCATGCGGGTAAAGATGCGGTCCACTGGCCCAATAATCGCGCGGTTGGCCGGTACAAAACTGCCGGTATAGGCCAGCAGGGCAATCAGTGCCGCCTGGCGCATGTAGGTGGACTTACCGCCCATGTTGGGGCCGGTGATCACCAGCATGCGACGCTGGGTGTCCATCAGCAGGTCATTGGGTACGTAAGGCTCGCTCAGCAACTGCTCTACAACCGGATGACGGCCTTCCTCGATATCAAAGCCCGGCATCTCACTGAACTCGGGCGCACAGAAGCGCAGACTGGTGGCGCGCTCGGCAAAGTTACTCAGTACGTCGAGTTCGGCAAGGGCCTGGGCTGCATCCTGCAGCGGCGCCAGTTCCGCGGCAACGGTTTCCAGCACCTCGTCGTAGAGGGATTTCTCCCGGGCCAGGGCGCGGCTCTTGGCGCTCAGGGCTTTGTCCTCGAATTCTTTCAGTTCCGGCGTGATAAAACGCTCGGCATTCTTCAGGGTCTGGCGACGGATGTAGTCCACCGGCGCCTGGTCGGACTGGGCGCGGCTGATTTCAATGTAGTAGCCGTGAACCCGGTTGTAGCCCACCTTCAGGGTGGTGATGCCGGTACGTTCTTTCTCCCGGGTTTCCACGTCCAGCAGGTACTGGCCGGCGTTTTCGCTGATGTTGCGCAGTTCGTCCAGCTCTTCGTCAAAGCCCTCGCGGATGACGCCGCCGTCGCGGATCACCACGGGCGGGTTGTCGATGATCGACCGCTCCAGCAGGTCAGACAGTTCCGGATATTCCCCGATGATGGACGCCAGTTTGACGATGTGGTGGGAACTGACCGGTTTCAATGCTTCCTGCAGGTCCGGCAGGGCCTGAAACGCATCCCTCAGCCGGGCCAGGTCCCGGGGCCGTGCTGATCGCAGCGCGACCCGGGCAAGTACCCGCTCAATATCCCCCACGGTTTTCAGAAGATCGTGAACCGGCTCATAGTGGAAGCCGTCCAGAAGGGCGGAGACCGCCTGCTGGCGCTGTTGTACCACGTCAACGTCCCGCAGGGGCCGATTGAGCCAGCGACGTAGCTCGCGGCCACCCATGGAAGTAGCGGTTTTGTCCATCACCCAGGCCAGGGTGTGTTGATGGCCGCCCATCAGATTGGTGTCGATTTCCAGATTGCGGCGACTGGTGGCGTCCAAGATAACGGCTTCCTCGCGGCGCTCGCGGGTCAGCTTACGAATGTGGGGCAGGGACGTACGCTGGGTTTCCCGGGCGTATTGCAGCAGGCAGCCGGCGGCACAGATCGCCAGGGTCAGGTCCTCGCAGCCGAAGCCGGTCAGGTCCCGCACCTGGAGTTGCTGGGTAATCACCCGGCGGGCGGTGTCGGACTCAAACAGCCAGGGGCCTTGTCTGCGAATGCCGGTGAAGCCTTCCAGCAGTTCCTCGTAAGGGAAGTCCTCGCTGATCAGGATCTCTGCCGGGCGCAGGCGCTGGAGTTCGCCCTGAAGGGCCTCGAGGCTTTCCAGTTCGGACACGGCAAAGCGACCACTGGAAATGTCCAGAGAAGCAAAGCCGAATTGTTCGCGGTGGCTGTGGATCGCCACCAGCAGGTTGTCGCGACGGTCCTCCAGAAACGCATCGTCACTCAGGGTGCCGGGCGTGACAATGCGAACGACCTGCCGCTCCACCGGACCTTTGCTGGTGGCCGGATCACCAATCTGTTCGCAGATGGCGATGGATTGACCTGCCCGCACCAGCCGTGCAATGTAACCTTCAGCGGAATGGTATGGAATCCCGGCCATGGGAATCGGACTGCCACCGGACTGACCGCGGGCGGTGAGCGTAATGTCCATCAGCTCCGCCGCTTTTTTGGCGTCATCGTAGAACAGCTCGTAAAAGTCTCCCATACGGTAGAACACCATTTCATTCGGGTGTTCGCCCTTGATTTTGAGATACTGCCTCATCATCGGCGTGTGCTGGGATAGGTCGGTCTGGGCTACTGACATGAAGACGTCCGGATCATTGGCTTTTTACAGAGTCGGGGATTGTAAGAAAATAGGGAGCCTCTGAATAGCTCCTAATGCTCCGGATGAAACGAGGGAGAGGATTATGTCTGTGACCGATGAACAACTCGCGGATGCCGGGAATCGTCTCGGGGATGAATTGATCCGTCAGGAGCGCACGATTGCCACGGCTGAGAGTTGCACAGGCGGCTGGGTTGCCAAGGTGCTGACTGACCGCGCCGGATCTTCTGCTTACGTAGAAGCGGGGTTGGTGACTTACAGCAATGAGGCAAAAATAAAATTGCTTGGCGTCACCGAAAAGTCCCTGGAAGAACATGGTGCCGTGAGCGAACCGGTGGTGCGGGAAATGGTGGCGGGCGCCCTGGCTGCTACCGGTGCTGGCGTGGCGGTCGCGATCAGTGGCGTAGCCGGCCCTGGTGGCGGCAGTGATGACAAGCCTGTGGGCACGGTCTGGTTTGCCTGGGGCACCGGCCCGGACGACACCGTGGCCAGGGTAGAATGCTTCCCGGGTGATCGGGATGAGGTCCGAAGACAGGCTGTTTTGTATGTACTTCAGGGCGTTACAGCGTTTCTCGGGGCTGCCTGAAAACAGGGGTTGGTCTCGCCGACGGGTTATGTTTTAATACTGTTCAAATATACAGGAATGAGGGTTTCGCACCGATGGAAGACAACCGCAAGAAAGCATTAAGCGCAGCACTGAGCCAGATCGAGCGCCAGTTCGGCAAGGGCGCCGTGATGAAAATGGGCGATCAGCCCCGTGAAGCCATCCCTGCGGTTTCCACCGGTTCCCTGGGGTTGGATGTTGCCCTCGGTATTGGTGGCCTGCCATACGGTCGGATTGTCGAAATCTACGGCCCGGAAAGCTCCGGTAAAACCACGCTGACCCTCCAGGTGATTGCCGAAGCCCAGAAGCAGGGCAAAACCTGCGCCTTCGTCGACGCCGAGCACGCCCTGGATCCTGTGTATGCCGAAAAGCTGGGCGTCAACGTTGACGAATTGCTGGTTTCCCAGCCGGACACCGGCGAACAGGCCCTGGAAATCGCCGACATGCTGGTTCGCTCCAATGCGGTTGACGTCATCATCGTCGACTCCGTTGCGGCCCTCACGCCAAAAGCCGAAATCGAAGGCGAAATGGGTGACAGCCACGTTGGCCTGCAGGCCCGCCTGATGTCCCAGGCCCTGCGTAAGCTGACCGGTAACGTCAAACACGCCAGCTGTCTGTTGGTGTTCATCAACCAGATCCGCATGAAGATCGGCGTTATGTTCGGCTCTCCGGAAACCACTACCGGTGGTAACGCCCTGAAGTTCTACTCATCTGTGCGTCTCGACATCCGTCGCATCGGTGCCGTTAAAGACGGCGACGAAGTGGTGGGCAACGAAACCCGCGTCAAAGTGGTCAAGAACAAGGTATCCCCGCCGTTCAAGCAGGCCGAGTTCCAGATCATGTACGGCAAGGGCATCTACCACATGGCCGAAGTGCTTGATATGGGCGTGAAAGAAGGTTTCGTGGACAAGTCCGGGGCCTGGTATGCCTACAACGGTGACAAGATCGGCCAGGGCAAGGCCAATGCCTGCAAGTACCTTGAAGAAAACCTGGAAATCGCCCACGAAATCGAAGCCAAGGTGCGTGACAAGCTGATGCCGAAGCCGGTTTCCAAGAAAGAAGCGGCGGCTGCAGAAGAGCCGGCGGAAGCCAATGGTGAGCTGCTTTAAGGTTCCAGCCTTTTGGGGGAGGATGCCATGAAACGACTATTAATCGTCGCTCACGCGCCTTCCCCGAATACCCTGCGATTGCGCGACGCCGTTAAAGACGGTGCCCGCCATGAAGACATCGAGGCCGTCGAGGTGGTGGTCAAAGCACCGCTGGAGGCTGGCCCCGATGATATCCTCGCCTGCGATGCCATCATCCTCGGTACCACTGAAAACCTCGGTTACATGAGTGGCGCCCTCAAGGACTTCTTTGACCGCAGCTATTACCCCTGCCTGGAACTGACCCAGGGCCTGCCTTTTACCTACTACATCCGCGCCGGTCACGACGGCACCGGCACCAACCGCGCCATCGAAAGCATCACCACTGGCCTGCGCTGGA
Organism: Marinobacter sp. DUT-3; assembly: GCF_050379435.1. Lineage (NCBI taxonomy): Bacteria > Pseudomonadati > Pseudomonadota > Gammaproteobacteria > Pseudomonadales > Marinobacteraceae > Marinobacter > Marinobacter sp. DUT-3. Next base: position 453,873 of record NZ_JBNRMG010000003.1, read on the forward strand.
AGCTGATCCAGGAACCGCTGATCTGCCGTGGCGACTATAAGCACGAGTTTGAGGAGCAGTGCCGGGAACTGGGAATGTACGTGGCAGCCAGTCTTGATGCTGGTCTGCTGTAACGCATGTCCGGCGTAACGATTGCAGAAATCTTTGGTGGGAACGCGACATAGCGGGCGGCAGATTCTACAATGACCGGCCATGGAACTAACCCGTTTGGCGTTTCACACCCGAAGGGGGGATCGCCAAAGCATTCAGACCGTTACAGGACCGAACCTTGAAGTCACTGTCCCTGCATCAGCTATACAAAGCCTGTGTCCTAAAAGATCTGCCATTCAAGACCACCCGGCAACTGGAGCCGTTGGCTGAAATCGTTGGCCAGAACCGGGCCCAGGAAGCCGTCCGTTTTGCACTGGCCATGCCCCATAGCGGTTACAACGTCTATGCCGTCGGCCGTAACGGCTTGGGTAAGCGCACCATGATGCTCCGGTATCTGGAGCATCATGTGGACACCGAGCAGAGTAGCCATGACTGGTGTTACGTGGCCAATTTCGAGGAGCCCCGCATACCAAAGCTGCTCCGTTTGCCCGCAGGCAAGGGCAATACCCTGAAACAGGATATGGAGCGGCTGATGGGGAGGCTGATGAAAATGATCCCCCAGACGTTTGACAGCGACAGTTTCCTGGAGCGCGCGGAACAGCTCAAGAACGAGTATGGAAAAAAGCAGGAAGACGAACTGGAAAAAGTGGCCAGCCAGGCCAGGCGCAAGAAGGTCAGCCTGACGGTCTCGACACCGGGCGGTTACCGCTTGGTGGCAATGAATGGAGACGAACCCCATACCGCTGAATCGTTCAAGGAACTGACCGATGAGCAGCGCGACAAGTTCGAGGACTCTATCAACAAGCTTGAGAAAAAGCTGCGCCAGGCGCTGCGTAAACTGGCGGACTGGGAACAGGAGTATGCCGAGAAACAGATGGCTCTCAATCAGGAGACTCTGGAGGGTATTTCCGGGCACCAGCTTGATGAGCTGATTGCCAAGTACAAGGATTTGCCAGAAGTAGTGGCTTATTTCGAGGCGGTGCGCGCTGATCTGGCTGAAAGCCTGGATATCTTTCTTGAAGACAATGAGGAGCAGGCCGCCATTGCCTACGCCTCTCTGGACAAGAAAATGCCCCGCCGCTATCTGGTCAACGTGTTGGTTCACCAGAAAAACGATGAGGTTCCGGTGGTGGTGGAAGACAATCCGACCTACCACAACCTGTTCGGTTATGTGGAGAACGTAACCTACAAGGGCACGGTGTTTACCGACTTCTCCCTGATTCGGCCGGGGAGCCTGCACCGGGCCAATGGCGGCTACCTGTTGATGGATGCCATCAAGGTGCTGGAGCAGCCATTTGTCTGGGACGGGCTGAAGCGGGCATTGCGTTCCAAATCGATTCAGATCAATTCCCTGGAGCGGGAAATGACCCTGTCCGGAACCATTTCCATCGAACCGGAAGCCGTTCCCCTGGACGTCAAGATTGTACTGTTCGGTGACCGCGAAACCTGGATGCTGCTGCAGGATTACGATCCCGAGTTTGCCGAGCTGTTCCGGGTTACAGCGGATTTCGAGAACGAAATGTACCGCACCGATGACAGCCAGCTGCTGTACGCCAAGTTCATTGCCAGCCTGGTCAACGAGAAGAAGCTGCTGCACTGCAACAACAAGGCGGTGGCGCGGATCATCGAATACAGTGCCCGTATGGCCGATCATCAGGATCGGCTTTCACTCCACGCGGCGGACATTGCCAACCTGCTGCGGGAATCGGATTTCTGGGCCCGTCAGGCTGGAGCCCGGCTGATTCAGGATGTTCATGTGGAGCGTGCGCTGGAGAGCGCGAAGTATCGCAGCAGCCGTATCCGCGATCAGTTCTATGATTCCATCCGGGACGGTTCGACACTGGTGTCCACGACAGGGACTTGCGTCGGGCAGGTCAATGCCCTGTCGGTGCTGTCCACGGGTGGTTTCGAATTTGGCTTATCAAACCGGATCACTGCCACCTGCTATTATGGTGATGGCGCGGTGATGGACATTGAACGGGATGTCAAACTGGGGGGGAATATCCACTCGAAAGGGGTGATGATCCTCAGCTCCTGGCTGGCAGCCCATTTTGCCATCAATGATCCCATGCATCTGTCTGCCAGCCTGACGTTCGAACAGAACTATGGGGAAGTGGATGGTGACAGCGCTTCTCTGGCAGAGTTGTGTGCCCTGGTGTCCGCTTTGTCCGGACTGCCGGTTCGCCAGGATCTGGCGATTACCGGCTCGGTGAACCAGTTTGGCGAGGTACAGCCGATTGGTGGCGTCAACGAGAAGGTTGAAGGTTTTTTCCACACCTGCCAGCTCAAGGGCGGCCTTACGGGTGCCCAGGGGGTGGTCCTTCCGGCTACTAATGTGCAGAACCTGATGTTGGACAGCGAAGTGGTCCAGGCTGTACGTAAGGATCAGTTCGCGGTTTATTCCGTCAGTCGTGCGGAGGAGGCGATCACATTGCTGCTGGGTAAACCCGCGGGCAAGGCCGATGCCAAGGGCCGGTACCCGAAGCAGAGTGTTTTTGGCATTATCCAGCAACGCCTCGAAAAAATGCGCGAGCATGAGCGCCAGGAGCACGCCCGGGATGATCACAAAGATCCGTCAATCCACTGACCGGACAAGATAATAAAGGACAGGAGAGTAAGATCACATGACTGATATCCAGCAAACCGTTTACGTGGTAGAAGATGACGAAGCCGTCCGTGACTCACTGGAGCTGCTGCTCAAGTCCGACGGCAAGCCGGTAAAGACCTACGAGAACGCCACGGCTTTTCTGCGGGATTACTCCGAGAAAATGGCCGGTTGTATCGTGCTGGATATCCGCATGCCGGGGATGGATGGCATGGAGCTTCAGAAAAAGCTCAATGAAAAACACTCCATTCTGCCGATTATTTTTGTGACCGGTCACGGTGATGTGCCCATGGCGGTGGATGCCATGAAAGAGGGCGCGGTGGACTTTATCCAGAAGCCATACCGCGAAGAGGCGTTGCTGGAGAAAATTGAAGCCGCTCTGGAGCAGGATCTTGAGCAGCGGAAATCTCTGGATGAGAAGCAGGAAATCATCAAGCGCATCAAAAGCCTGACGCCCCGGGAACATGAGATCATGGACCGGATGATCGAGGGTCAGGCCAACAAGGTGATCGCCATTGAACTGGAAATCAGTCAGCGCACTGTCGAAATCCACCGCTCGCGGGTGATGCACAAGATGGGGACTCACTCCCTGGCGCACCTGGTTCGTATGGTTCTGTCCGTAAAGGACCTTATCGACGCCCGCTGAATAGGCCGGCATGATACGGTTAACATTTCAACCGGCCTGTTTATATGACTGAAGCTGTCAGCGAGACCGCAGAGGCGACGGTTCTGCTCGTGGATGATAATCCGCAGAACCTGAAAGTCCTCTATGAGACCCTGAAAGACAAAGGCTATCGCCTGCTAATCGCCAATGACGGCGAAAAGGCCCTGGACCTGGCACACCGCCACCAGCCAGAAGTGATCCTGCTGGATATCATGATGCCGGAGCTAGACGGCTATCAGGTGTGTGAGCGATTGAAAGCCGATCCGGTCACCTCTGACTGCGCCGTTGTATTCCTGTCGGCCCTGGATGATGTCCAGGCCAAGGTGAAGGGGTTTGGTCTGGGTGGTGCAGACTATATATCCAAACCGTTCCAGGCTCAGGAAGTCATCGCACGGGTAAAGACCCACGCCCGCGTTATCCGCCTCGAACGTGAACTCCAGGAGCGTAACCGGCAACTGGAGAGTGACCAGGCCCGCATTCTGAACTCCATCAGTGAGGGCATTTACGGCCTGGATGCCGAAGGCACCATCGTTTTTGCCAACCCCGCCGCCGCGCTGATCGTACGTACCCCGGCGGAAGAGTTGATTGGCCGTAATTTCTTTGATCTTCATTGCGCCGACGTTGGTGCGGGTACCTCGCAGCATCCGGTGCAGTCAACCTGTCGCCAGGGGATTGCCGAGAACCAGAGAAATATTGTCATGGGCCGGCCCGATGGGACGTCGTTTCCCGCCGAGTACCGTTCCACGCCCAAGCTGGATGGTGAAGAGCTTCGTGGTGCTGTGGTCGTGTTCCGGGATATCACTGCCGAGCTGGAAAGCGAGCAGGCGCTGGAAGACGCCAGGGCGATTGTTCAGGAGCAGCGGGATCAGCTGGCGCACGCGTCGAGGCTGTCCACCATGGGCGAAATGGCCGCCGGCTTTGCCCATGAGGTCAACCAGCCGCTGACCGCCATTACCAATTATGCCCGTGTCGCCAAGCGCATGATGGCCAAAGAAGATCTGGACCGGGACCTGCTTCAGGAAACCCTCGACAAGATTGAGGCTCAATCCCATCGTGCCAGCGAAATTATCCGCCGTATCCGCCGTTTCATGAAGAAGCCGGCGACCGGTAAGGAAACCCTGTCCGTACCGGCGTTGCTGGAGGATACCCGGCAGTTCGCTGAGGTGGACATGCGCAACAACGAGGGTGGAATTGAAGTCACGGTGGCGGATGACGTGCCAGACGTTCTGGCGGACCCGATCCAGGTGCAGCAGGTGGCCCTGAACCTGATTCGCAACGCCCTGGAGGCCACAGGTAGTGCCGGTTCCTCGGCTCCGGTGGAGGTCTCGGCGGCCATGACAGGCAGTAGCTGTGTGCGGATAGAGGTGAGGGACTACGGCACGGGCCTGCCGGAGGATGCCGAGGAGAAGCTTTTCCTGCCTTTCTACTCAACAAAAGACGATGGCATGGGCATTGGCCTTTCCATGTGCCGCTCGCTGATTCAGGCCCAGGGTGGCGATATCGGGTTTGAAAGGCCGGAAGATGGTGGCGCCCGCTTTTTCTTCACGTTGCCCGTTGCGGGCGCCGAGGGGAATCCCTGTGAGGTTAATGAACTCACCGAGCGGGGCGCTTAGCCCCAGGTGATGTTCCCGGTCAGGTGGGGTGCATCGCCCTTTGCGTTCAGTAGCTGGTAGTCCCAGTTACTGTCACCGGTTTGCCAGTTAAGCTGGGCCGTGCCCGGCAGAAACAGCGGTTTCTTGAACTGACAGGCCACCGATACGGCTTCATGTTTCCAGCCCGCCTGCTGCTCCAGCAGTGCCAGAACCTGTGCCTTGCTCCACATGCCATGGGCGATAGCCCGGGGGAACCCGAACGCCCTGGCCGTCAGTGCATGCAGGTGGATGGGGTTGCGGTCCCCGGATACCTTGGCGTACTGGCGACCAATGGATTCCGGCGCATTGATGTTCAGGGTGTTGGGGTAACGCTGCAGCTCCGGTGGTTTTCCGGGGTTTGTTTTCTCACCCTGTTGCGGCTGCCGGAACAGGTTGGTGCTGACTTCTTCCCATACCAGCTTTCCGGCTGAGCTCACTTCCGTGACCAGGTCAAACTCAAGTCCCTTCGCTCCCTGGTTCTGTCCGTCCAGTCGGACGTCGATGTCCAGAGTTTCGCCAATTCTGATGGGTCTGTGCTGCGTGATGGTGTTGCGCAGGTGGACCAGGCCCAGCAAGGGCAGGGGAAAGGCTTTCTCGGTCAGTAACTTCAGGTGAAGCGGAAACGCCAGTATGTGGGGCCAGGTGATGGGGGCGTGGGTTTGTGTCGCAAAGCCACATACCTTCTGGTAGCGTTTCAGGTTATCGTTGGCCGTACTGACGCCCACCAGGCTCGACCTGAGGCCGGGAATTTCCAGGTCACCGCTGGCTTTCTGGCCTTTGGGCAGTATGGCCTTGCCATACAGTGTCCAGAGTGAAGGTGGACGGCTCTGGTAGACAGACACATCGGACATATCGTTAAATCTCCAACACTTTGAAACAGTTAGATTCCAATTGGTGACCAAAAAGGTGAGATGTGTAAACAATCTGGTACAACTGTGCGCATCTGGCCTGATATGCTCTAATATAAGACCAAGGTATAAAGTCTGGCAAACCCGGCCGGATTCGGCATTGACTTGGTTCCCGGTGGGGTTTGTCCCATGGGCCAAGGCGGTTTTCAAACACAACTATAAAGCGGGATGTTATGCAGGAACTTCGTGACGCAGGAGTGATGTTGCGCCTGATCTATGAGGCGATGAAACGGAAGGGTATCGACACAGATGCAATATTCAGCCGGTTGGGTGTGGACGAAAAGTACGTATACACCGACCAGCTAAGAACACCCCATAGCGCTCAGGTTTACTTCTGGCAGGCAGTAGAGGATGTTTCCGGTGACCCTGATATCGGTTTGCATCTGGGACAGTTACTTCCCGCCTACAAGGGACAGGTGCTTGAGTATCTCTTTCTGAGCAGTCCCAACTTTGGTGAAGGCCTGCGCCGGGCTCAGAACTATCAGCGTCTTCTGAGTGACGCCGCCAACACCGACTTCTTCATTGAAGGTGACAACGCCTGCATGGTGCTGGACGCCGCGTCCGAGGAGATTAGTCGCCTCAAGCATTTCAACGAATGTTTCGTGCAGGGAATGATCATCTTTTTCCAGTCGATTACCGAAGGGGAATTCCAGCCATCCCGCATTGAGTTTGAGCATCAGCGTGATCGTGGGCAGGATCATGTGGCGGAAGTGCTGGGATGTGATGTGGTCTTCGGAGCCGAGGAAAATCGACTGTATTTTCCGGCGGCGATGCTGTCCCATGCGTCACCCCATGCTGAGCCGGAACTGCTGGACCTCCATGAGCGATTTGCCAGTGAGCAGGTGGCTCGCCTTGAGAAGAAAGACATCGTCGGCCAGGTCGAGCGCATCGTGGCGGAGCTACTCGATAGCGGGGAAGTCACTCTGGATGCGGTGGCCGAGCGGCTGGGTATCAAGCCCCGTACGCTTCGTACCCGGCTGACCGAAGCCGAGACCAGCTTTAATCAGGTGCTGGCGGATTTCCGTTACCGGCTGGCGCGTCAATTGCTGGCGACCACGGACGAATCCATTGATGAGATCGTCTACCTGACCGGTTTTTCCGAACCCAGTACCTTTTACCGTGCGTTCAAGCGGTGGTCGGGTATGACGCCGATTGAGTACCGCAAAACCGCGCAGGGCAAGGATGCGATGATTGATGCCATGTAAGGCATCCATCTTTTTAAAGTTTTTTGGAAAAAATCGTTGACATAAACGGGGGCCTCTTTATAATGCGCCCTCGTTGTCACCAAGCAGTCAGGCCCCTGACTGTGATGAGCGGAACAAGCTGATCTCAAACGAGAAAGTGATGTTCAGTTCGGAAGGTGATAGCCAACGCGGAGCGGTAGTTCAGCTGGTTAGAATACCGGCCTGTCACGCCGGGGGTCGCGGGTTCGAGTCCCGTCCGCTCCGCCATTTTTCCTTCCCTGATTTGATCTCCGTTTTTATCCGTTATCTGACATTCCTGAAATACGCTTTTCAGCGTATGCCTTTGACTCTCTGTTCCTCATGGAACTGCTTGCGGTGCTCACCCGGGCTGATGTCAAACCAGCGCTTGTAGGCTTTGTGAAAGGCCGCCGGATTGGCGAAGCCGAGCAGCCAGGCAATTTCCGCCAGAGATGTCCTGGTTTCCCGGATATAGTCAGCCGCCAGTTCCTTTCGTGTTTCATCCACCAGTTCCCGAAACCCCGTCTGTTCCTCCGCCAGTTGCCGTTGCAGAGTCCATGGGGCCGTTCCAAGACGGGTTGCGATGGTTTCCAGTGAGGGCGTTTCCCCTCGCAGTAAGGGTGTCAGAAGGTCCCTGACCTTGTCTCCCGTCGTCCAGCCGTGGCGTATTTTCCGCAACGCGTCTTCACATTGTCGCACCAGGGCGGCATGAACGGCGCTTTGTGCGTCCCTGGAGGGAAGGTGGAGTATGTCCGGGGCAAGGGTAATGCTGTTGCTGTCAGCACCAAAGTAAACCGGACAGCCAAACCAGTCTTCAAACTGCGCATCCAGGCCAATGGACGGGTACTCGATGGTTACCCGTTCAAGAACCGTCTGCTGGCCGCTGATGGTGCGTACAAACTGGGTCCAGGCAGCCAGCACTGAGTCGACCACAAAGAAGTTGAACACGTTGTAGGGGCGTATGGAGTAAAAATGTGCCTGTTGCCCGCTGTGGCTGGTATGTGAGGCGCCCCGGCTATTGTGGCTGGTCAGCAGGCTGTAGCGGATCAGGGTGGTCAGCGCCTCCCCGATGGTGGCGTCGCACTGGCCGGCCAGCCCGGCGATACCGGCATCCACCGGGCGGCTCAGTGTGCCCATGGTCAGGCCAATCGCGGGCTGACCGGTCAGTTCAATGGCGGCCTGCCCCAGGCGCATGAAGCGGGGAATGCTGATACGGGCATCCGGAGATGCCAGGGCCTCGTCGTTGAGGCGGAATCGCTCAAGCAGGGGGGCGGGGCTTTTTCCCTCTGCGGCAACGGCTCTCATCAGGACTGAAACGTAAAGAACACTGATGTCTCCCAGTGAGTTACGGCGTCGGGCTGATGTCGCTTCCATGATGGCTCTTCCGGATGTGTTATTTGAAGATATCAAAATGTAATTCGGGGATATTGTTCATTGCAAGGTGCATCGGTAATTTAGCCTCATCAAAAGGGCTGGCATTGGTTTTCGATCAGCCCGGATAAATACTGAGGAGAGAGATTATGACCGCAGCATCGACCCCCGGCGTGAAGAAATACCCGAACCTTCTGGAGCCACTGGATCTGGGCTTTACCCGTTTGCGTAACCGCACCCTGATGGGGTCCATGCACACGGGCCTGGAAGAAGCGAAGCACGGTTTTGACCGCCTGGCTGCCTTTTACGCCGAGCGTGCCCGGGGCGGGGCTGGTCTGATCGTTACCGGTGGTATCGCGCCCAATGAGGAAGGTGGCGTGTTCCAGCACGCGGCCAAGATGAGCACCGAGGAAGAAGCGGACCGGCACCAGGTAATTACCCGGGCAGTCCACGAGGCGGACGGCAAAATCTGTATGCAGATTCTGCACGCGGGGCGCTACGCCTATGCCCCGACGCTGGTGGCACCCTCTGCGATTCAGGCGCCGATCAACCCGTTCAAGCCGAATGAGCTTGATGAGGCCGGTATCGAGAAGCAGATCCAGGATTACGTGGATTGCGCTGCACTGGCACAGCGTGCCGGTTACGACGGCGTAGAGGTCATGGGTTCCGAGGGATATTTCATTAACCAGTTCATCGTTTCCCACACCAACCATCGTACGGATCGCTGGGGTGGCAGTTACGAAAACCGCATCCGCCTGCCGATTGAAATCGTGCGCCGCGTTCGCGAGCGGGTAGGTAACGAATTTATCCTGATCTATCGGCTGTCGATGCTTGACCTGATTGAGGATGGCAGCACCTGGGACGAGGTGGTTCATCTGGCGAAGGAAATCGAGAAAGCCGGTGCGACCATTATCAATACCGGTATCGGCTGGCATGAAGCCCGTGTACCGACCATTGCCACTTCGGTGCCCCGTGGCGCGTTCTCCAAAGTCACTGCACGCATGAAAGAAGAAGTGTCGATTCCGCTGGTGACCACTAACCGTATCAACATGCCAGATGTCGCGGAGAAGATTCTTGCGGAAGGCGATGCGGATATGGTTTCAATGGCTCGTCCATTCCTTGCCGATGCGGATCTGGTGCAAAAGGCAGCGGAGGACCGCGCGGATGAAATCAATACCTGTATTGGCTGCAACCAGGCCTGTCTGGATCACACCTTCGGCGGCAAACTGACCTCCTGCCTGGTGAATCCGAGAGCCTGTCATGAAACCGAGCTCAGCTATGTGAAGACGGCGTCTCCGAAATCCATCGCGGTGGTCGGTGCCGGCCCGGCAGGCCTGGCGTTTGCGACGGTGGCTGCGGAGCGCGGGCACAAGGTGACCCTGTTTGATGCGGGGAGTGAAGTTGGTGGCCAGTTCAATGTGGCCAAGCGTATCCCCGGCAAGGAAGAGTTCTACGAAACCCTGCGTTATTTCCGTGTCATGCTGGATAAGCACGGTGTGGATGTTCGCCTGAACACCCGGGTCGACGTGGATGCACTCAAGGCCGGTGGTTTTGATGACGTGGTCCTGGCCACGGGTGTCGAGCCCCGCACGCCGGAGATCGAAGGTGTCGATCATCCCAAGGTGATTGGCTATCTGGATGCGCTGCTGGAGCGTAAGCCGGTTGGTCAGAAGGTAGCGGTGATTGGCGCCGGCGGCATTGGCTTCGACGTATCGGAATTCATCGTTCACAAAGGTACGTCCGCGGCGCTGGACCCGGAGCACTTCATGCGGGAGTGGGGTGTGGACCTCAGCGTTGAGCACCGTGGCGGCATCAAGGGGGTAACCCCAGAGGTGCCCGAGCCGGCGCGGGAAGTCTATCTGCTTCAGCGCAAGGTCTCGAAAGTGGGCAAGAATCTGGGCAAGACCACCGGCTGGATACACCGCACCTCCCTCAAGAATCGTCAGGTACAGATGGTGCCGGGGGTGACTTACCGCAGGATTGATGATGAAGGGCTGCACATCACCGTTACTCCAAAGGGGGCGGAGCAGGGCGAAGACAAGCTGTTGCCGGTAGATACCATTATCCTCTGCGCTGGCCAGGAGCCACTGCGTGAGCTGCAGCAGGGTCTGGAATCCGCCGGGCTTCCGGTTCACCTGATCGGCGGCGCCGACGTTGCGGCCGAGCTGGATGCCAAACGTGCTATCGACCAGGGTAGCCGTTTGGCAGCGGAGATCTGATCACAAAACGTTTCAGTTTTTCGCTGTTCCCCGTCGCCAGTCTGGCTAGACTATTATCCGGAAGTCTGTCAGTTTGAAATTTCGCCCCGGGCCCAAGTGCCCGGGGCGAGGGCGCCGACTTCAACAACAATGGAACACCTACGGGGTGTTGGGCGTGTTGATGTCAGGTTTCGGAATAGCGGGGAGTCAACAATGGTGTCTGCCGACCAGGCAAGCGATGGTTATTCGGCGGTGTTTTTCATGGACGGCAGCAATGTGTCGCGGCAAATGCGCGCGACCGAATTCGGCGCCTTCCTTGATGGGTATGTCGGGCTGTCCGATCTTGCGGAAACCGATGTAAAGGCAGTCCTGGTGGATCTCGCCGGGGACCTACAGGTTCAGTCGCTGGTGTTTTTCCGCATCTATTTTGATGAGGAAGGGCGCGCGGATAGCCACTGGAATGTTCCTATCGAAAAGCTTGCTCTGGAGGGCGCCAAGGGGCCCGATATGGGCGCCGGGCCCATTCGCCTGGTGTGTCGTAGTCAGTGCCCGGATCCGTCGTTCGCAGAGGAACTCTGGGACCCGGACATGACGCCGGGTAGCAACCACTTCCAATCCATTCGCAAGGCGGTGGAAGCCAACTCCCTCAAGTTTCGCAAGATTGAACCTGCCCAGGAAGAAAACATTCCGGTGCTTGCGGCGGAATCGAATGCGGGGGAATCATCGTCCGGCTCCGGTGATCGTGCACGGCTGGCCCAGTTGATCCGGGAACAGCGTCTGCGCATCAAGACCCTCCAGAGTGTTCACCGGGATTCGTTGTCGGATATTCAGCGTGAGCATCGCCTGGAAATGCAGGCGCTACGCAGCGAGATGTCGGCGTTGGAGCAGAAGTATGAGCGCCAGCGCCTGAGCAACGAACAGCTCAAAAAACGGCTGGCGGAGAGAAACGAACAGTACCTCACCATGCAGGAGCAGATAACCCAGGGGGCGGAGCAGGACGTTCGCAAGGACGCCAACTCCGACGCCGAGATGGTGTTGCTCCGCGAACAGCTCGAGCGCAAGCAGCGGGAACTGGAACTGCGGGATGACAAGCTCGTGGCTCTTGAGCAGGAGAACTATGAACTGCGGCACCGCGAACCGCCGGAAAACTCCGTGATGGAGCACCTGCAACGCCAGTCGGTCTTCCTGGTGGCCTACCACGCCGGTGTTGGGCACCTTACCCTTCCTTACGATGACATTGAGACCTATTTCAACAACCCGGTGGCCTACGCCGCAGAACGGTGTGGTCTCAACGAGCCCGCTTATCGGGAGTGGCTCGAACATTACGAAAACCCGGTGTGCCTGCATCAGGGGGATGACGGCAAGGCCTGTGGCGAGCCGGTCATGCGTGTGAGCCAGCCTGCGGACTTTCGTGCGGGGACGGACGACCGTTGTGAGAAACACCGGGAGCCGGTTACGGCGTGAGCCGATTTTGTATCCCGGGGCGACTCTTTTTTCAGTATCGGTGTGACTTTCGTTAAACTGTCTCAAGATCGTCACCGGGTCCCGTCCTGAAACCGGCCCGGCTCCATTCCCGACACCACAGGAAGCTACATGGATCAATTCAGGAATATCGGCGTGATTGGCCGTATGGGCAGCGTCAAGGTGGTGGAATCCCTGCGCCAGCTCAAGCAGTACCTGGTCAATAATCACTACCACGTCATCATCGAGGAAGACACGGCCAGCATGCTGCCTGGCCACGGTCTGCAAGTGGCCAGCAAAAAGCTGCTGGGTGAGATCTGTGACCTGGTGATCGTGGTGGGTGGCGATGGCAGCCTTCTCGGAGCTGCGCGGGAGCTGGCCAAATCAAAGATCCCTTTGCTTGGGGTCAATCGTGGCCGCCTGGGGTTCCTCACCGATATTTCTCCCTCTGACCTTGAAGAGCGTCTGGGAAAGGTGCTGCAGGGCGAATACATCGAGGAAACCCGCTTCCTGCTGGATGGTAATGTGGAACGCAATGGCCAGCCACTGGGGTTCGGGACCGCACTGAATGACGTGGTGCTGCATCCCGGCAAGTCCACCCGAATGATCGGGTTTGACCTGTTTATTGACGGACATTTCGTATATAGCCAGCGTTCGGATGGCCTTATTGTGGCCACTCCGACGGGGTCGACCGCGTATTCATTATCCGCCGGCGGGCCTATCATGCATCCCAAGCTGGACGCCATCGTGCTGGTGCCCATGTTCCCCCATACCCTGAGTAGCCGGCCCATCGTGGTGGATGGCAAGAGCGAGATCAAACTGGTTATCGGTGAAACCAATGAGACCTATCCCCAGATCAGTTTCGATGGCCAGATGAACATTGCCTGTGCCCCCGGAGACATCATCCGAATCACCAAAAAACCCTTCAAGATCCGTCTTATTCATCCTACGGATCACAATTTTTACGCCACATGCCGCGGTAAGCTGGGCTGGGCCAGTGAGATTGCAGCGAGTTGAGCATGTCAGGACAAATACAAACCGCGAGTCGTGGTTACGATATCATTGGCGATATTCACGGGTGTGCCCACACATTGACCCGACTGCTGGATCAGATGGGGTATCGGAAAGTCAACGGCGTCTACCAGCACCCTCGCCGGCAGGCCATATTCATCGGCGACATCATTGATCGGGGCCCCCGTATCCGTGAAGCGTTGCACCTGGTGCGGGATATGGTCGAGCACGGTTCAGCCCGAATCGTGATGGGAAACCATGAGTACAATGCCCTGGGTTATTGCACCCGGGCGCGGCCGGGCAGCGGGAAAAAATGGCTGCGAGAGCATAACGCCCGCCATGACCGGCTGATCCAGGAAACCCTGCAACAGTTTGAGCCTTACCCCCATGAGTGGAACGAATTCCTCGAATGGTTTTATACCATTCCCCTGTTCATTGAAGAGGAAGGGTTCCGGGTGGTTCATGCCTGCTGGGATGGTGATCTGATTAACAAGTTCAAGCATGCCCAGGGTGGCGCCTGCATTGATGAAGATTTTCTGCACGCGTCTTCCGCCATTGAGTCCTTTGCCGGGCAGGTGATGGATACTTTGCTGAGGGGGACCGATCTGCGGTTGCCCGAGGGCGTGAAGATCACCGGCAAGGATGGCTACGTGCGGGAATTCTTCCGCACCAAGTTCTGGGCGGAGAATCCGCAAACCTACGCCGACGTGGTGTTCCAGCCGGACCCGCTGCCGCCGGAGGTAGCCCGTATGCCGTTGTCCGATGGGGAGCGCCGTCAGTTGATTTCCTACCCGTTGAGTGAACCGCCGGTTTTTGTCGGGCATTACTGGATGGATAGCAGCCCCGCGCCGTTGAAGGCGAACGTGGCCTGCATTGATTACAGCGCCGTTAAGTACGGCAAACTGGTGGCCTATCGCATGGATGGAGAGCGTACACTGTCGAAAGACAAGTTTGTCTGGGTGGACGTGGACCGGCCGGAGCAACCGGACTATCCGACCAGCGAAGACAGTGTGGCGAGGTAATTCGTGTATCGCGTTAAGCAGATGGATGTCAGTGTCGACCTGGCGGGGTTCAGCCGCTGGCTGCGTGAGCAGGGGGTGGCGCACCGCATCACCGAGGAAGGTGGTTTTCAGGTACTGTGGCTGGAAAACGCGGATCACACCGAGCCTGTTCTGCGGGCTCTGGATCGCTTCCTGGAAGAGCCCGAGGTGCGGAATGCAGTGAATTCCGCCAGTGACTCTCAGGTATACCGCGGGGGGCGCTGGCAGCCGTCTCCCCGTCATGCGCCGCTGGTGTTGGGCATTATCGTACTTGCCGTGCTGGCTGCCTGGATCACCGGGATGGGCCGTAACCAGATTTCCACACTGTTGATGGTGATTGATCCCCAAAGCTTTGATTGGAACACCGTGTCATCAAGGGTGTACGCCTTGCGGGAGACCCTTGCCAGTGGCCAGGTCTGGCGGCTGATTTCGCCGGATTTCCTGCATTTCAGCTGGACCCATATTATTTTCAACTCGGTCATGCTCTGGTTCCTGGGCAGCCAGATTGAGTGGTTTGATGGTAAAGCCAGACTGGTGAGTCTGTTCATTTTTACCAGCCTGGTATCCAATGGTTTGCAGTATTTCGTGTCCGGGCCTTTATTTGGCGGTTTGTCCGGCGTGGTTTACGGCATTCTGGGGTATTGCTGGCTTAGCCAGCGACGTGTGCCGAGGTTCCAGTTCCCGCCGGCTCTGGTAACGTTCGCCGTGGTATGGATGGTGATCGGTTTTACACCGTTACCGGAAATGCTGGGGCTGGGGCGTATGGCTAACGAGGCCCACCTTGGCGGCTTTATTGCCGGGTTGGCATTGGCGGTCGTGCTGCCGGTGAGGGTGGCAAGGACATAAAAAAGCCCCGCCAAAAGGCGGGGCATTAAAAGAGCTTATAGCTCCTGATGAGAGAGACCAAATGAATACGACCTTCGTCATTTGGTGAGTTAATAATAATCATTATCATTTGCGTCTGTCAACCCGTTGCAACTATTTTTTTAGCAGAAGCGTTTTGCAGGAGAAGACCATGACATACGAAGAGCTGATTGAGCGACTGGACCCAACGGTTTACCAGAACCTGCGACGCTCCATTGAGCTGGGCAAATGGCCGGATGGCCGTAAGTTAACGCCAGAGCAGCGCGAAATCTGCCTGGAAGCGGTTATATACTACGAGAACCTGCACAGCATTCCCGAGACCGAACGAGTCGGATTTCTGGATCGCGGAAGCAAGGCGGGAACGGCCTGTGACCCATCGGTAAAGCAGGCGTCCGGTTCTGGCGATGTGGATTCGTCGCAGTTTGTTGAGGTCAAGTCTTGAGTGCATTGGTGGATGTGAGTGGCCGGCTGCGAAAGATGCCAGTGGAGGCGGGGCAGCCGGTCGATTATGTGATTCAGGTCGGGGATACCCGGGTTCCGCTCAATGAAATGATCGGTTACCCGGTACAGATTGATTATGACGGTGTCATTCGTTGTATACACTGTAACCGCACCACCAAAAAGAGTTTCAGCCAGGGGTATTGCTACCCGTGTTTCCGCAAACTGGCTGCCTGTGATACCTGCATCATGAGCCCGGAAAAGTGCCATTACCACGAAGGCACCTGCCGGGAGCCGGAATGGGGTGAGACACACTGCATGGTTGAGCATGTCGTGTATCTGGCAAACTCCTCCGGACTGAAAGTGGGGATTACCCGGGCTTCCCAGGTGCCGACCCGGTGGATTGACCAGGGCGCGGTGGATGCGATTCCAATGATGCGGGTCGCCACCCGACAACTGGCCGGATTTGTCGAAGTGGCTTGCAAGCAGCACGTTGCCGATCGCACCAATTGGCGTGCCATGCTCAAAGGGGATGTGCCCGAGATGGACCTGGTTGCCGAGCGCGACCGGATGTTGGCGTTGATTGCCGACGATCTGGAGCAGCTGAAAGCGGCCCATGGGGCAGATGCCTTGCAGGCAGTGGATGAGCCGAGTCTGGATCTCAGTTATCCGGTCCAGGTCTGGCCGCAGAAAATCAAAACCCATAATCTGGACAAGGAGCCTTCGGCGGAAGGCACACTCCAGGGCATCAAGGGACAGTACCTGATGCTCGACACCGGGGTGATCAATATTCGTAAATACACCGGTTATGACGTCCGCTTCCGGGTATTTCCCAGGCCCTGAGTCCGCTCGAGTGATACATCCGTGTCGGTAGGCGTAGTCCGTATCGACCGCAACGAATTTCTGGAGACAGCGAATGCGTACCAGCCAGCCACAAACCATTTACCTGAAAGATTACCGTGTACCGGCCTTCCTGGTGGACCACGTCGACCTCCGTTTCGAGTTGTTTGAAGATGGCGCCCGCGTGCACAGCGTGCTGTCCATGCGCCGGAATCCAGAGTCGGGTGACAATCATGGCGCCCTTGAGCTGGACGGTGACAGCCTGAAGCTGGAGTCCGTGGCGCTGGATGGCGCTACCCTGGATGAGGGGCAATACGAGGACCTCGGCGACACCCTGGTAGTCACAAACGTGCCCGATGCCTTCGAGCTTAAGGTGGTCACCTGGATTGAACCCCAGAACAACACCCGTCTTGAGGGGCTGTACAAGTCATCGGGGATGTTTTGCACCCAGTGTGAGGCGGAGGGCTTCCGTTGCATCACCTTTTTCCCGGACCGGCCGGACGTGATGGCGCGTTTCCGTACCCGGATCGAGGCGGACAAGGCCGCCTATCCGATCCTGTTGTCCAACGGTAACGATGTGGAGCGGGGCGACCTGGCTGACGGCCGGCACTTTGTCACCTGGGAAGACCCGTTCCCGAAACCCTGTTACCTGTTCGCGCTGGTGGCTGGAGACCTGGTGGAAAAGCGGGATACCTTCACCACTGTGTCGGGCCGCGACATCGACCTGCGGATGTATGTGGAGCCGCGCAACTCGGAGAAATGCGAGCACGCGATGGATTCCCTCAAACGCTCCATGCGCTGGGATGAAGAAGTCTACGGCCGGGAATACGATCTTGATATCTTCATGATTGTTGCCGTGGATGACTTCAACATGGGGGCAATGGAGAACAAGGGGCTGAACATCTTCAATTCCTCCTGCGTGCTTGCCAGTCAGGACACCGCTACGGACCTGGCGTTCCAGCGCATCGAAGCGATTGTCGCCCATGAGTACTTCCATAACTGGTCCGGTAACCGCGTCACTTGCCGCGACTGGTTCCAGCTGAGCCTGAAGGAAGGCTTCACGGTCTTCCGGGATGCGCAGTTTTCCTCCGACATGGGCTCGCCCACGGTCAAGCGTATCGAGGACGTCACCCTGCTGAGAACGGCGCAATTTGCCGAGGATGGCGGCCCCATGGCGCATCCGGTGCGCCCGGCCTCGTACATGGAGATTTCCAACTTCTACACCCTGACGATCTACGAAAAAGGGGAAGAAGTGGTACGGATGATCCATACCCTGCTGGGGCCGGAGCTGTTCCGTAAAGGCAGTGACCTGTATTTCGAGAGGCACGATGGCCAGGCGGTCACCACCGATGATTTTGTTTCCGCAATGGAAGATGCCAGCGGTCGAGATCTTTCCCAGTTCCGGCTCTGGTATGTACAGGCGGGGACGCCAGTGCTGAATGTCAGTGATCATTATGATGACGCGGCCGGCACGTACAGCCTCACCATCAAGCAGAGCATTCCGGATACACCCGGGCAGCAGGGCAAGCAGCCCCAGCACATTCCCTTTGCTCTGGGCCTGCTCGATAGCAACGGTCAGGATATGCCCCTGACCCTGGCCGGTGAGAACGGCGATTCCCCGTCAGAGCGGGTGCTGGAGTTGACCGATGCCAGCCACACGTTCGAATTCCCCGGTGTCAGTGAGCGCCCGGTGCCGTCGCTACTGAGACACTTCTCCGCGCCAGTGCGGGTGGCGTATCCGTGGACGCGCGAGCAGCTGCTGTTTCTGATGAGCCACGACACCGACGGGTTCAACCGCTGGGATGCCGGCCAGAGACTGGCCGTGGATGTGATCCAGTCGCTGGTTGATGCAGAGGGTGATGCCGACATTGAGCCCAGGCTGGTTGCCGCATACCGCCAGTTACTGTCGGATGAATCTCTGGATCAGGCGCTGGTGGCCAAAATGATGCAGTTGCCCTCGGAGGCCTACCTGATTGAGCTGGCGGACAGCCCGGATGTACCCGCCATTCACCAGGCTCGGGAACGCGTGCTCGCGCATCTGGCCGGTGAGCTGCGGCAGGATCTGCTGGCCTGCTATCAGCGCCACGCAGCGGACGGGTCCTATGGCTTGTCCCCTGAAGAGATTGCCGGCCGCAGTCTGCGCAATACCGCGTTGGCGTGGCTCCTTCACATTGATGATGAGCAGGGTCGCGACCTGGCCATGGACCAGTTCCGCGAGGCGGATAACATGACCGACCGGCTCGGCGCATTGCGGGCTCTGGTCAACTCCGGATTCGTGCAGGAGCGGGAGCAGGCGCTGGAGAACTTCTATCGGCAGTTTTCCGCGGATCCTCAGGTGGTGGAGCAGTGGTTCTCGGTGCAGTCATCCAGCCCGGCCACCGGCAGCCTGGAGCAGATCCGCCAGTTGATGACCCACGAAGCGTTCGACTGGAAGAACCCCAACAAGGTGCGTTCGGTCATCGGCGTCTTTGCCGGTCAGAACCTGTCGGCATTCCACGCAGCGGACGGTTCCGGCTATCGCTTCCTGGCGGAGCAGGTCTGCCGTCTTGATGACAGCAATCCGCAGATCGCGGCGCGCCTGGTGACGCCGCTGACCCGGTGGAAGAAATTTGCACCGGTCCATGGTGATCAGATGAAAGTCGCCCTTGAGCAGATCCGGGACAAGAAAGGGCTGTCACGGGATGTGTACGAGGTGGTTCACAAGAGTCTCGTCGGCTAGGGGAGCCGCTGCGGGTGCAAAATCGCACTTTCGGTCGATAGACAATATTGGCCGATCGGCTAACCTGTTGGATAGTCGATAAACCATGAAACGACAATAAAAAAGGCTCTCGAAAGGGCCTCCAGACGGTATTAGGGTTTCATAATGATCTATAACAAGAACTTTTTCCTGGGCAGCGTACTCGCGTTATCCGTGGCTTCTGCCCCCGCAGCGGCCGCGGTGTCATCCAGTGAAGCCGCACGGCTCGGGCAGGACCTGACACCCTTCGGTTCCATCAAGGCCGGCAATGAGGCGGGTACCATTCCTGCCTGGGATGGCGGTCTGACAACGCCTCCCGATGGCTATGAAGGCAGTGGCCAGCATCACATCAATCCGTTCCCGGATGACGACGTGCTGTTCACTATCAACGCATCGAACATGGGGCAGTACAGCGACCATCTTACCGACGGTGTCAGGGCTATGCTGGAAGCCTACCCCACCACCTTCCGGATTCCGGTCTACAAGAGCCGGCGTACCCATGCCGTGCCGGACTGGGTTGCCGAAAACACCAAAGAAAATGCGGTGAACGCGGAGATCGTCGGCGAGGGTGAGGGGCTTGACGGTGCGTTTGGCGGCTACCCGTTCCCTATCCTTCATGGCAACAACGAAGAAAAGGCGTGGCAGGCGATCTGGAATCACCTGACCCGGTGGCGGGGCGTCAGTGTCACCCGTCGCTCCAGTGAAGTGGCAGTCCAGACCGACGGCGATTATTCCCTCGTTACGTCCCAGCAGGAAGCCTTCTTCAATTATTACAACCCTGAAGGTGGTGAAGAAGATCTGGATAACGTGATTTTCTACTACCTCTCCTTTACCCAGTCACCGCCCCGTCTTGCCGGTGGTGCCATCCTGATCCACGAAACATTGAATCAGATTATCAATCCGCGCAATGGCTGGGGGTATAACGCCGGCCAACGCCGTGTACGCAGGGCTCCGAACCTGGGCTACGATTCCCCCATTGCCGCTGCTGACAACCTTCGTACTGCCGATGATACCGACATCTTTAACGGTGCATTGGACCGGTATAACTGGAACTACGAAGGCATGCGGGAAATCTACATTCCCTACAATAATTACCGCATCGGTGAGAAGGGCACGCCATACTCTGAAATCCTTGGTGTTTCCCACGTCAATCCGGACCTCACCCGCTGGGAGCTTCACCGGGTGCATGTTGTGGAAGCAAACCTGAAGGACGGTGAGCGCCACATATACGCCAAGCGCCGTTTCTATATCGATGAAGACAGCTGGAACACCGTTCTGGTGGATCAGTACGACGGGCGGGGAGAGCTCTGGCGTGTCACTATGGGCCTCCCTAAGAACTATTATGAGCTTCCGGGCGTGTGGACAGTACTGGATGTTTACCACGATCTGCAGGCCCGGCGTTACCACGTTCTGGGACTGGATACGGAAGAGCCGAATACCCGTACCTTTTCCGACGATGTTCCCAACAGGCGTTATTTCTCTCCGGCGTCCCTTCGCCGCCGGAGTGTGCGCTGAGGTTGATACTGCTTCGGGAATGACGTCTTCGCCCGAAGTTATCGGCGAATCTGCATACCGGTAACCACAAGGTTGCCGGTATGTTTATGACACTGGCCGTTACACGGCACAACAGAGACACAGTTCAAAACAACATAATAGGCAATCTGAATGGCTACAAGGTTGATGTGCAAGACTCTGGGTGCGGCTTGTCTTGGAGCATCCATGGCACTGTCCGCTCCCTCGGCGTTTGCGCTTGCGGATATCATCGAAACCCCATCACGGCCAACCGATCTGGCTCCGAAGTCACTGCTTAACGATGTGACAAAAGCGGGTGACAGGATCGTGGCGACGGGTGAGCGGGGCCATATCATTTACTCGGATGACGAAGGGCAGACCTGGGAGCAGGGGCAAGTGCCTGTTTCCGTCACCCTGACAGGAATTGATTTTGGCACCGAACAGCATGGCTGGGCCGTTGGTCACAGCGGGGTGATATTGCACTCAGGCGATGCTGGTGAATCCTGGGAGCTTCAGTTGACCGGTGTCGAAGCGGCAAAACTGGCGATTGAAACCAAACAGGAACAGATTGCCGAACTTGAACAGCAGATCGAAGAAGCGCCGGAAGAAGAGAAGGGCGATCTTGAATGGGCGCTGGACGATGTGTTTTTCACATTGGGCAACCTGGAAGCCGATCTCGACGTCGGGCCGGTGAATCCGTTGCTGGATGTGTGGTTTGAGAATGAGAACCACGGTTTTGTCGTCGGCGCCTATGGCATGATTCTTCGCACCACCGATGGCGGCGACACCTGGCGAGACTGGTCGACGCAGATTGATAACCCGCAAAGCTTCCACCTCAACAGCATCACCCAGGTAACCGGTGGCGCACTGGTGTTGGTCGGTGAGGCTGGCAATATTCACGTGTCCGTTGATGGTGGAGACACCTGGGAACGTCGCGAGAGCCCTTACTCGGGGTCGCTTTTCGGCGTTGTCGGTACCGGTGAGCCCAATGAAATGCTGGCGTTCGGACTGCGAGGCAACAAGATGCGCTCGACGGATCTGGGCAAGTCCTGGGAGATGATTCCCAATGAGGCCGGCGCCACTCTGAACAGTGGCGTGGTTGCGGACGATGGACGTATCACCCTGGTAGGAAACGGCGGCGCAGTTCTGATGAGCACCAACGGCGGCGAATCTTTTCGCCCGTACTTCCGCACTGACCGGGAAGGCGTCATGGCGGTTGTTCCGATTTCCGGAACCAACCTTCTCATCGTAGGCGAGGGTGGCGTCAAGTTCACCGATGCCCGTGGCAAGAACCTTCAATAACGCCCTGATGCGGCAACAACAGAACGGATAATAGAGGGGCTTTTGAATGTCGAACCCGAAGCACGATAAGGGCGAACATTACCTGACGACACCGAAGGCGGAGCCGTTCCTGGAACGTCTGATCTTCAACAATCGGGCCATGATCCTGATTGCATTCTTTTTCCTGACGCTGTTTCTGGGCTATAACGCCATCAAGATTCAGCCGGATGCCAGCTTCGAGCGGATGATCCCGCTTGAACATCCCTATATTGTAAACATGCTGGAACACCGGAACGATCTGGAGAATCTGGGTAACTTTGTGCGGATCGCCGTGGAAGTGAAGGAAGGCGATATCTTCACCAAGGAGTACATGGAAACCCTGAAACAGATCACCGACGAGGTGTTCTACCTGAACGGTGTGGACCGCTCAGGGTTGAAGTCGCTGTGGACTTCCAACGTGCGATGGGTGGAAGTGACCGAGCAGGGCTTCCAGGGCGGTACCGTGATTCCGGACGGTTATGACGGCTCCCGGGACAGCCTGGAAGCCTTGCGCCAGAACGTTCTGCGTTCCAACGAGGTTGGCCGCCTGATTTCGGACAACTTCCGTTCCACCATTGTGTACGCGCCGCTGTACGAGAATAACCCGGAGACCGGCGAGCCCCTGGACTACGGCAACTTCTCCCGTCAGCTGGAAGAGAAAATCCGTGATAAGTACGGTGCAAATAACCCCAATATCGAAATTCACATTGTTGGTTTTGCCAAGAAAGTCGGCGACCTGATTGAAGGTATTGGCTCCATTGCCTACTTTGCCGGCATCACGATTCTGCTGACAACGCTGCTGCTGTTCTGGTACTCCCGTTGTATTGCGGGCACGTTGGTGCCGGTCTTCTCATCCATCGTGGCGGTATTCTGGCAGCTGGGTATTCTCAGGCTTCTCGGTTATGGCCTGGACCCCTACTCGGTGCTGGTGCCCTTCCTGGTATTTGCGATTGGTATCAGTCACGGCGTTCAGGTGGTCAACGCCATGGCAATTGAAGCCTCCAAGGGCTTTGACCCGATTACCGCCGCACGGCTTGCCTTCCGCGCCCTTTATATCCCGGGCATGCTGGCGTTGATTTCGGATGCCTTCGGGTTCCTGACCCTCTTGTTCATCCAGATTGACGTGATCAAGGATCTGGCAGTGGCTGCCGGTCTGGGTGTGGCAATCGTGATTATTACCAACCTGGTTCTGCATCCTCTGATCATGTCCTATATCGGTATTACCAAGGGCGGTGTCCGGCATGTGCAGAATCACGGCGAAAAGCAGGATCGCAAATGGCGGGTCATGTCCTACTTCTCCCATCCTGGCGTGGCGCCCATTTCTTTGCTGATCGCGGTGATCGGTCTGGGCCTTGGGCTGTACTTCAAGCAGGATCTGAAAGTAGGCGACCTCGACCAGGGTGCGCCCGAACTGCGCGCGGACTCCCGCTATAACAAGGACAACGCCTACATCATCGACAACTACTCCACCAGTGCCGACGTTCTGGTGGTGATGGTGAAGACGCCAGAAGAGCAGTGCACCCAGTACAATGTGTTGCGCGCCATGGACAGCCTGCAGTGGGAGCTTCAGAATACGCCGGGCGTCCAGTCTTCAGCGTCGCTGGCGGATGTGTCCAAGATCGTGACCAAGGCTCTCAACGAGGGTAACTGGAAGTGGTATGAAATATCCCGCAACCAGACCATTATCAACGCGTCCATTCGTGAGGCGCCGGCTGGTCTGATCAACACCAACTGCGACCTGACGCCGGTGCTGGTGTTCCTGGAGGATCACAAGGCCGAAACGCTGCAGACCGTGGTTGAGCGTGTTGAGGAATTCGCCGAGAACAACAGCAACGAGGAGCATAACTTCCTGCTGGCAGCGGGTAATGCCGGTGTTGAGGCAGCCACCAACGAAGTGATTTCCAGCGCCAAGAACATGATGCTGGTCTTCGTGTACGGCGTGGTCAGTCTGTTGTGTTTCCTGACGTTCCGCTCCATTCGCGCGGTGGCGTGTGTCGTGATCCCGCTGGGGCTGACTTCGATCCTGTGTGAGGCGATCATGGCGGTGTCCGGTATCGGCATCAAGGTGGCGACCCTGCCGGTAATCGCGCTGGGTGTGGGTATCGGTGTCGATTACGGCATCTATATCTACACCAAGCTGGAGAAATACCTGCTGGAGGGCAAACCCCTTCAGGAAGCTTATTACGAGACCCTGCGCTCAACGGGTAAAGCGGTTATCTTTACCGGCGTGACCCTGGGCCTCGGTGTGGTGACCTGGATCTTCTCTCCGATCAAATTCCAGGCCGACATGGGCTTCCTGCTGTTCTTCATGTTCCTGTGGAACATGGTCGGGGCCATCTGGCTGCTTCCGGCACTGGCGCGCTTCTTGCTGCGTCCGGACCGTATGCTGGCCAAGGCGCGGTCAACGAAATAACCGCCGCCCAAGCCCGCAAAAAAGCCCGCTTAGCGGGCTTTTTTGTTTCCCGGTCAACTGGTTAGCCAGCTAATGCAACCTTTATTTATGGTCCGAAGTGGTCTATGTTTCAAGACGAACCAGAAGTTTGTCCGCATGCGGATGCGGGTTCCATATGATAATGATGAAAAAGGAAGATCCCATGACGCTAAAAATTAAAAGTTCTGTTCTCGCCCTTGCTGCCGCCGTTAGTCTTGGCGCCGCTTCCTCTGCGGTTTCCGCGCAGGAACAGCGGTTTGTCACCATTGGCACTGGCGGGGTAACCGGCGTTTACTATCCGGCCGGTGGTGCAATCTGCCGTCTGGTGAACATGGACCGGAAGGAACACGGTATTCGTTGTTCTGTCGAGAGTACCGGTGGTTCCGTTTACAACCTGAACGCCATTCGTGAAGGGGAGCTGGATCTGGCGGTTGCCCAGTCCGACTGGCAATACCATGCCTACAACGGCACCAGTGAATTTGAAGACGCCGGCAAGAATGAAAAGCTGCGGGCAGTCTTCTCGCTGCACCCTGAGCCGTTCACCGTTGTTGCGAGCAAAGGCTCCGGCATCAAGACCTTTGAGGACCTGGAAGGCAAGCGCGTTTCCATTGGTAACCCCGGTTCCGGTCAGCGGGCTACGGCGGAAGTGCTGATGAAGGAAATGGGCTGGACCCAGGACAAGTTCTCCCTGGCAGCGGAAATCAAGGCTGCCGAGCAGTCCCAGGCACTGTGTGATGGCAACATCGACGCTTTCTTCTACACCGTTGGCCACCCATCCGGTGCCATCAAGGAAGCGACCACGTCCTGCGACAGTGTCATTGTGAATGTCGACAACGACGCCACCAAGAAGCTGATCGACGACAACCCATACTATCGTAAAGCCGTCATCCCTGGTGGCATGTATCGCGGCAGCGATGACGACGCCACCACCTTCGGTGTCGCGGCGACGTTCGTGTCTTCCACAGACGTGCCCAATGACGTGGTGTATGCGGTTGTTAAAGCTGTGTTCGAAAACTTCGACAGCTTCAAGCGTCTGCACCCCGCGTTTGGAAACCTGAACAAGGAAGAAATGGTGTCCGACGCTCTCAGTGCCCCCCTGCATCCGGGCGCCGAGAAGTACTACAAGGAAGCCGGCCTGATCGACTGATCTGTCGGTATCTCAACACAGCGGGCCATGGGTCCGCTGTGTTGTCTATTCATGGATCAATCTTTTACGTAACAGGAATTTTTTATGGCAACGAGCGACCCGGCTAAAGGGCCTGGTGTGGATGGCGGAAATGTAGAGCAGATTTTGCAGACAGAAACCGGGGGTAGGGCAACCAGCGGTAATGCTGCCGTCATTCTTTTTGTCATTCCTTTGGTGTGGTCGCTGTTCCAGCTCTGGATTGCATCACCACTGCCGTATATCTTCAATTTCGGGTTGTTCAATTCCACCGAAGCACGCTCCATACATCTGGCCTTTGCCGTTTTTCTGGCGTTTTCGGCCTTCCCGATGATTAAGGGGCGGAACCTTCACAGTGTGCCTTTCTATGATTGGATTCTGGCCCTGGTAGCGGCTTTCTGTGCTTCGTATCTATACGTTTTCTATGAGGGGCTATCCAGTCGCCCCGGGCTTCCGACGACCACGGACCTCTGGGTTTCCATGATCGGTCTGGTGCTGTTGCTGGAAGCCACGCGCCGCTCCCTGGGACTGCCGCTGACGATTGTTGCTGCTGTTTTCATCGCCTATTCCATCGCCGGCCCTTATATGCCGAATGTCATTGCCCATAAGGGCGTGAGTCTCAATAAGCTTGCCTCGCACCAGTGGCTCGGTACTGAAGGGGTGTTCGGGGTGGCGCTGGGTGTGTCCACCAGTTTCGTCTTCCTCTTTGTACTGTTTGGCGCCCTGCTAGAGCGGGCGGGGGCCGGTAACTATTTTATCAAAGTAGCCTATGCAGGCCTCGGGCACATGCGTGGCGGGCCGGCCAAGGCTGCGGTGGTCTCCAGTGGTTTGAGCGGGGTGATTTCAGGTTCTTCTATCGCCAACGTGGTGACGACCGGCACGTTCACAATTCCGCTGATGAAGCGTGTGGGTTTTCCGGCAACCAAGGCCGGTGCGGTCGAGGTTGCCGCCTCAACCAATGGTCAGTTGACCCCGCCAATCATGGGCGCCGCCGCGTTTCTGATGGTCGAGTATGTGGGCATTTCCTATCTTGAGGTGATCAAGCACGCAATCCTGCCAGCGCTGATCTCCTATGTCGCGCTGATTTACATTGTTCACCTGGAAGCCTGTAAGCTGAAAATGAAGGGTATTGAGCGCCTGAATCGCCCGACACTTGCCCAGAGAATGTTGAACTGGGTAGTTCTCCTGATCGGCCTCAGTGCACTGACGCTTGCGGTCTATTATGGCGTTGGCTGGATGAAAACCTGGCTTGGCGAAGCGGCTGTCTGGGTTCTGGGGCCGTTGCTCCTGCTTGTATACGTGGGGCTCGTGGCCTACGCAACGCGTTTCCCGGAACTGGAAATCGATGATCCGAACGCCGACATGGGCGAGCTTCCGGAGATGGGGCCGACGGTCAAAACCGGTTTGTACTACCTGCTGCCGGTGGTTGTTCTGGTCTGGTGTCTGACGGTAGAGCGTTTTTCTCCTCAGTTGTCCGCGTTCTGGGCGACTGTTTTCATGATTTTCATCGTGGTTACCCAGCGGCCGTTGAGGGCGTTTTTCCGCAAGCAGGGTGCCCTCCTTGAAAGCTTCAAAACCGGCGTGCTGGACCTGGCCCATTCGTTGTCCACCGGCGCACGCAATATGGTGGGTATTGGTGTTGCGACTGCAACCGCAGGCATTGTGGTTGGCACCGTCACCCTCACGGGCATCGGTCTGGTCATGACGGAATTCGTGGAATTCCTGTCCGGTGGCAATCTGTTGCTGATGCTGATCTTCACTGCGGTCATCAGTCTGATTCTGGGGATGGGGTTGCCCACCACCGCAAACTACATTGTGGTGTCTACCCTGATGGCGCCGGTCATCGTCACCCTGGGCGCTCAGAACGGGTTGATTGTTCCGCTGATTGCGGTTCACCTGTTTGTGTTCTACTTTGGCATCCTCGCGGACGATACGCCGCCTGTGGGGCTGGCAGCCTACGCGGCTGCCGCCATATCGGGGGCCGATCCCATACGAACCGGTATCCAGGGTTTTACCTACGACATCCGGACGGCCATCCTGCCGTTCATGTTTATCTTTAACACCCAGTTGTTGCTGATCGGGCTGACCGGGTGGCTGGATCTGCTGATCACCATTGCCAGCGCTGTGACGGCGATATTGGTGTTTTCGGCGGCCACTCAGGGATTCTGGTTTACCAAGAGCTACAAGTGGGAATCACTGCTGCTTCTGCTCATTACTTTCACCCTGTTCCGGCCCGGCTTCTGGTGGGACATGGTTTATCCTCCCAGCGAGGATCGTCCCGGGGTGGAGATCATGGAGTATGTGGAGACAGTGCCTGCGGATAACCCCATTATCCTGAAAGCGTCGGGCATGTCGCTGGATGGCAGTGACGTAACCACGTATCTCAAGCTCGAAATCCCGGAAGGCGATTCGCCAAAAGAGCGGCTGATGAATGCGGGTCTGGAATTGCGGGCTGACGGCGATCGTATGGCGGTTGAATTCGTCGGATTTGGAAGTCCGGCGGAGGATGCCGGTATCCAGTTCGGCTGGACAATAGACGCCGTTCAGGTAGAGCTGGACCGTCCTCCCCGGGAAATCATGTTCATCCCCGCCCTGATTCTGCTCGGGTTGGTGGCCTTTGGTCAGCTGCGGCGCAAGAGCAGGGAGGACGCTGCCGCCGCAACGGCTTGATTGCTCTGACTGTCAGGAAAACCCGGCATTAACCTGCCGGGTTTTTTTCTGTTAAACTCCGCTGCGAATGCGGCCCGTGGTTTGTATCGCGGATGGCCGCCTACACGTGATCTTTGGTACGGATCACCGCTGAGACCCACAGGAGAGAATCATGCCCGTAGTAACCCTGCCGGACGGCAGCCACCGCAGCTTTGCCGAAGCCGTCACCGTACACGACGTCGCCGCTGATATCGGCGCAGGTCTTGCAAAGGCCGCCCTTGCCGGACGCGTCAATGGCAAATTGGTGGACACCAGTTTCCAGATTGAAGATGACGCTGATCTCGCCATTGTGACTGAGCGGGATGAAGATGGCGTAGATATTATCCGTCATTCCACTGCCCACCTGCTGGCCATGGCGGTCAAGGAGTTGTTCCCGTCAGCCCAGGTCACCATTGGCCCTGTGGTCGATAACGGCTTCTACTACGATTTCAAGTTTGACCGTCCGTTTACCAACGAAGATCTGGCGCGCATTGAAAAGCGCATGGAAGAGTTGGCCAAGCAGGACATTCCGGTGTCGCGTTCGGTGATGTCCCGGGAAGAGGCGGTGAAACTCTTTAACGAGATGGGCGAGGAATACAAGGTGCGTATCATCGAGGACATTCCCGGTGATGAAGACCTGTCTTTCTACCGTCAGGGTGACTTTATTGATCTCTGCCGTGGGCCCCACGTGCCCAATACCGGAAAGCTCAAGGCGTTCAAGCTGACCAAGGTGGCAGGCGCCTACTGGCGGGGTGATACCGGCAATGAGCAGCTCCAGCGCGTGTACGGTACAGCCTGGGGCAACAAGAAAGACCTGAAGGCCTACCTGCATCGCCTGGAAGAGGCCGAAAAGCGGGACCATCGGAAGATCGGTAAGAAACTGAACCTGTTCCATATGCAGGAAGAAGCTCCGGGTATGGTGTTCTGGCATCCGGATGGCTGGTCCCTGTACCAGGAAATCGAGCAGTACATGCGCGATATCCTGCACCGTCACGGCTATAAGGAAATCAAGACGCCCCAGGTGGTTTCCCGGGCATTGTGGGAAAAATCCGGTCATTGGGACAAGTTCCACGATGACATGTTCACCACCGAGTCCGAAAAGCACGACTTTGCCATCAAGCCGATGAACTGCCCGTGTCACATCCAGGTGTTCAACCAGGGTCTGAAAAGTTACAAGGACCTGCCGCTGCGCCTCGCTGAATTCGGCTCCTGCCATCGGAACGAGGCCTCTGGCGCGCTGCACGGGCTGATGCGTGTTCGCGGCTTTACCCAGGACGATGCCCACATCTTCTGCGAAGAAGACGCCATTCAGGAGGAAGTGTCGCGCTTTATCGACCTGCTCCACGAGGTGTACAAGGATTTCGGTTTTGACCAGATCCTCTACAAGCTGTCGACCCGTCCGGAGAAGCGTGTAGGCTCCGATGAGGTATGGGACAAGTCGGAAGCGGCCCTGGAAGAAGCACTGAACCGCGAAGGCGTGGATTGGGAATTGTTGCCGGGTGAGGGTGCATTCTATGGCCCGAAAATTGAATTCTCCCTGAAAGACTGTATCGGTCGGGTATGGCAATGCGGTACCATTCAGGTCGATTTTTCCATGCCGGGCCGCCTTGGCGCCCAGTATGTGGCAGATAATTCCGAGCGCAAGACGCCGGTAATGCTGCACCGGGCGGTGCTCGGGTCGTTCGAACGTTTCATTGGTATCCTCATCGAGGAATACGAAGGCGCATTTCCCGCCTGGCTGGCACCAACCCAGGTCGCGGTCCTCAATATCACCGATAATCAGCGTGATTATTGTCAGAATCTGGCGAAAAAGTGGGATTCTTTGGGCTATAGGGTTAATGCTGACTTGAGAAACGAGAAGATCGGCTTTAAAATCCGCGAGCACACTATTAATAAAGTTCCCTTTTTGGTTGTTGTCGGTGACAAAGAAATCGAGAACAACGCCGTTGCGGTGAGAACCCGCAAAGGCGAAGATCTGGGAACTATGTCGCTTGAAGCGTTCGAACAGCTACTGGCTGATGACATTCAACGCAAGGGCAGAACCAAAACGGAGATCTGATTATTAAACAGCGAGCGAATCGGGGTGGGCGCACACCAAAGGCGCCGATCAATGACAACATTGACGCAACTGAAGTCCGCCTGATCGATGCCGAAGGCACCCAGGTGGGAATTGTTCCGATCGAAGAGGCCTTGAAGCAGGCGGAAGAAGCCACTCTTGATCTGGTACAGGTTACGGATTCCGATCCGATCGTCTGTAAGATAATGGATTACGGCAAGAAGGTCTTCGAAGATAAGAAGGCCAAGGCGGCTGCCAAGAAAAAGCAGAAGCAGACGCAGGTCAAAGAGCTTAAGTTCCGTCCAGGAACTGAAGAAGGGGATTATCAGGTCAAACTACGCAACCTGGTACGTTTCCTTGAAAACGGGGACCGCGGCAAGATCACGATTCGTTTCCGTGGCCGTGAGATGGCACACCAGGAAATCGGTATGAAGCTCATGGGTCGGATCGAAACGGACATCGAAGAGATTGCAACGGTTGAGATGCGGCCGAAAATGGAAGGCCGGCAGATGACCATGATTGTGGCTCCCCGCAAAAAGAAGTGAACCTGATCGGGTGATGATCCCCCGCGTCTGCGGGGGATTTGTCGTTCAGGGGCACATTTTGTTTTATTTAAAAATAGAATGCGGAGTTTTAAAAATGTCTAAGATGAAAACCAAAAGCGGAGCTACCAAGCGGTTCAAGAAAACCGCCACCGGCTTCAAGCACAAGCAGTCCTTCACCAGTCATATCTTGACCAAGAAGAGCCCCAAGCGTAAGCGTCAGCTTCGTGGTACCAAGCTGATTGCCAAGTCTGACGTGGCTTCCATCAAGCGTATGACAGCGTGCTGATTCAGCCGCTAACCATTCCTGCAAAGGTTTAAAGGTAGAAGGATTAAAGTATGGCTCGTGTAAAACGTGGCGTGGTAGCACGTCGTCGTCACAAGAAGATTCTCAGTCAGGCCAAGGGTTATTACGGAGCGCGTAGTCGCGTTTATCGTGTAGCCAAACAGGCGGTTATCAAAGCCGGTCAGTATGCATACCGTGACCGTCGTAACCGTAAGCGCGCATTCCGCGCCCTGTGGATTGCCCGTATCAACGCGGGTGCCCGCGCCAACGGTCTGTCATACAGCCGTCTGATCGCTGGTCTGAAGAAGGCTAACGTTGAGATCGATCGTAAGGTTCTGGCCGATCTGGCCATGAACGAGCAGCAGGCATTTGCTGCCGTAGTTGAGAAGGCCAAAGCGTCCCTGTGATCGCTTAAGCTCTTTCATCGATTATTGATCGATCCGGACGTCCTCATGGGTTCATGATGGCGTCCTCTAATAGGGGAAGGGCGCGCTCTTCCCCTATTTTTGTTTATAAGTACTGGTTTTGTTTATAGATACTGGTTTTAGTACTCCCATTTCTGGTTTGGAGCAGGGTCAATGGAAAACCTGGAGCAACTGGTTCAGGACGGGTTGGCTGCGGTAGAAAGCGCCGACAGCTTGCAGGCACTTGATCAAATTCGTGTTGAATACCTTGGCAAGAAGGGTGTGATCACCCAGCAGGCGAAAACGCTGGGCAAGCTTTCCGCAGAAGAGCGCCCCGCCGCCGGCCAGAAAATCAACGAGGCCAAGGGGCAGGTTGAGCAGGCCATCAACGCCCGCCGCTCGGACCTGGAGCGCGCCGCGATTGAGCAGAAGCTGGCCAGCGAATCCATTGACGTGACACTGCCAGGCCGCGGTCAGGATCTGGGCGGTCTCCACCCGGTAACGCGCACCCTGCAGCGCATCGAGCAGTTCTTCTCCCGTGCGGGCTATACCGTGGAGCAGGGCCCGGAAATCGAAGATGACTATCATAACTTCGAAGCCCTCAATATTCCCGGCCATCACCCGGCCCGCGCCATGCACGATACCTTCTATTTTAATCCGGGCACTTTGCTGCGTACCCACACCTCGCCGGTGCAGATCCGTACCATGGAGGCGGGCAAGCCTCCGTTCCGGATGATCTGCCCGGGGCGGGTCTATCGCTGTGACTCCGACATGACCCATACCCCTATGTTCCATCAGGTGGAAGGGTTGCTGGTGGAGAAAGACGTCAGCTTTGCCGACCTTAAGAGCACGGTGGAAGAGTTCCTCAGGGTGTTCTTTGAGCGCGATCTGGAGGTACGGTTTCGGCCGTCTTACTTCCCGTTCACCGAGCCGTCTGCGGAAGTGGACATCGAGTGGGGGCGTGAGGCTGACGGCAGCATCAAGTGGCTGGAAGTCATGGGCTGCGGAATGGTGCACCCGAAAGTATTTGAACATTGCGGTATTGATGCCGAAGAGTACCGTGGCTTTGCCTTTGGTCTGGGTGTAGAGCGCCTGGCCATGCTTCGCTACGGCGTGAATGATCTGCGCATGTTTTTCGAGAACGATCTGCGCTTCCTGCGCCAGTTCCGATAACACCGTGATCAACAGGTAATCGAATCAACAGGCAAAACCGCATCAGGACAAGGCAAATACCATGAAATTCAGTGAACAGTGGCTGCGCGAATGGGTTAACCCGGCACTCAACTCCCAGGCGTTGATGGACCAGATCACCATGGCGGGGCTGGAAGTCGACGGATTCGAGCCGGTTGCAGGGCAATTCAGCGGTGTCATCGTCGGGGAAGTGCTCTCCGTCGAGCCCCATCCCGATGCCGACAAGCTTCGCGTGTGCCAGGTCAGCAACGGCAAAGAGACGGTACAGGTGGTCTGTGGTGCGCCGAACGTGCGTGACGGGCTCAAGGTTCCTTTTGCCGTTGTGGGCGCCGTGCTCCCGGGTGATTTCAGGATCAAGAAAGCCAAGCTGCGGGGTCAGCCCTCCGAAGGCATGCTGTGTGCCGAGTCAGAGCTGGGGTTGTCGGATAACAGTGATGGGTTGATGGAGTTGCCTGCGGATGCACCTGTGGGCCGGGATCTGAGTGATTATCTCAAGCTCAACGATGTGACCATTGATGTCGACCTCACCCCCAATCGTGCAGATTGCCTGTCCATCAAGGGCATTGCTCGTGAAGTGGGTGTGCTTAACAGCCTGGTGGTCGAAGCGCCGGTGATTGAACCAATTGAAGCGGTTCATTCGGAAGTGCCGGATATTGCCGTGAAAGCTCCGTCTGGTTGCCCCCGGTACCTGGGGCGGGTTTTGCGTAATGTGAACCTCCAGGCGGAATCCCCGTTGTGGATGCAGGAAAAGCTCCGGCGCTCTGGTATCCGCTCTATCGATGCGGCGGTGGACGTCACCAACTACGTCATGCTGGAGCTGGGTCAGCCCATGCATGCCTTTGATCGGGACGAGATCAAGGGAGGCATCGTGGTGCGGATGGCAGAGCAGGGCGAAAAACTGGTGTTGCTGGACGGCCAGGAAGTGGAATTGACTGCCGATACCCTGGTGATCGCAGATCATGAAAAGCCCGTGGCAATTGCGGGTGTTATGGGTGGCGAGCATTCAGGCGTGAGCACAAGGACCCGTGATCTGGTGCTCGAATCTGCCTATTTCGATCCTATTTCTCTCGCCGGCAAGGCACGGCACTATGGCCTGCATACCGATGCCTCTCATCGCTTCGAGCGGGGTGTGGATTATGAGCTCGCCCGCGATTCCATGGAGCGTTGCACGGCGCTGTTGATGGAAATCGTCGGCGGTGAGCCTGGCGAGATCGTTGAAGTTGCCAGCGACGAACATCTGCCTGGGGATCGTACCATTGATCTGCGGGAGCAGCGTGTCGCCGATGTACTGGGCCTGGCCATTGACCGCACGAAGGTCGAGGAAATTCTGACTCGCCTCGGTCTGCATATCGATAAGCTGTTGAAAGACGGCTGGCGCGTGCATGTGCCCACCTTCCGACCGGATATCTCCATCGAAGAAGATCTGATTGAAGAGATTGGCCGGATCTACGGATACAACAACCTGCCTGTCACCGAGCCGACAGGGTCCCTGGGGCTGCGCGCCCAGGAAGAGGCGGTTCGTCCGGTATCGGCAATCCAGAACTACTTCGTGGCTTGTGGCTATCAGGAAGCCATTACCTACAGCTTTGTGGATCCAAAGGTTCAGCAACTGGTCGATCCGGATCGTGAGGGCATCGAGCTGGCCAACCCGATTTCCTCGGATCTGTCGGTGATGCGTACGAGTCTGTGGAGTGGCTTGCTGAAAACCGTAGCCCATAACCAGAACCGGCAGCAGCCGCGCATCCGCTTGTTCGAAACTGGTCTGCGCTTTCTGAAAGATGGTGATGCCATTGATCAGCAACCGATGCTGGCAGGTGTCGTGGTTGGCTCGCAACAGCCCGAAAACTGGGTTAATGGTCGCAGGGCGGCTGACTTTTTTGATGTCAAAGGGGAACTGGAAAGTCTGTTCCGTCTCCTGGGAATCGAGATTCAGTTCCTGGCCAGTCAGCACCCGGCGTTGCATCCGGGGCAAACGGCGGAGCTGGTACGAGACGGTGAGCATGTTGGCTGGATTGGAACGTTACACCCACAAGTTCAGAAAAATCTTGAACTTAATGGCACGATCCTGATGTTTGAGCTATCCTTGAATTCGATCGTCTCTGGATATGTGCCTAATTTCAAAGAAATTTCAAAATTCCCTGAAGTTCGGCGAGATTTGGCTATTATTATCGGAAACGATGTGGCGTTTGCCGATGTGGAGCGTGTAGCCAAAAAGCATGCTGGCGAGTGCCTGACGGCGTTGCGTGCGTTTGATGTCTATGAAGGCGAAAGCCTGGGTGAAGGCAACCGCAGCCTTGCCCTGAGCCTTTTCTGGCAGCATCCTGATCGCACGCTTAACGAAGAAGAGGTGCACTCACTCTTCAACGGTGTGATTGAAGCATTGAAGGAAGAGCTGGGGGCAACACTGAGGAGTTAACAGATGGCGGCTTTGACGAAAGCGGAAATGGCCGAGCGCTTGTACGAGGAACTGGGCCTGAACAAACGCGAAGCCAAGGAAATGGTGGAAGCCTTTTTCGATGAAATCAGAGGCGCACTCAGCCATAACGAACAGGTGAAGTTGTCCGGTTTCGGTAACTTTGACCTGCGAGACAAGAAGCAGCGACCGGGACGGAATCCGAAAACTGGTGAGGAAATACCGATCAGTGCACGGCGGGTTGTTACGTTTCGTCCAGGGCAAAAATTAAAGCAGAAAGTAGAAACGTATGCTGGAACCGAGTCATAACAACGAGTTACCCGCTATTCCGGGTAAGCGCTACTTCACGATTGGTGAAGTAGCCGAGCTGTGTGCCGTAAAAGCGCACGTACTCCGTTACTGGGAGCAGGAATTCCCGCAGTTGTCGCCGGTCAAGCGCCGCGGGAATCGCCGCTACTACCAGAGGGCGGATGTTATTACCATTCGCCAGATCCGCAGCCTGCTGTACGATCAGGGGTACACCATTGGTGGCGCCAAGCAGAAGCTGAGCAGTCATGAGGTGAAAGACGACACCTCCCAGTACAAGCAACTTATCCGGCAGATGATTACAGAGCTGGAAGAAGTGTTGGAAGTGCTGAACGCCCCATTGCGTTGATCGCGGTGGGTCAGACGAAAAAAACCGAAGGTGCGCCTTCGGTTTTTTTATGCCTGGTTCTGGCATCGACTATGCTGATGGGTGTTGCCTTGCTTTTAGCCCATACAGAGGAAATAAGATTATGGCCTTGAAACTTCACACTATTATCTGCAGTACCCGCCCGGGCCGGGTAGGTCCTGCGGTCGCTACCTGGTTCCATGACTTTGCCAACAGTCAGGGGCAGTTTGAGAGCAGTCTGGTGGACCTGGCTGACTTCAACCTGCCGGTCTACGATGAGCCCAGGCATCCGCGTATGCAGCAGTACGAGCATGAACACACCAAAGCCTGGTCCCGGAGTGTTGCCGCGGCTGACGCCTATGCGTTTGTGGTCCCCGAATACAATTTCTGTCCGTCCCCTGCGTTCGTCAACGCACTTGATTATGTCTACAGCGAATGGAACTACAAACCCTGTGGTTTTGTGAGTTACGGCGGTGTCTCTGGTGGTTTGAGGTCGGCACAGCTTTCAAAGCAACTGGTCACGACCCTGAAAATGATGCCGATGGTCGAGGGTGTCATGGTGCAGATGCCGTGGGAGCAAATAGACGAGAGTAAAACCTTCAATGCCTCTGAGCACCACGAAAGCTCGGGCAAGGCGATGCTGGAAGAGATGGCCAAATGGGCGCAGGCACTCAAGGTCATGCGCTGAATCAATGAAAGGAGTGACGTCGTGAGTAACACAATGGCTGAAGCCGAACAGGCTTGTGATGCGGTTTCCTCCCCTTGCAGTGCGGTAGAGTTGATTCTCACGCCGAGAGAGACCGATCTTGGTGGCTTTTCCGTCAGGCGGTTGTTGCCTACGGCGAAACGCAAAATGGTCGGGCCCTGGATCTTCTTCGATCACATGGGGCCGGCTCACTTTCCAGCAGGGCAGGGGATCAATGTGCGGCCTCACCCGCATATTGGTATTGCCACCGTCACTTACCTGTTCGAAGGGGAGATTCTGCACCGTGATTCCCTTGGGAGCCTGCAACCGATCCGTCCGGGGGATATCAATCTGATGGTCACGGGGAGCGGAATGGTGCATTCCGAGCGGGAGCGCCCGGAAGTGACCGCGACAGACCACACGCTCGACGGGTTACAGCTCTGGCTGGCCCTGCCGGAGCAGGACGAAGAGGTAGAG
Organism: Marinobacter sp. DUT-3; assembly: GCF_050379435.1. Taxonomy (NCBI): domain Bacteria; kingdom Pseudomonadati; phylum Pseudomonadota; class Gammaproteobacteria; order Pseudomonadales; family Marinobacteraceae; genus Marinobacter; species Marinobacter sp. DUT-3. The sequence continues at coordinate 490,752 of NZ_JBNRMG010000003.1, forward strand.
CCGTCGTTCCATCATTACCCGAGTGAAGACATACCTGCGGTAAAAGTGGACGGCGTACCCGTGAGAGTGATGATGGGGAGTGCCTACGGCATGACATCCCCGGTGCGGCTTTTCTCAGACACTCTGTATGTGGAAGCCCATTTACAGCCTGGACAAACCCTGAGCCTGCCAGAAGCCGAGGAGCGAGCGGTCTACGTCGCCAGTGGCGCGCTGAAAGCCCAGGATACCGACCTGCCTGCCCAGTCCATGACGATCTTCGCCAACCAGCCGGGCATTACAATCACCGCAGTGGAAGAATCCCGGATTGCACTGATCGGTGGAGAGCCCTTGGGCAAGCGGTTTATCGAATGGAATTTCGTGTCCAGCCGCAAGGAGCGCATCGAACAGGCGAAAAATGACTGGACGGAAGGCCGGTTTGATAAGGTGCCCGGGGACGAGGTGGAGTTTATTCCGTTACCCCAGAGGTAGGGGCCCCTGGCTGCAACGGAGCGTCAGGAGTTTTCCCTGACCAGTGCAATAAGGTCCTGGCGAATCTGGTCAGCGCTCAGGTCTGGCCTGATCAGCAGGCGGGCTTCGCCCTCCCGGTCAAATACATACACAGCGCTGCTGTGAGAGACCGCGTAGTTACCGTCAGCATCGGGCTCGTCATAACCGAAGGTGGTGCGATAGCGCTTGGCAAGCTCACGCAACTCTGGCTCGTCACCGGTCAGGCCCACGATCCGCTTTCCAAAAAAATCTACGTAACTGGCCAGGCGTTCCGGGGTGTCCCTCTTGGGGTCGACGCTGACAAACAAGGCCAGCGTCTGTGACTGCATTTCCGACGGCATGGCTTTTATGGCCTGGTTGAGCTTCTGGAGTGTGGTCGGGCAGACATCCGGACAGGAGGTGAAACCAAAGAACAACAACCGTATTTGCCCATCCAGTTCTCCCGCCCTGACGGTTTCTCCCGAGGTGCCTTTCAGCTCAAACGCCAGCTCTGGCATCAGACCCTGAATATCCTTCCCGTGCCATAAGTTATCCTCTCCGAGGCAGCCTCCCAGCACGAAAGTTGTGGCCAGAAGCAGGGGCAGGTTGAGCCATGCCCGAAGGTTTGCGGGAAAGTGGAAGCTCATGAAGTCGTCACCTTGATCGTGGTGGATCGGGTTGGGTATTTGCCATCTTCGTGCATCGCCCGTCGCAGGATAATCAGAATACCAAGGATGCTCATCATGGCGGGTGGTATCCAGGTCAACAGCCCTCCAATCAGTTGGTCGGTTGCAGGTTCCATGGGCCATGCCCGGCCGCACACTTCGTAGACGTCGTACACCATGCCCCGGGAAAAGACGATGGTGGCCCCCAGGATCATCTGGGGTATCGCGACCAGCGCGAGGATCAGCATACGCTTGCCATAGCCCAGAGCGGAGCTGAGGGCCGGAGATCGAGGATCAAAGATCAGCCACCAGAAAAGCAGGCCATCAAGTAGCATGCTCCAGTTCATGACCCAGTAGAGATTGCGGCTCAGCATCGCGTCAAAGTGGATCGGTGGCCATAACCAGAAATAGATCAGGCCCACGAACAGCACGGAGGCAATCAATGGCTGCTGGAGGCATCGATACACAAACCCTACAGGCTTCAGGATGCTCCTAAACCCGGGGCTTATTCGGTCATACCAGAAGCGCATCACCGGTAACGGGTTGGACAGGGCGATCAGGAAAGGTCCGAGGTGGTGAAGGATCAGGTGTTGGCCCCGGTGGACGAAGAACATGTACTGGGAGTAGTAATCAAATCGGGTCTGCATAACGCCGTAGCAAAGCATGACGCCCAGCACGAACGTCAGGATGCGACCGCTGCCCGGGCGGTCGCTTTCCGGCATCCGGAGAATGCCATAACCATAGAATGCGAGTATCAGCAGGTAGCTCAGTACGGTCAGTGCAGAGAAGTCGTAGGGGACTACATAGTCAAGCATGGACATGAGAGCGCCAGCAACAAGTAGAACGCATGGGTGTTTTTATTAAGGATTCTGAGTGTTGCCGGAAATGAAAGGAATTACAAGATGGTGATGCCTGAAAACCGGGCCGGTTTTCAGATAAAACAAAGCCCGGACCTTTCGGCCCGGGCTTTGTTTGAGGAATTGGTCGGGACGGCAGGATTTGAACCTGCGACCCTCTGCACCCCATGCAGATGCGCTACCAAGCTGCGCTACGCCCCGAAATGCTATTGGCCAGAGAGAAACTTGGGAGAAATCTCAGTGGCTTAGCGGGAGCGAAGTCTACACCAGCCCAAACCAAAAATAAACAGGCTTTTGGCGTTTAGGCAGGATTTTAATGGAGCTTGGTTTCCCGCAGCTTAATGATGAACTCCGGTGGTCCAAAAGTATCCGGCTGAGCTTCCGGCCAGTATTTGTCGAATACGCTAAGACCGGTTTTCCCTTCCAGTAGGGCGCCCGGGGCGAGGAAGGGGAGCATGTCCATGTAGGACTGCACCTCGGTCTTTGAGGTCCGTTGAATGATGTGCTCCGGCCCAAGCTCGGAAGGATGGTTCAGGCCAGACGCTTCAAGCAGGTTCTGCAGGGCGCACAGGGTATTTTTGTGATAGTTGTAAACGCGCTGGCTCTTGTTTTCAACGTCCAGCTTGTTGCCGCGGCGGGGATCCTGCGTGGCTACACCGCTGGGACAGCGTCCGGTATGACAGTTCAGGGCCTGGATACACCCCAGCGAAAACATGTAGCCCCGGGCGGCGTTGCACCAGTCCGCGCCAAGGGCCAGGGTGCGGGCGATATTGAACGCCGACGTAATCTTGCCCGCGGCGCCAATGGCGATGTCTTCCCGCAGGTTGGTGCCTACCAGGGTGTTGTGTACCAGCAGCAAGGCTTCCTTCATGGGCATGCCCAGGCGGTTGATGAACTCCAGGGGGGCGGCGCCGGTGCCGCCTTCGCCGCCATCCACTACGATGAAATCCGGTTTCATACCGGTTTTCAGCATGGCCTTGACGATTGCAAACCACTCCCAGGGGTGCCCGATGGCGAGCTTGAAGCCCACGGGCTTGCCGCCGGACAACTCCCTCAGGCGTTCAATGAACGCCAGCATTTCAATGGGGGTATTAAATGCTGAGTGCCTGGCCGGAGATACGACGTCTTCACCTACGGCGACGCCCCTGGCTTCCGCGATCTCCGGCGTCACTTTGGCGCCGGGGAGAATACCTCCATGCCCTGGTTTTGCCCCTTGAGATAGTTTGAGCTCTATCATTTTCACCTGGTCCAGGGTGGCATTTTTCACAAACATATCTTCGTTGAAGGTGCCGTCCGGGTGGCGGCATCCGAAGTAGCCGGAGCCGATTTCCCACACCAGGTCGCCGCCGGGCTCGCGGTGGTAGCGGGAGATCGATCCCTCCCCGGTGTCGTGGTAGAAGTTGCCCATCTTCGCGCCAGTATTCAGGCTCAGGATGGCATTGGCGGAGAGGGAGCCAAAACTCATGGCGGAAATGTTGAATACGCTGGCGCTGTATGGCTTCTGGCACTGTTTGCCAATAAGAATCCGGAAATCGCTGTTGTCCAGGTGTGTCGGGTTCAGGGAATGGTTCATCCATTCGTAGCCCTGGTCGTACATGCCCAGTTGGGAACCGAAAGGGCGTTTGTCGAGCACGTTCTTCGCCCGCTGGTAAACGATGGTCCTTTGTTCCCGGGAGAAGGGGCGCTCTTCCGTATCGGACTGAATGAAGTACTGGCGGATCTCCGGACCAATGGACTCCAGGAAATAGCGGAAGTTGGCGAGAATCGGGTAGTTGCGGCTCACGGTACGCCGGCGTTGCATCATGTCCCATGTGCCAACGGCGGTAAGTACGCCAAACGTAACCGGGAGCAGGTACCATCCTTCCAGGAAGATACTGAGCGGCATGGTGATCAGCAGGCCCGTAATGCTCAGGGCAAAAGCGGTATACCTCAGGGGGAAGGTGGTGGTTTTCTCCATGGTGTCCTCTTTCTACGTTTGCGATTTGCAGGTAAGTGTACGTGCTTACGGCATAAAACCATTAACCGATTTTCTCTTCCAACGGCGACACCTGACAAATTGGTCTATGCTCAGTGAGGTGGCGACTCTAAGTTGTGTCTTTGATGTTTCGGGCTCAAAACACTAGACTGGCGCCCTTGTAACCTGTGAACCTTAATTTTTGGTAATCATTCTGAACAGGAGGCTCCAAACGTGGGCGACGTTGTAAAAGACGAGTACCAGACGGATTACGTCGCGGGCCAGGACAATATAAGTCCTTTCGGCCTCGACCTTCATGCACCGGTATTCCCGATTACGGCGATATTGGTGGTTCTTTTTGTCGTCGGAACGCTGATGTTTCCGGCCGAGGCAAAGGAGCTCCTTGACGGTGCGAAATGGAATATTATCGGCACCTTTGACTGGTTTTTCCTGATCAGTGCCAACATCTTCGTGGTGGTGTGCATAGCGCTCATTTTCATGCCGGTTGGTAAGATCCGGATTGGCGGTATGGATGCCAAGCCTGAATTCTCCACCATCTCCTGGTTCGCAATGCTGTTTGCGGCAGGTATGGGTATCGGCCTGATGTTCTGGGCCGTTGCAGAGCCAACAGCCTATTTCACCGGGTGGTACGAAACGCCCTTCAACGTTGAGGCGAATACCGCCGAAGCGCGTGACCTGGCCATGGGCGCCACCATGTACCACTGGGGTCTTCACCCCTGGGCAATCTACGCCATTGTCGCCCTGTCGCTGGCATTTTTCGCTTACAACAAGGGCATGCCGCTGACCATCCGCTCAGCGTTTTTCCCGCTGCTGCGTGACAAAGTCTGGGGATGGCCCGGGCACATCATCGATATATTGGCGGTTGTCGCTACGATTTTTGGTCTTGCTACCTCTTTGGGCTTTGGCGCCCAACAAGCGGCTTCAGGGCTCGATTACCTATTTGGAATCTCGTCTGGAATCAACGTCCAGATGGCAATTATTACCGGCGTCACGGCCGTTGCTTTGATTTCGGTGCTGCGCGGCCTTGACGGCGGCGTGAAGATTCTCAGTAACTTCAATATGGCCCTGGCGGGTATCCTGCTGTTTTTTATTATCTTTGCTGGACCCACGATGACCATCGTCGAAACACTGTGGGTGACGTCGTCAACCTACGTGGCCAACATAGTGCCGCTCAGTAATCCGTTTGGCCGTGAAGATGAGGCCTGGTTCCATGGCTGGACTGTCTTCTATTGGGCATGGTGGATTTCCTGGTCACCGTTCGTAGGGATGTTTATCGCCCGCGTTTCCAAGGGCCGTACGGTTCGTGAGTTCGTGACCGCAGTGCTGGTTATTCCGACTGTCATTACCGTGGTGTGGATGAGCGCGTTTGGCGGCTCAGCTCTGGAGCAGATCCAGCAGGGCATTGGCGCTCTGGCAGAGAATGGTCTGACTGACGTGTCTCTGGCCATGTTCCAGATGTTTGCCAACCTGCCGCTGACCGGCATCATTTCCTTTATCGGGATTGTGCTGGTGCTGGTGTTCTTCGTGACCTCTTCGGACTCCGGCTCGTTGGTTGTCGATAGCATCACCGCCGGCGGTAAAACCGATGCTCCGACAGCTCAGCGTGTCTTCTGGGTGATCATGGAAGGTGCGATTGCCGCTGCCCTTATCTTTGGTGGTGGCGAGGATGCCCTGGGCGCGATACAGGCAACGGCCATCTCTGCCGGTCTGCCGTTCACAGCGATTCTGTTGATCATGACGTGGGGGCTGTTGAAGGGCCTGACCCATGAACGGAAGCTGTTGATTGCGGATGGGAAGCTGTGATGACTCGCAGTTGAATAAAAAAACCGGAGCTCAAGGGCTCCGGTTTTTTTTGGCCTTCATTCTCTGCCCAGTCTGCTATCGCTCACTGGCGAAAGTCTCTATGGCGAAGCGGGCGCGCTCCTCCGGGGTGAAATGATGTCTCTTGAGGCTTTCAATCGTGCGCAGTCGCGGCAACAGTCCTCTGCCATTGGCCATCTGAATGGCCAGCCCCGGGCGTGCGTTCAATTCCAGTAGCAACGGCCCCTCGTTGATATCCACCACCAGGTCTACCCCCATGTAGCCGAGTCCGGTTGCTTCATAGCACCGTGAGGCCATGGTCAGCATCTCTTCCCAGTCGTCAATATTGATGTTTTCCAGGGCAAGGCCCGTGTCCGGATGGAGGGTGATCGGACGGTTGAACTGCACAGAGTTCAGGCTTTTTCCCGTGCCAATGTCCAGGCCTACGCCAACTGCGCCCTGGTGGAGATTAGCCTTGCCATCAGAGGCGGTGGTGGCCAGCCGGAGCATAGCCATAACCGGGTACCCCTGAAAGATGATAATGCGAATGTCCGGAACGCCCTGGAAGGAGTATTTGGCCAGTTCCGGTACCGACTGCACCAGGTTCTCGACAATCGCGACATCGGGCGTCCCTGCCAGGGAATACAGGCCGGCCAGGATATTGGACAGGTGGCGTTCCAGGTAAGCTGTGGGCACCCTGGCGCCGGATGCTTTGATGAACTCCTGCTCGTCACGGCCAGTAATGACTGTGATGCCCTTGCCGCCGGAGCCTTTGGCGGGCTTTATGGCGAAGCCCGCCAGCTCGTCCGCCATGTCGCGGAAATGGGGAATCTCGTGTTGTTGGCGAACCACCTGCAACAGCTTGGGGGTTTTGACGCCATACTCGGCCACCACCAGCTTGGTTTTCAGCTTGTTGTCCACCAGCGGATAGGCGGTTCGCTCATTGTACCGGGAAATGTAATCGACATTTCGCCGGTTCATGTTGAGCATGCCCATCCGGGTCAGGGCGCGGGGCGATATCCAATCCATCAATCGTAAGCCTTCATCGGTGTGAAGCGACGAAGTTCACTCAACTTGTAGCCGGTGTACTGACCCATCAGCAGGATAAGACCCAGCACGACGAAATGCAGTTCCGGGAAGTTGAAGGTCAGGTGCCGGGATAGCGGCGCATCCATCACCAGGAACGCGCACACAGCCACAAACAGACTGCCCGCACCTTGCACGAATACCTCGTGCGCTCCTTCTTCTTCCCACAGTATGGACATGCGCTCAATGGTCCAGGCGATGATGACCATCGGGAAGAAGGTCACAGTCATGCCGGTGTTGAATCCCATCTGGTAGCCCACAATACTCAGGCCGGCCGTGATAAATATCACCAGGATAATCAGGGCGGAAATCCTTGAAACCAATAACAGGTTCAGGCTGGACAGGTACCCGCGCATCAGCAGACCAATGGAAACCACCGATGTGAACGCGATCAGCCCCGGTAGCAGATTGGTCTGGACGAACGCCACGGCAATCAGCACTGGCATGAAGGTACCCGAGGTACGAATGCCAATGACAATACGCATGAAGGCAACCATGAGAGCGCCCAGCGGGAGCAGTAGCAGCATGCGGAACATGCTTTGTTCTTCGACCGGAAGCTGGTACAGGCTCAGGAACCCGAAGCCGTTCTCTTCGGATTGCATGGCTGCCAACTGCAGGGCGGGAATGGTCTGGCGCAGGATTGAAAAACTGACTGTGGAGTTGCCGCCACCCATCACATCCAGCAGTGATTCGGCGCCCTGACGCCACAGCAGGATATCCTCAGGGAGCCCTTGCTCGCCGGAGCGGGGGTCAAAGGTCAGCCATTCGTCACCGTTATAGATTTGCAGGAAGGGCGTCAGTCCCTGGCGCCTGCGGGCGTCTTCCAGTTTGAGGCCATCGGCGGTCCTGGCCGGTATGCCGGCGTGATTCAGCATCCGGACCAGGAGATCCAGATAATTGGTTCCGGACACCAGCAATGTCGTGTTCTGTGCCTGGGCATCAGGCTGCATCAGGCGGATCAGCTCCCGGGTCATGCTCTCGGCGGTGCTCGAGCGCTCCTCTGCCTGCTGGAGAATCTCCCGCACGGCGGTAGCCTGTGGTTCTTCCCAGAATACGGCCATGGGCTTGGGTGCGCGGCGGGGGCGGTCCCGGTTCGCATTCGGGTCGGGAATAAACTGGGTCTTGAAGTAGAGCGTTTGCGGGCCGGTGACGTCCCGTTTACTCCATTCGGCCCGACGGCTTCCGTCTTTCTCGACTACCGAGAAGCCATACCCCGGAGATGCCGCCTGTTCGGAAAGTATCCGAAACCCCGGGGACTGCTCGGGAATGTTGAGGCTTGCCAGCACCGGCTGGTCAGCGGCGTCGAAGTCAACTCTCGCTTCAACCATCCAGACTGGGTGTTGCTCACCGGTAAACCAGGGAATGCCCAGTTCAACATGGCGCCAGATGGCAAGTGCGGTCCCTGCCAGGATCAGCAGAGCAATGGCAGAGAAAAATGGAATTCGGGAGCGGGTATTCACAAATCATCCCCGTTCTTTTTGGTGAGGGATTCCGGCAGTTTGGTGGAGAACTCCTTGCCGACGTCGATTAACATCACGTCGCGGAGAACGTTTCGTCCGATCAGAACATTGTGCGACAGGTGCTGACGGTCCGTCAGTGTAAATTCCGCCACCTGCTGGTGGTCGCCGATGGCAAACTGCAGTTCGACAACCACACGGCGATCTGCTTCATCCGCGCTGGACTGGATGATTTTCACGCGGCGGGAAACTTCCTTTTCCATGGTGACGTACTGATCGCTGTCTGGCACCGGGACATCAAAACGAACCCAGTTGTTACCGTCCCGTTCGAATTTGGTCACGTTGCGGGCGTCAATGGATGATGTTTCCGCGCCGCTGTCGATGCGGGCGTTATAAACCAGGCCGGGACCGGCGAGGTAGAACTTTTCAAGTTCACCAACGATCACCTTACCTTTCAAACGGTCTGCACGACCTGTGTCCCGCTGATCCCTGACAGGAGGGCAAGCCTGAGCGGTGACCACTGGGCACTTGGGCTTTTCGATTTTCTGTTCAATGGCTTCAAGAATGCTTTTGGTAGAGGTGTTATTGAGGTCCAGCAGTTTTTCGTGGCGGGACGCTGCATTCCCTTCCATGGTAACCAGCGTAGCGCGCTGGGACTGAACAGAACCGTTGAGCTTGTCCAGATTTTCCTTGGGCACCATTAAATAGCGGTCCGCGGAGCAGCCTGACAATACAAACAGAATAGCGAGACCAGCCAGCGGCTTCCCGCATCGAAAACGCGTTGAAAACATCTATAACCCCTGAACCTGCGAACCAATAGTTTATCAGCCTGGGTTCGCCATGAAGACCTGCAAATATCCGCAGTAAGATACTCGCAGGGGGAGTATACAACAACCGATGTGTGTGGTTGCTTTACAGTTGGTTAAGGGTAGGAAATTTTTACGGTTTGTGCTGTTTTTCAGGCTTTGTTGAGGAAGTGCTGGTGGTCGAGCACATCTTCGGAGCGCAGGTATTCCTGAATCACCGGGGAACAGTTCAGGTAAAAGAGCAGCAATTCCCGCTGGATATCCTGATCCTGAATGCGGGAAGCGAAACGTATGAGGTCCCGGATACCTTCATCAGCAGTTTCGTCTAACTGCTTGAAGGACTTGTTGTAACGGCTTTTCAGCAAGGCCGTTAGCCGCTCCAGATGGAACTCACCGGTATGCGTGATGTGGGGAAGGAGACGGAAACTGTTGCCCGGAGCATCGTCATCCCCACAGCCCTGGCCTCCTGCGTAGCCGGATTGGGAAAACTCTGATCCCAGTTTTCTCCAGAGCTCTTTCAACATGATTATTGCCCACTCCTCTTATCGCTCCGGAACCCCGATCACCGGTTAAAAACCGGTAATTCCGCCGGTTCGACAGAACACTTTACTCTTTTAGTTTATATTACGACTCGAGTCTATAGGTGGATGCAAAGTCATCCCCCGTTTTGCCAAGCAGTCACGATTTGTGCGTTCAGGGTATTCATCAGGACGCGCCTGAACGAAAAAGGTTCCAGTCAACAGGAGGAAAATGTGCCCGAAGCCTTTGCAGACATCATCCGGAATCAGCCAGTGGTTTTCAGTATTGTTGCGTTTCTGGTGGTGTTGGTTGGTTTTCTGGTTACGCTGATGGTCCGCAGCAACCGCATCAGGATTCGTCAGCTTGAGGCAGAGAAAGCCGAGCAACAGCGGCGGGCGGAATCGCTGGGGGAGGAATTGGCAAATGCCCGGGTGCAGTTGCGTGAGTACGAGGTAAACCTTGCCAGTGAGCGGCGTGCCAGCTCGGAGAAACTGGCGCTGCTGGAGCACAACCGGGATGCCTTGAAGCAGGAGTTCGAAAACCTGGCCAACCGTATTTTCGAGCAGAAAAGCGAGCGCTTCAGTCAGCAGACCCGCACCAGTCTGGATACCCTGCTTAACCCATTCCGCGACCAGCTTCAGGACTTCCGCAAGCGCGTGGAGGATGTCTACACCTCGGAAACCCGGGACCGGCAGGCATTGCGCAGCGAAATCAAATCCTTACAGGACCTTAACCGACAAATCACCGAAGAGGCTGCTAGTCTTACCCGCGCTTTGAAAGGCGACAAGAAGATTCAGGGTAACTGGGGCGAGCTGATACTGGAGCGGGTATTGGAGCGCTCAGGGTTGCGCAAGGGTATTGAATACGAGACCCAGGGCAGTTACCGGGATGGTGACAACCAGCTGCTGCGCCCGGATGTGGTGGTGCATCTGCCGGATAACCGCAATCTGGTGGTGGATTCCAAAGTATCGCTGGTGGCCTACCAACAGTGGATCAATGAAGAAGATGACAGCGTTAATGCAGAGGCGCTCAGGCAACACGTAGAGGCTGTTCGTACCCATATCCGCACCCTGAGTGAGAAAGACTACAGTCAGCTCAACGGTCTTCACTCCCCGGATTTTGTCCTGCTGTTCATGCCCATTGAACCGGCATTTGTGGCGGCGTTTCAGCAGGACGAGAACCTCTTCGCAGAAGCCTTCGAACGAAAGATTATTGTAGTAACACCAACCACCTTGCTGGCCACCCTTCGCACCATCGAGAATATCTGGCGTTATGAACGGCAAAGCCAGAATGCCGAGCGCATAGCCGAGCGGGCCGGTGCGGTGTACGACAAGCTTCGGGTTTTCGTGGAGTCCATGGAAAAGCTAGGGGCCCAGCTCCATACGGCGCAGGGCAGCTACGATGCCGCCATGAACACCCTGACCCGGGGTCGCGGAAACCTGGTTTCACAGGCGAACCGCTTTGTGGAGCTTGGGGTTCGTGTTAAAAAAGAACTACCAAAGGCCATCATGGATCAGGCCGAAGTGGATCCTGGTGAATTTGCCGACAGTGAGCAGGAGTAGAGGTAATGGAAAAAACATCCCAAACGGGGCGCAACTTGGCTCGTAGTCTGGTGCTGGCCTCGTTGCTGGCAAGCATCGGCGCCCAGGCCACATCCCTGGCTCCGGAGCACGAAGTCCGCCGCCTGATGCTGGCCACCGAGGAAGCCGTTGCCGCCAAGAACTGGGGCGAGGCCGGAGAATACCTCAACCGGCTCCAGGGTCTGGAGGGAGAGAAGCCCGTGGACTATTACTATTTCCGCGGCCGCGTCATGCAGGAATCCTCTCACTTTAATGAAGCACAATCGGCTCTGGAGGCATACGTTTCCCGTGCCGGATCCGAAGGCAGCCATTATCGGGATGCGCTTAAGCGTATCACCGCCATTGAGAAGTCCCGCAAGGAACGTGCGAGTAAAGACCAGAACCAGGTCAGTAAGAGAGAGCCGGTCGCTATCATTGAGCCTGCCGGTCAGCAGGAGCTGGCGAACCTGCGCAAGCTGTACTTGGTGGATTCCGATCGGGAAGCGCTGACCCTTCACCTGAACAGCCTGCTGGAAGTGGCAGGGTGGCGGGCCGATCAGCGGGTGGTCAGGCTCGACGTGCCCGCGGATGTGAGTTACCAGATCGCGTCCGGCAACAGCCAGATCGAAGTTCAGGAATCCAGCAGGGAAGACGACGAGCGGATCACCAAAAACACCCAGTCCATCAACGTATACGGCATCAGCCCCCAGGTTGAGTGGGACTGCCAGCCTTCCGCCGGGACCTGCTGGGTGTATGACCCCAGGGATGGCTCCAGATTGCTGAAGCTCGGGCCAAACCGTGACCGCGCCGAAGAGATTGCCAGTACCCTGGGCCGCCTGATCAAGACGCTCCAGACCCCGGGTTAATCAGCACCGCTATTCCCCGGCGCTGCTCCGTTCACCCTCGCGATAGGCGCCGGGGGTGACCCCTGTCCACTTCTTGAAGGCGCGGTGGAAGGTGGATGGTTCCGTGAACCCCACCTTGGTGGCAATGTCGTTGATCGGCAGATCCTGCCGGCCCAGATAGTAAATCGCCATGTCCCGTCGCAGCAGATCCTTTATTTCCTGAAACGAGGTGTTTTCCTGCTTCAGTCGTCGGCGCAGGGTTTGCGGGCTGGTGTGCAGTTCGGCGGCAATCCACTCGAAATCCGGCAGGGGTTTGGAGAAGTCGCGGCCAATCAGGGCGCGAATCCGGCCAGTGAACGTGTTGCTTTCATCCGGTCGTGACAGCAGATCCGCCGGGGATGTCTTGAGGAACTGCTGCATTTCCGGCCGGTCGCGGATCACCGGCGCTGACAGAAACCGCTTATCGAAGGTGAGGGTGGTGCGTTCGGCCTCAAATGCCAGTGGGCAGCGAAAAATGTGGCGGTATTCATCGCCATGATCGGGGCGGGGGTAGTCGAATTCAGCCTTCAGCAACTCCACCGGCTGGCCGACCAGCCAGCTACCCAGGCGGTGCCAGATCACCAGCAGACTTTCCCGCATGAAATACCGGGGATCATTGATGTCCCCCTCAATCACCGTTACCAGACGGGCCACCTGGTCATCCACTTCCAGTTCCATGGACACCATGGGCTCGAACAGGCGTGAGAACTGGAACGCCTGCCGGTAGACCGCCCCCAGGTTGGGGCAGTCAATCACCAGGGCGCACATGGTGGCGAACGTGCCGGCACGGCATTGCCTCGGCCCGAAGCCCATGAACTCGTCGTCCATACGGCTCCAGATGACCTGCATCAGCCGGCTGAACTGGTCGCTGTTGACCCGGGCCATCTCTATTTTCAGCAGATCCGGCGAGATGCCGGCTTCCCGCAGCATATCGCGGGTGTCATAGCCAGCGCGCTCCGCGCCAATCAGGGATGCCTCAACAAAGTGCCGGGAAACCGTCAGGTTTGACATGCCACTCGCTATTTCCTGGAAAACGAAGCCCATCATAAAACCCCCCGGCTACAATGCAACCTGCAGGCATCTCAAAAGCTGGAAGAAATGGCCAATTGGAATGACGGAACCCGCAGTTGGCCCCATCGGAAAAAAACGTCAGCATAGAAGTAACCACCAACAAGGAGAACAACATGCCAGGCCCACTGACATCCCTGAAAGTGCTCGACTTCAGCACCCTGCTGCCCGGACCCTACGCCACCATGCTGCTGGCGGACATGGGGGCGGAGGTGCTGCGCGTGGAAGCGCCGGACCGAATGGAGCTGACCCGGGTCATGCCGCCCCACGACGGCGGCACCAGCACCGCCCATGCGTATCTGAACCGCGGTAAGCGGTCCCTCGGCATCGACCTCAAGAAAGAGGGCAGTGCCGACGTTATCAAGGAACTGGTGCAGGACTTCGACATCGTCATCGAACAATTCCGTCCGGGCGTGATGGACCGCCTGGGTATTGGCTACGACACCCTCAAGGCCATTAACCCGAAGCTGATTTACTGCGCCATCACCGGCTATGGCCAGACTGGCCCCTATAAAAACCGCGCGGGCCACGACATCAATTACCTGTCCCTGGCCGGTGTATCCAGCCATTGTGGCCGTGCGGACAGCGGCCCACCGCCCATGGGCATCCAGATTGCGGATGTGGCCGGCGGCTCCCATCACGCGGTGATGGGGATTCTCGCGGCGGTTGTTCACCGCCAGCAGACCGGGGAAGGGCAGTTTGTCGATATCAGCATGACCGACGCGGCCTTCGCTCTTAACGCCATGTCCGGCGCCGCCTGTCTGGCCGGTGGTCAGGAACAGAAACCGGAAAGCAGCCTTCTTAATGGCGGCAGTTTCTACGATTACTACCAGACCAGCGATGGCCGCTGGCTGTCCGTCGGCAGCCTGGAGCCCCAGTTCTCATCACGCCTGTGCGACACCCTGGGTCTGCCCGATATAAAGAGCTTTGCCCTCAGCCAGAACCCGGAACACCAGCAAAAAATGAAAGCGGCCCTGAAAGAGAAAATTGCCGAAAAAACACTGGCGCAATGGCAGGAGATCTTTGCGGACGAGGACGCGTGTGTGGAACCGGTACTGACCATCTCCGAGGCGGCGGAGCATCCCCAATTAAAGGAGAGGGGAATGGTGATCGGTGTGGACCGGGAAGATGGCAGTGAACAAAGGCAGATTGGCTACCCCATCAAGTTCAGTCAGACCCCGTGTTCCGCAAAGTATGTAGGCAGGAAGCTGGGAGCGGATAGCGACGCTATTCTTTCCTGAACTAAGCGTTGCCCGCAGGTTGCTAAAGCGTCATTGGCGTTTTATCGAAATTGGGTTCTTAATTGAAAATGCAGTCAACCATAGATCAAAAAATGATCAAGGAGGTGTCTGATGAGCATTAAAACCCTGAGCCTTGCCACCATGATGTCCATGGCGCTCTGCATTCCGGCCGTTTACGCTGCCGGTTCTGACGAGATGGAAAAAGATGCAATGGAGGGCAGTGGTGACCAAATGCAACAAAGCGAAACCACAGGGCACGGCATGCAATCCAAATCCTTTGAGGAGCTTGATGCCAACCAGGATGGTGTCCTCACCGAGGACGAACTGAACGTCTACGGCAGCACCGCAGCCGGTAACCCCGACGAGGAGTCCATGTCAGGTCAGGATACTCGCGACATGATGATGGAGCTGGATCGGGACAGTGATGGCCAGTTAACTCAGGATGAGTTTGAGCAGATGGAGTAGGTGGCTTGTGAAAGTTAGATCTTCAGAGTATGACATCTAATATTTAGCGGTATGAACGAAAAAGCCCCCGGAAATCCGGGGGCTTTTTTGTTCTAGAGCTTTAATTTTCAGGTTACGGAGTGAACGTTGCGGCAGCCTCCTGAACCATCTGAGAGAACGCAGCTGCAGGGGAAGCTGAAACCGGTGTACCGTGATTCAGTGGGTCTTCCCCTTCGCCAGCAGGGAAGTCAGCTTGCGTATATGTGGCGTACAGTGCGTCAGCGATGCCATCTGCATACATCAGGCTAAGAGGGCGTGAGCCAGCCAATGGCGCGTTAAAGCTGTCTACGGTCACTGATGCCTGCAATCCTGTTTCGGATGCAGGGATTGTGGCGGAGAGTGCAGGAATGCCCCAGATAGCCTCATCGGCTGCATTCGGTATGACAGTATCCGCTTCTACTTCCGACATCAGGTAAGTCGGTGTGCTGCCAGCCAGATTGTCTACGAAGTTGATCGGGTCAGCCGTATCGATTGTGGCCTGGAATACGTTCAGGAATGATTCGAGGTTTGCATCGCCCTGGCTGAGACCGCTCTGGCCAAGACCGGCAAGGATCTGGGGAGCGAAGGTGCGGGAGTTCTCCAGCAGTCGAACGACTCCGCCGCCTGGTGTCAGCATGTTTACTGCTGCGATATCGTTGTAGGTGGAGGGCACGGGCGCTGCAGGATCACCTGCCAGAATTGCCGGCAGCTGGTTTTCATTGACGCTGGCTACAAACGGAGCACCTGTAATTGTGCCGAGAGAGTGGCCGGCGAAGTTGAACTGGGCGGTGCTAAGGTCTGCACCTCCAATGCCTGACAGATCGAGATCGCTCAGGCTGACGCGTAGGTTCATCTGATCCACTGCACTCTGGCGGATATTGTCACGGCTATTGGTGAAGTTCAGGAGGTTGATGAACATACTTCCTGAGTCGCCTTCGCCAGCGGCGTAGTCAATAGCGTCAACAGTTCCTGGTGTTGGTGAGTAGAAGCCGAAGTGGCGTTCATTGCCTTCCATTGGTGCAAGGCCAGGTACAGTGCTCCCTGCATTGGCAACGGAGTTTTCAGCGCCAGCAAGGAAGCCGATGGCCATGTCTACGCCAGCATCACCAGATGTGCCGCCTGTAAGCACGTCATCGATTGTAGCTTGGGCGGTAGCTTCATCTTGACTAAGAGCCTGCATAACGAAGTTGAGGTTTAGTTGACCTGCAATAAGGGCCGCGTTGGTGGTCTCGGAGGGTGCCAGGGATGCTGGCAAACCTGCGTCCTGCCCAGCCTCTAATAGGCGAGTCGCCAGCGTATCCTGATCTTCCTCGGTAAAAGCGCCTACGCCGTGAAGAGGTTGATCAATTGCTACCACTGTGTAGCCAAGGGTTGCGAGGGCAGTACCGAAGCTTAGGGCGGCACTGCGATCGGTGGTGATACCATGCTGGTACATGACAACACCATTTGTTGTGCCGGTTGCTGGATAAATGATCAGTGCTGGGACATCAACATCAGCAGTTTTCTTGGGGAACGGGAAGATATAGTTCACCGTAGTTGAAACGCTGGTGTCGGATTGAGGTATCACAAGCCCAAGGTCAGCAAACGTGTCGTTCAATGTAGAGGCGAGTGTGTCATCTGCCTTCCAGGAGTTTGTCAGTATGTTGGAGCCTGAGGTGCCCAAGTAATAGGGTAAGGATACCGTACCCTGAACCGCTAAAACTGTGGGAGCTGTACCGCCCAACTGCTCATCTAGCGCGGAGTAAACGGAAGCTGCAACTGAGGATACCAGCGTAACCGGTTCTGGGGCCCCCAAATCAAAGTCGTCTGCGCTGCGGTTATCAGGCGTGGGTGTAGGGAGTAGTGGGCTAAATTGGGCAGCAATTCCCGGTGCGACGCAGTTTATGAAATCTTCGCCAGTGACTGGGCACTGGTCGCCCGGATCGAGAGCGCCTTTTATTTCCGCGCTCGGGAAAGCAGTTACGGCACCGGTAACAGTGGCGTCTACCTGATCGAAACTAGAGGCACCACCTTCGATTGCAGCCTCTGCGGCAGAAACCTTGACGAAAGTTAGCAGTTGATCTGCAAACCAAGCCGCAGGCTCAGCAATATACTGCAACACCTTCTCATCGTTCGACGTAGTAAAGCTGTAACTAATCGCAATGTCTTCATCAGTAATGCCAAGCGCAGCGCCGGCAATCGGCTCCCACAAGCTATTGATGAGCGTCCGAACCGGAGCCAGGGCAGCGTTACCCAGCGGCTGCTCTTCATCGGTCAGGTTGCTGTAGCTGGGTGAAGCAATAATGGCTTCGCCATTGATGTCGGTGATGTCCTTGGTCACAACTGCTATGTAACGCTTGCGCGGGTTCAGCGGTTGCAGAGGCAGGATGCGGATGGCTGATGTGCCGTCCAGTGTTTCAACATCAGCACGAGCAGGAGCTGGGCCAACCACGGTCGGTGGCTCGCCAATGCTCAGGCCTTGTACCGGATCGCCACTGGCATAATCCAGTTCAAGAAGGAACACGGTCTCACCGTAAACCACGGTGCCTGGATCAATCTGTCCATTAAACTGGATTACCGCCGGAGCAACGGTAGACGCGCCGCTCAGTTCGTTCAGTGCGGTCGTAACGGGCGGAGAGCTATCTGCAACGCCAAAGGTGCCGTCACCCTGTTCAGAGTCAAAAATCAGATCGTTCGGAATAGGAAGCTGGCTCAGCAGCGGATTAAAAACTGGCCAGGTTTTCCCGTCAATGGCGGGATTATTGATCTTATAATCCGGATTCGCATTCTTCCCGGAGCCGGCGCTATCGAAGCACCCTGTCAGACCAAGGGAAGACGCCACGGCAAGACTTATTAGTGTTTTCTTGAACATGGGTGTGGAACCTTTTCCTGTTGTTGTGTCGTTATTGTCGGCCGGTGACGGGGCCGGTCTGCTCCGGTAAACCCTGTGTCAGAGGCCTGTGTTGCTAATACGGTTATTTGAAATTGTAGCCAGCGCTCTGTGCCAATTTCTGTAACTTTGACTATAGCGACAGTATGGCAACAGTTGATCAGCCAAAAGTGTGATTCTGGCGTTTTGGAGCCTCCCCGCACGGAAGGAGTTTGGCCTGTTTGAAAAATAGTTGGCGGGGAGGCGTTTGTCGAGTTTGCTCAGGGTGGTCAGTCGAACTTTGTGAAGTCCGGCTTCCGCTTCTCCATAAAGGCTTTGAAGGCTTCGGCGGCTTCTCCGGATTTGAGGCGTTCGCCGAACAGCGCTCCCTCTGCAATCATGGTGTCTTTCAGCTGTTCCAGAGTGGGGCGGTTCAGCAGTTCCTTGGTGGCGCGGATAGCTGCCGGCGCCTGGGCGGCCAGTTGGTGGCAGGTTTCCAGGGCGGTGGCTTCAGTGGCTTCCGGCTCGCATACCCGGTTGATGATACCCAGGCGGTTAGCGTCCTCAGCAGTGAAGGCGCCGCCCAGCATCAGCAATTCCGCTGCGCGGACGCGGCCAATCCATGAAGGCAGCAGCAGGCTGGAACCGCCTTCCGGGCACAGGCCCAGGTTGGCAAAGGGCATCTGGAAACGGGTGTTGTTACCAGCGAATACCAGGTCGCAGTGCAACAGCATGGTGGTGCCGATGCCGACTGCGGGGCCATTAACAGCGGCTACAACGGGCTTGGTGGCCGTCGCCAGCAGGAACAGGAAGCGACCGACCGGGGTTTCCTCGAAGGAGCCTGGCAGGCCCTGGGCGAAATCGCTCAGGTCGTTCCCGGCGGTAAAACAGTCGTCGCTGCCGGTAAACAGCACGCAGCGGATATCCGCATCGGCGTGGGCCTGTTCAAGGGCATCACCCAGGGCTGTATACATGGCGTGGGTGAGTGCGTTTTTCCGGTCCAGGCGATTGATGCGCACCACCAGTACCTGTTTGTTTTTTTCAGTGAGGACGAGGTCGGTCACGGTGTCTCCTGCTGTCTTTCTTGATTTATTCGTTAGGATGGTACCTTCTTTCCATGGTTTTTTTTACGGTTTTTCATCAACTGCCCGATGCCGCGCTTTGGTCATTTTCTGGTAAACTCCCGCTTCCGATTTTTTCATCGATAAACCAAAACTGATGAGACGCCTATGACCACCGTAATTCGCCAGGACGACCTGATCGAGAGCGTAGCGGACGCGCTGCAGTTCATTTCCTACTACCACCCGAAAGATTTTATTCAGGCTGTGTATGAGGCCTATCAGAGAGAAGAGTCCCAGGCGGCGAAGGATGCCATGGCGCAAATCCTGATCAACTCCCGCATGTGCGCCCAGGGCAAGCGGCCGATCTGTCAGGATACGGGCATTGTGACGGTATTCGTCACCATCGGTATGGATGTGCAGTGGGATGCCGACATGCCGCTGGACGACATTATTAATGAAGGCGTTCGCCGCGCTTACACTCACTCGGATAACGTGCTGCGGGCTTCCGTACTCGCCGATCCGGACGGCAAGCGCGCCAACACCAAGGACAACACCCCGGCGGTAATCCATTACAAGATGGTTCCGGGCAATACCGTGGATGTCCACGTGGCGGCCAAAGGCGGTGGTTCCGAGGCCAAGTCCAAGTTTGCCATGCTGAACCCGTCCGACTCGGTGGTGGACTGGGTTCTGAAAATGGTGCCGCAGATGGGTGCCGGCTGGTGTCCACCGGGTATGCTGGGTATTGGTATTGGCGGCACCGCCGAGAAGGCGATGGAGCTGGCAAAAGAGTCCCTGCTGGACCCGATCGATATTCATGACCTGCAGGCCCGTGGTGCGTCCAACCGCTCCGAGGAACTGCGCCTGGAGCTGTTCGACAAGGTTAACGAACTGGGCATCGGCGCCCAGGGCCTGGGCGGCCTGACCACGGTTCTGGACGTGAAAGTGAAGGATTATCCCACCCACGCGGCCAACAAGCCGGTGGCGATCATTCCGAACTGCGCCGCCACCCGCCACGCACACTTTGTGCTGGATGGCTCCGGCCCCTCACTGCAAACTCCGCCGAGCCTGGAAGACTGGCCGGAAATCACCTGGGAAGTGGGTGACAGCGTTCGCCGCGTGAACCTGGATACGGTGACTCCGGAAGACGTGAAAGACTGGAAACCGGGTGAAACCGTACTGCTGTCCGGCAAGATGCTGACCGGTCGTGATGCCGCCCACAAGAAGATGGTGGACATGATCGAACGCGGCGAAGAGCTGCCGGTGGATCTGAAAGGTCGCTTCATCTATTACGTGGGCCCGGTCGATCCGGTGCGTGAAGAAGTGGTTGGCCCGGCTGGCCCCACCACCGCCACCCGTATGGACAAGTTCACCCGCACCATGCTGGAGAAAACCGGCCTCACCGGCATGATCGGCAAGGCCGAGCGTGGTCAGGTAGCGATTGACGCCATCCGCGAATTTGGTGCGGTGTACCTGATGGCCGTGGGCGGTTCCGCTTACCTGGTATCGAAAGCCATCAAGAAGGCGGAAGTGGTGGCCTTTGAAGAGCTGGGTATGGAAGCCATCTATGAGTTTGAGGTGGAAGACATGCCCGTCACCGTGGCAGTGGATTCCACAGGGTCCTCCGTCCACCAGACCGGTCCGGCGGAGTGGCACGACAAGATCATTTCTGCCAAAGCAGTCTGATCGCTGATGGCGTGTTCCTGATCCCGGCCGGGATCAGGACGAGCAACTGATGTTCAGGTGCTTCCCCCAGTCCGGGGGAAGCGCCGCATACCCTTCGAATTCCGGCTGTTCGTCAAACGGCTTTTCCAATACCTTCAGCAATTCCTTCATCGGCTCATAGTCGCCGTTCTGCGCTTCCTGAATCACCTGCTGGGCCAGGTAGTTCCGCAGGATGTATTTGGGGTTCACCTGGCGCATGGCGTATTCACGGGCGTCGTGGGCGCGGCTTTCCATTTCCAGGCGTTGTTGATAGCGCTCAAGCCATTGATCCGCCACGCTTCGATCCACAAACAGGTCGCGGATGGGCGCGGTGCCTTTGGTGGTCAGGCTGGACAGCCCACGGAAGAACCGGGTGAAGTCCACGTGATGTTCGTGGAGCATGCTGAACGTGTCCATGATCAGCGGCAGGTCTGACTGATCCTCCTGCACCAGCCCGAGCTTATCCCGCATGTTCTGCAGGAAGCGTTCGTTGTAGGCGACTTCGTATCGCTTGAGGCCGCGGCGGACACCGTCCTCATCCATGACGGGCAGCAGGGCATTGGCCAGGTACTGGCAGTTTACAAAGCCGATTTCCGGCTGGCGGTTGTAGGCGTAGCGGCCGCCCTGATCGGTGTGGTTGGCGATGTAGCCGGCGTCAAAATCATCCAGGAACGCGTAGGGGCCGTAATCGAAGGTGTCGCCGATGATGGACATGTTGTCGCTGTTCATGACGCCGTGGCAGAAGCCAACCGCCTGCCAGTCGGCGACCAGCCGCGCGGTGCGTTCGACCACTTCCTCGAACCACCTTGCGTAGCGCTCGCTGTCTGCCAGCCCGATCAAATGGGGAAAGTGCAGGGCAATGACATGGTCCATCAGGGTTTTCAGTGTGTCCTTGCCTTCGTGGTGAGCGGCGAACTCGAAATGCCCGAAACGTATGTGGGTTTCGGCCACGCGGACCAGGGCGGCAGCGGTCTCAATGGATTCGCGGCGGACCGGGTCCCGGGCGCTGACCATGAACAGCGCGCGTGTGGTGGGAATGCCCAGGCCATGCATGGCCTCGCTGCAGAGGTATTCGCGAATGGTGGAGCGTAGCACCGCGCGGCCATCACCAAAGCGGGAATAGGGGGTCATGCCGGAGCCTTTCAGGTGCCAGTCCCAGCGCCGTCCGTCCGGACCGATGGTTTCCCATAGCAGCAGGCCGCGGCCATCCCCCAGGTCCGGGTTGTACATGCCGAACTGGTGGCCGGTGTATTTCATGGCTACCGGGTCCATGCCTTCCAGTAATTCAGTACCGGCGCCCACGCCGGTCCAATCTTCCGGCTGGTTGCTGTGAAAGCCCATCTGTTTCGCCAGCGCATGGTTAAAGCACGCCATGCGAGCGTCTTTCAGCGGTGTGGGCTGTACCCGGGTGTAGAAGCTGTCCGGCAGCTCCAGATAGCGATGTTCCACCCGAAAACGGTTGTTGCTCATAGGACGCTTATACTCTCAACTGGTACAAAACATGCTAAATCATGATGTAAACACAATTTTCTCGGGACGCCGGACCGTGGCTGATCAACAGCTTCTGAAAAAAACTGCTGCCCCTGATGGATCAGGAATCCTTACTGCCATCCTACGTGAGGACAGGGGAACAGACCATCGTACCGCTGGCAAGGCATGTTCAGTCGCTGGCCCGGCGTCAGGGCGATGCACCAAAAAGGGGCGAATGCCCGGCGCCCTCGGAATCATGACCGATGACCAGAACCTGGGCTTGCCTCGATTACGAACAGCCTGACGGAGATACGACATGACCAAGCCCCGCCTGCTGGTATTCACCGATCTGGACGGCACGCTGCTAGACCACGACACCTACCGTTGGCAGGCCGCGGAGCCCGCTTTGGAGCGGCTGCGGCGGGCAAATATCCCGGTGATTCTCAATTCCAGCAAGACAGCCCCGGAAATTCGCGATATCCGGGCCGCGCTGGACATCCATGACCCGTTCATTGTCGAAAATGGGGCAGCGGTGGTGCTTCCGGCGAACTGTTTTGGATCAGGGGCCGAGCAGTTGGTGCATTTTGGAGCACCGCGGGATCAGGTGTTGGCGGTCTTGCAGCATATGCGCTCACAGGGTTTCAGGTTCCGGGGCTTCGCGGACATGTCGGCGGAGGAGCTGGCCCGTTGCACCGGACTGTCTCTGGCTTCCGCCGGGCAGGCCCAGGACCGGCTGGGAACAGAGCCTTTGCTATGGGAAGGCACAGAAGAGGAGCGAGAGTGTTTTACTGAACAGCTGGCCGCGGAAAACCTGCGCCTGGTACGGGGAGGGCGCTTTTTTCATGCCATGGGAAACTTCGATAAAGCGGATGGGGTCCGTTTCTTGCTGAGTAAATATCGGGAGCACTATGGTCGGGAATCCCTGTTGACTGTCGCGCTGGGGGACAGCCCCAACGATCAGAGGATGCTGGAGTCGGTCAATCTTCCGGTCATTATCCGCGGCGCTCTGTCTGATCAGGTGCAGCTGACCTCGGATCGCCACGCCATGCGCTCCCTCAAGCCCGGCCCTGAAGGCTGGAATGAATGCGTACTCAATATCCTTTTTGAGTACGGTTACTGAGCAAGAGGAACTCAGCCATGGGCGATTTCTACCAGAACGGCATCGTCACCACCCTTCATAACCTGACCCGCCGCCCGGTGGAGGATCTGGAACAGGAACTGATGAACTTTCGCAAGGAGCGCCCCATGTCACTGGTGCTGCCCTCACTGTTTTCGGAACTGGAAGGTCCTGCCCTGAAAAACATCGTCAGCGAGCTGGCCAGGGTGCCTTATCTGGAGCAGATTGTGATCGGGCTGGACCAGGCAACCGAAGCTCAGTATCGCTACGCGATGGAGTATTTTTCAGAGCTGCCTCAGAATTTCAAGGTGCTCTGGAATGATGGTCCCAGGCTGCGTGCCATTGATCTCAAGCTCCGTGAGCAGAATCTGGCGCCGACGGAAATGGGGAAGGGGCGCAATGTCTGGTACTGCTTTGGTTATGTGCTGGCCTCCGGTCTCAGCAAATCCGTGGCACTGCACGACTGCGATATTCTGACCTATTCCCGGGATCTGGTGGCGCGCCTGATCTACCCGGTCGCCAACCCTGCGTTCAACTATATGTTTTGTAAAGGCTATTACGCCCGTGTGGCGGACAGCAAGATGAACGGTCGCGTCAGCCGATTACTGGTAACACCGCTGATCCGGGCGCTGAAAAAAGTCTGTGGCCCCAATGATTTTCTGGACTACCTGGACAGCTACCGCTACCCGCTGGCGGGCGAATTCTCTTTCCGCACCGATGTGATCAACGATTTGCGCATCCCCAGTGACTGGGGGCTGGAAGTGGGGGTGCTGTCTGAAATGAAGCGCAACTACGCCACCAACCGATTGTGCCAGGTGGACATTGCCGATACCTACGATCACAAACACCAGGAGCTGTCGCCGGAAGATGCCAACCGTGGGTTGTCCAAGATGAGCACGGACATCTCCAAGGCGCTGTTCCGTAAGCTGGCCACCAATGGCGAGATCTTCTCCAATGAGAAGTTCCGCACCATCAAGGCCACCTATTTCCGGATCGCGCTGGATTTTGTTGAGACCTATCAGAATGACGCCATCATCAATGGCCTGACCTTTGATCGGCATAAGGAAGAAAAGGCCGTGGAGCTGTTTGCGCAGAATGTGATGCGCGCCGGGGCCTATTTCCTCGATAATCCTATGGATACACCGTTCATTCCCAGTTGGAACCGGGTGGCAAGTGCGATTCCGGACATCAAGGAGCAACTGATGGAGGCGGTGGATCTGGATAACGAGGAGTTCCGCCCATGAAAGAACCACTGAAATCCAAGCTGGCGGGGATGCTGGAGGTCGTTTATCCCGATCTCGACAGTGGGTTTCTTGCGGAAAAGCTGCTCAAAACCATGGGGCTGGCGCCGAACCAGGAGCCCCCGCCAGCGCACCAGAACAACTGGGATGCATCGGACATCGTCCTGATTACCTATGCAGACACGGTGCGCAGGGCGGATGAGAAACCGCTGGTGACGCTCCGTGGGTTTCTGAACGATTGCCTGGCGGATACCGTTTCAGCGGTCCATATCCTGCCGTTTTTCCCGTACAGCTCCGACGATGGTTTTTCGGTGATGGATTACCTGGCGGTGAACGAATCCCATGGCAACTGGGATGATATCGAGCGTATCGCCGGAGATTTCAAGCTGATGGCGGATCTGGTGATCAACCACATGTCCGCCCGCAGCCGTTGGTTTGAGAATTTCCGCAAGCGCGTGGACCCGGGCAAGGATTACTTTTTCGAAGCCAGCCTGAGTGACGATCTGAGTGCGGTGGTGCGCCCTCGGACATCGCCACTGCTGAATCCGGTGATGACGGAGGACGGCGAACGCTACGTGTGGTGTACGTTCAGTGAAGATCAGGTGGACCTGAACTTTGCCAACCCGCGGGTGTTGAGCGAATTTGTGTCGATCATCCGCAAATACCTGGAGCGCGGCGTGGTCATGTTCCGGCTCGACGCCGTGGCATTCCTGTGGAAAGAACCGGGAACTCCCTCTATCCACCTCCAGCAGACCCACGAACTGATCAAGATCCTGAGGCTGCTGATTGAACATCACAGCCCGCGGGCAGTGGTGATCACTGAAACCAACGTGCCGAATCGGGAAAACCTGACGTATTTTGGTAACGCCAATGAAGCGCACGCGATTTACAACTTTTCCCTGCCGCCGCTGCTGATCCATACCCTGGTGACCGGCAACTGTCGCCACCTGAAAACCTGGTTGATGAGCATGCCGCCGGCGCAGATGGGCACCACTTACCTGAATTTCATTGCTTCCCATGACGGTGTGGGGCTGCGTCCCACCGATGGCCTACTGACTGAAGACGAGAAGCAGGGGCTGATCAATGCCATGGAGTCCTTCGGCGGCAAGGTCTCCTACCGCCGCACAGAAGACGGTCGTGACCAGCCCTACGAGATCAACATTGCGCTGTACGATGCGCTCAAGGGCACGGTCAAAGGTGGGGCCGATCACTGGCAATTGCAGCGCTTCATCTGCGCCCATGCAGTGATGCTGGCGCTGGAGGGCATTCCCGCCTTCTACATTCACAGTTTGCTGGCCACCGAAAACGACTACGAGCGAGCCGAGCACACCGGCCGTCTGCGTTCCATCAATCGGGGGCAGTGGAAGCTCGAATCGATTGAAAGTGAACTGGCCAATCCGCTAAGCCATCACAGCGAGGTGTTCAAAGAGCTGAAACGCCTGATTGCCATTCGTCGCCGGCAGCCGGCGTTCCACCCCAACGCCACCCAGTTCACGCTCCATCTCGGGCTGCAGTTGTTTGGGTTCTGGCGCCAGAGCATGCGGCGGGATCAGTCCATTTTCTGCATCCACAATATCAGCGATGAATTCCAGGAAGTGGCTTTGAGTGATATCAACCTGATTGGCACCGACCAGTGGGTGGACCTGATTTCCGGGCTGCGGGTGGATGACCTGAGCGGCTCTCTTACGCTGAAGCCTTACCAGAGCGTCTGGCTGTCGAATCGGGAGTAGGGCAGAATGCGCTCATGCCCGAGCAACCACTACCATCGTCAACACCAAGAGTACTTTTACTGTCAGCCTACGATGCCGGCAGCCACAAACGCTGGCGGGAACAACTGGTCGCCAGCCAGCCGGCATTCGACTGGCACGTGCTTGCCTTACCGCCCCGGTTCTTTCGCTGGCGGATTCGCGGTAACGCGCTGACCTGGCTACAGGAGCCCGCGCTCCGGCAAAGCTGGGATCTGTTGGTGGTCACCTCCATGGTGGATCTGGCGTCCATTCGCGGCTTCCAGCCCCATCTCGCCCGTACCCCGGCTTTGCTCTACATGCATGAGAATCAGTTTGCCTACCCGGATTCCGGCAGGCAGCACTCCAGTGCCGAGCCCAAGATGGTCAACCTGTACAGCGCGGTTGCGGCGGATCGCGTGGTGTTCAACAGCGAGTGGAACCGGGACAGCTTTCTGGACGAAGCCTATGGCTTTCTCGACCAGCTGCCTGACGGCCTGCCCGATGGCGTGATTCGTCAGATACGGGACAAGTCCAGCGTGATTCCCGTGCCGATAGAGGACTCTCTGTTCCGGGAGCGCGCCGTTCCCCATAACGTCGCCTGCCCACATTTGTTGTGGAATCACCGCTGGGAGTACGACAAATCGCCGGACCGGCTGTTACTGCTGCTTGACCGGCTGGTGGAGCTGGGCCAGGATTTTCGCATCAGCGTGGTAGGAGAGCAGTTCAGGAACCAGCCCCGGGTGTTTGACGAGATACAGAACCGCCATGGCAGCCGGCTTGTGCGCTGGGGATATATGGAAAGTCGTGAAGCGTACGACAAACTGTTGCATGAGGCCGACGTAGTGGTGTCCACGGCACTGCACGATTTTCAGGGGCTATCAATGCTGGAAGCCATGGCCTCTGGCTGCCTGGCCCTGGCGCCGGATCGTCTGGCGTATCCGGAGTATGTTCCTGCCTCCCAGCGTTATACCAGCCTGGTCGATGATCCGCAGCGGGAAGCTCGCTGTGCTGCCGACACATTGATATCACTGCTGGCGCAGAAGCCGGCTATAAAGCGCCCTGATGAATGGCGCCTGACCGAATTGAAACGCAGCTATCACAATGCCATGTATGTCACCATAGGCGGTGACGCGTTATGCTCAACCAATCAAAAATGAACCACCGGAGCGGGCGAATATGATGAAGGCGATCAAGGTTGTCGGCGATGCTCTGAACTGGGAGACCTGCGACGCTCCCACGGAACTGCCAGAAGGCCATGTCAGCATTGACGTGGCATGGACCGCTATCAATCGTGCTGACCTGATGCAGAGGGCCGGCGTTTATCCGCCGCCTCCCGGCGCCTCGGACATCCTGGGGCTGGAAGTGAGCGGGACCATTGCCGACGTTGGTGAGGGCGTGACCGGCTTTAATCCGGGGGACGAAGTCTGTGCCCTGCTGACCGGCGGCGGCTACGCCACCAAGGTGATTGTGCCGGCAGTGCAGGTGTTGCCGATTCCGGATGGGCTGTCACTCAGGCAGGCTGCGGCGGTGCCTGAGGTGTTCGCAACGGCCTGGTTGAATCTGTACCGGGAGGCGGGACTGGAACCCGGCGAAAAAGTCCTGCTCCACGCCGCCGCCAGTGGTCTGGGTACGGCGGTTATACAGCTGGCCACCGCGTTTGGGAATCCGGTGTTTGCCACCGCCGGAGATGATGAAAAGTTGGCCGCCTGTCAGAAGCTTGGTGCGACCGGTATCTGGAACCGAACGAACGGCTCGTTCGTGGATGCGGTCCGTAAATGGGGTGGCATCGACATGGTGCTGGACCCGGTGGGCGGCAGTTACATCGGCGATAACCAGAAAGTCCTGAACGCAGATGGTCGAATCGTATTGATTGGCCTGATGGGTGGTCGGACAGCCGAAGTGGATCTTGGCCTGATGCTGGTGAAACGTCATCGCCTGATCGGATCCACCCTGCGGTCACGACCCGTGGCGGTCAAAGGGGAGGTCATGCAGGCCCTTTATCGTCATGTCTGGCCGTTGCTGAGCTCGAAGCAGATTGTGCCGATTATTGATCGGGACTGGCCGATTGAAGAGACCGCCGAAGCCATGGCCTACGTGGCCGAGAACAGGAATACCGGCAAAGTGCTGTTAAGAGTCAGCGCCTGATGAAAAGTAGGTCGGGTTAGCGAAGCGTAACCCGACACAGGCACGTCAGGTCAGTCCGAAACATGGACCAGCTGCTTGCCAAAGTTCTGCCCTTTCAGCATCCCCTTGAACGCGTCAACGGCATTATCCAGTCCTTCGGCAATGGTCTCCCGATACTTCAGCTCACCGGAGGCAATCCGGTCAGCGAGAATACCGGTAATCTCCTGATGCTTGTCCTGCCACTCCGTGACCAGGAAAAAACGGTGCTCTGGTACCGGATCCAATGCTTTCAGGACGTGGAAAGGCGTCTCGACCGACGCCATGTCACTGGCGTTGTAGGCCGACACATAACCACAGATAGGCACGCGAGCCCCCGGGTTCAGTAACGGCGCGACTGCGCGGGTCACGGCGCCGCCAACGTTCTCGAAATAGATATCAATGCCGTCAGGGCAGGCCGCTTTCAGATCCTCTTCAAGGTTACCCGCCTTGTAATCGACACAGGCATCAAAACCCAGTTCCTCAACCACAAAACCGCATTTGTCCGGCCCGCCGGCCACACCGACAACGCGACAGCCTTCTTTTTTGGCGGTTTGTCCAACCACGGTGCCAACAGGGCCGGAAGCGGCAGACACCACCACGGTTTCACCCGCCTTGGGTTTGCCCACGTACATCAGGCCGCAGTAGCCGGTACGACCGGGCATACCCGCTACGCCCAGATAAGTCTGCAGGGGCACATTGTCTTTCTGGTTGATCTTGTAAACCATCGGCGCATCCGCCGGGAAGGTCACGTATTCCTGCCAGCCGGAGTAGCAGGTGACCAGGTCGCCGACCTTGAGCTTGTCGGAGTTGGACTCCACGATCCGCGCGACGCTTTCACCCACGATCACCTCATCAATGGCAATGGGGTCCATGTACCCCTTGGCATCGTTCATGCGCGGGCGCATGTAAGGATCCAGCGACAGCCACAGGACCTGGGCGACCACCTCTCCCTCGTTGGGTGGCCGAACAGGGCGCTCTTCCATAACAAGGTCGCCATCCTGGATTTCGCCCTGGGGGCGCTGTTTGAGCACGATTGCATGGTTCTTGTAGTCGTTCACTGACTTCCTCCGGTTGCATAATGAAACCAGATTAGAGTGCAGCAGAATGGGTTTGAGGTCAACCTCTCAACTCGGGATCCCCGGGGTTACATTCCTCGGCCTGATCGTTATAATCGGCCATGCTCAGGACGAGTAATGAACATACGACTTTATCTTCAGGGACCGAAGACATGCCCCAGGCAAGCGGACTGCAGTTCACCGCCACCATTGGCGGATTTTCCTCTGATCACTTTTCCGTTGTCGGCTTTGAGCTGACCGAAAACCTTTCCGAGCTGTTTTACGGCAAGCTGGAACTGGCCAGCACCGACCCGTCGGTCGCGGCAGCCGATGTACTGGAACAGGCCGTGGACCTGGTGGTCTGGCAGGACGGCGCGCCGTTGCGGCGCTTCACCGGCGTGGTCAACGAATTCGCCCGCGGTGATTCCGGCCACCGCCGTACCCGCTACGAAGTCATCATACAGCCCCCGCTTTGGCGCCTGGGCCTGATGCACAACAGCCGCATCTTCCAGACCCAGACCACCGACGCCATCGTGCGCACCCTGCTGGAAGAGCGGGGCATCGTCGATACCGTGTTCGACCTCAAACGCCGCCCGGAAGAACGGGAATACTGCGTCCAGCACCGGGAAAGCGACCTGGATTTCGTAGAGCGACTGGCCGCGGAGGAAGGCTGGCATTACCGCTACCACCACGGTTCGGTCGACGGCGAAGAACAGCCGGCCCTGGTCATCGCCGACCACCACGGCGACGCCCCCAGGCTCGAGTCCGCCGAATACAACGGCAAAGCCGGTGGCAGTACCCGCCAGAGCGCCATCTTCCAGTTCAGTTACCGCGAACGGATCAAGGCCGCCTCTGTGGCCATGAAGGACTACACCTTCAGGAATCCTGCCTATGCCTTGATGCACGACAGTGCGGCTGGCGATGTCCAGCACCGGGAAGACTACCAGCACTACGATTACCCTGGCCGCTTCAAGGCCGACGCCAGCGGCCAGCCGTTCACCGAAAGCCGCCTGGATGCCCTGAGAAACGACGCTGCCACCGCCAACGGCCAGAGCAACCGCCCCGACTTTACCGTGGGCGCCAAAGTCGAACTCACCGAACACGACAACCAGGCCCTGAACCGGGAATGGCTGTTCACCAGCATCAGCCATACCGGCGAGCAGCCCCAGGCCCTGGAAGAAGAGGGTGGTAGTGGTGCCACCACCTACCACAACGCCTTCAATGCCATCCCGGCGGACCGCACCTGGCGCCCACAGATCCAACACCGCCCGCGGATGGACGGCCCCCAGATCGCCATCGTCACCGGCCCGAAAGGCGAAGAGATCCACTGCGACGAACACGGCCGAGTGAAAGTCCGCTTTCCATGGGACAGATACAGCAAGAACGACGAACACAGCAGCGCCTGGCTGCGAATCAGCCAGGACTGGGCCGGTGGACAATACGGCTTCATGGCACTGCCAAGAATCGGCAACGAAGTCATCGTCTCCTTCCTGGACGGGGACCCGGACCAGCCGATCATTACCGGTCGCACCTACCATGCCACCAACACACCGCCCTATGCGCTGCCGGAGCACAAGACAAGAACCACCCTCAAAACCCAGACCCACAAGGGCGAAGGCAGCAATGAGTTGCGATTTGAGGACGAAGCCGACCAGCAACAGATCTACGTCCACGCCCAGAAAGACCTGGACCTGCTGACGGAAAACAACCGCACCGAAGTTGTCAGGAACGACAGCCACCGAACGGTCGAGAATAACAATGTCACCCACATCAAGGGCAACGATCACTGCACCGTAGATGGCGAAAAGCGCCAGACCATCGGCGGCGATTGCAGCCAGACCATCGGCGGTACCTTCCACCAGAAATCAGGCAAGGGCACCCTCAGCGAAGCCGGCACCGAAGTTCACCATAAGGCCGGCGCCAAAGTGGTGCTGGACGCGGGTGCGGAACTCACTATATCCGCCGGTGGCAGTCTGCTGAAGCTGGATCCGAGTGGTGTGACGCTGGCGGGCGCTGGCATCAAGATCAATTCCGGTGGTTCGCCGGGTAGTGGTTCGGGGCAGGGTGTGGTGATGCCGGGAATGCCGCAGGACCTCGAGGGACTGGTGCAACAGGTTATTGAACCAGCCATGCTGTCAGAGGTGCCACTTACGGCGCCGCAGTTTAAGAACCTGATGTCCGATGCACCATTCTGTGAAGAGTGTGTTAAATGTCGTGATGGGGTGTGCAGTGTCTGAACCGTCGGATTTTCGTACCCAACTTCACAGCCTCTGTGAACAGCGTGACCACAAAGGTTCTGTTTATCTTGTGCTCAGCGGTACCAGTGCAGCTAAACCCGTGCGCCACTTCTACGCGACCGATGGGCTGACAGCCCGCCCGCTGTTCCAGGGCACGCAATATGCCAGTTGGCAGGAAGTGATGCCGTTTCTTGCGCAGGTGACGGACACAAGTGCGTTCCTGAACTGGATTGACGAAACCGACAGTACCGATTGGGGCTGGGGACTGGTGAGTGACGCCTCGCTGGAAGAGGTGTTCGGCCACATCCGCAGCCTGACCAAGATTATCCTGCCGGACGGGCAGGAGGTGTTTTTTCGTTATTGGGATGCCAGATTTTTTGGTCCGATCCTCGGCAGTGTCGATGAGGCTCACCTCGCCCAGTTGATGGGACCGGTTGCATCTGTCGTGTTGCCTGATGGTGAGGTTATCAACCACCCGGGAACGCCGGCAGGTCCAAAACCGGAGCCGGAATTTCCGTGGTTTTCGCTGCCGGCGGAAACCTTGAAAAAAATCGCAGTCCTTTGTTGGGGGCAACTGGTGGACAACACTGTCTCAGCCCTCGGCAAAAAAAAGCAATCTCCCCTAAGCCGCTATCCGGAGCCCATCGCCCGCCAGAAAGTTGAGCGCCATTTACGGCGGCTGACCAGCGCAGAGGTGGTGACGAAACTTGCCCCGGAACACGTGCAAGCCATACATGAAGCCCTGATGCGTGAGGCATCGCAGGGCGCATACTGAGTGAGGATGGATCAATGATCGAGTCAAGGACGGCTCTTCAGGCTTCAGAACAGACTTCCGATCAGGTTTCTGGCGCCCTTCCGGATATTAACGCCATTACCCGGGAACTGCGGGAATGCCTTGCCAATTCCTATGAAGACTGGCGTGAGGGTTGGTTCTCATCAATCTTCATGGGGCATGAGCAGATCCTGGAGGTTAATGGCGAGGCCAACCGCGAGGACGTCGGTGAAGACGAAGTGGTTTCCTCCACGGTGGCTCCCTGTGAGGAAACACGCAAGATCAAGATTGCTCATTTCCACGAGAACGTGAGCAAGACCCCGATCCCTTCCACGCCTTTTGAAATCCAGGAGAACACTGGTTGGCTGTTCGATAGTTGGGACACCATCCACAGCGGCACCACGGATGAAAATGGAATAGCGGAAGTGCCGGTAACTCCCGGGAAAGAGTACCGGGTGGTGATGTCTCCTGACGTCTCACAGGCTGATATGGATGCCCTCTACGCGACCTACGAAGGGTTCATAGACCGGTGCTGCTCCTTGCTGGAGACCACTTGGAACAACGGAGCCCGCCAGGAGTGGGACAGTTATCTGTCAATGAGTTCCACGGAGCAGTCGCTGGCCGTCTACGGGCGCCTTCAGGAAGGTATCGCGGATGGATTTACTGCGGTGCTGGACGATATCCGTCGTATTTATGACGTGATTTGCGGGTTGCTGGATTATGACTTTAGCAACCTGCCGGAAGAGCTCCAGGAGCAGATGGAAACCCTGAAACAAGCCGACGATGCCTATCTGAAGGCATGTCTGGTAGCGAATGATGAGATTTTCCTGTTTCTTGTGATGTACACCGTTCGCCAGTACTTCCGCTTGCTGTCACCGACACAGGTTGCTGAAGTGTCTGGTGAGTTGGTAGGGCAGATCCTGTTCGATGTCGTCGTCGGGCTGATCATTACCGGCGGTGCTGGCCTGGCAGCCAAATATGGCGCCCGCATTGGCAGTAAAGCTGCTGCCAGTGCGATGAATGTGGCAGACAGTGCGCGTGCCAGCAAAAACATTCTGGGTGAATTCCTCGGGCAGTTCGCCAGAGAATTTCAGGATTTCATGGAAGACATTGGTACCAATCACCGTGCCATCCAGGTTGCAGGGGGCAGTCGCCTGAATCCGTCCAGCACCCAGCCCGGGACGGATGTACGTAACCGCAATGCCGTGTACCAGGAAATGGCTGACAACGATGAGGTGGCGAATCTACAGGCCGGCGGCCGTGATCATGGTGCAACCAGTGAAGCCAGTACCGCCCCGGTTCGAGATGAACCGTCTCCCTCCCAAACCGATCAGGGCCGGGTTACCCAGGACAACGAATCCACGGCAAGCGTGGAGGACCCGATAAGCACGGTTACCGGTGAAGAGGTGCTTGAGCTCACCGATGCACGCCTCAGCGGCCCGTTGCCGTTCGAATTCAAGCGGGTGTATCGCTCCGGCAGCAGTGACCGCCGCCAGGATATGGGATACGGCTGGCGCCACAGCCTGAACCACAGCCTGAGTTTTGATGGCAGCAGCATTACCTGGCACGACCACGAGGGCAAGAACACCCGCTTGCCTGAGCTCGACAGCGCCCCCTTCGGCACCAATTCCCAGACCGGCATGGCTGCCTGGAAAGAGGGTGAACACATTGTTGCCTGTGCCGGGGAAAAAGCACCGCGCTACCACTTCCGCCGAGAAGGTGATCATGGCGTGCTGGCGAAGATATCGGATCGGTATGGCAACAAGCTCCAGGTTGAATACGACCTCCACGGCCAGCTTGAGCGACTGGTCAGTGAGGCTGGCGACGCCCTGGCATTTGAATTTGATGGGAGCTATCTCAAGGTCGTCAACCTGTTGCGCCGCAAGCTCACAGACACGGGCTATCAGTGGCAGCAACTGCGAACCGAGCGCCGTTACGAATACGATAGCAACGATGACCTGATCGCCGCTAAAGATGCGGTTGGTGGCACCGAGCGTTACGGTTACGACAACCACATGCTGACCAGTCGCCAACTGGCGGGCGGTTACAGCTTCTATCTGGCCTGGGACGAAGCTTCGCCCAAGGGGCGTTGTGTTCACCAATGGGGCGACAGCGCGCAGGTCGATACCCGGTTTGAGTGGGACGACGACAATCACACCTGCACCGTCAGCTACGTCGACGGCAGCAAGGAAATCTGGCATTACGATGGTAGCGCCCAGCTGCAGGAGAAGATCGACCCGGACGGTGCCAAACACGTCAGCGAATACGATGATAAAGGCCGCCTGCAAGCCACCGTTGACCCCATGGGGGCGCGCACTGAATATCAGTACGATAAGAATGGCCGCCTCCAGGGCAAAATCGGGCCGGACGGTCAGCCCATTCTGTTCACCTACCGCAAGGGCCGCATCGCGGAAATTCACCGCAATGGCCAGACCTGGGCGTTTGATTACACTGGCCTGGGCGATCTTGAACGTGAAACTGATCCTAAGGGTCGGGTAACCCGCTACAGCTACACCCCGCAGGGCCAGCTGACCCAGGTAAACCTGCCCGATGGCCGAACCCACAAATGGGGCTGGAACAGCCACGGCCAACTGATCGAGGAAACCACGCCCACCGGCGCTTTCTACCAATACCGGTACGATGAGTTCGGCCAGCTATTGGCCAAGAAAGACGCCCGGGGTGCCATCACCCGGTACCAGTACGATGGCCTGGGGCGGGTGACCGAGGAGATTCTATCAGGCAACCGGCGCCGACAGTATCACTACAACCACTACAACAAGGTGACGCGCTTTGTTGACGAGAAGGGACGGGAAACCCGTTACGAATACGGCAACAACCTCCACCTGCTGACCCGGCGCATCAACCCGGACGGCAGCGAACTGCGCTACCGCTATGATCATCACCGCTTCCTGCTCACCCATATCGAGAACGAACGGGGTGAAGAGTACCGCATCGACTATTACCCGAATGGCCTGGTCAAACAGGAAACGGCTTTTGACGGTCATCGTACCGCCTACCAGTACGACCTGAACGGCCATTTGATTGAGAAAGCCGAGTACGGCACCTCCAGCGATGTCCTGCAAACCACGGCTTATGAGCGGGACGAACTCGGGCAGCTACTGAAAAAAGTGCTGCCAGACGGTCGTGAAATCCAGTACGGCTACAACGCCGACGGCAAGCTGACTGGTGTGGACGATGGCCACTGGCCGCTGGCCTTCAAGTACGACGAGTTTGGGCTGCTGAAAACGGAGCACCAAGGCTGGGCCACCCTTCAATATTGCTACGATGACATGGACCGCCTGAGCGGCATGGTGTTGCCCGATGGCCAGGCGCTGGCCTACCAGCACGACAAATCCGGCCTGCTATCCGGCATCGACCTGAACGGCCAGCCGCTGACCCGCCATCGTATGGCAGCCACCGGCGAGGAAATGGAGCGGCAACAGGGCGATCTGCTGAGCGCCTATGTCTACGACGAAGAAGGCCGCCTGACCCAGCACCGCATTCATCAGGGCCGCATCAAGGACATCGCCGCCCAGCGGGATTACCAGTACGATCCCAACGGTAACCTCAAAGCTATCCAGGATAGCCGCAAAGGCCTGCGGGAATACGTCTATGATCCGATGGACCGGCTGGTTGGCGTGCGCGGCGACCTGTACGAACAGCTGATCCACGACCCTGCCGGCAACTTGCTGGAACAGAGCCAGAGTCCGGCCAGTGGAAACACCGCCAACGTACGCGGCAACCGCCTCACCATGCACGGTGACTGCCACTACGAATACGACGAATTCGGCAACCTGACCGAAGAGCGCCGTGGTAAAGACCAAAAACTGGTTACCCGCTACACCTACGACTGCGAACACAGGCTGACCAGCGTCACCAAGCCGGACGGCAGCACCTGGCACTACGAATACGACGCCTTCGGCCGCCGCATCGCCAAAACCAACGGCCTGACCCGGACCGAGTTCCTCTGGCAGGGCGACCGCCTGATCGCCGAAGAAACCGGCGACCAGTACCGCACCTACGTATACGAGCCAGACACCTTCAAGCCCCTGGCACTGGTAGACGGCTACGGCCCCGAACAGGCCAGCATTTACTACTACCACCTGGACCACCTGGGCACACCCCAGGAACTCACCAATGCACAGGGTGATCTCGTCTGGTCGGTGACTTACCGCGCCTACGGCAACGTAGTCCGCGCCCTGGTCAATGAAATCGACAACCCGATCCGTTTCCAGGGTCAATACCACGACCCGGAAACCGGCCTGCACTACAACCGCCACCGGTACTACAATCCCAACACCGGACGTTTCCTGACCCCGGACCCGATTGGGCTTGCGGGTGGGTTGAATAACTACCAGTATGTGCCTAATCCGACGGGATGGGTGGATCCGTTGGGGTTGGTGTCGGTAGAAAAGAGCTCTCCCGATCAAACTAATACTCAGCCGAGCCGAGGTGAACAACTCCGCCAGAAATATGCTCATGTCTCAGCTGAGGAACGTGGAGAAATTATAAATGACAGGCTAGAAAATATAGCCGCTGAAAGGCT
This sequence comes from Marinobacter sp. DUT-3, assembly GCF_050379435.1. Lineage (NCBI taxonomy): Bacteria > Pseudomonadati > Pseudomonadota > Gammaproteobacteria > Pseudomonadales > Marinobacteraceae > Marinobacter > Marinobacter sp. DUT-3. The sequence continues at coordinate 527,555 of NZ_JBNRMG010000003.1, forward strand.
AGACGCCCTAGAAAAATCGATACCTGGAGCACATTTCAAGGGTAGGCATGGAGCTCAAACGACACTCGAGCAGCAGTACGATAGGGCTGTAAATGGTATAGATCCAGTAACGCAGAAACTTGTTTATCGTAGAAACGGAAACCTGGTAACCCCAAATTCGACAAGATTTTTGAGTCATCGAGATCAAATTAATGCGATAGAGCGGGCCATGAGAATATACGAAAATACAGGCAGTAAGGCTTTGGCGGAACGACCTTTAGTATATCGATCGCAAGCTGGTGAGGGTTATCATGGTGGAAGTGGACTCTATGACACATCGTTTAGCGTACAAGTTTGGTTCAATAGAGCTGCTCAGCCAATAACGGCTTTTCCGATACTGGGTAAGTGATTGCATTATGAAAAGAAGATTTGATGTTTCAGCGATTGTGACGATAATTAAAAATTTTGATTATGAAATGCTTGATGCCTTTGTCTGGGATGAATTAAAAGAAGTCGACCCTAGTAACGAGGGGCAGATGTTAGAAGTGTTCAAAAGGTTCATTGTTCCAGAATATGAAGTCTTGGATGATATGTCTAAATCATTGATTAAATCCAGACTTTTTGATTTGCTTTCAGATCCTAAATCTGACTATCAGGTAATACTGGATGCGGTAGAGATGCCATTTGAGCCAGTAGAAGAGCCGAGAAATTTCTTTTCTTTATTATGGTTTGCGTTGTACGGCGAGCGATTTTATTAACATTATTTAAATGTAGAATGAAAATAAAAAATACTATGTGCGTGGTGATAGGGACACCTAATTGGGTCGATATAAGGCTGGGCTGACCAACAAGGGAATAAGCGTTGAAACGCACTTGGCTGAACACAAATATTCCTTTTCATCCATCTCCGATGTATTTCATGGGAGAATTTGACGTCTACGACCGAGAGGAATCTCTAGGTGAGTATTTAAACCAGTTTGATCCTAACGACAGAGCTGAAGTTAATCAGCTTCTTCGGAAGTTGTTTTTTCAAGGCGCAAGGGCTCAAGTCCTTACTTCAGCTCATAAAAAGGTTCTTGTCGAATCTCTTTTGGGGGCACTCAGGGATCCAGACTACGATTTTTTGTCGGTCTTTGAACCTGAGGAAGCAGACACTTTCTGTTTGCCCTTTGATTGGGAAATAAATAACGGGAGGTTGTTCTTTGAGGAAGTATATCGACTGGCTCTCGAGTTTTGGGGGGCTGAATTAGATCGTCAGGGAATGTCGCTGCCTTCCTTGAGTGAGTTGGATATTGCACCGGCATGAAAATATAGTGTGTGTCGGATTTAAAGGGGTGGCTATTCAGCCAAGCTTTATTTTTAAGAGATACCGGCAAAGGTTATTGATTTTATCGTTGCTCGTTGATCTTAAGCTTCTCCAGCCATAAACCAATTTGAAAAAGCTTTGTAGATTAATTCATTCCAAAAACCGCATTTTATTCCCATCCTCCACCATGAGGCTGCAAACTGATTTAAAACGAGGATCCTGAGGGATTCAATAATCCAAGGAAAGGAATTAAATGATGAGATTCATTGGTGCGCTGACCTGCGCTCTTATACTGGGTATTGCCGTTTTTTGGGTATTTTCTGAAAGTACCTCTGCCGTAGATAACCCTGCCTTCAATCCCCCGGTTGGGGATGTTCGCTACTTCTCGATTGAACAGACCACGGAGATCGGTTTGCCGGGTATGGCAGGCAGGCGCGGGGCCTCCACCAGGATGAGCAGCGTTCTGCGCAGTGAAGTCCTGGATGTCCGGGACGGTGTTGTTGAACTGCAAACCGGCGCCGTCAAGGCGGTGGAGAGGTTGCGGGGCCGAGCCCTTGTGGATACCGAGCGGGGTGAGCGCCAAAGCGCGGACATGAAGCTGCTGGCGGGTTTCCTGCAGTCCGGAGTGGTTGAGCGGGTCAGCTCTCAAGCGGTGCCCATCGATATTTCCTACCGGAACCAGGACGCACTCGATTCGCTCGATAGCGTCAAAGACCGGCCAGAGGTATTGCAGACCATCCTGCTCAGGAGCCTGAGTCTTTTCTCATGGTATCCAGCTCAGGTCCCTGATGAAGAGCTGACGTTGGGATTGTCCTGGCAGACACCGGACCAGGAGCAGGGTGGGTCAACCTTGAAGGGGCTGCAATTTGAAGTCAGTCATCTGGATGACCAGACGGTTACCCTGACGTTTGGCCCTGCTGACACGGACGCCCAGTCGGCAGGCGAGGACTTAACTGCAAATACCTATCGAGTGGCGGGCTATCTTGATCTTGAGCGCGACACTGGTTGGCCCCGGCGGGCTAGTGTGCAGATCTTGGCCGGACAGGATCACAAAGGATCAACCTTTCAGGTCACAAGCCAGTTGACTGTCAGGCAGACCAATGTCGAACAGGATCCGGACACCCAGAAGCTGCTTTCCATGGCGCAGATGTCATTGCGAGCCCGACCTGTTGATACATCAAGTTCGATCTTTGACGACTACTTCGTCCCTCCCTTTGGTCCAGCTACCGCTGAGGAATCCCTCGCTAAGCTGGAGAGGACGTTGTTGTGGTTCGGCACTGAGCCGGTAGATTACGGATACGGACGAGGGAAGGGGTTAGAGCCACAACTCAATTCCGTTGAACTGCAGCGGGCGACGTTTCATCCTGTGGCAAGCGTCCGGTTGTTTGATGCTGAAGGAAAGTTGATACAGGAAGATGTATTGCCGAATCCCGACTTCAGGATGCTTAAGCCGGCTAGTAGCCGGGGGCGGCCTGACTCTGACCGGGTGCCCTTCCTTCGTCAGGACTTGACGGATGACCAGTTGGCGTTGATCGATGTGATCGAACTCGATGTGCCGGTGACCACGCCCGATCAGATGTATTCAGCCTTTCTGGATCAGAACGAGACAGTGAAGGAGTTGAAAGAGGCCGGTCTGAAGCTGTCTATTGATGAGTGGAACTCTAAGGCGGTGCGTATTCGTGTGTCTGAAACTGGCGGGATTTCGTTAGGCGAGCTGCCCCGCATCATGGGGTATCCGGTTGATACAGCAGGAGAGCCTGTGCCCCAGTTTGGCCTGCGGATGACGCATTCTGCGTTCGAGTCAATCCTGGGATCGATGGATCCACGCGGCGGGAAGAAAGCTATGGCAGAGGCGTTAATGCGGAGCCTCTCGATGATGCCTCCCCATGAAAAAGACGGCGAGATTATATTTGAATTTACCGGGACGGAAGCCGACCCGATAGAGCGTCTCAAATTTCATTACTACAGCACTCGAACAGAGGAAATGACCTTCTCTGCCCCCGCTGCCAGGACAACGATGAATGGCGGTGAGGTTGTGGGGCAGCGAACGTTGTATCGGGGAAATGTGCCACGGTTTGATTTAAAGCCTGATAGCAGTAACGCCCCCTCGTATCGGATGGAGCGCGCTGCTCTGCCAGTTACGTCGTCCGGTGATGCGTATCAGCTGGAGCAAGTTGCCAGAGGAACACTGCAGATCAGTGAAGAACTGTTGGAGGATCTGCTGAAGGTGCAGTCGACCTTTGATCTCAAGCACCTTCCCCTGGTCGCATACGATCAGGATGGCGGGGCGTTGGTACCCTTCTGGCATGATCGTAACGGTGAGCCGCTTGAACGGCTTGAGGGCGGTGGTGCAGTGGTCCGTTTTTGGGGGGATATTGCATCGGTGAACTATCCCACACCGGTTGAGTGACGTAGTCGCTAAATTGCCATCGAATTGACACCTGTTGCGCCTCTGGAATTATGATTCTATTGAGGCGCAGCACAAGGAACACCTGAACCTGCTGGAGACTCTCACTCTACACACTGCACTTTATCCCCATCCTCCACCACCAAATACCGAACCGGCAAATCCGGCAGCGAGGTCGTAATCAACTCTTCAAGCCGGCCGGACTCCCGCAGCTCGTTCAACCCTTCGTTGAATGCCTCCAGATACCGCTCGCTGTCTGGCGCTCGCCGGGACAGGATCAGGTAAAGGTAGTCCGACTGCAGCGGGGTGGTGTGGAAGGTGATTTTGTCGCTCAGGTTCAATTTCTTGAGCATACCCATGCCCACGGCCGGTTCCATGGGGAACAGGTCGATTCGTCCAGCGGCCAGTTTGCGGAGGTTAGCCCGGTCCGAGGTGGTTACATCCGCACTGATGGTGCCGGCGGCCACGGCTTCCTCGAATTCTTCACCGTAGTTGTAGTCTTGGGTCAGGCCCATGCGATAGCTTTCCAGGTCTTTTACGTTGTCCCAGTCAAAGTCCATGCTCGTGCGGTGGAACAGGGCATAGTTGTGAGCCACGATGGGGTCGCTGAAGTGGAATTGCTTGAGCATTTCCGGGCGGCAGGTCCAGGCTACCGAGCCGTCCCACACGCCTTTTGCTGCCAGCATGCGGGCCCGGGACCAGGGGAAGAAGCCATAGGTTACTGGTGTATCGTGTTTGGCAAAGGCCAAAGTGACGATGTGTGAAATCACCCCGTAATGTGGAGGGGTGTTCTCCATGTATGGGGGCCAGTGCCCGTTGGTGAGTCGCACGCCCGGGGCGGGCTCGTCGGCTTTCAGGTTCGGCGCCAGGGTGCAGAGCAGCACCCCACCCAAAAGCAGGTTGCGAAGTCGATTCACGAACCGGTTGCGGCTGAGCTGTCCTTGCAAATGCATCTTTCCATCCAGGCATGGCGGCGCTGGCTGGACAATACCGTCCTGCGTGCGAGGCACCACCGTGAAGAGAGAGCGTCAATTGGTTATATCCAAAGAGTAGCATGGGGCCGGCTCTTTACAACTCTGTCGCAGAGGCAGTGTTTAGCGGCTGTTTCCCTTCAGATTTTTCACGGTTTCTTCCAGTCGTTCAGCGCTTGCCCGTTCTGCCGGTATGGGATCTCCGGCCAGCAACTCAATCCGCGACCAGAACCGCCTGGGGAAGTGTCTCAGGGCCGGTCCGCCGCAGTGGCTGAAGAAGCTCCCCCACAAGCCGCGCAACGCCATGGGCACAACGGGCACGGGCCTGCGCTCCAGGATAATTTCAACTCCGCTGCGGAAGGTGGCTACCTCGCCATCGGAGGTCAGTCGTCCCTCGGGGAAGATGCAAACCACGTTTCCGGCGTCCAGCTCTTCGTCAATGCGCTCGAAAGCGGCGTCATAGATCTCCGGCACCCGGTTGCGGGAGCCGATGGGAATGGTCTTGGCGAGCCTGAAAATGGCGCCCAGTATCGGCGTTTTGAAGATCTGGTAGTCCATCACGAACCGGACCGGCCGCCTTACTGCACCAGCGATGACCAGCGCGTCCATGTAGGTGACGTGGTTGCAGACCAACAGCACCGGGCCTTCCTCAGGTATGCGGTGCAAGCCTTCGTGGCGAACCCGATAGATGGTGTGAGAGAGCACCCATACGATAAACCGGAGCGCGAATTCCGGCACCTGCTGGTACACAAATCCCGCCACCACCAGGTTCATGATGGATAGCACCAGGAAGAACTCGGGAATACTGAGCCCGATAACGCCCAGCATCAGGATGCCCATAATGGCGCTGACCACCATGAACAGGGCGTTGAAGACGTTCAGCGCTGCAATCACGCGGGCCCGCCGGGCCTCCGGGGTTTCCCGCTGCACGAAGGCGTAAAGTGGCACGATAAACAGGCCGCCAAAGAAGCCGATACCCAGCAGATCAATAGCCACTTGTCGGTGCTGGCTGTCGCTGATCATCATCCACCAGTCGGTGGGCACCGGGTTGGCGGGCATGTTGAAGAAGAGGTCAAGGCCGAATAGGCTGATGCCGAGGGAGCCGATGGGCACGATGCCCAGTTCGATCCGGTGGCCGGAAAGCCGCTCACAAGCCACTGAGCCCAGTGCAATACCTATGGTGAAAATCGCCAGCAGAAGGGTGACGACGGTCTCGTCGCCCATCAGGTCGGTCTGTGCAAAGCTGGGGAACTGGGTCAGATAGGCGGCGCCCAGGAACCAGAACCAGGAGATCGCCATGATGCACAGCAGCACGGAATGGTTTTCCGCGGCCAGGCGCATCAGGTTCCAGGTTTCCCGCAGGGGGCGGAGGTGAATGGTCATTCCGGGATTGGTTGCTCCGGTAACCGGTACCTGTCGTGCCGCCAGGTAGCCAAACACCGCCAGAACCACAACCCCGATGGCGGCGAGTTTCTCCGGCTGGTCGCTGCCCATTAACAGGCCCGCAGCCAGCGTGCCCACCAGAATGGCCACGAAGGTTCCCATTTCCACCAGGGCGTTCCCGCCCACCAGTTCATCGTCCTTTAGCACCTGGGGCAGGATGGCGTACTTCACCGGGCCGAAGAACGTGGATTGCACCCCCATCAGGAATAACAGCAGCAGGAGCGATTCGTACCAGCCTTGCCAGAGCCCGGCGGCCGCCAGTGCCATGATGGCGATTTCCGCGAGTTTTACCCAGCGAATCACCCGGGATTTTTCGTATTTGTCCGCCAGTTGACCGGCGATGCCGGAAAACAGGAAAAAGGGCAGGATAAACAGGAAGGCCGCGACATTCACCACCACATCAATGGGCAGGCCCAGCAGGCCACCGGCGGTGTAGGTGATCAGCAGCAACAGGACATTACGGAACAGGTTGTCGTTAAACGCCCCGGAGAACTGTGTCAGGAAGAACGGCAGAAATCGTCGCTCGGAAAGTAGCCGGAACTGGCTGTGATCATCCATGATGTGCATCCATCGTCGTTTAGTTGGCGAGGAACATTCTGCCACAAACCGGTTACTGAATCAGGGCGCCGGGTGCTGGCCAGGTGTCGGGCACCACAAATATGCGAGAGGTTTCTTGCCAGTCGCCGTCCTGCTCGCAGTGTTCCAGTTCTGCGAACAGACGCGGCATCCTGTTGGCGGAGACGGTATTCAGCGCCTGTTGTACGTGGGACGCGACAGGCGCTTCCTGCTGCAGCCAGGGCCCAAGCCAATGCGGTTTGTTCAGCGGAACCCAGTGTTTGGTGATGTCGGGCTGTACCTCACTCAGATACATCCAGCGGCCCCGGAGGTGGTTTTCCGGCACGGTATCTGGCGCCTGAATGTGGGTAGTGCCGGGGTAGAACAGATAGCCGGGCATAAAGATGCGTGTGGTGACCGGCCCTTTGATGCCCTGGTCGTTCAGTACCTGTATGGTTTCCGGTTGACTGGTGAGATGGCTCTGGCGGTGCAGCATATGGTCGGTTTTCAGATCCAGCCGGTCTCTGGCATTGGGACCATACCAGCGGTTCTGCCCGTTGGCGGATGGAAAACCCAAGTAGTATTTCACCGCAATTTCATGATGTTCGGTACGGCGGTCGTGGGGGTTGTGTACGACAAAATCCAGCTCACCGATGGTTCGGTTTTCCCGCCGTATTTGTTGGTTCTTCAGCAATACGGTCCAGCCCAGCAGGTCGGTCAGCAGGCATTCGTACAGTCTTTCGAAGTGATATCCCAGTCTGGGGTTGGGTTGTTCGGACAGTATTCCCGGTCCGTCTGACGGACTCAGATCCCATTCCCGTAGCCGCTGAAAGGCTTCGGCAGTCGCGTAGTGTGCCGGGCAAAACACACGCTCATCGAATAGTAACTGCGGTGCCGCCATCATCCAGGCCAGATGGCGAACCGCAGGCGTTTTGAAGATCATCGGGGATGGTGCAGAAGCAGTCATCCCCAAAGCATACGCTAATCCTGACGACGGAACAGCTGTGAGGTCAGGCCGGGTTGAGGGCTTTCAGTACCAGGTCCAGGCTTATGCCCGGGACAGCGTCGGGGAGGTAGTGGTCGTTCGGATCCTGGCTCAGCCACACCTGCTCCGGCCACTCCGGAATGGCACAGATCACCTGGTAATCGCTGGAGTCCCCTTTGCCGAGAATATAGAGGGCCGAGGGGAGCCAGGCATTGCCTTCGTTGGGTGGCTCGGTGCTGATGGAAATATCCGCCGGGGATATTTCGCTGGCTTTTTTGGTGCCACTGGCACCGATGGTGAACACTCTGGTCTCGCCCTTATTGCCAGGCAGGGCGGCCTCTGTGGCTGCAACACCCGGAATCATGATCTCTGCGTACATGTCGGACCCGGCGTACTTCATGCGGGCGGTGGAGGCGATAATCATGATGGAAGTAATGGGTTGGTCGGACATAATGTCTGCTCCTTTCCCTGGATTCATGGGTTGTGGTTGATGTACAACAGCGGATAACTTCCCTATATCCGCGTATGAAGGGTAGGCGTTACCGCACATACGCTCAAGTGAATTTAATCAGGAGAATCACCATGCAATATCTCCATACCATGATTCGTGTCAGTAACCTCGACGAATCCCTGCATTTTTTCTGTGATCTGCTCGGTTTGAAGGAAATGAACCGCAAGAGCAGCGAGAAGGGGCGTTTTACCCTGGTCTTCCTGGCTGCGCCTGAAGACGAAGCCCGCGCAGGGGAGGACAAGGCACCGATGATCGAGTTGACGTACAACTGGGATCCCGAGGAATACAGCGGCGGTCGCAATTTTGGGCATCTTGCCTATCGTGTGGACGATATCTATGCCCTGTGTGAGCACCTACAGGCCAATGGCGTCACCATTAATCGGCCACCCCGGGATGGACACATGGCGTTTGTGCGTTCGCCGGATGGCATTTCCATCGAATTGCTGCAGCAAGGTGAAGCGCTGGAGCCCAGGGAACCCTGGGTCAGCATGGAAAATACCGGGACATGGTGAGGGCAGCAGGTCAGTAGAGATGACGGGGCCGCAATGGGAAACCAGGCGGCTTTACGCTAGAATTCGCGAAACGTTCAACCAAGGATGACACATGCTTGCAGTGATTCTTTCCGGTGGCTCAGGAACCCGGCTCTGGCCGCTTTCCCGTGAAGCGTACCCCAAGCAGTTTTTGCCGGTAGTGTCTGATGATTCCCTGCTGGCGGAGACCATTGAGCGGGGGCTGACGCTGGATAACAGCGCCCGGGTGATGGCCATCACTAATGAGGACCACCGTTTCGTGGTGGCTGCCCAGCTCCATGCCCAGGCGGCTGATCGCACCGCAGGCATCATTCTTGAGCCGGTAGGCCGCAACACAGCGCCTGCGATTGCGTTGGCAGCCCTGGCCGCCGCCGAGGACAATCCGGAAGAGTTGTTGCTGGTGATGCCCTCCGATCACGTGCTGAAAAATCTTGCGGCGTTCCGTGAGGCGGTGCAGAAAGGCGCCGATGCAGCCCGTTCCGGCAAGCTGGTGACTTTTGGTGTCGTTCCTGCCTCACCGCACACCGGTTATGGTTACATCAAAGCTGGCGCACGGAAGAATGGTTATCAGGAGGTTGCCGCCTTCGTTGAGAAGCCGGACGAGACAACAGCCGAACGATACCTGGCCGAAGGCGATTACTTCTGGAACAGTGGCATGTTCCTGTTCCGGGCGGACCGGTATCTGCAGGAGCTCGGAACCCACAAGCCCGAGATGCTGAAGGCCTGTCGCGAAGCCTGGCAGCAAAAACAGATCGATATGGATTTTACTCGCGTCGGTAAGGCAGCCTTCGAGAGTTGCCCGGATGATTCCATTGACTATGCCGTGATGGAAAAAACCGACGACGCCGTGGTTGTCCCGCTGGATGCCGGCTGGTCGGATGTTGGCTCCTGGTCTGCACTCTGGGAAATCCAGCCGCAGGACAGTCAGGGCAACGTGTGTCGCGGCGATGTGATTACCGAGGATGTCTCCGGCTCCTATATTCATTCCGAAGGCCGGCTGATCGCGGCGCTGGGGGTCAGTGATCATGTCATTGTGGAAACCGATGACGTTGTTCTGGTGGCCGATCGCAACCGCGTTCAGGATGTCAAGAAGCTGGTGGCGCAGGTGAAGGCCCAGGGACGCCTGGAGCACCGTTTTCACAAGAAAGTGCATCGGCCCTGGGGCACCTATGAGGGGATTGCCATGGGTGAGCGCTTTCAGGTCAAGCGGATTACGGTGAATCCCGGTGCGTCCCTCTCGCTCCAGAAGCACCATCACCGGGCAGAGCACTGGGTCGTGGTCAAGGGCACCGCCACGGTGAATCGGGGGGAGGAAACCCTGTTGCTGACTGAAGACCAGTCCACCTATATTCCCCTGGGTGTCACCCACAGGCTGACCAACCCCGGAGTGATTCCGCTGGAGCTGATCGAAGTCCAGACCGGGAGCTATCTGGGGGAAGATGACATTGTCCGCTTCGAGGACACCTATAACCGCGTTTGATTGAGCCGATTTATGAATCTGGCTGCCCGGGATGGGCGGCCTCAAGCAAAGGAGATGCTGAATGGAAGACTGGCAAGGATGCCTGAGCCCCTTATGTCAAACCGCCCTGCAACGAGCGCGGGACAGCGTTACCCACCGTGGTGGTTTTGCGATCACTGTTGAGGATTTTCTTCTGGCGCTGGTTGAAGGGGAGCCAGTGGTGTCCGGTTTTCTGAGAGCGCGGGGCGTCGACCTCGACGAGCTGGTAAGAACCGTCCAGTGTGAACAGCCCATCGTCACGGAAGTTGGTGGGGAAGGTCGCCTCTCATCCCAACTCCTGTACTGGCTCTCATCCGCCCGCGAAATATCTGACGCACCCTGGCTTGACTGGCCGGTTCTGCTGTCGACCCTGGCCTCCAACGCAGAGCGGCTGCAGGAGAAAGCGTACGTCTCGGTTCTGGAACTGGTGGGGGAGTGGCCGCTGTCGGGCTGGGCTGAAGATGCTGAAGGCAGCGAAAGCCCGGATGGTATTCCTGTTGTGGTCAGTGACCTTGGCTGGCTGTCCCTGGCGGAAGAGGTTGCGGTGACCATCGCGGCTTCCCCCGATGCACTGATCTGGCTCCGGGGGGATCGCGGTGCCGGTAAATCCTCCTGGTTGAAATCACTGTTGCCGTGCCTTGAAAACGGCTATGTAGAGCTGGATCTGCGGCGGGAGTCGGAACTGGTCGCCAGTGATCATCCCGCGGTTCCTGGCAGCAACGTGCCCCAACGGGATTGGCCAGCGCTTATCCTTGATAACGTATCCCCTGCCGATGCCATCATACTGGCCGGTCGCTGGGACAGCCTTGCGGCACAGCTGGTGCAGTCCTGGCAGGGCCCGCTGTTGTTGCTGGGACCGTCCGTCCGGGAATCTTCTGACGATGTCGCGAAGCTGGAGCACTGGCTTGGCCGTTCCATGGAGGTTTTCGACATGGCGGAGTCCGGCTCTACCCAGAAAAAATCCATTCTGACAGCCCATCAGCCAGCCATCGAGAGGCAGTGGAATGTGCGCCTCTCCGAACCGGTCATGAGCTTTGCGGCCGGGTGCCGGAGCCGGGCTGTGGGGTCTCCCGGCGGCATGCTTCGGTGGGTGGAGCGGGCTGCGGCCAGGCTTAACCTGTTTGCCAGCCGCGGTCCGGTGGATGCAGTGGCGCTGGCCGGCCAGATGGACACATTGCGCCGGCAATGTCTGGTGGCGATTGCCCGCCACGAACCACTGGATGAACTGGAAGCCAGCCTGGCGCAGCTGGAAATTGAGCGAACGGCCGTCGAAGTGGCCTGGCATGAGCGGGAGGCGGCTGGCACCTTGCGCACCCTGACGGTGGAGGATTTACAGCAGGAACTTGAGCGTTGGGTTGCAGCCCGTCCCGGCCCGGTTCACTATGTTGTCCATTGTGATCATGATGGGGGAGAAACAACGGGTGCAGGACCTCGAAATATACATTCGTGACCTGAAGCCTCTGGCGGCTTCACAGTGGTTATCCAGTCATCTGGATAAACTTGAACTGGATGACCAACAGGTCGACGCAAAGGCCATCAAGGGCAGGGCTCTTTATGAAGGTGTGACCGTCAACATCAGCCTGTATCCGGGTGCTTCTGGTAAACGCTATGCCTGCCTGGTGCTGGAGGGGCCTGCGCTGCCCTGGCGTTCTGATCTGGAGTTCGCCCGCAGTGCCTGGGATGCCATGGATACGGAGGTTCGCTGCAGTCCCGGTGACTGGAAAGAGGGTGAACCGGTTGAGGATGAAAAATGGTGGCGTCTGGATGCCCGGGGTGAACACCTGGTGGTCTGGAACTGAGGGAGCTAAAAAAAGGGGCAGCCGTCTGGCTGCCCCTTTTCGCTACATCCGGCGTAATCAGTCGCTCAGGATGGAGACGTTATCGGCCTGCAGGCCCTTGTCGGCTTCAACAACGTTGAAACGAACAAGCTGGCCCTGGCGCAGCACGCGACGGCCACGGCCACGAATGGCACGGAAGTGAACGAATACTTCGTCACCACTGTCGCGAACGATGAAGCCAAAACCTTTCTTCACGTTGAACCACTTAACAGTGCCTTCCTCATCGCCTTCCGGGCTGGTGTCGTCAAAGTCGTCGCCTTCGTCATCGTTCTGGCCGGACGGACGGGACTGAGCAGGGCGGGAGCGTTTGGCGCCTTGTCTGGCGGCAAAAGCCACGGTCAGGAAGCCGGCAATGCCAAAAAGTACAACGGCAATGATGTAGGCTGCGATGCCCTGGGCGCTGCCAAGGATGAACGGGGTGTTGGTTGCCAGTTCGCTGGACCCGGATTTCGACATAATCTGGAACACTTCCGGAGTAAAGCTGACCAACAGAAAGCCGAGGATAAACGGTGACGGAATGGCGATCAGGAGAGCAACAAGGATCGCTTTGGCTGGATTACGCATTGACTGAGATTTCTCCATTACTTTGTTAACGCTAACGATAAAGAGCCGGATATCGGGTAAAATCGTCTATCCGGCCGGTGATAACCGCCAAAGTGACCGAATAAAGACGGGCCTTGGCGGGCAAAAGCGGCATGATACCAGATAACGGGGAGCGCTGACCAAGCAAGTGGTCAGTCAGATACATCGATCACAAGGTTTGCGGAGAGCAGTCACGACCAATGGCACATATCGATCTGGAAGCACGACTGGATGAGCTTGAAACCCGGCTGGCGTTTCAGGATGACCTCATCAACACCCTGAGTGATCAGGTGGCCAGGCAGGAAATGGATATTCGGGAGCTGTGGGAAGCCAAACGGCTTCTGAACAAGCAGTTGAAAGAAGTCTCACCGTCGAACATCAAGCGGGAGGAGGAGGAAACCCCGCCCCCGCATTACTGATCTCACGCCAGCAGTTCGACCAGGACCTGTTCGTAGATGTCCGACAGGGTATCCAGATCAGCGGCTTTCACGCACTCGTCCACTTTATGGATGGTGGCGTTGATCGGGCCAAGCTCAACCACCTGCGCGCCAGTGGGCGCGATGAAGCGGCCATCGGAGGTGCCGCCGGACGTGGAGAGTTCCGTTTCCCGACCGGTGACCGTGCGAATGGCATTCTGGCTGGCGGAGACCAGCGCGCCGCGATCCGTCAGGAACGGGCGACCGCTCAGGTGCCACTGCAGGTCATACTTGAAACCGAACCGGTCCAGAACCGCAACCACGCGCTCTTCCAGGCTTTCCGCCGTGTTTTCCGTGCAATAGCGGAAATTGAAGTGCACCAGGCATTCACCGGGGATAATGTTACTGCCGGTACCGGATTCCACCTTGGTGATCTGGAAGGTGGTGGGCGGGAAAAAGTCATTGCCGTTATCCCAGAATTCGCGGGCCAGAGCGTCCAGTGCCGGCGCAACGGAATGCACCGGGTTCTCTGCCAGATGGGGATAGGCGACATGGCCCTGAACACCGTGGACGGTCAGATAGCCGTGCAGTGAGCCGCGCCGACCGTTCTTGATGACATCCCCCACTTCCTGGGTACTGGACGGTTCACCGATCAGGCACCAGTCGATCTTCTCGTTCCTGGCTTCCAGGGTTTCCACCACCTTGACGGTGCCGTCCTGGGCCGGGCCTTCTTCATCGCTGGTGATGAGCAGGGCGATGGAACCGCGATGGTCCGGGTGGTTTGCCACGAACCGTTCGCAGGCCGTCACGAACGCAGCCAGGCTGCCTTTCATGTCTGCCGCCCCACGGCCGTACAGGTATCCGTCCTGTATCACCGGCTCAAACGGTGGGTGGGCCCAGTTCTTCTCGGGACCGGTGGGGACCACATCGGTATGACCGGCGAATGCCAGCACCGGCCCCTCTGAGCCCTTGCGGGCCCAGAGGTTGTCGGTCTCGCCAAACCGGAGTGATTCGCCCTCAAAGCCGAGCGCGGCCAGGCGGGACATCATCAGTTCCTGGCAGCCGGCGTCATCCGGTGTGACGGATCGCCGGCGGATCAGGTCGATGGCCAGATCGAGCGTTGGGGAATTAGTTGTTTGCATGCAGTTCTTCGTTCAGCTCGATCGCGGTTTTGTTGGACTTGCACTCTACTGCGCCGGTCTGGCTGTTACGGCGGAACAACAGGTCAGGCTTGTTGGCCAGATCACGGGCCTTGATCACTTCCACCAGCTCGTTGTTGTCATCCAGCAGTGCCACCTTGGTACCGGCGGTGATGTACAGGCCGGCTTCCACTTTGCAGCGGTCTCCCAGCGGAATGCCGATGCCGGAGTTGGCGCCGATCAGGCAGTTCTCGCCCACGGAAATGATGATGTTGCCACCACCGGACAGGGTACCCATGGTGGAGCAGCCGCCACCGAGATCCGAGCCCTGGCCGACCATGACGCCAGCAGAAATGCGGCCTTCGATCATGCTGGTGCCTTCGGTGCCGGCGTTGAAGTTGATGAAGCCTTCGTGCATGACGGTGGTACCTTCGCCCACATAGGCGCCCAGGCGAACCCGTGCAGTGTCGGCGATGCGTACACCCTTGGGAACCACGTAGTCGGTCATCTGCGGGAACTTGTCCACGGATTTCACTTCGAGGATGCGATCCTCCAGGCGGGCTTTCAGCTGGCGCTCGGACAGTTCGTTCAGGTCGATCGCGCCTTCGTTGGTCCACGCCAGGTTGGGCAGCAGGCCAAAGATGCCATCCAGTTTCACGCCATGGGGTTTGGCCATGCGGTGGGAAATCAGGTGCAGCTTCAGGTACACCTCCGGCGTGCTGGAGGCGGTGTCATCGGTTTCCAGGATGGTGACCACCACCGGACGGGTGCTCTTTGAGGCCTTTTCAGCCAGGCTCGCCTGATCGGTGTTCCCCACCTGACGCAGTGCTTCAGACAGCGCATTCAGATCGTCACCAGTGACTTGAAGTGCCTGATTGCCGCCCTTGTAACCGAGCGAGTTGCCCGCCACCTCTATCAGGCTGTTATCGGGTGTCATCACCGGCTGCTGATAAAACACTTCCAGCCATTCGCCCTGGTTGTTCTGGGTGCCGATACCGATACCGAATGCAAAACTCATCAGGTGGTTGCTCCTATTGTCTCAGGTTCATTCTTGGGAAAAACGGGTGGCCCATTCGTCGGCACTGAAGCCGACGCTGACATTCCCTTCGTGCTCGACCACCGGTCGTTTAATGATGGAAGGGTTCTCTAACATGACGTCATGGGCGGATTGGGCATCAATGGTATCACGAACGTCCTCGGGAAGTTTGCGCCAGGTGGTTCCCCGGCGGTTCAGCAGGGTTTCCCAGCCGACAGACTGTTCCAGGCGTGAGAGCAGGGTGTCATCCAGTCCGTCTTTTTTGAAGTCGTGAAAATCATAGCGGACGCCTTGTTCGTCCAGCCATTTGCGGGCTTTCTTGACCGTATCGCAGTTCTTGATGCCGTAAATCTTCATGCCTTGTTTGCCTTTACAAATTCCACAATGCGTTTCGCAGCCTCGACACACTCTTCCAATGGCGCGACCAGCGCCATGCGTACCCGGTTCTCGCCGGGGTTGTGGCCATCAACCGTGCGGGACAAATAGCGCCCCGGCAGTACATGAACGTTCTGCTGGGCGGAAAGGTCCCTGGCGAAGGTTTCGTCATCCATCGGCGTTTCGGGCCAGAGGTAGAAGCCGGCATCCGGAAAATCGACGGACATGACTTCCCGGAGGATGGGCACCACGGCTTCGAACTTCGCACGGTAGGCGGCGCGGTTTTCCCGCACATGATCTTCATCCTGCCAGGCAGCGATGCTGGCCAGCTGATTGTGGATGGGCATGGCGCAGCCGTGATAGGTGCGGTACTTCAGGTAGCCTTTCAGGATCTCCGCGTCACCCGCGACAAAGCCTGAGCGCAGTCCGGGCAGGTTGCTGCGCTTGGACAGGCTATGGAAAACCACACAGCGGGAAAAGTCGTGTCGACCGATCGCCGCGCAGGTCTGCAGCAGGCCTTCTGGCGGCCGGGATTCGTCCGGGTAGAGTTCGGAATAGCACTCGTCCGAGGCAACGATGAAGTCGTGGCGGTCCGCCAGTTCGATCACTTTGATCAGTGTTTCGCGGGGTACCACGGCGCCACTGGGATTGCCCGGTGAGCAGAGAAACAGCACCTGACAGTCCTGCCAGACGTCATCGGGTACCTGGTCGAAATCCGGGATGAAGCCGTTGCTGCTGTCGCAAGGCAGGTAGACGGGCGTCGCGCCGGCGAGAAAAGCCGCCCCCTCGTAGACCTGGTAAAACGGGTTCGGGCTGACCACAGTGGCTGGTTTACTGCCATCGACCACGGCCTGAACCAGGGAAAAAATGGCCTCACGGGTGCCGTTGACCGGAACAATGTTGTCGCTGGCGGACAGGCTGCCGGGCTGCAGGTCGAAACGGCGGGTTGCCCATTGGCTGATGGCTTGCCGCAGTTCGTCGGTACCTTTGGTCGTGGGGTAATTGGCCAGCTTGTCCAGATTGTCAGCAATGACCTGTTTTACGAAGGCCGGTGACGGGTGTTTGGGCTCGCCAATTCCCAGCGAAATAGGCGCCAGGTGCTCGGGCACGGAAATGCCAGCTTTCAGTTTCGTCAGCTTCTCAAACGGGTAAGGGTGTAATCGGTCCAGATTGGGATTCATTGAGTGTCGTCCAGCATTGTACGAAGGTCTTCCTGCAGGGCCTGACAGATGGCAGGGTCACTGATTTGCTCGCCCTGCTCGTTGGTAACAAAAAAGGCGTCTTCCACGCGCTCCCCCAGGGTGGCGATTTTGGCGTTGGTCAGTCTGACGCGATGCTCAAGCAGAACCTGACCCACCCGTGCCAGCAGCCCGGGCCGGTCCGGAGTGATGACTTCAATCACCGTGCGCTGATTGACGGTGTCGTTGGACAGGGTGACTTCGGTGGGGAAGGCGAAGTGCTTGAGCTGTCGGGGAGTGCGGCGATGGATGATGTCGGGGTAATCCTCGGGATCGTCCAGCTCCTCGATAAGCCGTTGGCGTACGCGGCTCTTACGGGCCGGGTCAATGCCCAGGGGTTGGCCCTTTTCATCCAGTACCACGTATGAGCTTATGGAGTAAGGGCTTTCACTGGAGCTGATCCGTGCGTCGACGATGTTGAGGTTGAGTTGTTCCAGCACAGCCGTGGTCGCGGCGAAAAGAGCAACACGGTCCCGCATGTAGATGATGATCTGGGAGTAGCCGTCTGTCGGGCCGCCACGGGTATCACGAATCAGCACCAGTGGATCGGGGTTGTCGCCGTGGCGGATGATGGCCGCGGTCTGCCAGGCAATATCCACGGTGGAGTCCTGGAGGAAGTAGTCCTCGTCCAGGGTGTCCCAGATGCTGTCGATCTGCTCGTCAGTCATGTTCTGGGCATGGAGAATCTCCCGGGCCTCGGACTGTGTTGCCCGCACCCACTCCTGACGATCCACCGGGGTTTCCGAGCCCCGGCGCAGTGCTCGTTTGGTCTCGATGTAGAGCTGACGCAAGAGTGAGGCGCGCCAGGTATTCCAGAGCTTGGGGTTGGTGGCGCTGATGTCGCAAACTGTGAGCACGTACAGATAGTCCAGATGCGCCTGGCTGGGAACCGACTGGGCAAAGGCGTGGATGATGTCGGGATCGGAAATGTCCTTGCGCTGTGCAGTCATGGACATCAGCAGGTGATTCTCCACCAGCCAGGAAACCAGTTGGGTGTCACGCTCACTGAGGTGATGCCGCGCGCAGAAGTCTTCGGCATCAATCGCGCCCAGATCCGAATGGTCGCCGCCCCGGCCCTTTGCAATATCGTGATAGAGGCCTGAGATAAACAGGGTTTCCAGTTTCGGCAGGCGGTGAATCAGTCGGGAAGCCAGCGGATACTCTGTTCGCGCCTCCGGGCTGGTCAGCCGAGCCATATTGCGGATGACCCTCATGGTATGGGCATCCACGGTGTAGATATGGAACAGGTCGTGCTGCATCTGCCCGATGATCTGACCGAATTCCGGCAGATAGCGGCCCAGCACGTTGTATTTCTTCATGGCGGACAGCGTCTGGTCCAGCGCGTGGGGCGTCCTCAGTAACTCCATGAACAGGGAGGTGACCGCAAGGTCCGAGCGGAAGGCATCGTCTATCAAGTGGCGGTGCGCCCGCAGGGAGCGAATGGTGGTGGCCCGTATGCCCTTGATTTCCGGGTGCTGCGCCATCAGCACGAAAATCTCCATGATGGAGTAGGGCGCGTAGGCGAAAACCTGATTGTTCACTGCTTCGATATATCGGTTGCGAATCTGGAAGCGTTTGTTCAGGGGTTGTATGTCATCGGCATCGCCGGCGCCAAGAATTGCCTCGTCGTAGTACTGAAGAATGACATCGGCGAGCTCCGCCAGGGCCAGCACAGTGCGGTAGTACGACTGCATCATCAATTCGACGCCCAGTCGCTTGCCCTCGTCCTGGTAGCCCAGCATTTCCGCCAGGGCTCGCTGATGGTCGAACAGCAGGCGGTTTTCATTGCGGTCGGCGATCAGTTGCAGGCCATACCGCAGGCGCCAGAGGAAAGTCTCACCCTGGAACAGGATCTGGTGCTCCTCCTCGGTCAGGATGCTGAAACGGGTCAGGTCGGCGATGTTCTGCAGTCCGAAATGGCGCTTGGTGATCCAGCCAATGGTCTGGATGTCGCGAAGGGCGCCTGGCGAGCCTTTGACGTTGGGTTCCAGGTTGTATTCGGTATCACCGTACTTTTTGTGGCGTTGCTGCTGCTCTTCCCGTTTGGCAATGAAATACTCACGATCAGAACTGACATCATCGGCATAGACCTGCTCGCTCAGGGTTTCCCGGAGCTCGTCGGGGCCTGCAATGGTGCGGGTTTCCAGCAGGTTGGTGAGGATGGTGATGTCTTCCCGGGCAGCGGCCTTGCTCTCCTCGATACTGCGAACACTGTGGCCGATGTCCAGCTTCAGATCCCAGAGCAGGGTAATAAAGGCTCCGAGGTCCTCCTGCCACTCCTTGCGGATGCCGTTGCGAGTCAGTATCAGCAGGTCGACGTCTGAGTGAGGGTGGAGCTCGCCGCGACCATAGCCTCCAACCGCAACCAGGGAGATGTCGGTGGAAGTTGAGAATGGGTAGCGGTTCCAGATCAGCCGCAGGGTGGTATCCACCGTGTCGGCCCGGGAATGGACCAGGGCCCTGACATCGGCCCCCTGGCGGAACGCCTCCGCATCGGCGTTGTATCGACCCCGCAATAATTCGCGGGCGGCGACGACGGGCGAGTCATCGTTGCTGATGCGGGTTTCGAGTTCGCTTCGGTCCACCTAGAAAGACTCTTCCGTACGTTTTGTCAGGACGTCGCAACCGTCGGCCGTGACCAGGAGGGTGTGTTCCCACTGGGCCGACAGTTTGTGGTCCTTGGTGACCACGGTCCAGCCATCCGGCAACAGTTTTGTGTGGTACTTGCCCTGATTGATCATCGGTTCAATGGTAAAGGTCATACCTTCCTGCAGCTCCATGCCGGTACCGGGCTTGCCGTAATGCATGACCTGGGGATCTTCATGGAAGACCTTGCCAATGCCGTGTCCGCAATAATCCCGAACCACCGAGTAGCGGTGCTTCTCCGCGTGCTGCTGGATCACATGGCCAATATCGCCCAGTCGAGTGCCCGGCTTGACCAGCTCAATGCCTTTATAGAGGCATTCCTGGGTAATGTTTATCAGCCGTTCGGTGCCCGGCTTGGGCTTGCCGACAATAAACATCTTGCTGGTGTCACCGTGGTACTCGTCTTTTATAACGGTCACATCAATGTTCATGATGTCTCCGTCCTTCAGCACCTTTTTCTCTGAGGGGATGCCATGACAGATAACGTGATTGACGGAGGTGCAAACAGATTTTGGGAAACCCTTGTAGTTCAGAGGGGCCGGAATCGCTTTTTGCACATTGACAATAT
This sequence comes from Marinobacter sp. DUT-3, assembly GCF_050379435.1. Taxonomy (NCBI): domain Bacteria; kingdom Pseudomonadati; phylum Pseudomonadota; class Gammaproteobacteria; order Pseudomonadales; family Marinobacteraceae; genus Marinobacter; species Marinobacter sp. DUT-3. Next base: position 547,578 of record NZ_JBNRMG010000003.1, read on the forward strand.
AGTCGTGACAGATGCGGTCCAGTTCTTCGGTGGAAACGCCGGGTTTGATGTGCTCCCCGATCATTTCAAGAACTTCAGCGGCCAGACGGCCTGCTACGCGCATCTTCTCGATTTCTTCCGGAGTTTTGATTGATACCTGCATTGGGCTTCCTGTTAATCAATACCAAACCGTTATTCTAGGGATGCTGGACCGAGGGGACAAGCTCGGGGACATCCTGCGCCCGAACAGAAAAAAGCTGGTCGAAGGGCGTCAGGCCAAAGGCGCAGGAGAGTTTGTAGCCGGTCAGCTCCATTTCAGGCATGAGCAGATGGTCCCTCCGGGCCAGGTGTTTGATTTTGTCATTCAGTTCAGAGATGTCCCGGTGTATCTCTTCCGCACTGGCCCGGCTCATATGACGGGTCACTGATTCAAACTGGTAGCCGGTACGGTGGCGATGGTTAAACACCCAGTTAAGGAAGTCCGCATTAATCTTGCGAATCTCCTGGTCCAGGCTCTTGTCGGCCAGGAAGTCGACGGGCGGTTCGATCAGCAGCTTCACGTCGCGGTTGTCGGTCAGTTGGATCAATTGCAACTGCTCAAGGGATCGCAGGTATTGATACAGGGTTTGATCGGTGAGCTGGTAGATCGCCTGGATCCGGGCTGGCTCATACCGGTTCAGGAGTAAAAGGAATACTGAAAGCAGTGAGCGATTGGCAGACAAGGCGCGGGACTGCTTTCCGCTTAACTGGTTGGGAGGCGCCGGGTTTTGCCCTGTCGCCTCAACCAGTTCATGCAGTTGCAGGCCAGCGGCGCGACAGATGGCATTGAGTCGGCTGAGTTTGCAGTCCTGCTCTGCAAACAGGCGCTTGACGGTGATTTCCGACACGTCTAACCGTTCGGCGATGTCGGCATAGGTTAACCCGCGGGCCTTGAGCGCGGTCTTCAGGCGGGTGAACAATTCTTTTGACATGATCTGATACCGGCTTGGAATGGTGAGTATCAAATAAAGATACCTTATATATTTTTGGTATCAAGGTCGGATGGTTGGCGCTAGGGTTTCAGAGGCACTTGAAAGCAATGGAGGCTTATATGATGAAGAAAACCCTACCCGTTTTAACCCTGGCACTGGCGATACCCGGCCTGGCGCATGGGGATCCCGAAGTGATGTGGGTGCAATCCGGATTCGACCAGCCGGAATCGGTGGTATCAGACGCCGAGGGCTCGCATCTCTACGTATCCAGTATCCATGGCCAGCCTGGTGAAAAGAACGCCCAGGGCTACATCTCCAAACTGTCGAACGATGGCAAGGTTGTTGAGAAGCACTGGGTCAACGGACTGAACGCCCCCAAAGGCATGGGGATTCAGGGAGGACAGCTGTTTGTCACCGATATTGATCGTTTCCTGATTATCGACTTGGTCAGCGGCGAGGTTCTGGAGCAGTTTTCCCCGCCCGAGGCCCAGTTCCTTAACGATGTGTCCGTCAGCGACGATGGTGACGTCTACGTGTCCGACATGATGGGGAATGCCATCTACCGCTACGACGGCCAGGCCTTGACCCTTTGGCTTGAGGATGAGCGCCTGATGCATCCCAACGGCGTGTTGGCCGATGAAGATTCCCTGTTGGTCGCAGGCTGGGGAGCGCCGATTGCCGCCGACTTCAGTACGGAGGAGGCCGGAAGCCTGTTGCGTATTGGTTTTCAGGACAAAGCGCTGACCCAGGTGGCTGGTGGCGAACAGTTGGGTAACCTGGATGGTGTGGCCAGGATTGGGGATCAGCTTCTGGCCAACGACTGGATGAACGGTCGCCTGTTCCGGATCACCGCTGACGGCCAGGGCACTGTCGCCGCCGAACTGGCCCCGGGCGTGGCGGACATTGGCGCCGCGGGCGATGTGCTCTATCTGCCGTACATGTTCGATGGCGAGGTGCGGGCTGTTCAGTTGCCCTGAGGTCCGGCAAAAAACAAGAGCCGCAGCGTGCGTGAGCACGTTGCGGCTTTTTAGTAGCCGGTTTATGACCTAGAGGTTAACTGGCAGGGGCTGTTGCCCATTGGATGTCGCGCTAAGAGGCCTCCATCCCGAGGCCTCGGCGGCTTTTTCCAGAACTGTGTCGCCAGGAACGTAACAAGCGGATCCCGTTGACTCAAGCATAGGGATGTCCGACTGGTGATCCCCCACCGCCAGGCTCCTGGCAAGGTCTATGCGATGACGCAATGCGTAGTCCTGAATGCGGGCGGCCTTGCCTTCGCCGATACAGGGTGTGCCGGTAATCTCACCGGTAAAAACGTTGCCCTCCCGGACGATGTGGGTGGCAATGACGCCGTCGACCTTCAAATCGGTGGCGATGGGAGCAAGCAGCTCATTGAATGAGCCTGAGACCAGCACGATTCGGTAGCCGGACCGCTGGCAGCGACGCAGTTCCGCGACTCCGGGCTCGTGCCAGAACGGAACTGCCGTATCCTGCAAGCGAGCCTGGAACCATTCCTGGCCGCATCTCGTTATTCGGTCAACGGGGCGCCCGGCGAAGGACTGGTAATAGGCGCGGTTGAGGTTTTCCCGGGGCACGGTTTCCGAAAGCTGGCGGAAATGCGCCATGAATGCCTCAAACGTGCTGAAGGGCTCGTCCATGGGCCAGCCCTGCGCACTGGCCTGGGAGAAGTAGTATTGCTGGAAGCTCACCATGGATTTGAGGCGGATCAGGGTTTCATCGACGTCAAAGAAAGCGGCCTTCATGCGGCTTCCTCCTGTTCTGTACGCTGTTTATCTATAAGCCCCGGCAGCAAGTCCTTCAAGTAGCCACTGATTCGTTGCTCCTCACCTATGGCAGCGACCGTAGCCACGTGGCCGTCGGGTCGTACCAATACCCAGCCACCGCGCTCCTTGCCGAGCCATGCTTTGAGAGCGTTCTGCTCCACCCGGTAGGTGTCGAAGCCGGAACTCTCGTGATTGATGCTGATACCCAGAACCGGCAGATGTCGGGTGAAATTTGCCAGTTCTCTTGCGCCTGGCTCAATATCAGCCGATGACAGCTTACGGTTAACAAGGAATAGCGTGAACGCCTGACCGTGGATCAGCTGGTCGATGGGTTGCTCCCGGGTTGAGCCTGGTTGCGACAGGGTCAGGTACGGTAAGCGGTGTCCGCTTTGAAGCTGGCCCAGTGGCTGCTGGTTAACCAGCGGAGAGTTGGTGTAGCACTGACGTAGCCCGGAATACAGCCAGGGCAGGGAATTTTGCACACTCTGCCGGCTGCCGTAGAGGGGAACCAGGTAGCGGCGGATCAGATCCAGGGGGAGGGATGTGCCGGTGATGAAGCTTGTGGTCTTGGCCGTGACCTGCTGGATACGCTGGGCCACCTGGGTGCGCTCCGTGGCGTAGGTCTCAACCAGGGATCGGTCCGCCCATCCTTTCAGGTGCCAGGCCAGCTTCCAGCCCAGGTTGAACGCATCCTGAAAACCGGTATTCAGCCCCTGGCCGCCCAGCGGACTGAACAGGTGAAATGCATCGCCCAGCAGAATGATGTTGCCCTGAATCGGGTTGTCGGCCATGCGATGATAAAACGGTGCAGAAGTCAGCCATTGAGGGCTGTGTACCTTGATGCCGCCGGGGCCATTGCGGTCGACGATGCGCTGCAGGTCGTCCAGGGTGATGGCGCGTCGCTCCCCGGTCTTATCACCGGCAATGAACTCGGCGTCTGTCTGGCAGATTATCCGGTGCCGCCCCTCGGGGAGTGGAACAATCAGAATATAGCCCTGGCGGGACAGGAAGAACTGTAGTTGCTCCGGGTTGCCATCCGGCCAGTCCATCATGACGTCGCCAAGTATGAACGCCCGTTCGTACTCGCCACCCGGGAAGGGAATGTCCTGCAGGCGCCGCACCGTGCTGTGGCTGCCGTCGCAAGCGAGCACCCACTGAACCTGGCGTGTTTCCCGGACCTTACCGTTTACCAGTGCCACTTCACAGCTGCCGTCGGCCAGCGTTTTCAGCTTGGTGAGTTCGGTATTCCATTTAATCTCAATGTCATGGCAGTTGAGTGTCTGACGGAGTAATCTTTCGGTTGAGCTTTGGGGCAGTGCGAGCACCATAGGGTAGGATGACTGGATCTGCTCGAAATCAATCCGCAGAATCTCGCGCGAACTGGCGTTCAGGGTAGCGTATCGGTGAGGGACACCGTGAGCAACGAATTGCTCTGATAGTCCCAGTGTTTGCATCAGTTCCAGTGTGATAGCGTGAATGCCAATGGCTTTCGACAACGACGTCGGACTGGCATTGCGTTCAATAATGATTGGGCGAATACCGTGCTTGGCAAGGGTCGCCGCCGTGGCCATACCCACGGGGCCGGCCCCGACGATCAGCACGCTGTCTTGCTGTCTCATTTTAACCTCCTGTTTTGCCCAGGGACTCAAATTTAAAGGGATTGTTCGAATGGATATCAGGGATATGGATATCAAGTCGTTGATGGTGTTTGATGCCATCTACAAGACCAAAAACCTTTCTGCTGCCGCTGATCAGCTGGATACCAGCCAGCCCTCGATCAGCCGCTGCCTGGCCCGTATGCGGGACAGTCTCAACGACCCGCTCTTCACCCGGCATCGGAATCGTATGCTGCCGACGCCCAAGGCCATGCTCATGGCCAGTTATGTGGAGCAGGCACTGGACAGCCTTCATGCGGGAATCGATTGTTTCAGGGAGTTTCAGCCAAACCGGTCCGATGTGAACTTTCGGCTCGGAGTGAATGACCTGGTGCTCAGCCTTCACGCCAACCCGTTGATTCAGGCAGTAATGAGAGAGAGCGCGGGGGTGAGTCTTTCCTTTCTCAGTGCCAACTACCTTGATGCCTTGTCCCTGCTCGAAAAGAGCGCCATCGACGTGGCGATCGTGTCGCACTTCAGTAGCAGTTCGCTGTATTGCTATGAACCGCTGTTTCAGGACGATTACGTGACCGTGGCCCGGGAGCATCACCCTCTGGTCGGAGGCGGTCCTCTGACGCTGGATGCGTTCAGCCGGCTCGAGCATATCCTCGTCACCTATGAAGACGCACGCAGTGGATGGATTGACGATGAGCTGGCCAAGTTGTCGATGCACCGAAGGATTCGGCTGCGCCTGCCGTTCTTTACCAACGCGCTGCAACTGGTTGCCGACAGCGACCTGATTTGCACACTTCCCCGTCAGTTTGCCCGTTATTACGCGAGGCGGTATCCACTGGTGCTTCATGAGTTGCCTTTGAAGAGTCACGTTCACACCTTTTTTCTTATCTGGTTGAGGCGTCTGGACCGCGACCCTGCCCAGCGCTGGATAAGAGAAATTGTCCAGCGCGTGGTGGGCAGGGCGGGCATTGCACATCAAGCTGACAGTTGAGAACCCTCTTCAGCGAATTCGCTGACAAAGCGTGTGACCATGTTAGCGGCCAGGTTCTGCTCCTTTCCGGCCAGGAATTCCGCAGGGTATGCGGTGAATTCAACCTCGCAGGTTGTGGCGGGAGTGTCGTTGCATTGATGGAAATTGATGGTGGCGGCGCTGGAAATGGTGCCCCGCTTGCTGGCTCTGAGCGAATGAATCTGGTAGTCAATGGTAGCGCCCAGAGGGAACACGAAACTGTGGAAGCGCGTGTCCATACGGTTGATGACAAAATAGTACTGCTGATCCTTCTTGGCGTGGAACTGCTCCGTTACGGTCAGGAAGCTTTGCCGCGCGGCTTCTATCAGAACCATGCCCTGAATGTGCTGGCCAGTTATATGGTCGAGCATCAGCTCATTGTCATTGTGCACCAGCAGGTCCATCTGCATATGCCGCTCACTCAGGCGGGTCGGAAGGCTGACCAGGCGATTCTCTGCCCGACTCTTGTGGCACAGGCGTTCGGGGGCTGTCTCTAGTCCGGTGCCTTCGGCTTCAAGCCACTGGGTTCGCGGGAATCGAGCGATCAGGCGGTCGATTTCCTCAATCGTTTCCCGGGTCAATCCCTGGCCGGCTATCAGTGAGGTGGGCTGATGGGTGCGCTGTTTGAGTTCGACGTCCAGTTGCGATTGTTTGACGATGTTTTCATTTCTGGCGAACCCGGAAAACTTGTCGCCGACAACGATCAGGTAGTTCATATCCATGACGTTTCTCTCCTTGAAATAAAGCAGGCCACGAATTGTGGCCTGCTGGTGGGTTACGACATAAAGGCTGACTGATGCTGCTTGAGGAATTCGTTAACCTGCGTGGGTTGGCGCCCCATCACTTTCTTGTAATCATCACTGACATAGCTGCCCTGGTTGTCGGCGTAGAGCTCAAACAACTCGATCAGCGCGTCCGAGAGCCACTCACCATAGCCTGCATCAACCATGGAGGCGCGGGCATCCGAGAAGGAGACCGGTTGGTACTGAACCTGCTTGCCGGTCAGGTGGGACAACTCCTCGGCAACGCTGTGGAACGTTTCGGCGCTGCGCCCGGTAAGGGCGATGACTTCCTGTTTCAGGTTGTCATCAGTGAGGCAACGCACCGCGGTCCGGGCAATGTCGCCGATGTCGGTAAAGCTGATCTGGCCATTGGCTGCGGGCGCGTAGATCAGTCCGTCGGACTTGACGCTGTCGCCGTGCCCCAGAAGGTTCTGCATGAACAGGTTGGGTTGCAGGATGCAGTAGTCCAGTCCGGAGGTGCGCAGGTGCTCCTCGACTTGAGCGTGAAGCCGTGGAAGCCGCGGTCCGGCGTCTGGCGAGGCGCCCAGGCCCGAGAGTTTCACCACCTTGCTGACGCCGGCCTGTTTGGCCGCGTCGATCACGCCAATCTGCCAGTCGACCATTTCGGCGTTTGGCGGTGTGGCCAGGTATACGCCGGTGACACCCTGAAGCGCTCTCAGAACCTGATCGGCATTGCCGAGGTCAGCCTCAACAATCTCAGCCTCAGTGGGCAGCTTGCCGCGTGCGTCGTCGGCGTTGCGGGTCAGGGCGCGGTAGGCGATGCCCTGGGCGCTGAGTTCCTGGCAGACCTGGCTGCCGGTGTTGCCTGTGGCTCCAATTACTAGAATCATTGCGTTACTCCTTTACGGTTTGGTTTGCAAAGTGCGCCGGGTTTACCGGTGCTGTGAATGTGTGTGATGAGGGTTGCCGCGCCGGGCCTCGTTCAGCATGTCTTCCATGCCGTCGATGCCGTTGTTGAACAGGAGGGTCAGGGTTTCGGTCATTTCCTGTTCCAGTTCCGGCTCGATGTCGAAGCTGGCCCGCCAGGTGAGGTGGGTGCGTCTGGCTTGCGTGGCATCAAAGTCCAGGCTTGCCTGGTAGTTTTTAAGGCCAAGCGGGCCGGCAACAATGGTGTAGGTGTACGAGTGCTGGCTGTCCGAGAACTCGCTGAGCCGCTCTACAAACACGCCGCCGTCATTCATGACGATGGTGCGGTGAATGCCGTGGCGGTTCTCGTAGACGTCGCAGGTGTTGACCAGCGACTGCCAGTTCTGGATAGAGCAGAATGTGCTGAATGACTCCCAGATCTGCTCAATCGGGGCGTTGAGTGTGCGATCGATGCGGACCTCCGCCGCCTGGGCGGTACCCAGAGCTGCTGCCGCAAGTGTGAATGTGGTTGCCAGTTTGAACACCGTTGCCTCCTTTCGTGGTTTCCCTGTTGTGTCTTTTTTGTCCTGGTCTGCTTGGTGCGGTGTGTTTGGAATTATTCGTCATAGAAGGGAGGCAAGTAATAGCTGGGGTGATATAGCCGCTATAACAGGATTGATATGAAGCCTTGGCGGGGAGTCATCGGCATGCTGAAATAGATGGCACCAGGGTGCGTTTTTATGGTATAAACGCGCCCGCTGGAAACAAATCCGGCAAATTCACACACGTGTCGACACGTTGTCCCAGGGTGCCGTCTCCTGTTTTAAGGAGCATGGTTGGGTCAATCGGACGCGTGGAGGACTAACCCGAAGCTAAAAAGGTAAATATCATGGCTCAGGTAAATATGCGTGACCTGCTCAAGGCAGGTGCTCACTTCGGTCACCAGACCCGTTACTGGAACCCGAAAATGTCGAAGTTCATCTTCGGCGCCCGCAACAAGATTCATATCATCAACCTGGAACAGACTGTTCCTGCCATGAACGACGCACTCAAGTTCGTTCAGCAACTGGCAGAGAACAAGAACAAGGTTCTGTTCGTAGGTACCAAGCGTGCCGCAGCGAAAATCGTGAAGGAAGAAGCCGAGCGCGCTGGTCAGCCTTTCGTAAACCACCGCTGGTTGGGTGGCATGCTGACCAACTACAAGACCATCCGTCAGTCTATCCGTCGCTACCGTGACCTGGAAGCTCAGAGCCAGGATGGTACTTTCGACAAGCTGACCAAGAAAGAAGCCCTTGATCGCACCCGCGAAATGGACCGCCTTGAGCGTTCTATCGGCGGTATCAAGGACATGGGTGGCCTGCCGGATGCCATGTTCGTAATCGACGTGGACCACGAGCGCATCGCCATCAAGGAAGCCAACAAGCTGGGCATTCCTGTTATCGGTGTTGTTGATACCAACAGCGATCCTGACGGTGTTGATTACGTAATCCCGGGCAACGATGACGCCATTCGCGCTATCCAGATTTACGTGAAGGCCGTTGCCGATACCTGCATCGATGCGACCCAGTCTGCCGGTGCCGGCGCTGACGAGTTTGTTGAAGTCAGCGAAGATGCTGAAGGTGCTGCTCCAGCCGCTGAGTAATGTTTTCCCTTCAGATTTGAGATGTCGGGTGTGCCCGTGATTAACCCCGGGCACACCTTCCCACCGAATTCGGAACAAGAGGATTGAACATGGCTGCAATTACCGCTGCAATGGTTAAAGAGCTGCGTGAGCGTACCGGCCTCGGCATGATGGAGTGCAAGAAAGCACTGGTCGAAGCTGATGGCAGTGTTGATACTGCGATTGAAGAGCTGCGCAAGTCTTCCGGCCTGAAAGCCGCCAAAAAGGCCGGCCGTACTGCCGCTGAAGGCGTATCTCTGATCAAGATTTCTGACGACAACACCGTTGCCTTCATCCTGGAAGTCAACTCCGAGACCGACTTCGTTGCCCGTGATGACAACTTCATCAGCTTCGCCAACGACGTTCTGGACGTTGCCTTCGAAAAGGGTGAAACCGACGTAGCCAAGCTGATGGACGGCGATCTGGAAGCCAAGCGTGAAGCGCTGGTTCAGAAGATTGGCGAGAACATCACTGTACGTCGCATCGTTAAGGTCGAAGGTCCGGTTGTGGGCGGCTATGTCCACAGCAACAACAAGATCGCATCTGTTGTGGCCCTGACCGCTGGTGACTCCGAGGTTGCCCGTGACATCGCCATGCACGCTGCCGCTGTTAACCCGCGGGTTGGCAAGCCGGAAGACATGCCTGCCGATGAACTCGAGAAAGAAAAAGACGTCATCAAGGCCCAGCCGGATATGGAAGGCAAGCCTGCCGAAATCGTCGAGAAGATGATGGGCGGCCGCATCAAGAAGTTCCTCAAGGAAAACAGCCTTGTTGAGCAGCCTTTCGTCAAGAACCCTGACCAGACCGTGGGTGAGCTGATCAAGTCCGCCGGCGGTGAGCTGGTTGGTTTTGTTCGCCTGGAAGTCGGTGAAGGTATTGAGAAGGAAGAAGTGGACTTTGCTGCCGAGGTTGCTGCTGCAGCCGGCACAGGCAAGGCCTGATCCTTCTGTTTGGCGCTGCGACCCCAGTGGTTGCAGCGCCACCTGAGTCTGCCACGTTGGCTGGGGTGACCTGGCTCTCGTGGCGGGCTTGTATCTGAGATACCCCTTTTTATTGAGGAGTATGTCAGATACAAGCCTGCGAAGCTTGTCGCGCCAGATAGCAGCCAACAGACGAAAAGGGGATCACCATGCCGACATCATCGAAAACCCAGCCCAGATACAAGCGTGTTCTGCTCAAGCTCAGTGGCGAAGCCCTGATGGGCGAGCACGATTTCGGTATTGATCCCAAAGTTCTTGACCGCATGGCACTGGAAATCGGCGCCCTGATCGGTATTGGTGTTCAGGTAGGCCTGGTTATCGGTGGCGGTAACCTGTTCCGTGGCGCTGCCCTGAATGCCGCGGGCATGGATCGGGTAACCGGCGACCACATGGGTATGCTGGCAACCGTGATGAACGGGTTGGCTATGCGCGATGCGCTTGAGCGCTCGAATATCCGTACCCGTGTCATGTCGGCCATTCCCATGAGCGGCATCGTTGAGCACTATGATCGCCGTCGCGCAGTGCGCGACCTGAAAGACGGTGATGTGGTGATTTTCTGCGCCGGCACGGGTAACCCCTTCTTTACCACTGACTCCGCTGCCTGTCTGCGTGGTATCGAGATCGAGGCGGATGCGGTCCTGAAGGCGACCAAGGTGGATGGTGTCTATTCGGCGGACCCCTATCTCGACTCGTCAGCAGAAAAATACGACCATCTGACCTATGACGAAGTGCTGGATAAAAAGCTGGGCGTGATGGACCTGACAGCGATCTGCCTGGCCCGGGATCACGGTATGCCGCTGCGGGTGTTCGATATGAATCGCCCGGGTGCGCTGACGCGCATCGTGACCGGCGAAAAAGAAGGTACACTGATCGAATAACGTGGTTGATCCGGCCCGCATCAGACTGGCCGGAAAACGGACTGACATGAATAACGAATTGAGGATGCTCTAGTGATCAACGACATCAAATCCGAAGCTGAGAAGAAAATGAAAAAGAGCGTTGATGCTCTCCACTCAGCCTTCAACAAAATCCGCACAGGCCGTGCCCATCCTGCCATTCTCGACAGCGTCATGGTGAACTACTATGGCCAGGAAACGCCGCTGAAGCAGGTTGCGAGCGTGAACGTTGAAGACAACCGTACACTGACGATATCGCCCTGGGAAAAGAACCTCGTGCCGACGATTGAAAAAGCCATCATGACGTCGGATCTGGGTTTGAACCCTGCCACCAGCGGCGACACCATCCGCGTTCCGATGCCGATGCTGACCGAAGAAACCCGTAAGGAAATGGTCAAGCAGGCAAAAGCCGATGCCGAGCACGGTCGGGTCTCTATCCGTAACGCTCGTCGTGACGCCAACTCCATGTTGAAAGAACTGCTCAAAGAGAAGGAAATCAACGAAGACGAGGAGCGTAAGGGCGAGGAAGAGATTCAGAAGCTGACGGATCGTTACATCGCCGACATTGAAAAAATGCTCAAAGGAAAAGAAGAAGACTTGATGGCTGTCTGATTCAGCCGGGTCTTATTCGGACACAACGATCAGCCAGCGTCCACCCGCTGGCTGAGCAGGGGACTTCATGACGGAAACTGTATCCGCAGAGATTCCGGTGTCGGCTGACAGTCGGCCCCGGCATGTGGCCATTATCATGGATGGTAATAACCGCTGGGCGAAAGCGCGCCAGCTGACGGGGGTGGCCGGCCACAAGGCGGGCGTGAATGCGGTGAAAGCTGTCGTGGAGACCTGCGCCCGCGAGGGGGTGGAGGTACTGACCCTGTTTGCCTTCTCAAGCGAGAACTGGCGGCGCCCCAAAGATGAGGTCTCTGCCTTGATGCGCCTGTTCCTGTTTGCACTGGAGCGGGAAGTCAAAAAGCTTCATCGGAACAACATCCGGCTCCGGATCATCGGTGACCGGACCGCCTTCAGTCCTGCGTTGCAGGAACATATGGAAAAGGCGGAAGCGTTGACCCGCAATAACACCCTGATGACCCTGGTCATTGCCGCCAACTATGGCGGTCACTGGGATATCACGCAGGCAACCAGGCAGGTTGCGGAAAAGGTCCGGGCAGGGGGGCTGGAACCGTCGGATGTGACCGATGGCCTGATTCAGCAGCATCTCTCCATTGGCGACCTGCCCATGCCGGACCTGATGATCCGCACGGCGGGCGAGCAGCGCATCAGCAATTTCATGCTCTGGCACCTGGCGTACACCGAACTGTACTTCTCACCGGTTTACTGGCCCGACTTCCTTGAGGACGAAATGAGGGAAGCGCTGAAGGCCTATGCCGGTCGGCAGCGGCGGTTTGGCCAGACCGATGACCAGATTGCCAGTCGCCAGCCGGAAAAATAACGACAAGACAGCGAACTCTATTGTGCTAAAAACCAGAATCATAACTGCGCTTATCCTTGCCCCGATTGCCATTGGCGGCATCTTCTTTCTGCCACCGCTCGGCTTTGCCCTGTTTACCGGTGCCATTATCACCATCGGTGCCTGGGAATGGGCCAACATGTCGGGCATGACCTCCCAGTTGGCTCGCGTGGTCTACGCGGCGGTGGCTGCCGCCGTGATGTACGGGTTGCTCAATGTATCCGCTGTTGCCGTGCTCTGGCTGGCCGTTATCTGGTGGTTTATCTGTTTCCTGATGGTTCGCAGTTACCCGGCCGGATCCGAGCGCTGGGGCGGGTTGCCTGTTCGCGCCGTGATGGGGCTGCTTGTGCTGGTTCCGGCCTGGGTGGGGTTGAACCATTTGCGGACCGGATCGTTTCAGTTCGGTGATGTTGCCAACAATTTATTAGTCATATTGTTTGTATTCTGCGTTGTCTGGGTTGCCGATATCGGCGCCTATTTCGCGGGCCGGGCGTTCGGCAAGGCCAAGCTGGCTCCACGAGTCAGCCCCGGAAAATCCTGGGCCGGTGTCTGGGGCGGCCTGGTGGCGGTTGCGGTATTCGCGGTCATCGTAAGTCAGCTGGCTTCCGCGCCCATGGACCAGACGCTGCTGCTGGTGATCGCCAGCCTGGCGACGGGGCTGGTTTCAGTGTTGGGAGATCTCCTGGAGAGCATGCTCAAGCGTTTTCGTGGCATAAAGGACAGCAGCCAACTGCTTCCTGGTCATGGTGGTATTATGGACCGGATTGACAGCCTTACGGCTGCCATTCCCGTGTTTGCCCTGATTATTACCCAGCTTGGCTGGCTGACGGCTGGCCACTGGTGAGTGAAATTATGCGCCATGTAACCATCCTTGGAGCCACCGGGTCGATTGGCCGGAGCACGCTGGATGTGATTCGTCGCCACCCGGACCGCTTCCGGATTCACGCCCTCACGGCCAGCACCCGGGTTGAGGATATGGTGATTCTGTGTCGTGAGTTCCGGCCGGCCTATGCCGTCATGGCCGACAACGACGCCGCCAGCCAGTTGGCAGATGCCATATCGGAACTTCCGACAACCGTTCTCGGCGGAGAGTCGGGGTTGTGCCAGGTTGCCTGTTCGGATGATGTGGATACGGTCATGGCGGCTATTGTAGGCGCTGCCGGCCTCCCGCCAACGCTTTCCGCCGTACGGGCTGGAAAGCGCGTCCTGCTGGCCAACAAGGAAGCCCTGGTCATGTCCGGCCGGCTGTTTATGGACGCGGTGGCCGAGTCCGGTGCTGAGTTGCTGCCAATCGACAGTGAGCACAACGCGATCTTCCAGTGCATGCCAGCGGACAGGGTTCGTGATCCCGATGGCGCCGGTATCACCCGTATACTGCTCACGGCGTCCGGCGGGCCCTTCCGGCAGCATTCCGAAGACGAGCTGAAGAGCGTGTCTCCGTCACAGGCCTGCGCCCACCCCAACTGGTCCATGGGGCGGAAAATCTCCGTGGACTCCGCCACCCTGATGAACAAGGGGCTGGAGCTGATTGAAGCATGCTGGCTGTTCAACACCGATCCGACGCGGATTGAAGTGCACGTCCACCCGGAAAGCATCATCCATTCGATGGTTGAGTATGCCGATGGGTCGGTTCTGGCCCAGTTGGGCAGCCCCGATATGCGTACGCCGATTGCCAACGGTCTGGCCTGGCCAGAACGCATTGATGCCGGCGTAGCGCCGCTGGATCTGTTTGCCATCGGTCGGTTCCATTTCGAGCGTCCGGACATGATCCGGTTTCCCTGTCTACGCCTGGCTGCGGAGGCCTTTCAATCCGGCGGGACTGCTCCGGCAGTGCTGAATGCCGCCAACGAAGAGGCGGTGGCGGCATTTTTGGCGGGCGACCTTTGCTTTACCGATATCCCCGTTATTATAGAGCGCACCCTGACGGCGACCGAGGTGGTTTCCGCCGACAGTTTCGATATCATCTTTGCAAAAGATGCTGAAGCCCGTGGGTTTGCCCGGGAACAGATACGCTTGCTGACGGTCTGAGTTATCGCTACCGGGCCGGTCCGTCGGGATAATCGCCAACTATCGAGAGCACTATGCACATAGTTCAAACCGTCCTTGCACTCGCTTTAACGCTGGGCATACTGGTGACCCTTCATGAGTTTGGCCATTTCTGGGTGGCCAGACGCTGTGGGGTCAAGGTGCTTCGTTTCTCCGTCGGTTTCGGGAAGCCCATGTTTTCCTGGTACGACCGCCATGGCACTGAATTCGCGATAGCCGCGATTCCGCTGGGTGGCTACGTCAAAATGCTCGATGAGCGGGAAGGGCCCGTCCCCGAGGAGCTGCGTGACCAGGCGTTTACCTCCAAGCCGCCGTCAAAGCGTATTGCGATCGCAGCCGCCGGACCGATAGCGAATTTTCTCTTCGCCATAGCCGCATACTGGTTGTTGAGCGTGGTCGGCTTTACCGCCGTGGCGCCCATCGTAGGCGACGTGAAGCCGGATAGTATTGCGGAACGCATGGGTCTGGTCGAGGGAATGGAAATCCACGAGGTGGATGGTCACAGGGTGACGTCCTGGCGAGATATTAACATGCGCCTGCTGGAGCGAGCCGGGGAGCACAGCAGCGTTGCTCTGGTAGTCAGTCGTAATGGCAGTCGTGGCGAACTATCCACATCCCTCGATGGCTGGCGCTTGCAGGACAGCAGGCCCGATCCCCTGGGGGCGTTCGGCATAGAACCCTGGCGACCGGCCATTCCCGCTGTACTGGATGAAATAGTCAGTGGCGGTGCCGCCGAAGCCGCTGGCCTGCAACCCGGAGATCGCGTGGTTGCCGTGGAAGGACAGCCCGTTGCGGGCTGGTTTGAGTTGGTGGACATCATCCGCGCCTCACCGGCCTCAACCCTGGCGGTAACCGTTGAGCGTCAGGGTGAACGCCTGGACTTGCAGGTAACGCCGGAATCGAAAACCACGGAAAGCGGCGAGAAAATTGGCTTTGTGGGCGCCGGTGTGGCCCAGGTAAGCTGGCCGGACGAAGTGCTGCGGGACGTACGGTTCGGGCCTGTTGCGGCCGTGCCCAATGCGGTCAGTGAAACCTGGGCGGATACCCGGTTGACGCTGGTGGCCATCAAGAAGATGGTTACCGGGCTGTTGTCGCCCACCAATCTCAGCGGCCCTATTACGATTGCCCGGGTTGCGGAAGCCAGTGTCAGTTCCGGCTTCGAGGACTTTATCCGCTTCCTGGCTTACCTGAGCGTAAGCCTGGGGGTGCTCAACCTTCTGCCGATACCGGTTCTGGATGGTGGTCATATCATTTATTACACCATCGAGGCGATTCGCCGTAAGCCGCTTTCCGAGCAGGCTCAGGCGCTTGGATTACGAATCGGTATGGCATTGATTCTCACATTAATGGTGTTTGCTCTTTACAACGACCTGATGCGGTTGTGAGAATTGCGAGCTCCTTACGCGCATTAACAGGCGAAATGACTGAATGAGACGTTCTCTTCTAGGTGTAGCCATAGGTCTGGCAATTGCCGGTACCGGCATGAGTTCAGCGCATGCTGACGAATTTACGGTTTCTGATATTGAGGTAGAGGGATTACAACGGGTATCCGCAGGTACCGTTTTCTCCGCCTTCCCGGTCGACATCGGGGAGCCGGTGGACGAAGCCGAACTTGCCGGGGCGATCAAGGATCTGTTCCGGACGGGGCTGTTCACGGATATTGAAGCAAGCCGGGACGGTGGCGTTCTGATCCTGACGGTCCTGGAACGGCCTTCCATCACCTCCATTGAAATCGACGGCAACAAGAATATTGAAACGGATATGCTCCTGGATGCATTGTCCGGAGCCGGTCTTGAAGAGGGCCAGGTATTCCGTCGTGCCACGCTGGAACGCCTTGAGCTTGAGATTCTGCGCTCTTACATCAGTCAGGGCCGTTACAACGCCCGGGTGAAGGCAACCGCCGAAGAGTTACCCCGCAACCGGGTCGCCATCAAGCTCGATATCAACGAAGGCGATGTGGCGGCCATTCAGCACATGAATATCATTGGCAACGAAAACTTCAATGATGAGGAGTTGCTGGATCTGTTTGAACTCCGGACCAGCAGCTGGTGGAACTCCATCACCAATGCCGACAAATATGCGCGGGAGCGGCTCAGCGGTGACCTGGAGACCCTGAGATCGTTCTACCTGGACCGTGGTTATCTGGACTTCAACGTGGAGTCCAGCCAGGTATCAATCTCACCCGACAAGAAACAGGTCTTCATTGCGATTGCGCTGAACGAGGGGCCTCAGTACACAGTGTCTGACGTCCAGCTTCGGGGCGAACTGATCGTCGATGAGGAAGAGTTGCGTGAACTCATCACGATAGAGGAAGGGGATGTGTTCTCCCGCTCGATGATGACGGCCGTGTCTGAGCGTCTGTCGCGGCGCCTGGGTCGCGAAGGCTATGCCTTTGCCAACGTTAATGCGGTGCCGGAACCGAGTGATGACAATACCGCCTCGGTCACGTTCTACGTTGAACCCGGAAAACGCGCCTATGTCCGCCGGGTTAACTTCGAGGGCAACGTGTCTACCCGGGACGAAGTCCTGCGCCAGGAAATGACCCAGATGGAAGGCGGCGTGGCTTCCACGGATCGAATCGAATACTCCAAGACCAAGCTGGAGCGGCTGGGGTTCTTCCAGACCGTAGACGTCGAAACCACTCCGGTGCCCGGCACGGATGACATGGTGGATGTGAACTACTCCGTTGTTGAGCAGCCTACGGGTAGCCTCTCTGCATCGGTTGGCTTCTCCCAGGCGTCGGGTGTGATCCTGGGCGCGAATGTCTCAGAGAACAATTTCTTCGGCAGTGGCAAGCGGGTTTCGTTTGGCGTCAACGTCAGTGATTCCATCAAAAGTGCCAATTTCTCCTATTCCGATCCCTACTACACGGTCGATGGCGTCAGCCGTGGCTTCAGTATATTTGCCCGGGAAACGGATTTCGAAGAACAGGATATTTCCTCCTACCTGCTGGATGAGTACGGTGGCCGGCTTACTTTCGGGTATCCGACCGACAGCATTACCCGCCTGAACTTCGGGGTTGGGTACACGCTGTCCAAGGTCAAAAGCGGCAGGTTTACTTCCCAGGAAGTGCGGGATTTCATTGCCGAGGAAGGGAACGATTTCCACAACTACTTCCTGTTTGGTTCCTGGCGCCGCAGCACCCTGAACCGTGGCGTGCTGCCCAGCGATGGTTACAGTCATTCCCTGTCCGGTGATGTGGCCGTTCCCGGGAGTGATCTGACCTTCTATAAGCTCACCCATAAGACCGACTTCTACCAGCCTCTGAACGAAAACCAGACCTGGGTCGTGCGGGCGCGCACGGAAGTGGGGTATGGTGATGGCTACAGTGGCCGTGACGTCATGCCGTTTTATGAGCATTTCTATGCCGGCGGCTATGGTTCTGTCCGTGGGTTCGAAGCGAATTCCCTCGGGCCGAGGGCGACAAACAGCCCCAATGATTTGTCAGACCCGGACCCGTTTGGTGGTAACGTCCTGACCGAGGGCAGTCTGGAGCTGATCTTCCCGACTCCGTTTGCGGGGGATAGCCGTTCCATGCGCTCGGCATTCTTTGTGGATGCCGGTCAGGTGTTTGATCCGGACCGGGATTTTGAGCCTGCTGCGAACGAATTACGGGTGTCAGCGGGTATCGGATTCCAGTGGATCACCGCCGTCGGTCCGCTGGCATTCAGTCTGGCCAAGCCGCTGAACGATAAGAGTGGTGACGATACACAGATCTTCCAGTTCTCACTGGGACAGACCTTCTGATCAGTGGACGATGTAGAAAAAGAAAGATACAGAGGAGAAATACCATGTTTCGATTTGCAGCAATGGCCGCCCTGCTGGCGCTGGCCGTGTCTTTCCCGGCAGCGGCCGAGACCCGTATAGGTGTTGTGGATCTCCGTCAGGCCCTGTTTTCTTCAAACGAGGCAAAAACATTCAGTGAAAGCCTCCAGAGGGATTTCGCCGATGACGAGGCCGAAGTGCGCCAGGCCCAGGAAGCAGCGAGAAAACTGAAGGACCGCCTGGAAAAAGATGGCGCAATGATGAACGAATCCGAGCGTAGCCAACTGACCACCGAGTTTCAGGAAAAAGTGAAGGAATTCAACTTCCTCAAGCAACGCCTGGATTCCACTGTGGCCAGTCGTAAACAGTCCTTCCTGGAAAACGCCCGCCCGAATGTCGATAGCGCCGTTCAGGAGCTTCTTGAGGAACACGATCTGGACCTGATTCTCCCCAGCGAAGCCGTGGTCTACGTGAAGCCGGAAATGAACCTGACAGACGAATTGCTGGACAAGCTGAACCGCTGATCAGACCCGGCGCCGGCCTGGTGTGCCATTCGGCGCCAGGCCGTCTTACCTTGTGGAGTAAGTGATGACAGAACGTTGTTACCGGCTGGGGGACATTGCTGCCGAACTGGGGGCGGAGCTCAGGGGAGATCCGGATACACAGATTCATGGTGTCGCCACGCTGCAGGCGGCTACGCCAGGGCAGATATCCTTTCTGGCCAATCCTTCCTACGGTCGATACCTGAAAGAAACCCAGGCCTCGGCCGTCATCCTGTCGCCGGCGGCGGCTGGCGATTCTCCGACCAATGTCCTGTTACTGGACAATCCCTATCTCGGGTACGCTCGCCTCAGTCACTGGTTTGATCCTGCGCCCCGCCAGCAGCCCGGCATTCATCCGTCTGCGGTTGTGGATTCGTCTGCAAGGATTTCAGACACCGCGGCCATTGGCCCCCAGGTGGTGATCGAAGCGGAAGCGGAGATCGGAGATCATGTGATTATCGGAGCCGGCTCCATTGTTGGCGCCCGATGCCGCATCGGAAGTCAGACTGTATTACGCCCCCGGGTAACCCTGGCTCACGACATCATCGTGGGGCAGCGTTGCCATATCCTTAGTGGGGCGGTGGTCGGGTCCGACGGCTTTGGTTTTGCCAATGAAAAAGGCGCCTGGCACCGAATCGCCCAGATCGGCAAGGTTGTTCTGGGTGACGATGTGGAGGTGGGCGCCAATACCACGATTGATCGCGGTGCTCTGGACGACACCGTGATTGGCAACGGCGTCAAACTGGATAACCTGATCCAGATCGCCCACAACGTACGCATCGGCGATCACAGTGCCATGGCGGCCATGGTCGGGATCGCAGGCAGTACCCGCATCGGCAGTCATTGTGTGTTTGGCGGCGCGTCCGGGGTGGCCGGACACCTTGAGATTGCCGATCAGGTGCATCTCACAGGGATGACACTGGTTACCGGTGATATCCGGGAGCCGGGGGTGTATTCTTCCGGCACCAGTGCCGACAAGAATCGCCAGTGGCGCAAAAACGCAGTTCGCTTTCGACAGCTGGACGCCATGGCGCGAAGGCTTAAAGAACTGGAAAAGAAATCAGAAGGCTGAGGCCGTTAAAGATGATGTATATTGAAGAAATTCGGGAATATTTGCCCCACAGATACCCGTTTTTGCTGGTTGATCGGGTTACTGAAATCGAGAAGGGTAAATCCATTAAGGGATATAAGAACATTTCCTTCAACGAACCATTCTTTACAGGCCATTTTCCGAATAAGCCGATCATGCCCGGAGTGCTGATAATAGAGGCGATGGCGCAGCTTTCGGGGGTGCTTGGATTTGTGACGGTTGAACGGAAACCGTCGGATGGCGTGGTACAATATCTGGCTGGGTCCAGTAAGGTGCGCTTCAAGCGCCCCGTGGTGCCAGGAGACCGACTCTGCATGGAATCGACCTTCATCTCTGGCAAGCGCGGAATCTGGAAATTTGAGTGCCGGGCACTGGTCGATGGTGAAGTCGTCTGCGTGGCCGACATATTGACCGCTGAGAGAGAAGTTTGATGGCGACAAATGACTGGTCGGGTGTCCATCCTCAAGCGATTGTAGACCCATCAGCCAGGCTGGCGGATAACGTAACCGTTGGTCCGTGGAGCTACATCGGCCCCGATGTGGAAATAGGAGAGGGTACCGAAATCCTCTCCCATGTGGTGGTCAAAGGGCCTACGGTTATTGGCCGGAACAACCGCATTTTCCAGTTCTCCAGTATCGGAGAAGAGTGTCAGGACAAGAAATACGCCGGCGAGCCGACCACCCTGGTGATCGGTGATGACAACGTGATCCGGGAAAACTGCACTATTCACCGCGGCACGGTTCAGGATCGCGGCGAAACCCGCATTGGCAGCGGCAACCTGCTGATGGCATACGTCCACGTGGCCCACGATTGCACGGTTGGTGACAACACCATACTCGCCAACTGCGCGACCCTGGCAGGGCACGTCACCGTTGGCGACTGGGCTATTCTCGGCGGTGGCACCATGGTCCACCAGTTCTGTCACATCGGTCCGCATAGCATGGCGGCCGGGGGCAGCATCGTACTCAAGGATATTCCGGCTTATGTCATGGCCAGCGGTCAGTCTGCCCAGCCCCATGGCATGAACGTGGAAGGTCTTCGCCGCCGTGGGTTCAGCAAGGAAGTGCTGCTGACCCTGCGCAGGGCCTACAAGGTTATCTACCGGCAAGGTCTGACCACCGAGCAGGCCGTTGAAGATCTGGAAAAATCCTACCCGGATATGGACGAAATACGTCCGCTTATTGACTCTCTTCGTGGTGCACACCGCGGCATTATCCGATAGTCGGGCCCGGACAGGTGATGGACCATCCCCCTTCCAGGGTCATTAGCGACCGACCAATCACATTTGGCATCGTTGCTGGCGAGGCATCGGGTGACATACTCGGTGCTGGTCTGATCTATTCGCTGCGGGCCAGATACCCCCGTGCCCGTTTTGTTGGCATCGGCGGGGAAGAGATGGAGGCCGCCGGTTTTCACTCGCTGGTGCCGATGGAGCGCTTGTCGGTGATGGGATTGGTGGAAGTCCTTGGTCGCATCCGCGAGCTGTTCAGTATCCGCGCACGCCTGATGGACTATTTCCTGGCCACGCCACCGGATGTGGTCATCGGTATCGATTCCCCGGATTTTACCCTCGGTGTCGAACGCCGCTGCCGTGATGCCGGCATTCCCACGGTTCACTACGTCAGCCCCTCAGTCTGGGCGTGGCGACAAAAGCGCATCTTCAAGATTGCGAAATCCGTGAACCTGATGCTGACCCTGTTTCCCTTCGAGGCCCGATTCTACGAAGAGCACGATGTGCCGGTCGCTTTTGTGGGGCACCCGCTGGCAAACCGCATTCCGATGGAGCCGGACACCGCGGGTGCCCGCCGCTCTCTCGGGCTGGATGAAAACAAGCCGGTGCTGGCGATATTGCCGGGCAGCCGTGGGGGCGAAGTTGAACGCCTGGGTAGCCTGTTCCTGGCCGCAGCCCGCTGGATACAGGCCTCCCGTCCGGATCTCCAACTGGTCATTCCCTGCATCAACCGCGACCGCGAACGTCAGGTTCAGGGATTGGTGGAATCCCTCGAGGTTGCCTTGCCGGTGACCATTGTCCGGGGGCGGTCCAGGGAAGTGATGGCGGCGTCCGATGTGGTACTGCTGGCATCAGGCACCGCGACCCTCGAAGCCATGTTGCTGAAAAAGCCAATGGTGGTCGGCTACCGGCTAAGCAACCTCAGTTACAAGCTGCTATCCCACCTGGTCAAGGTGCCTCATGTCGCACTTCCCAACCTGTTGGCCCGTGAGCCGCTGGTGCCGGAGTTGCTTCAGGACGACGCCACCCCCGAGGCTCTGGGAGCCGCAGTGCTGGAACGCCTCGAGAACGAGGATGAACGAACCCGCCTGACCGAGGCATTCACCGAGCTGCATCTGCAACTCCGCCAGAATGCGGATGAAAAAGCGGCGGACGCCATCTCCGAACTGCTGGAGCAATCATCTTGAGTAAACCCCCATTACCCCCGTTCCAGTGTCATTACTCCGGCTCGCGCCTTGCGGGGGTCGATGAAGTCGGACGGGGGCCATTAATTGGAGCGGTTGTTACTGCAGCGGTGATCCTGGACCCTGAACGCCCGATAGCGGGGCTGGCGGACTCCAAGAAGCTCACAGAGAAGCGCAGAGAAGCCCTGTACGAAGAAATTGTTGAGAAGGCCGCCGCCTGGAGTGTCGGGCGAGCCGAAGCGGATGAGATTGATCGCCTGAACATCTACCAGGCCACCATGGTGGCAATGGAAAGGGCGGTCGCTGGCCTGGCCGTTGAGCCGGAGTATGTACTTGTTGATGGAAACCGCTGCCCCAAATGGCGCTGGCCCTCTGAGCCGGTCGTTAAAGGGGATAGCCGTGTCGAGGCCATCAGCGCGGCATCCATCATCGCAAAGGTGGTACGCGACCGCGAAATGGCCGAACTGGACAAACAGTTCCCCGGTTACGAACTTGCCAGGCACAAAGGCTATCCCACACCGGTTCACCTCGAGGCGTTGAATCGCCTCGGCGCCACCGTTCACCACCGACGCTCGTTCCGGCCCGTGCAGGAGGCAATCGATAAGGTGGGTATGTTTGAGCAGGCACCGCAGGAGAGTCTCACTTATCCAGGCGATCTGTTTGAAAATATCGATTGACAGGTACGGGGCTAATCCTTAAGATACGCGCACGTTGATTCGGGGGTTCCCCGATAAACAACCAGTTTGATGCGGGGTGGAGCAGTCTGGTAGCTCGTCGGGCTCATAACCCGAAGGTCGTTGGTTCGAATCCAGCCCCCGCTACCACTATTGAAATAAGGCCAGCTTACGCTGGCCTTATTGCTTTCAAGCGGGGGCTTTTTGAGTCGGCACTCTTTTTTGCGCTTCGCGCAGAGATGCTGCCGCCGCAGGCGCTCTTTCGCGCCTGCTCCCCGCTACCACATAAAAGAAAGGCAGATCAGTACTTACTGGTCTGCCTTTTTTGCGTTTGGGGTGGCAGAAATTCTTTTCGACGCAGCACCAAAGGTGGCTTCGAGATCCGTTGCTGGGATAGGAAGGTTGTTCCTGTGGCCTTCAGCCTGGACAGATGTGATCCCGAGCATGTCCTAAAATGTTTATTGGTGGTCCCAAGATGTGATGGTCAGTTTGCCCGCGTGTCCAGTATTGTGCACGGAATGTACACAACATTGGCTTGATGGATCTGACTCTAATCCGGGTTCCAATGATTGGGAAGAGCGGTCACGGTATGCAATCAGACATCGAGGATGGTGGCGTCAACGACGACGGGGGTCTAGTGCTGGCGGGTCTCTTGAGGAATCTTCTGATCCTCGCCGAGCAGTTCGGATTATCCTACAACGCCCTGTTAAGTGAGGCCGGGCTGAGTCCTGAGACCCTGACTGACCCAAACCAGATGGTACCAATGCGGTACCTTGAACACGTACTCAATGCGGGTGTTAAGGATACCGGTGATGATCTCCTCGGCCTTCATCTGGCGGAGTTCACCCAGCCCGAAAGTTTCGGCGTGGCCGGCTATATAGTGCGGGCCTGTGGAACGCTTCGCGAAGTGATTGAGATGTGCATGCGGTATGAGCACCTGGTAAGCAGTGTCGGAAGCACCTCGTTTGAATTCAGGCCCGGACAAGTTGCCTGGACCTGGAATTTGGCCACAACCAACCCAGTGTTTCGGTCGCAAGCGGTGGATTACATGCTGGGTAGTCTCGCCACGGTGAGGGTGCACCTGCCAAACATAACCCACTGGGATTTTGATTGCGTGCTCCTCCAGCGCAGGGCACCAGAAATCGCTGACCAACTCAGGGAATATGAGCGGGTATTTCGTTGTCCCGTGCATTTTGGTCAGCCAACAAATGCGCTGGTATTTCCACTGGCGGCTCTGGACGCACCGTTGCTGCATTCCAATAGTGCAATGCGGGATGTCCTGGAGAGCCATGCCCGTTCCCTCGAAAGCAAACAAACAGAACCTGATTTTCTCGGGAATGCCCGCGCAATTCTGAAAACGATGGTGATGCGTGGGAAGCCTTCCCGATCTGCGTTGGCAGATGCCCTGGGTATGAGCAGTCGTCATCTCCTGCGCCGGTTGAGCGATGAGGGTGGCAGCTATCGAGCATTGTTGGGTGAATTACGTGAGGAGATGGCGAGGAAGCTTCTTCTGGAAAGCAATGAGAGCATCGAAGCTATTGCGCATCGTCTGCAGTACACCGAAAGCCAGTCTTTTATAAGGTGGTTCAAGGCCTGCCACGGGATGACTCCTTCCCAGTTCAGACAGCAAGCAGCCAATCAAGGCAATGAAGAGAGGTAACGAAAGGTATGGACTGGAATCAAAGGCAGGTATTGGTAACCGGCGGTGGCAGTGGCATCGGGCGTGAAATGGTCGTTTTGCTCCACGCGATGGGGGCAAGAGTTGCAACCGCGACCCTGGACCCGGATGAACTTGAGTCATTGAAGGCAGAATTGGGTAATGGCCCTGGTGAATTCATTCCCATCCAGATGGACCTTACGGCTGACGACGCCGTTGAAACGTTGATGCAGCAACTTGATGACCAGGGATTCAGCGTAGAAGTGCTGGTGAACAATGCCGGTACTGGCTTGTTGGGCAACCACACGGAACTCGACACAAAGAGCGTGCGCAAAGCCCTGACTCTCAACATTCAGGTTGTCACCGAGTTGGTGGCAGTGATTGCCAGGCGGATGATAGAGGCAGGGGTGCAGGGGCACATCCTTAATGTCGCCTCCATTGGTGGTTATGTGCCCGTCCCGAAACTGGCCGCCTACGCCGGTAGTAAACACTATGTGATCGCCTTTACTCATGCGCTGGCCGATGAACTGGCTCCTCATGGGATCTATGTAGGAATGCTGTGTCCCGGAATAACCCGCACCAAGATATACGATGCCATGGGTTTATCGTCAGAACAGCACAGCCGTGGCTCCATCAGCTCTCTTGCCGACCTGGTTGCGATGGATGCAGCACAAGTTGCCGAGTGCGGAATTCGGGCCATTGAGAAAAAGCAGCGGGTGGCGCTGCCCGGATTGAATAAACTGGTTCCCGTTTCCTCACTGTTCCCCCAACAGTTTGTCTCGCGGATTCTTCAAGGAGTTGTTGGGAACCGTTCCGCCCGTTAATTACCCTTACTTTGAAAGCCATGATGCTTCTCCGACTTTTGATGTGGGAACCGGCCTGGGTGCATTTTCGCTGCCGTGGGCCGGCTCGTTTTGAGCTGAGCGATGGCCATGTACCGAATCTGGTGGCGGGTAAGAACGAGGGTCTGTTCTGATTTAAGTTGACTCGGATTTCCTTCTTTTTGTGTTTGCCTGTTTTGCGACGTAAATTGACGGTTTGTTGCTACATTTCCTTTTACATGTTTGCTTGGCTGCCGATTACCTATGTCCAACACTGCCGTCCGTTACCTCACCATGCTCCGAATGGTGCCACGCTTCCCCAAGTCCATCACCACCACTGAACTGGCAGAACTGCTCGAAGACCACGGCTTCTCAGTCACTATGCGATCCATCCAGAGAGATCTGGAAAAGCTAAGTACAGACTTCCCGCTGCTGGTGGATGAAAACAAGAGGCCGTTCCAATGGTCCTTCGACCGAGAGGCCGCCATGGACATAATTCCAGCCCCGGATTTACCGGCAGCGCTAACCTTTGAGCTGGCCAGAGCCTACCTCAGCCCCATGCTTCCCCCTCGTAATCTGTAACTGGAAGTTCCCGATGAAACAGAACTGCCCATTTTGCGCCGCCAATGAAGCATCAGAACAAGGTTCAATGCCGTCCAATGCGTTGGCTCATATCCGCCTGGATGGCTTTCCAGTTTCCCAAGGTCATTTGTTAATTGTCCCCAACCGGCATGCCGCGGACTGGTTTGACCTTACCTCGGCTGAACAACAAGCCATTATGGAGTTGGTCGAGCAAGGCAAGCAGTGGCTTGAAGAGCGTTACCAGCCGGATGGCTACAATATTGGAATGAACTGTGGAGCTGCGGCGGGGCAGACGGTAATGCACATGCATTGTCATTTGATACCGAGATATGCCGGCGACCAGCAAGATCCTCGTGGTGGCGTGCGATGGGTCATCCCGGAGAAGGCAGATTACTGGAGTGGCCGGTGAGTTTGCTTGATTACGAGAAGCGTTTTTCAACGCTTCGAGTGAACAGTGGTGGTGCTAATAAGAGCCCTCACAAAGTGGCCATGTTGCAGGCGGTCATGGATCTCGTAGCGTCGGGCGAAGTTACGAACAACCGGTTTTATTTTGACGATGATCTCAAGCGCCATTTCAGCGATCGTTTTCAGGCATTGGCGTCTCCTTCGGATCGGAACAATCCCCATTTACCGTTTTTCCACCTGCGGAGTGAGGGGTTTTGGCACCACAAAATCAGACCCGGTCAACAAGAGCCATATCAAAAACTGACGACGGCGACATCGCAAGGGGTCATCGATGCCCACATCGATCATTCGTTTCTGGACGATGAGCTGTTTGAACTGCTGGGTAACCAGATTGCCCGCGAGCTTCTGAGGTCCGCACTGTTAACTAGCCTTGATGAAAAGTCGATTCGTGACCTTCTTCAACCGGAACGTGGTGGTTGGGACTGGTTGGAATGCGAGTTTTTAGTCAATGATTACGTGACGATGCTGGAGAAACATCTCGTCGGAGCGCCTTACAGCAAAGCGTCGCATCGCAGGGCGCTGCAGCCGCGATTGAATAACCGCTCCGAGGGATCGATCGAATACAAACACCAGAACGTCAGTGCTGCGTTATTGGAGTTGGGGCTCCCATACATCCCCGGCTATAAGCCCGCTTTCAACTATCAGCACCAGCTCAAACAGGTGGTTCTGTCTTATCTTGCTGGCCATCAGGAGGTCGTCGACGACGTAAATCTCGTTGCTGATAAGGTTGTCGATGAACCCGAAAATCAGGATTGGGCCTGGGATGCGGTGTTTGATCCAGAACCGCCAGAGCGCATTCCTCATGTCGCCGAGGGCCGGCCCAATTACTTGGCGACACGTATCGACTTCTCAGAGCGTGAGCGACGCAATCGCCAGTTGGGGGAGCGCGCCGAGGAATTCGTTCTTCGTATGGAGCGGCAGAGGCTTACCGCACAAGGTCGGCCTGACTTGGCGGCAGAGGTTGAGTGGTCGAGCAAGGACCGGGGTGATGGGTTGGGTTTCGATATCCGGTCTTTTGATGCCTCGAGGGATCAAGAGCGCTTCTTGGAGGTTAAGGCGACCAACTCTGGCAAGTATCTGCCGTTTTTCATCAGCGAGAACGAGCGGGCATTTTCCAATGACTTCTCAGACGCATTCCGCCTGTACCGGGTTTACGAATTTACCACGGCCCCGAAATTTTTCATCTTGCCTGGGGCGATTGAACAGCATGTGCAGTTGTTGCCCCAAAACTACCGAGCGCGGTTTTGATAGGACCGAAATCACTAACCAGAAGAAGCCAGAAGATGGATGCTGCGTCGGTCGGGCAAGCCCCGGTACAATAGGCGCCTGATAACGGTACACTAACCCCAAAACATGTGTCGAAAAACAATATTCAGAGTGATTCTGGTGTCCCCTTGAACAACTACCTCAAGAAAATCCTCCATGGCCAGCCCATTAACTACGAAGCCTTCCTGAAGAAACTCCCGGACCAGTTTCGCCACCGGCATCGGGAAATATTTGCGACGGAAAAGGTGCAAACAAACCGGTGGGTTGTCACCGTCCTCGATGAAACTGCTTTCGCGCAGTTGCAGAATACGGCGGAGGCCCCGGCAAGCCGGGTGGATGCCGCGAAAAAGGGCAACTCCCACCGCCATGGCACCGACGTCAGCTTTCTTCTGGCTTACCATCAGGGATTGACGTCCAGCCGGCCAGATGTGGTGGTCATCGGAAACGATTCCGTCGACATTGGTTTTCACCGCGCACGCTCTGTGCTGGTAGTGGAGAACGAGCGTAATTTCTATCAATATCGACAGATGCTGAACTTTGCCAGTGAGGCGCTGGGCAAGCGTCTGGCGTTGGCGGAGTGTGATGTGGTGTTGGGTGGTGGCAACCGGATTACCCGGGGTGCGATTCTTGACTGGTTGAGGGGCTACGAAGACGTATTCTGCGCATTCGATTATGATGCGGGTGGTCTGCAAATGTTCTCGACAATGGCGGCCTCTCTCGGTGACATAGCCACGTTCGTGCAGCCGACCAACTGGCAGCCCTGGCTAGACCGTTTCTGCAAGGTGCCGGACAGCACTGAGCGGTTTACCAGGGCGCTGTCACTGGCTGAAGCCCTTGGATTTGTGTCCCTGGCAGAGGCCTTTCGAGCCACCGGAAAATTCATGGAACAGGAGATGGTTCTGGATGAGTGAACTCCAGGCGAGCCCAAGCAATTTTACCTTCGGCATCCGCCGTCTTGTGCTGGTGGATTCCGCCGGCTTCTGTTACGTGGAAATTCCGGTAGACAACCACGGCCTGATCCTGGGGCCGGGCAATCTGGGCAAGTCCAGCCTCCTGAATTCCCTGCGTCTGTTCCTGTTACCGGAGAACAACTTCAAGAACAGCCGCAAGAAATTTGCGTTCCGCAACGCCAGCGCCGGCAGCTTTTATACCAACGAAGAAAGCTACCAGCATTACTTTCCCAGCCAGTTCAGTTTTCTGATCATGGAAGCCGAGAACCCGGCTGGTGTGCATTGCCAGATTCTGTACCGGGACAACGCCAGCCAGCTCAGTTACGGACGGGCTTTTGTACCGGTAGGCTACGACCAACTGCGGCCTTTGTTCTGGAATGGCGAGGATGAGGACGGCATTGGCCAGGCAGTGCCGGAGCTGTCGTTCAGCCGCCTGTCAGAGGCTCTGAAAAAGCTCTCCAAAGAAACCCGGCTGGTGAGCGACCCGGCCAAACTCAAATCCATGCTTTACAGCAGCGAGCTGATGAACGCGGATGCGGTGCGCTATTCCGTGTTGCCCCTGGGGGAGTCCGACGAGCGCCGGGTGCAGTCTCTGCGCACGCTGATTCTGCTGTTGTTCGAAATGAAGGCGGACGATCAGGCCATGGCCAACGCGGTCGCCAGTATCATTGAAGCGGACAAGAAGTTTGCGGACGATGCTTTCGATTTTAACATCGACGACTTCCTCAATAGGCATGAGCAGTTAAAGCAGCAACAAATCCAGCTGACTCGAATCGAAAAAGAGCGCCCCCGGTTTGAAAAGCTATACCGGGATTATCAGGCGTACCAGACTCTGCTTCGTAGCCAGCACGATTTTGCCGCTTTCCGGGATGGCGTGACGAATGCTTTGCAGGACATTGGTGCCAGGCGCAAAGCCGCGGTGGATGCGTTCAATGAACAGAACGACACGCTGCGCCATGTACTGCAGACCCTGAAAAAACTGGAGCAGGACGCCAGCGGCCTGAAAGGCGAGATCCGTTCCGCAGAGCGGCGCATCAAGCAGGCGGAGCAAAATCAGAAAGATGGAAAACTGCTGGTGTCCCAGTACGGTGAGATGACCCTGCAGGAAATCGAGGACATCCAGAAAGAGGAGCTGGAAGGCAAGAAAGAGCATCTGGCTGCCCTGAAGAGTGCCGCTCAGGCGGAGATCCGGCTGGAGCGGATCCAGAAGAAGAAGCAGGACCTTGAACGCAAACTCGAATCCCTGAAGGATCGGGAAAGCAAGCAGCAATGGCAACTGCAAAACCAGCTTGATGAAGCCACCGCCGCGCCGCTGCGGTCGGTGGACCCCCGTTTGATCATGGCCAGCCCGGGCCAGGACCTGGACGCCGACAGCAAGGCGGCCATTGAAGCGTTTGCCCGGCTGTTTGTGCCCAATGATTCCGGCTACGATTGGTTTGACACCGAATACCCGGCCCAGCCGCCCCGGCAGACCAACTTCGCCGAGCAGCGCCAGCACTTTGAAGGCGAACTTCACGGCCTGGAAAAGGAACGGTCCGAGCTGGCGGACACCGCGAACCAGGAACATGACCGGCCCCGACTGATCGAGCGCACGGAAAAGGAAATCCGCGCCATCGAGAAAGACCTGGACACCCTGAGCCGTTACCCGGCGGCAGCCACCACTCTGCGGGATGCCACCGAGGAAAAACAGGCGGCGGAAGAGCAACTGGCCAAACTGGAAGAGCAGGCCCGGCTGGAGCAGGAGAAGCAGGATGCCGTGCAGCAGAAAGCCGCCAGGGCCAAAACCGAGAAAGAGCGTATCGAAGAGCGGGAGCGGGAACTGGCGGGCCTTAGCCGTAGCGTGGGCACCGTGGAACATCGCTTCCCGCACCTGAAAGTGGTGGAGGCCGAGCAGCCACTGGCCATTGAACAGGTCTCCGCCGCCGCCTTTGACGACCTGCAAACCCAGCTGGACGATCTGGAAGATCGCCGTCGCAGTATCCTCGACCACCTGCGTCAGTTCGTCTACCTGGGCATCCATGAAGATGCCGAGGGCGAGTTGCAGAAAGACAGTCCGGCGTCATCGGTTATTCGTGAGACTTTCAAAAGTCTGTCGGACCTGTTTGCGGGCATGGTTGAGCGCTGGAATGTGCTGGAGCAGCAGGTTGGGATCCATAACGAGACAGTCGCCAGCTACCGACAGGCCCTGAAATCCAACCACGAGCACATTGCCCGTTTTGAAGCACAGCTCAACCGAGAGCTGGATGGCGTGCGCATCAACGATCTGGTGGAAATCCGCGTGGATATCCATACCGATCCGAAATTTCGCAATCTGGTGGAAGAAGCCAACAACATCGACCCTTATGGCAACCAGCTACAGTCGGACGCGTTCTATGATCGTTTGCGGGTGTTTGTGGCGGACTTTTTCGGGGAGCAGGGCGGTAGCAAGCACCTGACCATGGACAAGGTGATCACCGGTATTTCCTACCGTACCCGCAAGGAAAACGCCGCTAACCTGGATAAGAAGGGCCAGTCCACCTCCACCACAGCGCTTATTAATCTGGAACTGGTATATCGGCTGCTAAAACGCGTGTTGTATCCGGGCGTGCACCTGTCGTTCCCCATGGTGCTGGACGAGCTGGCAAGCGTGGACATCAGCCAGATGCCATCGCTGCTGGATCGGTTGCGCAGGCAGGGCTTCAATCTGTTCTCCGCCGCCACCCACAGTGCCAGCGCGGAGGTGATCTATCTGATCGGCCGGCACCTGGAGGTGGGGCAGATGCGCACGGCACGCCCCTACAGCCCGCAGCGCACCCTGGTGTTCTGGGGTGGCGCCGAGGGTTTTACCAATGGTGAAGCCGTGAGCCATTGGGGCGATCAGACCCAGAATAGTCTGCTGGAGCCGGTGGATGAGTAAACGCTTCAGCACCCTGGACACCACCCGGCTTCTGTTCGAGCACCCGAAGATCCTGTTCAGGATGATCGAACGGATGGACCGGAACGAGAGCCGATATATCCGGGAAAGCGACCTGGTGGCCGAGGTGATGGACTACACCAGCGCCCTTGGCAAAGCGGACCGGGACAGGGTGCGTCTGGCGTTGAACACCGACAATCTGTTCCGCAGCGGTCTGGTGATCGACATCATCAAGGCCGAGGGCGAGCGGCGACTGGTGTTCCAGGATGCCCTGATCAACCTGATGCGGGCCTGTAATGCGTCGCTGTACCAGGAACTGACCGATGCCCGCCTGCGGGGCCATCTGGTTACCTTGCGGGATGTGCGCAATCGTCTGGAAACCAGCAGCTTCAGCGACGCCGACCCGGATTACACCGAACTGCGGGACGACCTGAACGAGCGGGTCAGCCAGCTCATCGGCCTGTTGCGCCAGAATGTCCTGCGTATGCAGACCATCAGCGCCCAGCTTGCAGACCTGTCCGGCGATGCCAGCCGGGCGCCGGAGAAATACCTGGAATTCCGCCAGAATCTGTTTGAGCAGATCGTTACGCTTTACGAGCGCCACATCAAACCGACCCTGGTGTTCCTGAACCCCGACACGCGATTGCCCGATGGCAGCAACCTGTTTGAGACCCTGGAAGCCATGGTCCGGCTGTTGGAAAACCACGGCGACCACAGCCTGGCGGACCAGTTGTTCCGCTCCTCCATCAGCCTGAATGCCCTGTACAAACCCATTCAGGCGGTGGCCCAGGAAGTGGAGCACTTTCTGCGCAAGACTCGCCAGGGCATGGTCCAGTACAATGCCATGGAGCATTTCTACGGCAAGCTGCAGGAACTCAAGGGCGAAACGGAGACCCTCAGCCTGCGCCGAAAGTGGCTGGAAGGCGGGGATTTTGCCCGCAGTACCGGCTTCCTGGTGGGCCTGCGGGCCCAGCAGAGCCCGAAACACTACGCCTTCGGTAATTCGTCCAGCTACTACCAGTTGCTGTTCAGCGAACTGGAACTGCGACTGAGCGATCTTCGCCGTAAGGCCGAGGTGCCGGTTCTGCAGGAAGTGGATGGCAGCGGCCGCCACACACGCATTGATGTTCAGCGTATCAACCAGCTGTATCAATGGCTGGAAACCCTGGAGCTGCGGCCCACCACCGATCTGGTGCGGGAGCTGCACGGCCGCCTGGACGGCTTTATCCCCGGCTACCGCTTTCCGGATTTGCTGGCGGCTCTGAACCGGCTGGTAAACTCGCCACCGAACGGCCTGCAGGTGGTCACCACCAACCGTTTCCGAACCCTGGATCAATCATCTGGCAGCGAACAGTTTGTCTACCGCAGGCGTCGTCTGGAAACAGATGAGCCCGTAAACCAAGAAGAGCAACACCATGCCTGAATTCTCTGACGCCATGGAAACCACCGAATCTTTAGACACTACACAAGCTTCGAGCACGTTCGACCAGATCCTGCCTGCTCAAAGCACCGCTATCTACCGCGAATTCCAGGCTGGCCGGGTGATTGTGCGTGATGTCTGGGACAGCAACCGCTCCGAGCTGCGGGCCAATCCGCTATACAATCTGCTGTACAACCATCTTGCCCACTTCCGCACCTTTTATGAGCATCTCGGCAGCGAGCTGGTGTTCAATGAAACCGGTGCGTTCTTCTTTCTCAAGGAAAGCAGCGACGACGAGAGTGAGGAGCACGACGAAAACGCCTTCCGGGTGCAGGTGATACTGCTGCTGATCGGGCGCTATTTCGCACGCAGCGGTCGGGATCTGGAATACCTCGGTCGCCCCGATGCCGGATTGAACGAGCAAGACCTCACCGCATTGGCGGGCGATGAGGAGTATCAGGAAATTCTGAGGGCCGCGCGCTTTGAAAAAGGCTTTCCCGAAGCGTTGGATTATCTCGATAAACGCAATCTGCTGTTTCGTTCCGGTGCGGGTCGCTGCTTTCTGAGTTCCGCCGGTCTTTATTTTCTGCAGGAGCTGGTTCGGGAGTATGAGCAGGTGTAACTTTCCTGTCGTTGTTTTGATTACTCCCTGTCACCTTTTCTAATACTTTTTTCCACCACCCGCCCATCAGATTTTCGCTGATCAGGCAAAAAATTGCCCGAAATATCAGTGCCTTTCCTCAAGTCATTACCAAATTCTGTCGAAAAATTGACAATTTCGTAATTAGGGAGTTGACACCCTTCGCATTGATACTTGCACGCGTTTTATACAATTTCACTTATTCGACAAAATATTGGTGTGAATAGCTTATGAAGCGCGTCATTAAAATGTCAAAGGCATGGATTGCCGCGTTATGTATTGGAGTTATCCTGACAGGTTGTGGGGGCAGCTCTTCCGGTGGGGGTGGTGATTCGGTGAAAAACGACTCCCAGGGTTCAGATGGTAGTACCGCCGCTAATGTGGTCGGTGAATATGGGGACAGAACCGCTGATTTGAGCTGGAATGCCCCGATGACCCGTGTTAATAACGACTCTCTTGCCATGGGTGAGCTGAGCGGTTACATCATCCGCTATGGGCAGGACCCCGCCAACCTGACCGAAACGGTACGTATCGACAGTGCCGACACCATGGAGTACACGGTCACCAACCTGGACAATGGCACCTGGTATTTCAGTATTCAGGTAGAGGATGTTGAAGGGCTTGTCAGCGCGCCCTCCCAGCCCGTCAGCAAGAAGATCCAGGGCTGATTCCGGCGTTTTGAAGTCTCAGGAATGTTCAAGGGGATTGGCTACCGGCAATTTGAGTGTGAACGCCGAGCCTTCCCCGACTTCCGAGAATACCGCGATTTCCCCCCGATGCTTTTCCACCACCACATTGACGAAAGACAGCCCAAGCCCGGTGCCGTGATTTCCGGACAGTTCGCTGCTTTTTTGCCGGCGATAGCGGTCAAACAGGTGTGGCAGCTCTTCCGGGGCGATACCGCTGCCCTCATCGCTCACTGTCAGGCACGCCTGGTGACCGGCAAGGAAAACCTGAATGTTGACTGTAGAGCCTCTGGGGCTGTACTGAACCGCATTGGTCAGCAGGTTGATCACGGCCCGCTCCAGGAGCTCGGCATTGCCCCTCAGCCAGAGATCTTCGGTTCCCTGTAATATTAACTGGATGCCTTTTTCCGCAGCCTGCTCGCTGACGCTGTCCCGGGCGTTCTCGACAATAGCCAGGAATTCGCATTCGTAGAAGCGGGTTTCGGTGAGCTGCTCGGCCCGCGCCAGTTGCACAAACTCTTCCGCCAGGTGATAGCTGCGGCGTGCCAACCGGCCCAATTGCTCAAGCTGCGCCGGTTCAATGTGCCCCGGGTTGCGTTTCAGTTGTTCGATGAGCGCCAGTTGTGAAACCAGGGGTGATCTGACGTCGTGGGAGATGAAGTCGATGGCCTCGCGGTGTTGTCGTTGCTGTTCCCGTAACTCGGAAATGTCTGAAATGTTGGCGATGATGCCATTCTGCTGGCTTTCGGGCAGCGCAAAAGGGGCAAAATGGATCAGGAAATCCTTGTTCCTGATGTGCAGGTCGACCGTGCGACTCTGGTTCATTGTGAGGGTTTCCGAGACGGTTTCGTGCCAGGGTGGGGTTTCCCGCGGATCATGTCCTTCCAGCAGCCGGGCGAGGGGAAGCCCGCTCAGGCTTGGCATGGGCTCCTGGAACCACTCCTCAATATGGCCGTTGGCGAATCGGATCACGCCGAGCTCGTCGGTCACAATGATGCCGTCGGGCATCCGCTCGAAGCTGCGGCGGATAAACTGCTGGATGTTGTTCATGCGGTCCGTTGCAAGCCTGACCCGCTCGATTCGCGCCGATATGTTTTCCCTCGGTTTCTCCGGCTTCAGGCCCTTGCCTTCCGAGTCCAGGGTGAGTCTGCGCAGATAGCGCTGTATGGCTTCCCGGCTGAGGTCGTTGGGCAGCAACAGGCCGAGGGTGTAGTCCCTGCCACTGCGCCGGAGGCTGATCCAGCTCTGGTTGTCGGTGTGAATCCAGCGTCCCTGTTCCAGAGGGGGGATGTCGCTTTCCGTCAGCTGCCGGGCGGAGTGGACCTCTTTGCCCTCTGACAGCCACCAGCCTTGCGGTTGCAGCAGCGCCTGAAAATGCTCCAGTAACTGGGTGGGGTGTCGCCGTGAGGGTTCTGGCAGGGCCACCTGCGGGCCCCGGGCCAGATCGTCCAGTTGCCGGTTGAGGAAGCGGTTGGTCATCGCCAGTCGCAGGGCGCTGGAGACGGGGAAGGCAAATAAGGGCATCAGAACCGCGTGGGAAATGGGCAGCCACAGCCTTGCTCCGAGAAGCAGCCCCATATGCCCGATGATGAGTGCGGCTATGACGGCAATGCACAGGCATAATGTTCTTGTCGGGCGCATTCTGGGCAGGAGCAGTGCCAGCATCGCAATAGTGCTGACTGCGATGGCCAGGGACAGAGTGGTCGGCAGGGGCTTGATCAGCTCCCCGTTGACCAGCGCCGAGTAACTGTTGGCATGGAACTCCACCCCGGGCATGGGGCGATTGAGACCAGAGAACGGGGTTGGCAGGATGTCGCCAAAGCCGGGAGCCGTGGCGCCGACAAACACGGTTTTGCCTTCAAACAGTCCGGGAGCCGGCGGCGCGGACAGCACCTGTACGTAGGAATAGGTTGGCAGCGTGCCAGCGCCGCCGGCCATGGGGATAGCGCGGTAATGTTGGCGCACGTTCATGAAGGCGGGATGGCTATCATCCCCAGTGGTTTTGTAGGCGCCTTCCTGGTGTTCCGAAGCGGCCAGCGCCAGGCTGGGCCAAAGATGATCGCCAAGACCGTTGAGCAGGTACAGCCCCCTTGCCAGGCCGTCTTTGTCCAGTTCCACGTGGGCGTGGCCAAGGGCGGAGGCGGCAGCCGCCAGATCACTGGTAGGCAACTGTTCACTGATCAGGTAATTGCGTGAGGGCGGCGACAGATAAAGCGGCAGCACCACCTTGCCATGCTGCTCCATGGCGGCGGCCAGTTCCGGGTCCTCGCCAGAGGGTTCCGGGAACAGGATGTCGAACACAATGGTCTCGGCTCCGGCCTTGTCGAGCTTTTCGATGAGCCGGGCATGGGTATCCCGGGACCAGGGCCAGCGGCCCAGCCGGTCGAGGCTGATTTCATCAATGGCAATGACAACTACGTCATCGTCCAGCGGTGCGGGATGGGTGGTGATCTGGGCGTCGTAGAGCCAGTAGTCGAGGCGCTGTGGTAGTGCGGTTGCCTGCAGGAGTAGCAGTATGGCAAACAATAGCAGGCCCAGGGTCAGGGGCGTTGTTTTTATTGGCAGCCAATCCCGTGTCATGAGCCCTGCTGTCAGATGTAAGAGTGCGATGGATTATTCCA
This sequence comes from Marinobacter sp. DUT-3, assembly GCF_050379435.1. Classification (NCBI taxonomy): domain Bacteria; kingdom Pseudomonadati; phylum Pseudomonadota; class Gammaproteobacteria; order Pseudomonadales; family Marinobacteraceae; genus Marinobacter; species Marinobacter sp. DUT-3. The sequence continues at coordinate 584,114 of NZ_JBNRMG010000003.1, forward strand.
AATACAATTCCCTCCCCGGTCCCCAGCGGCTTGCCAGCGGGCCGTCAGAAAGAGCTTTAAGACGCACAAAATACCGCCTTCCGGGAATCAGGCGCAAGGCTGCCGTGGTTTCCGACAACGTTGCTTCCTTGATGATATTGGAAAAACCGGGCTCTTCCGAGAGCTGAAGGCGGTAATCGGACGCGGTATCGACCTTCTCCCAGAATACGCGAACCTGGCTGTCAACGTAGTTTACGCTGATAATCCGCACCGGAGGTAACGTTCCGTTGACGGTAAACTCCCGGGGCTCACTGGTGGCCACCGAATTGCCGCCAGCCTCACTGACCACGCGCCAGTAATAGGTGCCGGGCGTCAGCGGTCTGGAGGGAAGCGCCTGGCTGTCCGGCGCCCATTCGCTGGTCGCCACCAGATTGCGGAAGGCGTTGTCTTCGGCAATCTCGATACGGGCGACCTCATTGGTGCCTTTCAGCTCCCAGCGGAACTCCGGCATATCGTCGTTAACGGTAGCGCCTGCCTCCGGTGACAGCAGCTCGGCCGCACTGGCTTTCAGGTCGATTTCCACTTCCAGAACGCCAGGCATGCCAGGAGTGCCGCGATTGTTCAGCGCGGCCAGGTGAACTTCGTAGGTGCCGTTGTCCAGCAGGTTGAGGTTGTACTGATTGCCATCAATCCTGCGGCTTTCGACCCAGCGTCCGGTTTCCGCTTCAAAAATATCGAGTCGGTGAGCGGGCGCACCACTGGGTTGCCAGCTTAGTTCCGTTGGCAATTGGTTGATCTGGGACGGCAGCGGATTCAGCGTGGGCGCTGGTGGCAGCCGGTGAATGCTGAGGCTGCCGTTGGCCGCGGTGGAAACACTTGCACTGTAGCCGGCCGGAATGTTCCGGGTCTTGCCCGGGGGACCGAAGTTCACTTCCCCTTCAGTGACCTGAAGGCTGGTGGTGCCGGGGCCTGACTGCATGGAAAATACGGTACCGCGCACCGCCGCCACGGCCGATGGGGTTTCGATTTCAAACCGTGCGCCGCCCTCAATCACGGGCTTGACCTGAGTGTGCACCTCTCCGTGATCAAGTCGTAGCCGGGTATCCACCATCCCGGACTTTCCGTACTGGGTCAGACGGTTAAAGATCAGCCGGGACTCTGGTGAGATCCGTACCTGGGAGCCGTCGGCCAGTTCAACGGTGGCGCTGCCGGAGCCGGACAGGATTTCATCGCCCACCCGCACCAGCGTGTCAGCGGTCAGGGAATGCTTCCTGCCGGTATTGCCGGAGATATGCTGTACCTGGCCGGATACCGAGGTAACCCGGGCGGGGTCCGGCTGACGCTGTAGCCAGGCCAGCGGAATGCGCAGGGTATCCCCTTCGCCAAGAGCCGCCGCATTGCTGATGTTGTTGTACTGCAGCAGGCGCTGGGCCCGGACTGTTTTCGACAGCAGGGCCTTCGCAACTTCGCTGAAGCTTTCCCCAGGGCGCAGGGTGTATTGCCACTCAGGCGTGGTGGCGGTTTGCTGGCTAGGGCCCGCAAGTGTATGAGAGCCACGGGTTATGGACAGCTCGGCCTGCAGGGGCATGGCCAGTGCCATGATCGCCAGTGCTGGAAGAATCTTGTGCAGAACCCAAAAGCGGGCAACGCGGTGTGTCATATCAGGCCTGGTCCGTTGTCGGGATCGGGTCGTCGGTTGCGCTTGCGGTCATGGCTTCAAGCCTGTAGCCGCGCTGGTAAATGGTTTTGATCCGGAAACCGTTCTCCGGATTCAGGCCCAGCCGCCGGCGCAGCCGGCTCATGTGGGTATCCACGGTGCGGGTGTTGATGTCCCGGGTCAGGCCCCAGACACGTTCCAGCAGCATTTCCCGGGTCAGCAGCCGTCCCTGGTTCTGGAACAGGAACAGGGTCAGGTCAAAGTCCTTGTCGGTGAGGGTCAGTAGTTCACCATGCAGGAGGATGGAACGCTGCTGGGTATTGATCTCGAACGGGCCGTACCGAAGCACTTCTTTTTCATTGTCCGGATGGGTACGGCGGGCCAGGGCGTTGATGCGGGCTACCAGCTCTGCTTCACGGGCTGGCTTGGAGAGGTAGTCATCCGCGCCGGCATCCAGTGCACGAACAATGTCCGCCTCGCTGTCTCTCTGGGTCAGGAACACCACGGGTATAGGCCAGTTTAACTGGGCACGTACATTTTCAAGCACGTCAATGCCGGTCATGTCAGGGATCTGCCAATCGAGAATGAGCAGATCGTAGCTACGATGCAGTACCGCGCTCAGAAAAGACTGGCCGGAGGGGAAGCTGTCACAGTGATGCCCGCGCTCTGAGAGAATGGACTGAATGTGCTGTGCCTGTTCATGTTCATCTTCAAGCAGAGCGATGCGCATCAAGCGTCTCCTGAGACTGTTTGATTTTCGGGCCATTATCACAGAACATCGGCTGGCCTTCAGTGTCGTTATGTAGTATTGCGTAAACGAATAGCCGGTGTTCCATTGTCGTCATCAACTGTTTGTCGGCAGGCGGGAAAATTACTGCAGCCCCAAAACCAGCCTTTTTTACCCTTGCGCCGAACCAGCGGTGAAAAGCAGTGGGGGCAGGGTACGGGTTTCTGGCTGGTGCCGTCGGTAGGCGCCTCGTCTTCCAGCGGGCGCGTTCCGTTGCAATCCGGGAAACGGGTGCAGGCCCAGAACCGGCCGAACTTGCCGTCCCGTTCACGCATGGGCGTGCGGCATTTAGGGCAGTGGGGAGAGGCTGGCTGATCTGTCCCTGGTTCTCCCGGTGTGCCCATGGGGGCGTTGACGAAGCCCCGAATCTGCTCTTTCAGACCCTCCAGGAATTTTCTCGGATCGCCTTCTCCGCGCCGAATCGTTTCCAGCGCAGCTTCCCAGACCGCAGTCATATCCGGTTTGCTGACGGTTTCCGGTAGCGAGCCAATCAGCGCTTTGCCCTTGCCCGTGGCTTTGATGTGGCGACTGTCGCGGTACAGGTAGTCGCGCTTGAACAGGGTGTCGATGATCGCCGCGCGGGTCGCCTCCGTGCCGAGGCCGTCGGTTTCACGCAGGGTCTTGCGCAACTCTGCATCGGTGACAAAGCGGGCGATATTGGTCATCGCGGACAGCAGCGTGGCGTCCGTGAAGTGCTGGGGCGGCTGGGTTTTCCGTTCCCGGATGCTGGTTTGATCGCACAGTATCGGCTCGTCTTTCTCCAGCCGTGGCAGCGGTGCTTTCTGCGGCTCCTTCCGACCTTCCCGGAGACGGATCTCCAGGGCTTTCCAGCCGGGGGTCAGCACCGCGGTTTCCGTGGCGCGGAAACGATGTTCGCCAATGGTAACGGTCAAACGGCCTTCCCGGTGGACAGCGTCGGCGCTGAACTGCATCAGGTAGTAGCGACTGATCAGACCGTAGATTTTTTCTTCCGCCGCGGTCAGTTTGCCGTTGGAGGCTGATCGGCTGGTCGGAATGATGGCGTGGTGGGCGTCGACCTGCTTGTCATTCCAGGCGGCGGTGCGCCGGGAAAGGTCTGCCTGTTCACAGGCCGGGGTCAGTTCGGGTGACACCTTGCCGATCGCGCGTACTACGCTTTCCCGCTGCCCGTAATGCCCTTCTGGCAGGTAGCGGCAATCGGACCGGGGGTAGGTAATCAGCTGGTGTCGCTCGTACAGGTTCTGGGCGGTATCCAGTACGTCCTTGGCGCCCATGCGGAACAACCGGCCGGCTTCAATCTGCAGGGCGGAGAGTGACAGCGGGAGCGGGGGCGCCTCGTTGCGGTCGCGGAAGCGAGATTCGGTAACGCGACCGGGGCGGCCTTCCACAGCCGCGGCAATTTGTTCGGCCGTGGCCTTGTCCAGCAACCTGTCTTCTTCATCCAGGTGTTCACGAAACGCCTCATCCGCCAGCCAGCGGGCAGTGAACGATGCCGGATCGCTGTCCGGTTCCAGCCCGTGGCACGTTGCTTCAATCCGGTAGTAGGGCTTGGGCTCAAAACTCTCAATGGTGTTGTCGCGTTCCACCACCAGCCCGAGTACCGGCGTTTGTACCCGGCCCACCGAATAGACACCCTGCTGGCCCTGCTGTTGGTAGCTGAGGGTGTAATAGCGGGTCAGGTTGATACCGTACAGCCAGTCGGCCCGTTGCCTGGCCAGGGCCGAGTGCGACAGCCGGCGATAGTCGCGATTGTCTTTTGGTGTCTGGATGGCTTTGGCAACGGCTGCGGGTGTCAGGTCGTTGATCAGTATCCGCTGGACCGGGCAGGTAGCGCCGAAATAGCGGATCACTTCGTCGACCAGCAACTGGCCTTCGCGGTCGGGGTCGCCGGCGTGGACGATGGTGTCTGCCTGGCGAATCAGGGATTCCAGCACGTTGAGCTGCTGGCGAACGCTGTCTTTCGGGGTAACTTCCCAGCGCTCCGGCACCAGGGGCAGGTCTTCCTGCCGCCACTTCTTCCAGCGTGGGTCGTACTGTGCCGGCTCCGCCGGTTCCAGCAGGTGACCGATGCACCAGCTGACGGTGACCGCATTGTCGCCCTGGCCACAGCGAATCCAGCCCGGACCTTTCTGGTGCGGAGCGGGCAGGGAGGCTGCAATGGCGCGGCCCAGACTGGGTTTTTCGGCGATGTACAGATGCATGGTTTCGGGTGCGTTCGGATTGGGAGGGGAAGATGGCCTTTTGGCATGGGTGTGTCAAGGTTCTTGCCCTGTGTAGTATGCTGCAGTTATGGAAAGTTAAGGAGTTACAACGGTTATGAAGATTCAGAACGCGATCGAGGAAAAACTGTCACGGGCTTTTGCGGTAAACCACCTGCAGGTGGAAAACGAAAGCCACAAGCACAGTGTGCCGCCGAACTCCGAAACCCACTTCAAGGTTACCCTGGTGTCTGCGGATTTTGATGGGCAGATGAAGGTAAAAAGGCACCAGGCAATCTACAAGGTATTGGCGGATGAACTGGCGGGTGAGGTTCATGCGCTGGCCTTGCATCTATACTCTCCCCAGGAGTGGGTGGATTCCGGTCAATCGGCGCCGGAGTCACCAAATTGTATGGGCGGTTCCAAAAAGGATCCGGCCATGAAGTCAGGAGCGAGTCAATGAGCCAGTTTTTCCAGATTCACCCGGAAACGCCGCAGAAGCGGCTGGTCAAGCAGGCGGTGGATATCCTTCGCAATGGCGGGGTAATCGTCTACCCCACGGATTCGGCCTATGCCATTGGCTGTCATCTCGGAGACAAGCAGGCGGCGGACCGGATCAAGCGGATTCGCAAGCTGGATGACAAGCACAATTTCACCCTGATGTGCCGGGATCTGTCGGACATCGGTGTGTATGCCAAGGTGGGCAATACCCAGTATCGGTTGCTCAAGACCTTCACGCCGGGCCCCTACACCTTCATTCTGGATGCCACCAGCGAAGTGCCGCGCAGATTGTTGCACCCAAAGCGTCGCACCATCGGGTTGAGGGTGCCGGATAATCCCATTGTGCAGGCGTTGCTGGGAGAGCTGGGTGAGCCGATCATGAGCAGCACCCTGATCCTGCCGGGCGAAACCGACCCCATGACGGACCCCTACGAGATCCGCGAAACCCTCGAGCATGAGCTGGATCTGATTATCGACGGCGGGTTCTGTGGCTTTGAGGCGACAACGGTGGTGAACATGACCGATGACGTGCCTGAAGTTACCCGGACCGGGAAAGGGGATCCGGCGCCATTCCAGATTTGATTTGCTCAAAGAAAGTAAGGCCGGAATACCGGCCTTACTTGTATCCGGAGCCGCGTCAGGCGCGGGTATTGAAACTGAAAGCGTAATGTTTGCGGTGGCCGGCGGCCTCCACCTGCTCCGCGCCGACGGATTTACGTAGGGTGTCGTAACGGTGTACCAGGTCCTGCAGGCCGTTGAACTGCTGGTTATCGCTGACCATCGTATCCAGCAGGGAGTTGTTGACCCCGTAAGCCTTGTTAAGCTTGAGCGCGTTGTCCACGAAGTGCAGGGTGGGTTCGTTCACGCTCAGGCGGTTGAAGGCTTCACGAAACCCCTTGTTGTGGTTTAAGTCCTGCTCAATCTGACCGCGTTTTGCCTCCGGCAGTTTTCCGTCAACCTGAACGTTTCCGCTGTCGTCCCTTGTGACGTTAATGGCCGTTGCCGGATGCATTCCGTATTCGGCAAGTTTGTGCCGCAGGGTTTCCCGCACAAAGGCAAGGTCCTGCCCCACAGTTTGCTTGTAATCGGTGACCGACAGCTTCCTCGATTTCAGCGCTGCCAGGTCCGGGTTTTCCGGAGCGGAGCGGGTAAACCGGTCATCGGTGGGCGATGCCGGCTGCTCTGCAGCTGCCGCGCCAGCGGCCTTGCCCGGGTGCTGGTCACCGGTTGCCGCAGGGCGCTTTTCCATGGCGGTCTGGAATTGGGTGCTGGCTTTGATCAGTGATGTAAGCAGCGACACGGCTGTCTTCCTCCCATCGTCACGGCTGGCCTGTGACAGAATTCGAACGTATGGATCGGGTTTCTGCACAAATCGGGCCAATCGAGTCATCTTGTGCTAGCTACCGAACGGTTCACTAAGCCGCCGATTGAACGTAGAGTTAGCAGCCAGATTCGTTGATCCGCTGAAAAGGAATGTCATGCCCCGTTTTCTTCACACCGCAGACTGGCAGATGGGCCGCTACTACAGCCGATTTGATAACGACGACGCGGTCGCGCTGGCGGAAGCCCGGTTTACCGCCATTGAACGGCTGGCCCGGCTGGCCAGCGATGAGCAATGCGATGCGGTTCTGGTAGCGGGGGATGTGTTTGATGCCCAGACCGTGGCGGATCGGACCATTCGCCGGGTGTTCAATGCCATGTCTGGTTTTACCGGCCCCTGGGTGATGCTGCCCGGTAACCACGATGCCGCCCTGGCGGAAAGTGTATGGACCCGTGCCCGCCGCCTCAACGCAGTGCCGGATAATGTCCATCTGGCCCTGGAGCCCGGCGTTGTTGAGCTGAAGGAGCAGGGGCTGGCCGTTCTGGCCGCCCCCCTGACCCAGCGCCATACCCACAGTGACCTCACCGAGAACTTTGATCATCTGGAAACGCCCCCGGAACTGCTGCGCGTCGGGCTGGCCCATGGCAGCGTTCAGGGCCTGCTGGCGGACGATATCGATTCGGCCAACCCGATCGCCGTCGACCGGACCGCGCAGGCAAACCTGGATTATTTTGCCCTGGGTGACTGGCACGGCGTGAAACAGATCAATGCCCGCACCTGGTACAGCGGTACTCCGGAACCGGAGCGTTTCCGTAACAATGAGGCTGGCGTGGCGCTCGTCGTGGATATCACCGGCCCGGGAGCGGAACCGGAAGTCACCCGCCATCGCATTGGTCAGTTTGAGTGGGTGCAGTGGCGGGAACATCTCAGTGTGGCCACGGATCTGGATGAACTGCTGCAGAGGCTGGAAGACCTGCCGGCACCGGCGGTGGTCGATATACGGCTGTCCGGCGAAGTGGACCTGGCCGGCGAGCAGAAACTTCTCCACGCCCTTTCCGTCGCTGAAGCCCGGCATCGAAGCGTGCAGTGCGATCGCAGCCAACTGGCCCTCCAGCCCACGGATGAAGATATTGCCGAACTCAATGCCGATGGCTATCTGGGCGAGGTGATTGGTGACCTGAGAGAGCAACAGGAAAGTGCCGATGACGATAAGGCCGCCGCATCGCGGGACGCGCTGGCGATTCTGACCAGCCTGCTGCGGGACCGCATCGAACCGGTGTCCGAAAGCGCCGGGGAGGGCCAGCCATGAAACTGCAGCGTCTTCGCATTGAACAGTTGCGACAGTTCCGGCAACCCCTGGAACTGGGTGAACTTGGGCCGGGCCTTAATCTTATTCATGGCCCCAATGAGTCCGGCAAGAGTACCCTGGTGCGGGCCATTCGTGCCGCCTTCTTTGAACGCCACCGGTCCAGCAGTGTGGATGATCTCAGACCCTGGGGTGATTCATCGGCAGCGCCGTCCGTGGAGCTGGACTTTGAATGCCAGGCCGTTCAGTGGCAGCTCAGGAAGCGGTTCCTGCAGCAGAAACGCTGCGACCTCCAGGTAGCCGGCGAGAGTTACTCCGGAGAAGAGGCGGAGGACAAGCTGGCGGACCTGTTGGGCTTTCAATTCGCCTCCCGTGGCACCAGCCAGGATAAGCATTGGGGAATCCCGGGTCTGTTATGGGTCGAGCAGGGCAGCGGCCAGAATGTTCACGAAGCCGTTGCCTATGCCGGTGATCACCTGAAATCAGCCCTCAACAGTCTGCTGGGCGAAGTGGCCAGCAGCGGCGGGGACGATGTCATCCAGCAGGTGCAGGCCCAGCGCGCTGAATTGCTGACAGCCACCGGTAAGCCCCGGGGTGATTATGCCCGCCTGGGCGAGGAACAAAGCGAACTGGCCGCCGAACTGGAAGCCCTCGACGAGCGGGTGGCGCACTATCAATCCATGGTTGACCGGCTGGGAGAGCTGCGCCAGCGTTATCAGCGCAATGAGCAGGAGCGTCCCTGGGAAGCCGCCCGCCAGAACTATCAGAAGGCGGAGAACCGTTTCCGGGAAATCGAACAGTGGCAACAGGAGCAGAAGCGGGAACAGCAGGCGCTGGATGACTGCCGGCAGAATCTCCAGCTGTTGCGCCAGCAACACCAGCAATCGCAAATGGCCGCCCGCAAGCTGACGGAACGGGAGCAGACGCTGGCACACTGCAAAGAGACCGTGAATACCCTGAAGACCAGGGAAGAACCGGTGACGGTTGCTCAGAAGCAGGCCAGGCAGGCTTACGACAAGGCGCGTGAACAGGTGCGGGTGGCGAAGGAGCAGGAACAGCGCAACCGTCTGGACAACGATATCAAACAGTTGCAGCAGCAACTGGAAGCGCTTGGTCAAAACCTGGAGAAGGCCCGCGCCCATCAGGCCGAGCTTCAGGAAACCCGCAACCAGCAACAAGCCAACCCTCTTGATCTGGAAGCGCTGGAAACCCTCAGAAAAACCCAGCGCCAACTGGAGCAGGAGCGGGTTCGATCACAGGCCATCGCCACCCGCCTGCATTACGCCCTGGAAGAAGGCCAGTCGGTAACACTGAACGGGGAATCCGTTCGGGGAGAGGGCGATGCACTGCTGCTGGAAGCCACGACCCTGGCATTACCCGGTATCGGCGAGCTGACGATTACGCCCGGCGGTGACGACCTCGCCAGGGTTCAGCGCCAGTTGGAGCGGCTACAGGAAAGTTACGACAGCCAACTGAAATCCATGAAAGTGGACTCCCCCGAACAGGCGGGAACACTGGCTGAGCGGCAGGCGCAACGCAAGGAAACCATCCAGCGCCTGGAGGCTTTGCTGGCATCCATTGCGCCCCAGGGTGTGGACGTATTGGAGGGGCAGCAACAGGAACTCGCCAGACGGCTGGAACAACTGCAGTCGGAGCAGAAAACGCTGTCGGATATTCCGGGGGAACCGGTGTCCCTGACCAGTGCGGAAGCGGCACTGGAACTGGCGGAACAGCAATTGCGGGAGGCGGATGGCAACCTTCAGGAACACAGTAAGCAACTGTTCGCCGCCACCCAGGCGCTGGAGAATGCACAAGCCGAATGGCAACAACTGAAAGATGAACTGGACAACCCGGAACGCCAGGCGGCCGAGCAATCCCTCCAGACGCAGATTGCCGAAACCGGGGAGCGGGAAACGCGCCTGCAACAGTCCGTCAGCAAACGGCAGGAGCAGATTGACGAAGCGCGCCCGGAGTTGTTGCAACAGGACATGGCTCGCTTCAAAGCCAGCGCCGAACAATTGGAACGCAGCCACCAGCAGGAAGCCCTGGAGCTGACCAGCCTTGAAAGCAAACTGGAAAGCCAGGGCGCCGAAGGGCTGGAGGAGCAAAGAGAGGAACTGGCGGCGCGGCTGGAGCATGTGGTTCGCCGCTACTCTGAGTTGCATCGGCGCGCGGAAGCCCTGAAATTGCTGCTCGCGCTCCTGCAGGAAAAGCGCCAGGCGCTGACCCGCCGCCTCCAGGCGCCGCTGCAAAAACATCTGAACCACTATCTGGGCGTGCTGTTCCCCAAGGCCAACCTGGACGTGGACGATAACCTGATGCCCGGCCAGTTAACCCGCACCGGCCAACAGGGCCAGGAAACCGGGGATGTCCTTGAACTGAGCTTCGGCGCCCGGGAACAGATGGGGCTGATCAGCCGCCTGGCCTACGCGGATCTGCTGCGAGAAGCCGGCCGACCAACCCTGATCATCCTCGACGACACCCTGGTGCACAGCGATCGCCAGCGCCTGGACCAGATGAAGCGCATCCTGTTTGACGCCGCCAGCCGGCATCAGGTGCTGCTGTTTACCTGCCACCCGGAAAACTGGCAGGACCTCGGCGTGGCGCCCAGGGATCTTGAAGCGTTGAAAACCGCCGATTAAACAATCGTCAAATCTTGCAAAATACTGCCGGAAATTTGTTGCATAGACTACTCTCACTTACAGGTGTATCGATTATGTAACCGGGGGTCGCTTCGGCCCACTGGTTTATGAGTGAGTTCAGGAAGACGCGAAAGGATGTCAGGTGAACCGAGATTGTTCATCTGTTCGCGCCGGCCGGTACAAAAGGGAGTACTTGCTGTGGTCAAAACAACAACTGCCGGAATTCTGGCAATCGTATGCGCATGGGGTTTAACCGCTTGCGGTGGTGGCGGAGGCGGGAGTAGCAGTAGCGGCGACCGCACCGAAACCCAACGCCCTTCCGACGCTGATATTTCTGTCGATCCCGATGGTTATGCAGAACGGCAAGTGACCATCAGCGGAGAGGCAGACACTAATGCAATTCTCGTACTGTACGACGACGCTGAAAACGCTTACCGCCTGATTGAAGAGGTGGATACAGCGGTAACCTCATCGCCACCCAGTATCTCGGACAATGAACTGACCTACGACTGTGAAAATGGCGGACAGGTTGTCATCACGGTAAACAGCGACGATGTGAGTGACGACGAGCGCTGGCGTTTTAACAACTGCGATCTGAACACACCGACGTTTGACCGTATCGTCCTGAACGGTGATTACGCCTATGTCAACGAAGTCATGAGCAACGGCAATGCCGGTTTTCAGGTGTTTAATATAACCGGGACCGTGGTTGCGGATGGGGACGCCATTGTCGCCAAGGGACTGGATGAGTGGGAGATCGTTGACAATGGCGACGAGCGGACTGAAACCTATCAGACTGACGCGCTGGAGTTCATCATCGGAGACAATTACTTTGCCATCGCTAATGCGCTGACGGAGTTGCAGGTCGATAGCTCAGGTGTGGTTGTCTCGCTCGCGTCCAAGCTCATCGGGTCGGCGATTGATGGCTACATTGATATCTCTACAGAAAAGTCCGTTGTTGTGGCTTCCGGTGAAAGTTGCCCGGGAAATGGCATTATCAAACTGGGTGGAGACGGCGGAACATTTGCCGAGATCCGCTACGGCGACGATATGACAGGCACTGGTGGGCCAGATGATGTGGCCGTGGTCGAGATCAATAGTAGTGAACAGGTATTCTATAACACTTGTGATGAGCTGATTTTCTAACAAGTAACCTGGCAGCGGGTGGAGAAGGTACCTACCGCCCGCTGCCTCTTCTAAGCAACCTCCCCCGAACACCGCCCCAACGTCTCAGACGGACACTCCCCAAACAACTGCTTGTAGTCAGCAGAAAACTGGCTGTGATGGTAGAAACCATTGAACGCCGCAATATCTGATACGGACTGAGCGCCTTCCTCCCGCAACATGCGCCGGACCCGGTTCAGCCTGCTGATCCTCAGAAACTGGAGCGGGCTTATGCCGAGTATGCTTTCAAAGCTGTATTGAAGCGTGCGCCGGCTGACGCATCCCACTTCACAGAGCTTTGTCATGGTGACGGGCAAATCGTCGACGGTATTCACATAGGCCTTTATTTTTTCCACCACCGCTTTCCGGTGGGCGTAGCTTGGCGCCACCGTGCGGTTGGGCTTCTCCACAGCGAGCAATTCCAGCACCGCCATGATCAGCAGATCGTGGTGGATTTGTCCGTCCAGCCGGCTGGAATCGGTGCGGACAATCCTCCGCAACAAATACTGAATATTCCGAAGGGTCTGGGCTGGCAGCTTCAGTCTTGGATAGCTTGAGGTATCCAGCACCTTGAGTTCGATGCCCTGGGATTCCGATTGCTGCTCCAGCTCCCGTTGGTGGACCACCAGGCTGAGCATGTCGAAGCTGTCAGGCGTTACCAGCTCAAAATGCCGGCTTCCCGGGCGGCACAGGATGTCTGTGTGATCGGCCTGCTGGCCGTTGATGCGAACGTCCTCGTTCCTGCTCGGAATGCCGAACCAGATGGATTCCGGCCACACCATGCATTGCTGTCTCACGGCATGGCTGGTGTGTTCGATGAAGAGCTGGATGCCATCCAGGTGCAGCTCGTCGATCCGGCCATAGAACCGGCCACTTCCCACCTGATCGTATTGCTGATGCCAGTTGGTCAGGTTGCCGGCGTGCTCATTGGCATCATCCGCGACCGAAGTGCACCTCTTTGGTGCCTTTTTTTCTTGTTGTTGGTTCATGGGAACTCCGAAAGAGTCGTTTTGTTCCAGCTTGGACCCGCTTTCCGGATTCTGCCAACAGGACTTAGCGCCTAATTCCATACGACTTCCGTGCCCATCGAGGTTTGCCATTTTTCGATAACTCAGTTGTGACAGGAGGATTACAGTGGAATGGACAGCAATATCCGTTCCCCCGGATTGAGTGATTGTTCCGGGGGAACACTGTTAAGGGGCGAAAAAGCACATGGGTTACAAGTACACGTACACATTGGGCACGCGGACCTGGCATTTCAGGAATCTGGCTGACCTGATGGCCAAGGCCACGCCGGCACGCTCCGGTGACCGGCTCGCCGGGGTTATTGCAGAGTCGGCTGAGGAGCGCGTTGTTGCCCAGATGCGCCTGGCCGAGTTGCCGTTGCTGGCGTTTCTTTCCGAGGCGCTGGTGCCCTATGAACAGGATGAGGTGACGCGCCTGATACTGGACTCTCACGATTCAGCTGCGTTTGCTCCGGTTGCCCATCTCACCGTTGGGGATTTTCGCAACTGGTTGCTGAGCGACCAGGCCACGCCAGAAGCGCTGGAACGGCTCCGCAGCGGCCTGACGCCGGAAATGGTGGCGGCCGTCAGCAAGCTGATGCGGAACCAGGATCTCATCCTGGTGGCCAAGAAATGCCAGGTGACAACGGCGTTCCGCAACACCATCGGCCTGCCTGGCCATCTCTCAACCCGCCTCCAGCCGAACCACCCGACCGACAACGTGTCGGGCATTGCCGCAAGCCTGCTGGACGGCCTGCTCTATGGCAACGGCGATGCGGTGATCGGCATCAACCCGGCCACGGACAACGTCAGCCAGGCCATCAAGCTGATGGGCCTGATGGATGATGTTATCCAGAAATACGACATTCCCACCCAGTCCTGTGTGCTCACTCACGTTACCAACACCCTGGAGGCCATTGAGCAGGGCGCACCCGTGGACCTGGTGTTCCAGTCCATCGGCGGCACGGAGGCCACCAACAGCAGCTTCGGGTTCAATCTGGCGACGTTGCAGGAGGCCCAGGATGCGGCCCTGTCCCTGAAGCGGGGCACGGTCGGCAACAACGTGATGTATTTCGAGACGGGGCAGGGCAGCTCGCTATCCGCCAACGCCCACCACGGTCTTGACCAGCAGACCTGTGAAGCCAGGGCCTACGCCGTGGCGCGGCGTTTCGATCCGTTACTGGTCAACACCGTCGTCGGGTTTATCGGGCCGGAGTACCTGTTTGACGGCAAGGAAATCACCCGGGCGGGACTGGAGGACCACTTCTGCGGCAAGTTGCTGGGCGTGCCCATGGGGTGCGACATCTGTTACACCAACCACGCCGAAGCCGACCAGAACGATATGGACAACCTGCTGACCTTGCTGGGGGTCGCCGGTTGCACGTTCATCATGGGCATTCCCGGCTCCGACGACATCATGCTGAATTACCAGACCACCTCCTTCCATGACGCTCTTTACGCCCGCCGTGTCCTGGACCTGAAGCCGGCCCCCGAATTCGAGGATTGGCTGGTTCGAATGCAGATCTTCGAAAGTGCCTCCCGCTATGAACCGAGCAGGCAGTTACCAGACCTGTTCAAGACGCCATTGAAGGGGCTCACCCGGGAGGCCGGTCATGAGTGAGCACAAGCCGATTGTGACCGGCAATGTCTGGCGGGTGTTGCGCCAGTTCACTGACGCCAGGATTGGTCTCGGCAGAGCCGGTGTCAGCCTGCCTACCCACGAACTCCTCAAGTTCCAGCTGGCCCACGCCCAGGCGAGGGATGCCGTCCACTTTCCCCTGGATGTGGAGCGTCTGGTGGACGATCTGGCCGAATCATCAACGGCATTACCTGAGAAGTCTCCGCTGCGGCTCAAAAGCCAGGCGGAAGATCGACTGACCTATCTACAGCGCCCGGATCTCGGGCGGTGCCTGTCCCAGGAATCTGTGGAGTGCCTCGCTGGGCATCGAGCCAGCGATCCGGGTGAGTCAGACATCGCCATCGTGATTGTCGATGGCCTGTCGTCATCCGCCATCCAGAATAACGCAGTGCCCATGGTCACGCAGTTTCTCAGGGATCTTGAGGACAACTCAGGGGATTGGCGACTGGCGCCCCTGACCATTGTTGAGCAGGGGCGGGTGGCCATCGGTGACCAGATTGGTGAATGCCTGGGAGCCAGCGTGGTGGTTGTCCTGATCGGCGAGCGCCCCGGTCTCAGCTCTCCCGACAGCCTGGGGATTTACCTCACCTGGGGCCCCGAGAGTGGGTTAAGCGACGCGCGCCGCAATTGCATCTCCAACGTGCGGCCTGCGGGTTTGAGTTTTGAACATGCCAGCCAACGCCTCCTCTATCTGATGCGTGAAGCAAGACGGCTCGGGATTTCCGGAGTCGGTCTCAAGGATCGGACAGAAGAGGTGGTGATCGAGAAAACCGCGAATAACAAAAACTTCCTCACGGATAACTGATGAACTTACCTGGAGAACGCAGATGACAACGAGCAACGTAGACAAGGATTATCTGGCCAAGCGCCAGTTAAAGAAAGGCACGGCCGGCTGGGTACTGCTGGCGGGGCTGGGTGTTTCTTACGTCATTTCCGGCGACTTTGCCGGCTGGAACTTTGGTATCGGTGAAGCCGGCTGGGGTGGCTTTGCCATTGCCGCGGCGCTGATGGCCGTGATGTATTTCGCACTGGTGCTGTCGCTGGCGGAGATGTCGGCCTCGATTCCGGTAGCCGGGGGCGGCTATAGCTTTGCCCGGCACGCCATGGGGCCGGCAGGTGGATACCTGACCGGGCTGGCGGTTTTGATTGAATACGCCCTGGCGCCCGCGGCCATCGTCATCTTCATCGGCGCCGCGGTAGAGGAACTGCTGGGCATCAACGGGCCCTGGGTCTATGCCCTGTTCTATGCGGTGTTCGTCGGTATTCACCTTGCCGGCGTGGGTGAGGCGCTCAAGGTGATGATGGTGATCAGCGGGCTGGCCGTGGTGGCTATCATCGCCACTGCAGTGGCCCTTGTTGGCGATTTTGATACCGCCAACCTCTTCAATATCGCGCCCACGGATGCCGCCGGCGCCAGCGAGTTCCTGCCGTTCGGCTGGTACGGGGTCTGGGCAGCGCTTCCGTTTGGTATGTGGCTGTTTCTGGCCGTTGAAGGTGTTCCCCTGGCAGCGGAAGAATCCAAGGACCCGGCGCGGGATATGCCCAGGGGCATCATCGGTGCGATGATTTTTCTGCTTTTCACCGCCACGCTGGTGGTGTTCCTGCTGGCTGGGGCGGCCGGTGCTGATCTGATTGGTGCAAGTGGGGTTCCCCTGGTGGATGCCCTCAAAGCCACCGGCAGCGGGAATCTTGCTACCTTTATCAACATGCTGGGTCTGATGGGGCTGATTGCCTCCTTCTTCTCCATCATTTATGGCTACAGCCGGCTGGTGTTTGCACTCTCCCGCGCAGGCTACTTGCCCAAGGTCCTGTCACTGACCAGCGAGCGCAAGGCGCCAAAGTGGGCGTTGATCGTGCCCGGTGTGTTCGGCTTCCTGGTGTCGCTGACCGGGGAAGGGGATCTGATCCTGGGCATGGCCGTGGTCGGCGCGACCATCTCCTACGCCCTGATGGCCGGCAGCCACATCCTGCTGCGCCTGAATCGGCCGGACCTGCCGCGCCCCTACAAAACCCCCGGTGGCATCTTCACCTCGTCATTGGCACTGGTGCTGTCGCTGGTCGCCATGACGGGTGTCTACGCTTTTGATCCGCGTGCCTTCAACTACACGCTGGTGTTGTTTGTGGTCGGCGCTGTTTATTACTTTGCCTATGGCAAGAACAAGCTTGTCGCCAAGACAGCGGATGAAGAGCTGGCTCTGATTCTGGATGCGGAATCGGATCTGGAGGAAGACAGTGCAGGGGAGGTGCCACCCAAGGCTGCCGAGGCCTGAACGCCATGAGCCCCGGGGTGCTGCCTGTAGTGGCGGGCGCCCCGGGCCCATGAATGACAGAGACCTTTACCAGGCCAGCCAGATCACGTGGCGTGCACCTTTGCCGGGACGCAAGGCTCGCACCGTAACCGGTTCCACGGCAAACCCGGCACGGCGGAGCCTTTCGGTAAAGGCGTGCTCGGGGCCCGCGGACCAATAGGCCAGGATGCCGTCCGGACGCAAGGATTTCTGGGCGGCGGCAATGCCCGCAGGGGAGTAGATCCAATTGTTTTCCTTACGGGTCAGTCCTTCCGGGCCGTTGTCCACATCCAGCAGGATGGCATCCCAGTCGCCATCGCCATCCCTGAGCAACTCCGCCACATCGCCAACGTGAACGCTGGCCCTCGGGTCATTCAACGGGAACCCGGCTGCAGCCCCCAGCGGCCCCCGGTTCCAGGTTTCCACTTCGGGCACCAGTTCGGCCACCGTTACCCGGGCATCGTCATTCAGCGATGACAGCGCCGCTGCCAATGTAAATCCCATGCCCAGCCCGCCAATCAACACGCGGGGCTCTGGTTGCCCGTTGATACGCTCACAGGCAAGCGTGGCCAGGGCATCCTCGGAGCCGTGTATCCGGCTGTTCATCAGTTCACCGGTGGTACCGGCAATCTTGATGGAGAATTCATCATTGCGTTGCAGCAGGCGTAGCTGAGTTCCCTTGCCGGGAATGGTTGCGGTGCCGATTTCGTTGAAGCGAGCCATTTGGGGTTCCGTTTGGCGTGTTTGGATCGACATCTTAACCTACGGACAACGGCATATGTTCTGTTTGGCGCTTCAACGGGGCTATTTGTTCGGGATTAGTCAACGTTTCCCTATAACTGCAATGATTTTATTTCTAAGCAGGTTGCCTACAGTGAGGAATAGTAAGCTGCCAGCGCCCGGATCTCTTGGTCTGAAAGCCCCCTGGCATTTTGCCGCATGATGTCGGCAAGGTCCCCGCGTCGATTTCCGTCACGGTACGCTTTAAGGGCTGACTCCAAGTAGGCCTGGTTCTGGCCGGCTAACCGGGGGTGCGAGTCAATATCGGTCCGCCCGTCGATTCCATGACAGCCAACGCAGTATTGAGCAAGTTCTCGTCCCTGTTCAATTAAGGTTGTATCCTCAGCACGGCAAAGGGCTGCGACTAAAAAACACAAAGGGAGGGCGCAAAGCTGAAACCTGGTCATAACGGCTACCTCTTTAAAGCGGGACCCATGGGTCCCGCCTGATGATTGATTTATTGGCCTTCACTTGCGCCAAACATATCCTCTGCGTAGATAAGGCCAAGGCCGTAACCACCGCCGTGTTCTTTGGCAATATCGGTAACTGCCTTATAGGTACCGGTTCTGGCCCAGTCTCGCTGGAGTTCCAGCATGTACTGCAGCCAGGTGATTGGTTGTGCGCCGGCCTGAACCATGCGTTGAACCGCCATGTCGTGGGCTTCTTTACTGACGCCGCCGGAGGCATCGGTCACGAAATAGACTTCGTAGCCTTCGTCAATGGCGGAAAGTGCCGGGCCGACACCACAGACTTCAGTCCACAGTGCTGCAATAACTACCTTTTTGCGATCATAATCTTCAATGAGGTCAGTGACGCGCTTGTCTTCCCAAGTATTCATAGTGGTTCGGTCTATGGGCTTTTGGTCAGGGAAAACTGCCTGAACTTCAGGGAATATCGGGCCAGCGAATGTTTTTTCTGCAACGGTTGTTAAAATGGTGGGAACTTCAAAGACCTTGGCCGCTTTGGCTAGTCCCGCTACGTTGTTTCGTAATTCAACAATGTCGTGCGAATGGGTTGCGAATGCCATCTGTGGTTGATGATCAATCAGGATCAGGGAGTGGTTGTCAGGTGTTAACATACCCTTGCCAGGTTCCCCGGCAGCCACCATGCCAGAAGCAAGCATTGTGAACAATGTTGCACACACCAGCGCTATGCAGTTGTTTATTTTCATGGGATGTTTTCCTTTTAGTGCGACTTTTTTATTTCGAATTCCTGCATTTGAGCAGGCTCTTATAAAAGATAGAACGTGCATGAATGTAATAAAAATTCGAAAAATTGACCGAAGCTTTCGATTTACTAGGATAAAAAAGGGCTAACCCCGCCCCTACACATCAATATCAATAAAAAGGTAACGCTACATAATGTCCAAAACGACACTTGAGCAATGGCGGATGTTTAAAGCCGTTGTGGATTGCGGGGGGTTTGCGCTAGCGGCAAAGAAAACTCACAAGAGTCAGTCAGCCGTCCATCATGCGGTTGGCAAGCTGGAAGAAAGTCTTAACCTGAAGCTGTTCAAACTGGATGGGCGAAAAGTGGTACTCACGGAGGAGGGGAGCCTATTGCTCAAAAGGAGCGCCTCACTGTTGACAGAGGTTGATCGTATTGAGTCAGTAGCCGACTCGCTAAGCTCTGGCATAGAAACGTCACTAGCGGTTGCCATTGATGGGGCCATCTATCAGGATCGCATGTTTGCAGCCCTTGATCACGTCTCCAGGGTGTACCCACAACTGCAGATCGACATCTATGACGCCGTCCTGTCTGGTGCAAACGAACTTTTAAACTCAGGCAGAGTCGATATCGCTATATCCCCGTTCCCTTTTTACAATGGGCTGCATGAGGAGATATGTCAGGTCGAATTTATGGCCGTTGCACATGAAAAACATGCTCTGATTCGGCTGGAGAGGCCATTGGAATTTGAGGATCTGAAGACTTGTCGCCAGATCATAGTGAGGGACTCTGCTCTCTATAAGAATGTCAGCTCAGGGTGGTTAGGCTCGGAAGAATGTTGGACTGTCAGTAACATGCGTACGTCCGTGGCGTTAGTAAGTTCCGGACTGGGGTTTGCCTGGCTGCCATCGCATGCGATTAAAGATGACCTTGAAAGCGGACACCTTCGGTGCCTGCCTTTGAAAGAGGGGGCACGAAGGACCATAAGCTTCTATCTCAACTATCTATGTAAAGATCGAATGGGGCCAGCTGCCCGGGCGTTCATTAGTGAGCTAAGTTCGAGTCTGAGCAGAGCGGGGTAGACACCCCGCAGGTCATGGGGATCGGTGTTAAAAGGAACGCAATTCGAACAAGAGTGCTTCGGCTTGCTGGTCTGCACTGAACGTCAAGCTTTCTTCTTCGACAATATAAGCCCCGTCGCCCGCAGTGAGAGCCGTACCGTTCAAGGACAGCTCACCTCTTGCTATCTGAACGTAGTAGATACGCTTGGGTGCCGGCTTAAACGGGAGGGCTTCGCTGTTAATCAGAATCTTGTACACCCGGGTATCCTGACGGATTGGCAGGGACCCTTCCTCGCCGTCGGGAGATATCAGCAGTGTGATTCCCGCGCTGTCAGAAAAATCCTTTTGGCCGTATCGAGGTTCTGCGTCCCGCTGGTTGGGAATAATCCATATCTGTAGAAAATTCAGGGGCTCGGTTGATGAGGCGTTGTACTCACTGTGTCGCACACCCGAGCCTGCGCTCATAATCTGTACCTCGCCGGCGCTCACTCTCGAATGCGTATTCATGGTATCCCGGTGTTCGACGGTTCCCTCAAGAACATAGGTGATGATCTCCATGTCTTGATGAGGGTGAGTGCCAAATCCAGCACCAGGATCGACCCAGTCATCGTTAATGACTCGAAGGTCGGAAAACCCCATGAACGCGGGATCATAGTATTCTGCGAATGAAAAGGAGTGCCGGGAGTCCAGCCAACCGTGTTTGGCATGTCCCCGGTCGTTACCCGCTCTGACTTTAATCATTGTTTGCCCCCTGTTTCACTGGGATATTGCTGGTTAATAGGTATACGTGATCCCTATGCGCCCGTAGGTTTGTACTTTTCTATCAGTAGGGTTTTCCCAAGGCACCGTCGTTTTGGTGATGGCAAAACTCCCGCTCCAATTGCCTGAGCGAGCATTGATTCCCGTGTACAGGCGGGCAATACCGGGGTCGTAATCAACAGACATGCTGTCCTTGAAGGTGTTGCCGTCCCAGAATATTGCATTCGCTATGTAAGAGCCGTTGAGCAAAGTGAACAGCCAAACCCCGGATTGTGTTCCGTAGGAGGTATAGGGGCGAGAACCGATGGTTTCCTCCCCAAAGAATTGAGGGGGAATGCCATAGTCGTCGGGTACGCCCCAACCGAAACGAGCACCTATGCCAGCGGTAGCCATTGATATCAGGTTGCCGAGACTGCCGCCAAGTTGACCGATAACGTCACCGCCCCAGCCTTGATTGCTGCCAAAACTCCACAAACGTCGACGATGTTCATAGGCAACGTTTAACAGGATTTCGTCGTGAATCTGGTGATCCCAACCATTGACTTGATCTACGCCAATCAGGCGATGGAATTCATTCTGCACTTCTTCGCCACGTGCACTCGGACCAGCAAAACCATAGTAAAACGTAAAAGCGTCCATGTTTTTTGCGTCCTGGGCGCCAGCCGTGAGGGAGGCAAACAGCATCCCACTGTATGGCACATCATTTTCAACCGCTTCGGTGGTTTCTGTATCGTTAGGGGTGAAAATTCGATGGGAGAGGCTGTGGCTAATGAATCTTTGGCGGCCTTGTTTGTTGATCAACGGTAGAGATCCCAAACCCGTCGCAACAAAACCAGGAACGGGACCCTCTTCATACTTTTCCAGATAGCCTGATACCCATCCTATCTGCAGGCCGTTGGTGTAGTGGTCATCCGTTTGGGCGAAGCTGTCGTTGTCGACTGACAAAAACCAGGTGCCATTCGGCGAGTCTGCTGAAGCTTCCCAAGACCATAAGATCAGGAGAGCTTTTGCCAGTTGACGACCTGGCCAGAAAATCCGGTTACGAATACGCATAGTCTCAACACTGTCAGATTTAGCGAAATAACCAGCCCGCAACGAGGCGAACCACTCGAGGCATGATCAAGTACACCACAAGAGCAACAATGGTGGCGGCGACTATCCCATGCCGAACGCCCCAGACTGCAAGCTCTGGAATTCTTTCAAACACAGGCTGATACACCACTGGCACGATCATGGTAAGGGGCCATATCACCGAAGTTGTGATGAGCCATTGTTTCCATCGTGTGGGTTGCTTGGCTTTCGAAGCTGGTGGGGTAAACCAAAAGTCGATGCCGCTTTTGATTTCAACCTGCTCGTCGGAAGCCAGTGCGGAGGCGATGTCGGATATCAGTTCCTTGCGGATATCCGAGCTCAGCCAGGCCTCGGCTTCCTCATTGGTTGAAAAGCGCACTGCGATCTCAAAGGTGTCATTGCCTTCTGGAGGCCGGACTACATGAACGCCCTGATGACCGGGAAATTCAGCTGCGGCAGAGATAATCTGTCTGAGCCAGGTTTCGTAGCGGTCCCTGAGGTGTGGGCGGACGGTGTGTCGGATAATGATCGATCTACCGGAATTGTAATGCACGCTGGGTGTGGCGTTTTCCGCTTCATTGCTCATAGCTTCATTCCGCAATCGCTTTAGTGGAGTATAGCCGGCGAATTACTGGGGGGGTGTGCCGTTTTCTTTCGCACGATTTCGAATAATTTGAATCGTGTCGATGTCCGCCGCAACGTAAGCCTGCTGGACAAACAGGTCATAGGGCAGCTCCTCACCTAAATTATCAACATAGCGAGCGCAGTAACTGAAGCGTACGAACAGCGATTCCGGTTCCGGCTCTTCGATCGTCATGGTCAGGTTGCCGCCCGGTACGTTGGCCGTTGGAAGGATCTCGTAATGCACGGACTCTTCTTCTTGAAACGTAACCAGGTCTTCGACCATTAATCCTGGCAATTCAAGGCTGCGCTTGAGCCGCTTATCGTCCTGCCAGTCCAGTTCATACTCGCCCAGTCCAATGACGTAATGTTCGGGAGCGGTTGCCCGGGAGACGAGCCCGTCCCACAACTGTTTTCTGGTCAGATTGGCGATTGATTGGTCGGTGAGGTCATTAACCTGGATTACGTGTTCAAATTGCACGTTGGGTTCCTCTTGCGACAGGTGAATAAGCCTGCTGGTTTCGAATAGCGACCCCAATAACCAGCAGGGCTGCGATGCCTTCAATTGAAAAAAAACAGGGCAGCAAAAAGGAGTGTGGCGGACGTCACCAAAGAATCATTTTCCGCCTTTACAATGAAAGTACGCCACTGGGGTAAATCTAATTGATAATTGTGAGCGAGGATAGGCGGAACTTTTGAACTGTATGTTCCATATATAGAACGCGATGTGGGGCGGGGAAAATGATGGTACCCCCGGCAGGACTCGAACCTGCTACCTATCCCTTAGGAGGGGATCGCTCTATCCAGATGAGCTACGGGGGCATCGTCAGAAGGCGGGTATGATAGCGGGCCCGTTGATGTGTCTCAAGGGCCCGCGGGCATTTATCCCCGATGATCGGATACGAACGGGTTACTGGCCTTTTCGTGGCCGAAGGTGGACATGGGGCCGTGGCCCGGTACGAAGGCGATGTCGTCCCCCAGGGGGAACAGCTTTTCGCGGATGGATCGCACCAGGGTGTTGTAGTCGCCTTTCGGGAAGTCGGTGCGGCCAATGGAGCCCTGGAACAGTACATCGCCCACCAGGGCCAGTTTTGATTCACCGTGATAAAACACTACGTGGCCCGGTGTGTGGCCGGGGCAGTGCAGAACTTCCAGTGTTTGGTTACCAACGGTGACCTGCTCGCCATCTTCCAACCAGCGGTCCGGGGTGAATATTTCCGGCGCCGGAAAGCCAAACATCTGTGCCTGCATGGGCAGGCCCTGAATCCAGAAATCGTCTTCCCGGTGAGGCCCTTCAATGGGAATGCCCAGCGACCGTGACAGTTCAGCGGTGCCGCCGGCATGATCGATATGGGCGTGGGTCAGCAGTATCTTTTCGACCTTCACGCCTTCTTCCTCGACCGCTGCGCGGATCCTGTCCAAATCGCCGCCCGGATCGACAACGGCTGCTACCCCGGAATCCTCGCACCAGATCAGGGAACAGTTCTGTTGGAACGGGGTCACAGGAATGATTCTGTATTTCAGTGGCATAGTGATACTCATCTGACGGCTGTACTGGTTTAGAATGGCTATGGTAAAGGTAATCGAGTCTCGGCTCGAATTTTCAAGGTAAGGAGAGTGTTGCGGATGAGCGAGCAGTCATCGCGTGAGGATGACGAACCGGGAGAACCACTAAGGCTAAGCGTGATTGTTCCGGTCTGGCAGGAAGCCGCAACCATTACGGCTACCCTGCAGCAGTTGGCGCCGATTCGTGAGGCTGGCCATCAGGTGATTGTGGTGGATGGTGGTAGCGACGACGGTACTCAGAAGCTCGCCGAGCCCCTGTGTGACCGGGTGCTGTCGTCCGGGCGTGGCCGTGCGTGTCAGATGAACGCCGGGGCAGAGGTGGCCACCGGTGATGTCCTGCTGTTTTTACATGCAGACACGCGCCTGCCCGAGTCCGCACTGGCGGCGCTGGAGCGGTTCCACGCCAGTCGCAATGCCTGGGGGCGGTTCAATGTCCGGTTGAGCGGCCAGCGCCTTCTGTTCCGTGTCATTGAATGGTTCATGAATCAGCGGTCCTGGTTGACGGGCATCGCCACCGGTGATCAGGCGTTGTTTGTGCAGCGCCCGGTGTTTGAAGTGCTCAGGGGCTTCAGGGAGATGCCGTTAATGGAGGACGTGGAGCTGTGTTCCCGGCTGAGGCTGGTGTCCCGCCCGTTCTGTGTCACCGATCCGGTGGTCACTGATAGCCGACGCTGGGAACAGGGTGGGGCCTGGCGTACTATCTTCCTGATGTGGCGGTTGCGCTGGCGCTATTGGCGCGGCGAATCGCCGGAATCCCTGGCAAATGCCTATCGTTCGGATGTTCGTAATGCCCAAGAGCCCTGAGTCGTCAGTATTGGTTATGCAGTTCTCCAAGTGGCCGGAAGAGGGCAGGGTGAAAACCCGGCTGATGCCGGCGCTGGGTGCCAGTGGCGCGTTGGCGGCTCATGTCAGGCTGAGCCTGGAAGTACTGGACAATCTCATCGCTAGCGGGTTCCCGGTTCAGTTCTGGTGGGATCGCCCGCTGGATCAGGCACCCGCCGCAGCGGCCCCGGTGTTGTCCAAGCTGGATGCGGCGCAGATCACCACGGGTATTCAACAGGGCGACAATCTGGGACAACGAATGGAAGCCGCGTTGGCCCGAGTGCTGGAGGATCATGACAAGGCCCTGGTGGTTGGCAGTGATTGCCCCTCGGTGGATCCGGATTACGTGCGGCAGGCGGTGACGGAGCTGGATACCAGCGATGTGGTGCTGGGGCCGTCCAATGACGGTGGGTACGTGATGATTGGCGCTCGCCGGGTGGTCGCCGGGATGCTCGATGGCGTGAACTGGGGCACCGGGAGTGTGCTGGACCAGACCTGCACCGGAATGGCCGGACTGGGTCTGTCGGTGGGGCTGTTGCCGCCCCGTTGGGACGTGGATGAGCCCGAAGACTGGCAGCGGTTCCTCGACCAGTCTCCAGGCTGAGCGGACCCGGGATCAGGCGTCCGGGACAGGCGCCTGTTCCAGGATGCGTTGGACGAGGGTGCTGGCGTTCGTCAGCGAGGCGCCGGTGACCACTCTGAGGGCATGTTCACGGTCAAGAACAGCCTTGCGGTAGGTCTTTATCAGTTGGTCCCGGTCAACCGCTTTTACTGCTTTGACCAGCTGTTCCCGCGAATCGAAATTTGTAGCTTCCCGGTCAATCTCCCGCCAGAAACGCTCTGACACCGCGCCAAGAGTACGATCCTGTTCCATCAGTTGGCTGATCACCGCCTGCTTCTCCCGCTCGAGATCACTGTCGCTGAGGGAACTCAGACGTTCCTCGAATGTGTCGGAAAACTCACGAACGGCCTGGTCGATTTCCTCGCCTGAAGCTTCCGGGGACTGAACCACGAAACCCAGTGCCGGTGTTTCCAGCATCTCAAAGGGCGTGGCGTAGACTATGTAGCCCAGTTGCCGGGTGGTGCGAATCTCTTCATAGAAGGGGCTGCTGATGATCTGGCCCAGCAGCCGGAAGGCAGCGCGTTCGCTGAAGCCGGTATTGTCTCCCTGCATGTAGAGGGTATAGCCGGTATCCGGGTGGTCCACTGACAGCGGCACGACGGACTCGCCCTCGGGGAGCTGCCGTACGGTGCTGCGGGGCACCTCGGTGATCGCGGCACCATTCAGCACCACTGCCCGGACTTGCTGGGCAAGGTTCAGGGCAGCCGCCTGACTCAGGTTGCCGTGGGCCAGCATCACCGGATCGGTTTGAGCGAACAGTTCGCTGGCGAAGTTCCGGAGCTCGTCCAACGTTACTTCCCGAGCTGCCCGGAGGCGTTCGTCGGTGCCCCACGCGCCTTCGATCAGCAGGGTCTGCACTTTTTCAGACGTCTGCTGGACTGGTCGTTCCTTGGCCTTGTTTTGCAGGTTGTCGATCACATTCTGACGGGCAATATCAAAGCGTTGCTGTGTCAGGTGCGGGTCTGCCACCTGGGTCAGGATCCGTGTCATCAGGGTGTGCAGTTTGTCGCTGTAGCCCCCCACCCGGATGGTCACGCCGCGCAGGTGAGAGTAAACGCTGTAGTCCAGCCCCGCCAGCTGCGCCGGGTAGGCCCAGGCGTTGAGGTTGGTGTTGACGGCATCCACCAACAGTTGCGTGAGTACCTTGCCGCGGGCGGAGGCTTGCGCCAGCGGGGTGCGGATGCTGACGTAGACATTGGCTTTCGGCGTGCCGAATTGGGTATCCCGGGCGTACCACACAGAGAGGCCGCCCTGGTCAGCCAGTTTCACCGGCTTGTCCATATCCGCGCCAGAGACCATGTTCAGGTTTTCGGGGACAAACGGGTTGGGCTCGGGCAGGCGAAGCTGGCTGGCCAGCGCCTTGTCGGGTGTGGCTGCGATCACCGACGGATCGACGGGTTTGAGTTCCCAGGCGGCCTGGTACCACTGGGTCAGGCTGGGTGTCTCGATCTCGGGTTCCGGTTCCACTACGGTGATGAGTACATTATCCGGCGTCAGGCGCTGCAGAATGTCGCGGTATTTTTCCGGTGTGTAGGCTTCCATCATCCAGGGCGCCCGGAGGACATCGGTCGCGTCATAATGACGCAGGTGGCTGGAAAGACGCATGACCTCGCTGACTGGCTCGCCCCGCTCACGGAAACGGAAATCGATTTCCGCCAGGTTCTTCATCTCCTCAAAGCGTTCCTCCGAGATACCTTCCTCACGGACGTCCTCGATATAGGCGAACACCAGGCGGAGGATCCGGTCCTTGTTCTCCAGCCCTTTGGGCGTAAGGGCCATGGAAAGTACCAGGCTGGATTCCGTCCCGGTATCCATACCGCTACCCGCCGACAGGCTGTCCACCAGGCCGGCCTGTTTCAGGACATCAAACAGGCTGCCGGGGCCCTCGTGCCCCAGCAGGTTGGCGATGGAGCTGGCAGGCTTGCTGCGGTAATTCTCCCGCTGGGAAGGGATGGGAAACGTCAGCGACAGGCTGCGCAGGTCCTTCAGGGCATCCACGGTTACCTCGGCCGGCAGGCGGTCTGGCTCCAGCAGCGGCACGTCGTGAACTTTCGGTTCCAGGTTCCTGTTTTCGATGGCCTCGAAACGGCCCCTGACCATTCGCTCCAGTTCATCGAGGGATTGAGGGCCATACACCGACAGGCTCATCAGGTTCGATGAGTAGTGGTTCTTCCAGAATTCGATCAGGTCCGGCCGCAGTGGGCGCTCATCGGTGTTTTCGAGGGTGCTGAGATTGCCGACTGCGAACTGGCTGAAGGCGTGCGCCGGATTGCTGATGGCTTTCCTGACGGAATAGATCCGGCGGCCATCGTCTTTTTGCTTCGAGGTGAACTCCGAATGCACGGCTTGCCGTTCCCGGTCGACCAGATCGGGGGTGAACAGGGGCGCGGAAAACTGCTGGGCGAAGCGATCCAGTGCGTCATCCAGGTGGTCGGCCTGGATATCGAAGAAGTAGTTGGTGTCCTGGAACGAGGTGAATGCGTTGTGGCTGCCACCGTGGCTCTTGATGAACTGCTGGTACTCGCCGGGATCGGGGTATTTCTCGGTGCCCAGGAATAGCATGTGTTCGAGGAAATGGGACAGGCCTTCCCGCTCCTCCGGGTCATCGCCACTGCCTACCGCAACGTTCATGGAGGCAGCCGCCTTATCGGAACCCGGAGAGGATGCCAGCAATACCTGCATGCCGTTATCCAGTTCAAGGTAGCGGTAGCTGTTCCGGTCATTGGGGCTTTTCACCGGCTCGATGGCGGCCTGGGTGAGGGCGCTTGCGGCCAGGAACAGAAGCAGGGTCAACAACTGGGACAGACAGCGCCAATGGCGGGCTATAAGGTTCAGACCTGAAGGCATGGTGTCGCTCGCTCCGGAAATCAGTGGATTATTGCGTTCTTTGTGCTCTCTGGTTGCTGGTCAAGAGTTTTACGGGCGAGAGAGGCTGCTGTATCAGCATCCAGTTGCCCGGATGCGATGCGCTCAAGCACGGTGCCCATCACTGCGACGGACTGCCGGTAATCAGCAAATTCCGCCTGGAAGGCGTCGTCAATCGCCTGGTAAACCGCCTGGACCTTCTCCTCGCGGGAGCCGGCATCCGCCGTGGTGTCGTTAATGGCTTTCAGGCAGGCCCGGGCGATGGCGATATAGCGTTCGGCGTTGGCGTCGTCTTTCTTCATATACGGGTATCCGGTGTGGAGTGAGTGGTTCGCGTGTTGCGGATGTATGGGCGGATTATGTCATTGCTATAGGGTGGTTTCATTTCTTTCTGGTAATCCGGCAGTTTTTCGGTCAGCTCCAAAACCTTGTGCTAGGCTCAAATTCAGTGTGTCGATTTCAGCGGTGCTTTCTGCGTGCCCGCTTGTCCCGGCGAAAAAATGTAGAGTAGTTACTCTAAATAAAACAATGACTTGCAAGAGTAAATGCTCTAAAAAAGTTCGATACATGAGGGTTGCAATTAAGTACAATGCCGGCGCTCCCGAATGATCTAAGACTTTAGTCGTAGACGTTCGGGCTTAAGGACAGATAACAATTGAACAACTGGCAAGGTGGACTATCGATGAACTACTTTCTGACGGGTGGCACCGGATTTATCGGCCGTTTTCTCGTAGAAAAACTCCTCGCGCGTGGCGGCACCGTACATGTGCTGGTACGTGAGCAATCCCTGGGCAAGCTGGACACCCTGAGGGAACGCTGGGGAGCAGACGAGAACCAGATAAAGGCGGTTATTGGCGACCTGACCAGCCCCAATCTGGGCATTGACGACAAAACCATGGATTCCCTGAAAGGTCATATTGACCACTTCTTCCATCTGGCCGCCGTGTACGACATGGGCGCCGACGAAGAAGCCCAGCAGGCGACCAACATTGAGGGCACCCGCAGCGCGGTCAATGCAGCCCAGGCCATGGGTGCCGGTTGCTTCCATCACGTGTCTTCCATCGCCGCCGCCGGATTGTTCAAGGGCACGTTCCGTGAGGATATGTTCGAGGAAGCGGAGAAGCTGGATCATCCCTACCTGCTGACCAAGCATGAATCCGAAAAAGTGGTTCGTGAAAGTTGCAAGGTGCCGTTCCGCATCTATCGTCCGGGCATGGTGATTGGCCATTCCGAAACCGGCGAGATGGACAAGGTGGACGGGCCTTACTACTTCTTCAAGATGATCCAGAAAATCCGCCACGCGCTGCCGCAGTGGGTGCCGACGATTGGTGTTGAAGGTGGCCGACTGAACGTGGTGCCGGTGGATTTCGTGGTGAATGCTCTGGATCACATTGCTCATCTGGACGGTGAAGACGGCAACTGTTTCCATCTGGTGGATTCCGATCCTTACAAAGTGGGCGAGATCCTTAATATCTTCTGTGAGGCCGGTCATGCGCCACGTATGGGGATGCGCATCGACTCGCGGATGTTCGGTTTTGTGCCGCCGTTCATCCGCCAGAGCCTGAAGAACCTGCCACCGGTGAAGCGTCTGACCAACGCGGTGCTGGATGACATGGGCATTCCTCCGTCCGTGCTTTCGTTTATCAATTACCCGACCCGGTTCGATGCCCGGGAAACCGAGCGGGTCCTGAAGGACACCGATATTGCGGTTCCGCGCCTGCCGGATTACGCACCGGTGATCTGGGATTTCTGGGAGCGTCACCTGGATCCGGACCTGTTCAAGGACCGTACGTTGCGTGGCACCGTGGAAGGCAAGGTGTGTGTGGTGACCGGCGGTACTTCAGGCATTGGTCTGGCAACGGCCCAGAAACTGGCCGATGCGGGTGCCATCCTGGTGATTGGCGCTCGCAAGAAAGAACGGCTGGCGGAAATTGCGGCCGACCTGGAGGCCCGTGGGGGCAATGTTCACGCCTACCAGTGTGACTTTGCCGAAATGGAAGACTGTGATCGCTTCGTGAAAACCGTTCTGGACAACCACGGCCACGTGGATGTGCTGGTCAACAACGCCGGTCGTTCCATCCGTCGGTCGCTGGCACTTTCGTTTGACCGATTCCACGATTTCGAGCGCACCATGCAGTTGAACTACTTTGGTTCCGTGCGCCTGATCATGGGCTTTGCCCCGGCCATGCTGGAGCGCCGTCGTGGCCATGTGGTGAACATTTCCTCCATCGGCGTGCTGACCAACGCACCGCGTTTCTCGGCCTACGTGGCGTCCAAGTCCGCGCTGGATGCGTTCAGTCGCTGTGCAGCGGCGGAGTGGTCTGATCGCAACGTTACCTTCACCACCATCAACATGCCGCTGGTGAAGACCCCGATGATTGCACCCACCAAGATCTACGATTCGGTGCCGACCCTGACTCCGGATGAGGCGGCGGAAATGGTGGCGGACGCTATTGTATACCGGCCCAAGCGGATCGCTACCCGACTGGGTATTTTTGCCCAGGTTCTGCACGCACTCGCGCCGAAGATGGGCGAGATCGTGATGAACACCGGTTATCGCATGTTCCCGGACTCTCCGGCGGCGGCCGGCAGCCGGTCTGGCGAGAAGCCCAAGGTGTCCACGGAACAGGTGGCCTTTGCGGCGATCATGCGGGGTATTTACTGGTAATTGTCCGGTTGGACATAAAAAAACGCCTCCCTCGGGAGGCGTTTTTTATCAACTCGTTTTATTCCTCTGTCTCGCTGATCAGCGGCGGAGGAAACCCTCCCAGTTCCTTCCAGCGATTGACGATGCCGCAGAACAGGTCCGCGGTCTTTTCCGCATCATAGGCTGCCGAATGGGCTTCCTTGTTGCTGAAGGGAATGCCGGCCAGTTTGCATGCCTGCGCCAGTACCGTGTGGCCATAGGCCAACCCGGCAAGCGTGGCGGTATCAAATGTCGAGAACGGATGGAATGGGTTGCGCTTGATGTCCGAACGCAGGGCCGCAGCGAATACGAAGTTGTGATCAAAGGTGGCGTTGTGGCCCACCAGCACCGCGCGCTTGCAGTCGTGGGCTTTGACCGCCTTGCGGATAGGGCTGAAGATTTCACTCAGGCCTTCCCGCTCCGGCACGGCTTCCCGCTCCAGGCTCCAGGGATCGATTCCGGTAAAGTCGAGTGCGGACTGCTCTAGGTTGGCGCCTTCGAAGGGATCAATTTGCTGGACGTGGGTTTCGGTGCGTCTCAGCCAGCCGTCTTCGTCCATGGTCAACAGCACCGCAGCCACTTCCAGCAGGGCGTCTGTCTCGGGATTGAAACCACCGGTTTCGACATCGACAACCACCGGGAGAAATCCCCGGAAACGTCGGGCCATCGGATGCGGTTCTTTGTTTTCGTCAGTCACTCAAACTCCTAGGGATTAGCCAGAATACGGTAAAGAGTACGGGTAAAAAGGTACAGGGTGTCTGGTTCAGGCGCTTGTCAGTTGCCACTTCAGGGTTTCGCCGGCGCAAAGCGGAACAATGGTGCCGTCTGCCAGCGGTAGCTCCGTTGGCATGGTCCAGCTTTCCCTGGTCAGAGTAATAGTGTCGGTATTGCGTGGCAGCCCGTAAAAGTCTGCGCCGTTGAAACTGGCGAAGGCCTCCAGCTTGTCGAGAACGCCCAGCTCCTCGAAAATCCCGGCGTACAGGGCAATCGCGCCGTAGGCGGAGTAGCAGCCGGCACAACCACAGGAGGCTTCCTTCTTGTCCCGCCCGTGAGGGGCTGAATCCGTGCCCAGGAAGAAGCGTTTGTCACCGCTGGCAACGGCATCCCGCAGGGCCTGCTGGTGCTTGTTTCGCTTCAGGATCGGCAGGCAGTAAAGGTGGGGCCGAATACCGCCCACCAGCATATGGTTACGGTTGTACATCAGGTGCTGCGGCGTCAGGGTCGCGGCCAGGTTGTCACCTTTGTGCTGGCGGACGAAGTCGGCGGAATCAGCGGTGGTGATGTGCTCCAGCACGACTTTCAGGTTGGGGAAGGCTTCCAGGGTGGGCGCCAGTACACGCTCAAGGAACACCTTCTCCCGGTCGAAAATATCAATATCCCCATCGGTCACTTCGCCGTGGACCAGCAGCAACATGCCGCAATCAGCCATCGCTTCCAGTACCGGGTAGATATTGCGGATATCGGTCACACCGGATGCGGAGTTGGTGGTGGCGCCGGCCGGGTAAAGTTTGGCGGCGACTACTCCGGCGGATTTTGCTTCGCGGATGTCCTCTGCCGAGGTGGACTCGGTCAGGTACAGGGTCATCAGCGGTTCGAACGGGGTGTCGCCAGCTGCGCTCAGGATGCGCTGGCGGTACGCCATGGCATCGCTGGCCGTGGTCACCGGTGGCACCAGGTTCGGCATGATGATCGCGCGGCCAAAGCACCGGGCGGTGGCCGGTACCACATCGTTCAGGACGGCGCCGTCTCTGACGTGGAGGTGCCAGTCATCGGGGCGGGTGATGGTCAGTTGTTCGGTCATGCGGCGATTCCAGTTCCAGGTCAGCTCGGGCAGATGCCGGTGAAAATTTGGCGGGATTATACCAGATGCCGTTTACGATTGTTTCCGGTGAAAGGCTAAAGAAACGAATCATGCCGCCGTTAAACGGTCAGAAACCCAGATACTGACGGATAGACGCCATGGTCAGACTAGCAACCTTGCTCCCGTATAGAGCTGCATTTGCCCTCACGGTGCTGATGGGGATCAGTGGTACAGCCCTGCCGTCCAGTTTTGGCGCCGGTATCGAAAACAGCCAGTGGTACGTGTCGGAGTCGGTGTTTGAATGCGCCATGGTGCATGAAGTTCCCGGTTATGGCCGCGCCGTCTTCCGTCATAAGGCCGGGGAGGAGCTGTCGTTTTACCTTGAATCGGATACCGCCTTGATGCGTCCGGGCAGGGGCAGCCTGGTGGTGGAAGCACCGGCCTGGCGTCCGGGGGCGGCGCCACGAAAAGTGGGGACGGTCAATGTCGGTGAGGGCCGGCGGCCAGTCGCGCTGAGCTCACGCCAGGCCATGGTGATTGCCCGGGGTCTGCTTGATGGCATGACCCCGACCGTCACGCGGGAATCCTGGTATGACCGAAGCCCGGTCCGGGTACGGGTTTCCAATATCAATTTCGCCGGTCAGTACGAAAGCTATCGTGCCTGTACCGCCAGCCTGCTACCGGTTAACTACGACCAGATCAAACGCTCTCGAATCCCGTTTCGTGCCGGCAGTACCAGTCTGTCGGGCGGCGACCGTGAGTTGCTGGACAACATCGTGGCTTATGTGCAGGCGGATTCGACGGTGGAGCGTATCTTTGTGGATGGTCACACCGACAGCAGTGGCAGTCGCATTGATAATCGCGCCCTGTCGGAAGAGCGGGCCAATGCCGTGGCGGATTACCTGATCGGGCAAGGGATTCCCCAGGATCTGATCACTGTCCGCGCCCACGCCGACCAGTACCCGGCTTCCGGGCGCCCGGCGGATAACCGGCGTGCCACCATTCGCCTGCAGCGTCTGGGCGAACGGCCCGACCTTCAGCAGGCCAATGGTTATGAAGCCGGATATTCCGGCTAGTTAACGGCGCTCAGTACTTCCAGGTGGGCATTGACGCTTTCTGCCAATGCCCTCAGGTGGTAGCCCCCTTCCAGGGTTGAGATGACCCGATCATTGGCGTGGTCACCGGCGACGCTGGTGATCATTTCCGTCAGCCAGCGATAATCCTCCACCTCCAGGTTCAGCTCGGCCATCGGATCAAGCCGGTGGCCATCGAAGCCCGCCGACACCAGGACCACCTGGGGCCTGAAATCCTGCAGCTTCTTCAGCCATCCGGCCTCTACGGCTTTGCGGTAGTCCAGTGCCGAACAGTCGGAGGCAATGGGAATGTTGACGATGTTTTCCGGCTGACGGTGTACGTGGGAGTGCGGGTAGAACGGGTGCTGGAAGCTGGAGCACATCAGTATTCGTTCGTCACCGCCAATGATGTCAGCGGTGCCGTTGCCCTGATGAACGTCGAAATCGATGATGGCGATCCGTTCCAGATGATGGAAGTTCAGCGCCCGCATCGCCGCCAGTGCAATGTTGTTGTAGAAGCAGAAACCCATGGATTTGCTGCGTTCGGCGTGGTGCCCCGGTGGCCGCGCGCAGACAAAGGCATTGGTCACCTGGCTGCTCATGACCATGTCCACCGCCTGGATATTGGCGCCGGCTGCCAGCCGGGCTGCCCGCAAGGTGTCCGGCATCATGGCGGTATCGGGGTCGGTGAAAACGCGTCCACGGGTTGGTTGCATCAGGTCCAGCTGGTGCAGATATTTTTCAGGATGAACCGTCAGCAGCTGGTCACGGGTGATTTCATCCGGGCGTACCCAGTCCAGTACATCACCAACGCCGGAATCGGCCAGGTAACTGATGATGGCTGACAGCCGCTCCGGCGACTCGGGGTGCTCCGGGCCCATGTTGTGCTTCAGGTAGTCATCATGAGAGAAGAAGGCTGTGGTCATACGGGTCCTGACTACTCTTTTCCTGCATGCGTGTGTCCTGCACGCGAGGTTTATGCTTGTATTTCCACCAATATTATCAGGGATGGTAGGTGGTTGCCGTGTTTCTTTGGTCTTATAGGGGTAATCGACATTTTACATCAGGAAACAACCGCCTAAGATAAGGATAGCCTCGTCAACGATTGAAAACAGCAAGGAGTTTACGCTTGAGCACCCGCTATCTGGAAAGTCTCTTCAATCCATCGTCCATTGTGGTGATCGGTGCTTCCGAGCGGGCAGACAACCTGGGCGGCATGGTGCTGCGTAACCTTCTGGGCGGCGGCTATCCCGGCAGGCTTCTGGTCATCAACCAGAACGATTATGACAACGTTCATGGCGTGCCCTGTGTCCGCAAGGTCTCGAAAATGGAGTTCAGTCCGGATCTGGCTATTATCTGTACGCCACCGGACACGGTGCCGAAAATGGTGCGCCGGCTCGGGGAGGCCGGGGTACGCACCGCCATCGTCATGACCGGGGGCATGTCCCGTACCCACAGTAAAACCGGCCAGCCGCTGATGTATTCGGTACGGGATGCAGCGCGGGAAACCGGAATCCGGGTTCTGGGGCCCAATACCATCGGGCTGATGGTGCCCGCGCGGAGCCTGAACGCAACCTACGCCCATATGGGGGCCATTCCCGGCAAAGTGGCGTTCATTGGCCAGTCCGGCACCGTGGCCAGCTCCATCATTGACTGGGCGTTTGCCCGGGGCGTGGGCTTTTCCTACTTCCTGACCCTTGGCGATGGCATGGACATCGATCATGACGATCTGATCGACTACCTGGCCCAGGACAGCCAGACCCGGGCCATCCTGCTGCACATCGAGAATATCCCCAACCCCCGGCGCTTTATGTCGGCCGTTCGGGTGGCTTCCCGCACCAAGCCGGTCATCGCGGTGAAAAGTGGCCGCACGCCGGAATCGGAATGGTTCGCCCATCAACTACCGGCGGGCCTCCGACGGAGCGATCCGATATACGACGCCATGCTCCAGCGCGCCGGTGTGCTGAGGGTGGATGGCCTGGGGCAGATGTTTGATGCCCTGGAGACACTGACCCGGATGCGCCCCTTGCGCCGGGAATCCCTGGCGATCATGGCCAATGGTGTGGGCCCGGGGGTGTTGGCGGTTGACCGGCTGATTGATCTGGGAGGCGAGCTGGCCAACCTGTCGGAGCACACCATTGAGGCGCTGGCGGAAAACCTGCCGCCGTACTGGACCCGTAAGAATCCGATTGACCTCAACTACGACGCCTCACCGGAGCTGTATGCCAAAGCCATCAAGATCCTGGCCAAGGATCCGGAGGTGGCGAATGTGCTGGTGATGTACGCTCCCAGCCTGACGGAAGACAGCCTGCAGATTGCTGATGCGGTGGTCCAGGCCGCCAAGGGCAGTCGGTTGAACGTATTTACCTGCTGGTTGGGGCAGAGCACCGTAATGGATGCCCGTGATGAATTTTACCGCGCCGGGCTGCCGTCGTTTTTCAATCCGGAAAAAGCGGTGATGGCTTTCATGCAGCATGTGCGTCACCAGCGGGTACAGCGTCTGCTCACTGAAACCCCGGAGTCGTTTACCGATCATTTCGATGATCGCACCCAGACTCGTCGTGTGGTGATGGGGGCCATGCGTTCCGGGCGGATGCATCTGTCGAATCGTGAAGCACGGGAGGTCATTCGGGATTACGGCATCAACACCATTGAGACCATCTATTGCGATGATGTGGAAGAGGTGCTGGAGGCGTTTTCGGTGGAGCGTCGTCCGGTGGATATCACGCTGATCCACGAACAGGCGTGTTACCCGTTTTTGGAGCTGAGCACCGGGCAGCGCCGATTCAAGGGAACCATTCAGAAGCTCAATAGCGAAGCGGCGATCATTGATTCCTGTCGGGTGTTGATGGAGGAGTATCAAAACCATTTTCCGGGCAGCGGGTTCCTCGGCTTTGCCGTGCAGCGCTCCTATCAGCATGTAGGCGGTATTGAGTTCAGCGTTGGTATCACCCGGGATCCGGTGTTTGGCCCGCTGGTGGTCTGTGGCGCCGCCGGTGCCCAGATCAACGTAATGACTGATCGCCAGATTGCGTTGCCGCCTCTGAACATGGTGCTGGCGCGAGAGCTTCTACGCCGCACCTATATGTACAAGCTCCTCAAGGAACACAGCCTGAAACCGGAAGAAGATATTCGGGCGGTGTCTGAAACCCTGGTGACTCTGTCCCAGATCGTGATCGATATCCCTGAAATCCGCGGCCTGGAAATCGCCCCGCTGCTCTTTAACGAACAGGGTGCTGTGGCGGTGAACATTGCCATCGATCTGGCCGACAAACCCGGGCGGCCCATCATCCAGCCTTATCCCCGGGAACTGGAAGAGTGGATCATGCTGCCGAAGTCCGGGCGGCGGGTGATCATCCGGCCGGTGCTGGCGGAAGACGAGCCGGCCCACCGGGCCTTTCATGAGCTGCAGTCGCCGGAGTCCATCCGCTACCGGTTCTTTCAGTATCGGAAGCATTTCTCCCGCGAGGATGTCGCCCAGATGGTGCAGATCGACTATGACCGGGAAATGGTCTTTATCGCCAATGCCCCGAGGGAAGACGGGGAAGGTGAGGAGACCCTGGGAACCGTCCGGGTCTGGACGGACGCCGATAATCTCCGCTGCGAATTCGCCGTCATGGTGCATGACAACATGAAGGGGGAAGGCCTCGGTGTGGCGTTGATGCAGAAGATGATTGATTACTGCCGGTCACGGGGAACCGTGGAAATGGTCGGTAACGTATTGCCGGATAACCGGCCCATGCTGCAATTGGCAGAACATCTCGGGTTCGAGGTCCAGTACAACATGGAAGAGGAAGTGATGGACTTGCGGCTGGTGCTGAATGAGCCGGATAAGGACTGGCAGCGGGAGCGGCTGCTCAAGAGCTCCCACTGACAGTCAGACGGGACACTAGGCTTCAGGCTTCCTCGACAATCGCCGAGCGATCCTCGCCACCCAGGGCTTCCAGCAAGCCCGGAATGAGCCTGGCCAGTTCCAGGGTCATCAGCGCAAACGCCGCATCGAACCTGGCGGCGGCATCATCCGCATCCACGTCGTCCAGTTTCTCCTGCAGGGTGTCGCCAAACTTGAGCCGGCGGATGCCCAGTTCCTCATCCAGCACGAATGACAGGCTGTCGTCCCAGGTGACGGCCAGCTTGGTTACCTGCATGCCGGCATCCAGATGGTTGCGGATTTCGTCGGCCTGCAGGTCCAGACCCTTGCAGCGCACAACACCGCCATCCTCGGACGGATCCTTGAGCTCGCATTCGCTGCCGAGTTCGATGGTGGATGGCAGGTCAACGCTCTCATTCAGCCAGCCGGTGAACGTGAAGGCCGGAGCCTGTTCTACCGCAGGCGGCCTGACGGGCAGGGAACCAAGGCTCTTACGCAGGAATGACGCCAGGTCTTCGGCCTGCTTGGAGGAGCCGGCATCGACTACGAGCACGCCGTCTTTCGGTGCCAGGTAGGCAAAGCAGCGGCGGTTCTTGGAAAAGGCCTGGGGTAGCATTTCCAGCATCACCTGTTCTTTGATTTCGTCCTTTTCCTTGCGGCGAACCTTTCGCCCCTGTTCGGCTTCAATGGCTTCGGCGCGTTCTTCGACCAACTCTTTTACGACAGGGCCAGGCAGGATTTTCTCTTCCTTGCGCAGTGCGACCAGATGGTAGCCGTTGGTGCTGTGCACCAGCATGTCGCTGTGTTTGCCCAGTGGCGGAACCCAGCCCTGGCGCGTGGTTTCCTGGGGACCGCAAGGTTTGAATCCATCGTTCTGCAGCTTTTCTTCCAAAGCTTCAGCGGAAATATCGAAGGGCTTGGTAAATCGAAATACACGGGCATTACGAAACCACATCAGGGTCGATCCTTGTCAGAGTTTCAAAATGGGAAAGGGATGATACGGCCACCGGTCAGTGGCCGTAAAGTGGCGGCGCGGGCGTCACATTACAGCTGCATGATTTCAACCAGAACGGTTTTCACGATAAAGCCGACAACACCCGCGCCCAGTACGGTAAACAGGGCGATGGTACCAAAACGGCCTGCCTGGGATTTCTTGGCGAGATCCCAGACGATAAAGCCCATCCAGATAATCAGGCCGGTAAGTAGTACCAGCATGGCAATCTGGGAAAACACTGCTTCGTTCATTCAATGCTCCGGAAATGCTGACAGGGTTACTGCTCGTCCCGCAGGAACAGCCAGTTGTCCTGGTCGGACTGCTCTTCGCAGAAGTAGTAACCATCAAGGTTGAAGCCTTTCAGATCGTCCGCCTGGGTAATGCCGTTCTGAATGGCGTAGCGGCACATCAGGCCGCGGGCTTTCTTGGCGTAGAAGCTGATCATCTTGTACTGGCCGTTCTTCCAGTCCTTGAACTGCGGGGTGATCAGCCGACCTTTCAGGTCCTTCTTGCGAACGCTCTTGAAGTATTCGTTGGAAGCCAGGTTGACCAGCGCACCGTCATCCTCAGCCAGCAGCCGGTTCAGTTCGTCGGTGATCCGGTTGCCCCAGAATGCATACAGGTCCTTGCCCCGGGTATTCTCGAACCGGGTGCCCATTTCCAGCCGGTAGGGCTGCATCAGGTCCAGGGGTTTGAGCACACCGTACAGGCCGGACAGCATGCGCAGGTGTTTCTGGGCAAATTCGAACTCTTTTTCACTGAAACTTTCGGCATCCAGCCCGGTGTAGACGTCGCCCTTGAAGGCGAGAATGGCCTGGCGGGCGTTCTCCGGCGTGAATGGCGTGTGCCATTGCTGGAAACGCTCGGCGTTCAGTTGTCCCAGCTTGTCGCTGATGTTCATCAGGTTGCTGACCTGATGGGGCTCCAGGGTTTTCAGCTGGTCCACCAGTTCACAGGCATCATCGAGGAAATCCGGCTGGCTGAAGTGTTCAGTTGCCAGTGGACTCTCGTAGTCCAGGGTCTTGGCCGGGGAAATAACCATCAACATGTCAGGCTGTCCTCATTGCAGAAAAGTCAGTAACTGGTCCCGGGTGAACGGCCAGTCCAATTCGGCGCCGGTGTCGTTGCGGCGCAACACCGGAATACGGGTGCCGTAACGCTCCACCAGAGCCTCGGACTGGGCAATGTCCACCACATCGACCGGGATCGGGGCCGGCATGGGAGTGTTTACGAGCAGGGCTTCCGCCAGTTCACACAGATGGCACTGGGATGTGGTGTAAAACAGCAGTTCCATTATTTCGGTTGGGCGTCCAGTTGTTGGCCATTGACGCCTGCGCTGTCCTTACCCATCAGGTACAGGTAGATGGGCATCAGGTCTTCCGGCGCCGGGTTTTGCTGAGGGTTTTCCGCCGGGTAGGCGTGGGCCCGCATATTGGTGCGGGTGGCTCCGGGGTTCAGGCTGTTGACGCGCACGTTGTGGCGCTCGTCATCCAGTTCTTCTGACAGCAGCTGGCTCAGCCCTTCAAGGGCGAACTTCGAGACCGCGTAAGCTCCCCAGTATGGCTTCGCCTTACGGCCGACACCTGATGAGGTAAACACCACTGAGGCGTCGGTGGACTTGCGCAGCAATGGAATAGCGGCACGGGTCAGAAGGAATGGGGCAGTGGCGTTGACGTGCATGACCTGGTTCCAGGTTTCGGGGTCATACATTTCCACCGGGCTGCGGGTGCCGAGAATGCCGGCATTGTGCAGCAAACCATCAAGCCGACCGAAGTTGTCTTCAATGGTCATGGCCAGTTCTTCGTATTCCTTGACCGCCGCGCCTTCGAGGTTCAGGGGCACAATGGCCGGCTTGGGGTGCCCGGCGGCTTCAATTTCATCGTATACGGATTCCAGCTTTGACACCGTCCGACCGAGCAGAATCACGGTCGCGCCATGGGCTGCGAAAGTCTTGGCGGCCACACGACCAATACCGCTGCCGGCGCCCGTCACCATGATGATACGGTCTTTCAGCAGATCTGCCGGTGCCTGATAATCTTGCATAACCTGTCTCCGATTTGGGAAACCGATGGGTCCAACGTTTGAATGGGGCTATTGTAACAGTTTTGCCAGGTCCTGGACGGTGTCGGCGATGAGGTCTGCTTGCCACAGGTCAACCGTTTCGGGCTCTTCAATGTAGCCATAACGTACGGCAATGGTTGTCATGCCGGCATTGCGGCCTGCTTCGATATCCCGCTCGTGATCGCCTACGTAGATGCCCTTAGCCGGATCGGCTCCTATATGTTGGCAAGCCAGGTGAAGGGCTTCGGGGTGGGGTTTGCGGTGGGTGACGTGGTCCGGGCAGATGACTGCGGCACAACGTTTCGCCAGGCCAAGGGCCTCTACCAGGGGCGCCGCGAAGCGCACCGGTTTGTTGGTGACGATGCCCCAGGGGATGTCCCGGGACTCAAGATCGCGGAGAATCGTATCCATGCCCCGGAACAGGCTGGTTTCAACGGCGACGCCTTCCTCATAGAGGTCCAGAAACGCGGTATGTTTTTCCAGGTAGTCGGGGTGTTCAGGCTCCAGTCCGAAACCGACACGAACCATGGCACGGGCGCCGTTGGACACGGAACGACGGATGGTTTCCGGCGGCAGCGGTTCCATACCGTGATGGCCCCGCAACAGGTTCAGGCAGCGGATGAAGTCCGGTGCGGTATCTATCAGCGTGCCGTCCAGGTCGAACAGTACGGTTGAAGGTTG
The DNA here is from genome assembly GCF_050379435.1 of Marinobacter sp. DUT-3. Taxonomy (NCBI): domain Bacteria; kingdom Pseudomonadati; phylum Pseudomonadota; class Gammaproteobacteria; order Pseudomonadales; family Marinobacteraceae; genus Marinobacter; species Marinobacter sp. DUT-3. Next base: position 625,080 of record NZ_JBNRMG010000003.1, read on the forward strand.
CTGGTTCACGGTTGTGGGTCACCTTCCCGGGTATCCAGGGCGTGCATCATGTAATTCACATCCACATCACGGCCGAGGCGGTAAACCTTGGTGACGGGGTTATAGGTCATGCCGGTGAGTTCACGGACGTCCAGCCCCGCGTGACGCAGGTGATCCGACATTTCCGACGGACGGATGAATTTGCGCCATTCATGGGTGCCCTTTGGCAGCAGGCCCAGCACGTATTCCGCACCAACAATGGCAAACAGGAACGACTTCGGGTTGCGGTTGATGGTGGAGACAAACAGGTGGCCGCCGGGCTTGAGCATGGCCGCACAGGCCTTGATGACCGATGACGGATCGGGCACGTGCTCCAGCATTTCCAGGCAGGTCACCACATCGTACTGCCCGGCGTGCTCCGGGTCCGCCGCCAGGGCTTCCACGGTGATTTGCCGGTAGTCCACTTTGATACCGCTTTCCAGGCCATGCAGTCGGGCCACGGACAGCGGGGCTTCACCCATGTCTATTCCAGTGACGTGGGCGCCCCTCCGGGCCATGCCCTCTGACAGCAGGCCGCCGCCACAGCCCACATCCAGCACCCGCTTGCCGGCGAGGGGCGCACGTTCGTCGATGTAGTTCAGGCGCAGCGGGTTGATGTCATGCAGCGGCCGGAACTCGCTGGTCGGATCCCACCACCGGCTGGCAAGGGCCTCGAACTTGGCGATTTCGTTGTGGTCTACGTTATGGTTACTCATAGTCGGTTCTGCCTGATTGAAAATACGGTGGCGGCCAGGGGGAGTGCCTGTCTTATTGGTTACGAATCCGGTCAGACCAGGATTGTACCCTGAGCATCAGGTCCGGCACATCGATTCGGGTCAGCCGACCATCCTGAACCTGGGGAATGCCATTGATCCAGCTATGGCTGACCTGGCGACCGTGGTTGCTGTAAACCAGATGGGAAGCCGGATCATAAACCGGTTGCAGGAAGGGATCGCTCAGGTCAACAGCGATGACATCCGCCAGTTTGCCGGCTTCCAGCGAGCCCAGTTCGTGGTCCCGTCCCAACGCCCGGGCACCCTGTATCGTGGCCATGGCAATGGCCTGATGGGCAGACAGGGCGGAGGCATCATCGGCGACAACCTTGGCCACCATGGCGGCGGTATTGATTTCCCCGAACAGGTCCAGGTTGTTGTTGCTGGCGGCGCCATCGGTACCGATGGCCACGTTGATGCCGGCCTCCGCCAGTTTATGCACCGGACACAGCCCGCTGGCGAGCTTGAGGTTGGATTCCGGGCAATGGATTACATGGGCGCCGGTCTGCTGCAGCAAGGCGATATCGGATTCGTCGATCTGGGTCATGTGCACACATTGGGTGTGGGCACCGAGTACCCCCAGCTCGGCGAGCCTGGCCGTGGGGCGCTTGCCTGACTTTTCCAGCGCATCCGCTACCTCGAACGCCGTTTCATGCAGGTGAATCTGGATGGGCGCTCCGGTGTCGGCAGACAGTGCCACCGCGCGCGTCATCGGATCATCGGATACCGTGTAGGGCGCGTGGGGACCAATGGCGGGCATGATGTATTCATCACCTTGCCATTCCCGGATAAAGGCCGCCCCTTTGCTGAGATACTCATCCGGGCCGGAGCCCCAGGGGGTCGGGAAATCCAGCAGGGGAAAGCAGACCTGCGCCCGCATGCCGGCATCGTGGGCCATCTGGGCAACTATTTCCGGAAAGAAGTACATGTCCGAAAAGGTAGTGGTGCCGGTGCGCAGCATTTCGGCCATGGCCAGTTGAGTGCCATCGGCAATGAATTCCTCACTGACAAAGGCGCCCTCGGCGGGCCATATATGATCGTTCAGCCAGGTCATCAGCGGCAGGTCGTCCGCCATGCCCCGGAACAGTGACATGGCGGCGTGGCCGTGCATGTTGATCAGGCCTGGCAAAACCACGTGCTGGTCCAGGTCTATGGTTTCACGGGCCCGGAAGCGGGCGTCGGCCTCTTCCCGGGATACCACCGCTGCAATCCGGTCGCCCTGGATGATAACGGCCTGGTTGTGCAGTACGGTGTTAGCGGGTTCCACCGGAACGAGCCAGCGGGCGTTAATGCGTATATCGGCTGCAGTAATGGTATCTGCCGTCATTTACCCTGCCTTTTGGGTGCGGTACGGGCGTCTGTCACCATGATCAGATCCCGGAGAATGTAGCCGGAAAGTATAACCAGCCACCGCCCGGAGAACTACCCTGGATTCAGGGCTGAGAATCCCCCGTTAACGTGGGTATACTGGCGGGCCTGTGTTATGGATTTAATCTACCGGAGCTCACTGATGCCGAAGTCTTCCAAGCCGTCTGCAAACCGTGCAATTGGTACCGTTGCCATGCGTTGGCATGAAAGCAGTCTGGAGTTGCTGGACCAGCGGCTGCTGCCGACGGAGGAGCACTGGATTACGCTGGAAGGCGCATCCGGCGTTGCCCAGTGTATTCGCGATATGGTGGTACGTGGCGCGCCCGCCATTGGCATCAGTGCTGCCTATGGCGTGGCCCTGGCCGCCCGCCATGCCGGTGGTGGCGACTGGCAGGCGGAAATAAAACAGGCCATTCGTGAACTGTCGGCGTCGCGTCCGACCGCGGTCAACCTGTTCTGGGCGCTGCAGATCATGGAGCAGGAGTTCCATGGCTGCCATTCGCTGGATGAGGCGGTCAAGCGCCTTTCGGCGATGGCGGTGCGCATCCATGAGGATGATCTTGCGGCCAATCTGGCCATGGCAGACCATGCCCTGGAATTCATGGCTCCGGAAACGCCGTTTTCGGTGCTGACCCATTGCAATACCGGGGCGCTGGCGACCGGCGGTTACGGCACGGCGCTGGGGGTTATTCGCCGCCTTCATGAGGAAAAACTGTTGAAGCGGGTGTACGCCGATGAAACCCGCCCCTGGCTTCAGGGCAGCCGCCTGACGGCGTGGGAGCTGGCTCGGGAGGGGGTTCCTGTCACGCTGAATGCAGACGGTGCAGCCGCTGCGATTCTCGCCCGGGGCGATGTTAAATGGGTTGTGGTGGGCGCGGACCGGATCACCGCTAATGGTGACGTCGCTAACAAGATTGGTACGTATAGCCTGGCGGTGCTGGCGCGTCACCACAAGGTTGGATTCATGGTGGTGGCGCCTTCAAGCACCGTCGATATGGCTCTGGCGTCGGGGCAGGACATTCCCATTGAAGAGCGCGAGGGCAGTGAGGTGAGGCAGATCAAAGGGGTTCCCATCGCACCGGAAGGCGTGAGCGTGTTCAATCCGGTCTTTGATGTCACCCCGGCCAGTCTGATCGACGCCATCGTGACCGAGAAGGGCGTAGTCCATAACCCCAATATTACCGGAATGCGCGCGCTATTCGGCTGAGTCTTCGTACTTATCCCGGAGTTCAGCGACCTTCTGCTCCTGTTCCTCAACGAAATGCAGGGACATTTCAAAGCTTTGCCGGGTGAACTCAAGGACTTTCCGGAACCCTTCGTCCGAGAGGTTCCGGGCGTCGTCATGGCGGCGGAAGATGTTGATGAATTCCCGCTCCCGCTCGAACTGTAACGGCAGCCGACCGATGCCCCAGTCGTTGAGGATTTGCCAGACTTCCGGGTTGTAGTTACGGGTGGTGCGCAGGATGAAGGGGATCGGGTCGTTGCGGGCAATCAGCGCGGCAAGTCGCAGAATAAGCTCGAATGACAGGGTGGCGGTGCCATTTTCCACAGCCTCAAGGACAGACTTGTCCTTGAGATTCAGCGCCTCGCTCATTTCCGACAATGTCAGCCCGGCGACTTCGCGGATGTCCTTGAGGGACTGTCCGGCCGTCAGCATCATCCGCAACTGGTCCTGGGAGTTTATCAGCGCCTTGCCGACACGCAGGGAGGTGTCGGTCGAACGAGCGGCGAAACGCAGGGCAGAGCCGGTCATGCCGGTAATGCGATTCACCAGGGACCTCTGATCCCGGGACTCCGCCCCCTGTTCAAGGCCTTCCACTTCGTCCAGAGACTTCATGGCATGCATGGCGTCCATAAGCATGCCCTGAAGCGCCTGTGCTTTCTTGCGGTCGTCGTCTGTGGCGGTCATTGATGGCCTTGTTGGTCGGGCGCCAGGCGCTGCTCTCAGCGCGCCTGGGCAGTGATTTGCCTGGGGTTCAGGATAGACGCCATGCGTTGGTCCAGCTCGAGCATGTCGGCCATGATATGGCCGCCCTCACGGATGATGAAATCAAGCTCTTCATCGGTGCTGTCGAGATCTGCGGCCTGCATATCCTGCCAGTCATCCAGTTCTTCCAGTGTGTCGAACGGCTCTTCACCACGGAGCTCGCGCCGTGCATTGGCGATGGTCAGCCGTGTGCGCTCGATCTGGGACTGGTGTTCCTTGCGTTGTTCATGGTTCAGGCTAACGGATTCCATTTCCCGCTGTTCCTTCAGGAAATCAATTTCCTGCTGCAACAGGCGGAATTCCGGACTGGTTTCAAAGCGCTCGTCGTGGCGCTTGCGCAGTTCGTCGATAATGCCGCTGAAATCAAAATACCGGGCGTGGGGGACTGCCTCTATCTGATCCCAGGGCAGGGCGTGATCAAGGGCATCTTCCCCAATGCGGGTTTTATCGACCCGGGACGGAATCTCGATATCGGGGATGACGCCTTTGTGTTGTGTGGAGCCACCGGATACCCGGTAAAACTTCGATTGGGTAATTTTCAGCTGACCGTGGTTCAGCGGGCGCACTGCCTGTACGGTGCCCTTGCCGAAGGTCTGGGAACCGACGACCAGGCCGCGGCCATAGTCCTGTATGGCGCCAGCGAAGATTTCAGAGGCAGACGCGCTCATGCGATTGACCAGCACGACCAGCGGGCCGTCGTAGGTTACCGAGGGGTCTTCATCGGTAAGGACCTGCACGTCGTTATTGGAATTGCGGATCTGCACCGTGGGGCCCTGATCGATGAACAGGCCCACCAGGTCATTGGCTTCGTGCAATGCACCGCCGCCGTTGTTTCGCAAATCCATCACCACCCCGTCGACGCCGTCTTCCTTGAGTTCTTCAATCAGGTTGCGGACATCGCGGGTGGTACTCTTGTAGTTGGGATCGCCTTCCTGCATGGCCTGAAAATCGGCATAGAAAGTGGGAATGTTAATAACGCCAATACGGTAACTCTCGCCGCCGCGGTCAAGCTCGATAACGTCCTTGCTGGCGCTTTGTTCTTCCAGTTTTACCTTGTCGCGCTTGATGGCGATGGTCTTGGTGACGGTTTCGTCCGTGGCGCTGGCGGGAACAACTTCCAGGGTCACCGTGGATTCCCGGGGACCGCGAATCAGGTCCACCACTTCATCCAGGCGCCAGCCGATGACGTTGACCGGCTTTTCTTCATCTTCCTGGGTCACGGAGACGATGCGATCCGCCGGTTTTAGCTGGCCCTGCTTGGCTGCGGGGCCGCCAGGAACCAGTCTGACCACTTTGGTGTATTCATTGTCGGACTGTAGCACCGCGCCAATACCCTCGAGGGACAGGCTCATGTTGATGTTGAAGTTCTCGGAGGTGCGCGGTGAAAAATAGGAAGTGTGGGGGTCCCACATGCCAGCGAAGGCGTTCATGTAGGCCTGGAATGCGTCCTCGCTGCGGGCCTGGTAGGCACGCTTGAGCTGGCCTTCATAGCGCTGGCGCAGGCTATCTTTAATGGCTTCGTCGTCTGAGCCATTCAGTCGCTGCGCCAGAACGGCGTTCTTGACTCGTTTCACCCAGAGTTCGTCCAGGGCTTCTTTGTTGGGTTCCCACTCGGCCCCTGAGCGATCCAGGAGAATGGTTTCCTCGGCATCGAAGTTGAGATTGTCGATGCCCTCGTCAATAAGTCCGAGAGCAAAGTTGAGGCGCTCAATAATGCGCTGCTGGACCAGGTTGTAAATATCAAACCCCGGCTGGAGTTGCCCGGTCTTCAGGGCGGAACCGAGCCCCATGCGGATTGCCGAAAACTTCTGGATGTCCTCCTGGGTGAGGTAGATTCGCTGGCCATCCAGATAGTCCAGGTAGGCATCGAAGACATCACCGGAGAGGGAATCATTGATGCCCAGATCCCGGAAATGGGTGAACTGAAGCTGGCGGGCGATCAGTATATTGGCGCGCGCCTGCTCTACCGTGGGAGTGACAGGTTCGTACTGTGCGTCCCGATCGATAGCGCCAGAGACTGAAAACGGCATGGCCAGCATCAGGGCGAGGGTGATGCCTTTTGCCAACGGCCGGGCTTGCATGTTTCTGGTGATCAATCGTTGCGCAATGCTCATAAACGTTTTACCTGACGGTGCATGGCAATACAGATATGCCTGGCGGGTAAGCTGCGTGGGTAGGTACCCCTGAAACAGATACGCCTGAACGGTATCGCCGGATTTGGCTTATGAATTTATTGTAGGCAAGCGTAATGGCGGTTGCCATAGCCCCGACGTATCGGTTCGTGACAATCTGTCCATGATGTGGGCAGGTTTGTCGTTGGATCAGGAAAACGCAGGGAGGGGCGGGGGCCATATAGCCCCCGCCTTGCACCGGTTACGAGAACAGGGCGCTGGTTTCGGCCTTTTCCAGCAGCAGTGCCGGAGGGGCAAATCGGTCACCGTACTGATCCGCCAGTTCTTTGGCTCGTTCTGCGAAGGCCCTCACGCCATACTGGTTGATGAACTGGATGGCGCCACCGGTCCAGGGGGCGTAACCAATGCCGAATATGCTGCCGATGTTGGCGTCTTCCACGGTTTTGAGTACGCCTTCTTCCAGGCAGCGGACCGTCTCGATGGCCTGAATAAACAGGATACGATCCTTCAGGTCCTGGAGCCTCACAGTGCTGGCCTTGCCGGCATCCACGTACAGGTTTTCCAGCTCCGGCCACAGATACTTCTTGCCATTGGCGGGATACTCATAGAACCCGGCGCCGGCGGCCTTGCCCTTGCGGTTATGGGTATCCACCATCTGATCAATCACGGCCTCCGCCGGGTGCGGCTGCCAGGTGCCGCCAGCGGCTTCGGTGTCCTTCTTGCTCTGGGCGCGGATGTGCTGCATCAGGGTCATGCTGACTTCATCGGAGATCGCCAGGGGCCCGACGGGCATACCGGCAAGTACGCCCGCATTTTCGATGCTGGAGGGATGCACCCCTTCGCCCAGCATGGAGATTCCCTCGTTTACGAAGGTGCCGAACACCCGTGAGGTGAAGAAGCCACGGCTGTCGTTGACCACAATGGGGATTTTGCCAATCTGCTGAACGTAATCGAACGCTCTTGCCAGCGTCTCATCGGAGGTTTTCTCGCCCACGATGATTTCCACCAGCTGCATCTTGTCCACCGGGGAGAAGAAGTGCAGGCCGATAAAGTTATCCGGCTTGGCGGAAGCCTCGGCCAATTGCGTAATAGGGATGGTCGAGGTGTTGGAGGCAAAGATACCGTTGTTCACCAGTTTGGGTTCGGCTTCCTGGGTGACCTTGGCTTTCAGGCCGCTGTCTTCGAAGACGGCTTCGATCACCAGATCGCAACCTTCCAGATCGTCGGCAGAGTCCGTGGCCTTGATGCGGCCCAGGACTTCGGCTTTCTGCTCTTCGGTCATGCGGCCACGGCTGACCTTCTTGGTTAGCAGTTTTTCGGAGTAGCTTTTGCCTTTCTCGGCGTTTTCCACTGATACGTCCTTGAGGACAACCTCAACGCCGCGGGTAGCGGTGGAGTAGGCGATGCCAGCGCCCATCATGCCGGCACCCAGAACACCCACCTTCTTGAAGGTTTCCTTTTCGACGCCCTCAGGGCGGCTGCCACCGGCGTTAATGGCGTTGAGCTGGAACCAGAAGGTGCCGGTCATGTTCTTGGCGACCTGGCCAATAACCAGTTCGGCGAAATACCGGGTTTCGATCAGACTGCCGTTGTCGAAGTCCACCTGAGAGCCTTCCACCGCGGCGGAGAGAATGCGCTCCGGTGCCGGGTAGCAGCCCTTGGTCTTCTGTTTGAGCATCGCCGGGGCAATGGCCAGCTTCTGTGCCATGGCCGGGTGATGGGGCGCACCGCCGGGCAGTTTGAAACCTTTCTGATCCCACGGTTGCTGGCACTTGGGATTGGCTTCGATGAAGGCCCGGGCCTTGGTCATCATGTCTTCCGGTGATGACGCCAGCTCATTGACGATGCCGGCTTTCAGCGCGGCCTTGGGTTTGACCTTCTTGCCTTCCATCAGGAACGGAAACGCGGCTTCCAGGCCGATCATCCGTGGCAGACGCTGGGTGCCGCCACCGCCGGGCAGCAGGCCCAGAGTGACTTCGGGCAGGCCCAGCTGGATGCTGTCGTTGTCCAGCACAATGCGGTGATGGCAGGCGAGGGCAATCTCCAGACCGCCACCAAGCGCAGAGCCGTTAATGGCAGCAACAACCGGCTTGCCACAGGTTTCCAGCGCCCGCATTTCGGCTTTCAGGCCGTTAACCATATCTTCGAAAGCCTGTGCATCGTCGCGGGTGACTTTGTGCAGCTCTTTCAGGTCGCCACCGGCGAAGAAGGTTTTCTTGGCGGAGGTAACGATAATACCGCGGATGTTTTCGAGGTCTTCTTTGACCTTTGCAACGGTCTCGGTCAATCCCTGGCGGAAATCCGCATTCATGGTGTTGGCGGACTGGCCGGGCATATCAATGGTCAGGGTCAGAATCTGGTCTGAACCCAGTTCGTATCGGATGGCGCTCATAATTCGGTTCTCCTGTCAGAAAAAGTGTCGGGCTCAGATGCGCTCGATGATGGTGGCAATACCCATGCCGCCGCCCACACACAGGGTGGCGAGACCGAAGCGCAGTTCACGGCGTTCCAGTTCATCGAGCAGGGTGCCCAGGATCATGGCGCCGGTGGCACCCAGCGGGTGGCCCATGGCGATGGCGCCGCCGTTGACGTTCACTTTTTCATCCGGAACAGACAGCTCCTTCTGGAAGCGCATAACCACGGAGGCAAACGCTTCGTTTACTTCAAACAGGTCGATCTGATCGACGGTCATGCCGGCCTTTTCCAGGGCCTTGCGGGTAGCAGGGGCAGGGCCGGTGAGCATGATGGTGGGATCGGTGCTGGTGACCGCGGTTGCCACGATGCGTGCCCGGGGTTTGAGCCCCAGGGCTTTGCCCTTGGCTTCGCTGCCAATCAGCATGGCGGTAGCGCCGTCCACAATACCGGAGGAGTTACCGGCATGGTGTACGTGGTTGATCTTCTCCACGTAGTGGTATTTTTCCCGTGCAACACCGTCGAAGCCCATCTCGCCCATCATCTGGAAAGAAGGCTTCAGCCCGGCGAGAGATTCAACCGTGGTGTTGGCGCGGACCTGTTCGTCGCGATCCAGGATAACCACGCCATTCTGATCAGTCACGGGGATGATGGATTTGACGAAATGGCCCTTTTCCCAGGCACTGGCTGCCTTTTGCTGGGATTTCACCGCGAAACCATCCACATCTTCACGGCTGAAGCCTTCGATCGTTGCGATCAGGTCAGCACCGATACCCTGCGGCATGAAGCCGGTGTGCAGGTTGGTTGCAGGGTCCGTTGCCCAGGCGCCGCCGTCGGAACCCATGGGCACTCGGGACATGGCTTCCACGCCGCCGGCCACGACCATATCCTCCCAGCCTGAACGGACTTTCATGGCGGCGAGGTTGACCGCTTCCAGGCCGGAGGCACAGAAACGGTTCAGGGTGACGCCGGCCACTTTTTCATCCCAGTCGGCGGCCAGGGCTGCGGTCTTGGCAATGTCTGCCCCCTGATCGCCAACGGCGGTGACACACCCCATCACGATATCGTCTACCTGGGCAGTGTCCAGGCTGTTTCTCTCCTGCAGTGCGTTGAGAACGGTGGTCAGCAGCGTGATGGGCTTGACGCTGTGCAGGGAACCGTCTTTCTTGCCGCGCCCCCGGGGGGTGCGTACTGCATCGAAGATATACGCTTCGGTGGTCATTGCTATTCCTCTGGTGGTTATTGTTTCGGGACGATAGTCCGATGCATTAACCATAGCGGGTTGCAGGCACCGTGGGTAATGACGCGGGCTGCCAATCGTATTGGCGAAAGTGCTCACCGGGTCCATGACAAGGGAGCTGGGGAGATCTATGGTTTAACTACAGGCAACTCGAAACAGGAGGCTGAGAATGTCCCTGAGAGATGCGGTCGACAATTTCTATGAAAGGCTGGTGGTGGATGCAATCGATGCCACCCGGCAGGATTCCGATACTGCCGACTTCCTGACGGATGTGATGTGCGTTGCCCTCAATCGGTTACCACCGCGATATTACTGCCACTCTATCGATATGATGTTCTACCTGGGGGATGACGAATTAAAGAGTATGAAGCAAAAATCCCTGGCTGCCGTTAAGGAAGCCAGGGATTTTGTGGCGAACCATCAGAGGAACTGAGGGCGTGACCTTCAGCCCAGCAGCGTTTCCAGTGCCGTGTTAAGGCGCGTCGCCAGATCATCGTCAAGCGCTTCCTGGGGTTGCTGGATGCACCAGTTCGCCACCAGGCTTTCCAACTGACGATTCTTGTCGCTATCCGTACCTCCTGTATTTCCCATACCGTCCGCCAGGCGCTGTACCTGAATTTCCATTCGCCGCCCCTGATCCGATTCAGGGGAGGGCGCGCCGGTCAGAATCTCTGCGCGGATGACCAGCTCCCTGGCGTCCATGGTGTCAGGCTCGTCGGCCAGCGCCGGCCATGCTGCTGGGATGCTGTCGTTGTCCTGATTTCCGGCAAGCCGGGCCTGGACGTGGTCCTGCCAGGATTGCACCTTGCTTCGGGTTTTAAGGTCTTCCAGCATGCCCGACAAGCGGCGCTTTTGCTCCCCGATGCGATCCCGGACTGATTGCGAGACGGGTTCCGACGCCAGGGTTTTGAGATCACCCAGCGCGTTTTCGATGACGCCGGTATCGATTTCATCACCATTCAGGGTTTCACAGGACGCGATCACCGCTTCCACCCGCTCGTCGGCCTCTCGTGCGGCCTGTTGTTGCTCGGACTTCCGGGCATCGCGGCGGGCGAAGATCTCGTCACAGGCTTTGCGGAATGCCTGCCAGAGCTTGCGGTCCTCCCGGTGTCGGGTGATGCCGATCTGTTTCCATTCAGTCTGTAATGCCTTGGCCTGATTCATCGCGTCGGTCAGGGGTTCATGGTTGATCAGGGCGTTGGCGCGGTCGACGATGTCCTGTTTCAGCGCTTCGTTCTTCTGGCGCTCTGTATTCAGAGGGTCTTCGAGTTTTTTCAGTAATGCGTCAAAGCGTTTCTGTACCGGCCGGTTGTCCCGGAACTCAATGGGCCAGGCCGCTTTCCATTCCTGGCGCGCTGTCTGGTGTATACGCTCCGCGGTTTTCCAGTCGATCGCGGACCAGTCGGCGGCGCCGAGGAAGGTTTCCAGCTCCTCGCAGATCGCTTTGCGCTTTTCCAGGTTGGCCTGTTTGAGGCCGGACTTGGCTGAAAAGTAGGCTTTGCACGGTTCATATGCCTTGTCTGATGCGGCTTTGAAGCGAGTCCAAAGCGCCCGGTCAGACGAACCGCCCAGCTCTCGCCATTCGTTCTGAAGCTCGTGTATGCGCTCGGCTTTGGCTTCCGGCTCCATTGGCTGGGTGGCCAGATATTCCATCTGTTCACACAGGGCTATCTGTTTGGGTTCGGTCGCAAACCCCTGCCAGTCTGTCAGTTCGCGGAGTTGCCCGCCCAGCAGTTGCATACGTGCCTGGAATGGTTTGCCGTGCCGGTGATCCAGATCCCTGAACTGGTGCTGGGCGTGTTTGAACAGCTGTCTGGATTCCTTGAGCTGCTTGGCTTCAAGCGCAGCGTCCAGCTTCTCCAGGGTGGTTTTCAAGGCATCAGCCTGTTGTTTCTGTTCCTTGCTGTCCCGCTGGGGGGCCGGTTTTGTTTTGGCCGTGCCGGCTAGTTTACAGACCGTCTCCAACTGGGCGGGGCGACTGAAGTCTGTTGGCCAGTCGATGGTCTTGATCAGTTCCCGGGCCTCGTTCTGCGGATCTCCATCCGCGGACGGGTTTTCCGTCAGGGCAGACAGCTGGTCCCGGTGCTGGGTAAATCGCTTCAGCGCCCCGATGTAATTGCGCAGCGGTTGCATGCAGCTTTCGTAGGTTTTCTGTTCGTGCTTTTCAACCGACGTTTCGCGGGTGGCTTCCAGCCAGCGGTTTTCCTGGGTCTTTTGCAGCGCATCCAGTGTAGAAAGGGAGGGTGCCTGGTCCGGTGATTGTTGTCGGAGCTCGTCCAGGGTTGCTTGCAGCAGTTCAAGGGTTTCGGTGCGTTGTTTCTGTTGCTCCTGCTGGCGCAGGGTCTGCTCGGCCTCGGCCTTCAGGTGCTCGACCCGTTCGCGGCAGCGGTGAACGGCTTCGAGGAATTTGGTGGTTTGCTCACTGGAAGCTTCATGCTCTACTTCGGCCCACTGCCTGAGCAGAGCGTCCAGGCGGGCTTCGTAGAGTTTGGTGTCTTCGCTGCGGGCCTGGTCTCCCGCCTGGGCCACCAACGTTTCTATGCGTTCCCGGGTTTTCTGTTGCTGTTCTTCTTCATGGCGGATTTCCTGCAGGGCCTGGCGTACCAGCTGATAGACGGCCTTATCGCGCCCCTTGGCTTCTTTCTGCACCCGTTGCAGAGCGGACTTGTCGGTAATCTGGCGGGCTGCCTCGGTACGCAGGTCAGCGGTTAACCCGCCAATGGCCAGCTGCTCCAACTGATCCCCGGTTGGAGAGCCCGATAATTGCTGCTTTTGTTCCTCAAGCTGCTCTTTCCTCAGGTCCACTTCCGGTGTCTCTTTCTGTTGCACCGGCGCGGCTTTTGCCCGACCCGGTGTCGCGCCTGATTTTCCGGTGGATTTACGGTTTTTGAACAGTTTCTGGATGAATGCAGCCATCAGGGTATCCTTGAATATTGAAACCAGTTCCCGGTGTGGGGCACAGTGTGCCGGCACCGACCATCGGCATCCCATGGCAGGGGGCCGGAGAAGTCAGGGGTTGCCTGAATATCAGGCATCCGCTTTGGCGCACTAGTCTAGCGTTTTGTCTGCGTTTGCGGGAAGGGTCAGAATGGGAAAACAGGAAAATCCGGAGGATCTGGAATACAGGGCCCGCTCGGCAGCGCTGCGGTTGCTGGCCAGGCGAGAGCACAGCAGGCTGGAACTCAGTCTCAAGTTGCGGCAACGAAAAATCCCCAGTGAGGTGATTGAGCCGGTGCTGGATGACTATGAAGCGGAAGGCTGGCTGGATGATGACCGTTTTGCCGATATCTACGCCCGCCAACGCATGGATCTTGGTTACGGTCCGCTCCGCATCCTTGCCGAGCTTCAGCAGCGAGGCGTGCATCATACCCCGGCCTGTGTGAACGATCTGAATGACAAAGACTGGTCGGAGCGGGCTATCCGGTTGCGTCTGAAACGGTTTGGCGGAATCGATATCCGTGAGGACTGGGAGGAGAAGGCGCGCCAGGCGAGGTTCCTGACGCGACGTGGGTTCGCTTCGCCTCATGTCGAGGCCGCGCTTGATTATGTGGAGCGGGAAGGCGGGGAGTGGTGATGCCCCGACCGTTATAGGGTGGGAGGAATCATTCCCAGCTCTCGCGGTAACATGGCTCTCATGCCGTCTTCGGACCCGGAACTGGCGGAACCGTCGCTGGTCTCAGCCCCGTCCAGATCGACGAACCAGGGCTCTTTCGGTGCGGGGCGTTCTTCTTCCGGTTCCGTCATCCAGGCCAGAACGTCGTAGTAGCGGCGGATGTTTTGTACATAGATCACCGGTTCGTGCCCCCGGGCATACCCATAACGGGTCTTTGTGTACCATTCTTTCTGCGCCAGCAATGGCAGAAATTCCTTGACGTCCATCCAGCGGTCCGGATTCCTGCCAGCGTCTTCTGTCAGTCTTCGTGCGTCTTCCAGATGGCCGAAGCCCACGTTGTAGGAAGCCAGTGCGAACCAGGTCCGGTCTGGTTCCGGAATGCGGTCTGGGATCTGGCGGTGAACGAAAGTAAAGTACTTCGCGCCGCCATGGATGCTTTCTTCCGCATCCAGCCGGTTGTTGATGCCAATCTGGCCCGCGGTATTCCGTGTCAGCATCATCAGGCCCCGGACTCCGGTGGGAGATACGGCATTCGGGCGCCAATGGGATTCCTGGTAACCGATCGCAGCCAATAATCGCCAGTCAATGCCGTATTCCTCAGCATAGCTGCGGAAAAGCGCTTCATATTTTGGCAGGCGATTATTGGCGTGGTGAGCGAAGGTGCGGGCACCCACGTAGTTGAGTCGGTCAAGGTGGCCGTAAAACCTCTCGGACAGCTGTGCGAGCGTGCCGTCGTCACGGAGCTGGTTGAGAAAATCCCGTGCGGCTGTTGTCAGTGAATCGTCCTGCTCTGCGGGGAAAAGCCAGGCCAGTTCTTCCGGTTCGCCCAGGGAAAAGGATTCCTTCACCTGCGGAAAGTAGACGTGGTTCAGGTCCAGCTCGTTCGACGACACAATGGCCGTGGTGAATTCCCCGGACTCCACGCGTGCCAGGACGCCGGCTGCATCCAGCGTGGCGTGAACCTGCCAGTTCAGATCCGGGTGCTTTTCCCGGAGCTCCAGCAGTCTGTGTTCGTGGTTGCTGTCGGCCACCAGGTGCACGGTGGTGCCGGCCAGGTCTTCAGCGGTTTCCGGGCGGTCAGTGCCCCGGTGGTAGACAACCACGGACTCGGCCTCAATTCCTGTTGGCAATGCGTGATATTTCTCAGCCAGCCCGGGACGATTCGACAGGCCCGTCAGGCCAATGTGCGCGAAATTGCGATCGAGAACAGACAGGATTTCGGTATTGTTCTCGGCCACGCGTACTCGAAGCTCCACGCCCAGCTTCTCTGCAAAACGTTTGGCGAGTTCGTAGTCATACCCGGTGATGCCATCACGCCCCTCAAAGTATATGGACGGGGCAGTGCGGGTAATAATATGCAGTACGCCTTCCGAGCGGATCTCCTGCAACGTGGTCGGCCTGGAGCATCCGCCTGCCAACATGATAATGGCGAAAGGCAATAGCCAGCGCATCCATCGGCTGCCGGCATACCATTTTAGTTTTGACAAATCCCTGGTCTCCCCTGGAACTGCTGCAGGACCCTGAGTGTACGACCAACCTCTGCTGGAGCGATCACCGTTGAAGCCAATATGCAGGTTGATCCGAGTTCTTTGCTGACGGCGGCGTCCGTTGCCGCAAAACCATGATCTCCGGTCCGGTCTTGCTGGTCAATAAACGTGGTCAATTAATATGCAAAACAATGTCAATTGTACATGGCCGTAATTACACGTGTGGCGCTGTATCCCTGCCACGCTTTCAAGTATCATGGCGGCCTTTCAGATGGCCGGGTGCCTTCTGCCAGTTCTGGCAGCTGCCCTGACCTCCCAGTTTCGCGCGATACAGGTTTCTATCATGCTTGAACTTCGCGGCGCTCCCGCGCTTTCGCCTTTCCGCTCCAGTAAATTGCATGCTCGCATTCAGGACGTTGTGCCAGAGGTTGAGCACGTCTATGCCGAGTTCATGCACTTCACCGATCTGGAGTTTGAGCTTTCCGAGCCGGAACAGGCCATTCTGGACCGATTGCTGACCTACGGGCCGAGTGTGCAGGTGGAGGAGCCCGAGGGCGTTCTGTTTCTCGTTGTTCCGCGCCCCGGTACCCTGTCTCCCTGGTCGAGCAAGGCAACGGACATCGCCCGTAATTGCGGCCTGCGTCAGATTCGTCGGATTGAGCGGGGTATTGCCTATTACGTCCGCGCCAACCGCAAGCTGAACCTGGCCCAGCGCGAGAAAATCGCCGCCCTCCTGCATGACCGTATGACCCAGAAAGTATTTCATGAAATGGGCGGCGCGGAATTACTGTTCAGTCATGAAGAGCCCCGTTTGCTGAACCGCGTGCCAGTCCTGGCCGGTGGTCGCGATGCTCTGGTCGAGGCCAACCAGTCGCTGGGGCTGGCGCTGGCGGAAGATGAGATTGATTATCTGGTGAAGTCGTTCACGGAGCTGGAGCGCGATCCCACCGACGTGGAGCTCATGATGTTTGCCCAGGCGAACTCCGAGCACTGCCGCCACAAAATCTTCAATGCTTCCTGGGATATCGATGGGGAAGGACAGGATAAGTCCCTGTTCGCGATGATTCGCAACACCTATGAAATGAACAGTGAAGGGGTGTTGTCCGCCTACAAGGACAATGCCTCCGTTATTCGTGGCAGCCGTGGTGGCCGTTTCTTCCCGGATCCTGAGACCGGTATTTACGGGTACAACCAGGAAGACATCCACATCCTGATGAAGGTGGAAACCCATAACCACCCCACAGCGATCGCGCCTGCTGCCGGGGCCGCGACTGGCTCCGGGGGCGAGATACGTGACGAGGGCGCAACCGGTCGCGGTTCGAAGCCAAAAGCCGGGCTGGCGGGCTTCACGGTGTCGAACCTGAATATCCCCGATGATCCGCAGCCTTGGGAAATCGGTTACGGCAAGCCGGACCGCATTGCCTCGCCTCTGGACATCATGATTGAGGGGCCGATTGGCGGCGCTGCATTCAACAACGAATTTGGCCGTCCGAATCTGGCCGGTTACTTCCGCACCTTTGAAGAGCTGGTGCCAGGCGCGGCCGGTGAGGAAGTTCGCGGTTATCACAAGCCCATCATGATTGCCGGTGGTCTCGGCAACATCCGGGGCGAGCATGTAGAGAAAGGCAATATTCCGGTCGGCGCCAAACTGATTGTGCTTGGTGGTCCGTCCATGCTGATTGGCCTCGGTGGCGGTGCCGCGTCGTCCATGGATTCCGGCGCCAGTAACGAAAACCTGGATTTTGCCTCGGTACAGCGTGATAACCCGGAGATGGAGCGCCGTTGCCAGGAAGTGATTGACCGCTGTTGGCAGATGGGTGAGAACAACCCCATCGCCTTCATTCATGATGTCGGTGCCGGTGGCCTGTCGAACGCCATGCCGGAACTGGTCAAGGATGGTGGTCGTGGCGGCAAGTTTGAGCTGCGCGATATCCCCAGCGATGAGCCGGGCATGTCCCCGCTTGAGATCTGGTGCAATGAATCCCAGGAACGCTACGTCATGGCAGTGGCAGCGGAGAACCTGGAACAGTTTGATGCGCTGTGCCGTCGTGAGCGTTGCCCTTACGCAGTCATTGGTGAAGCCACCGAAGCGCATCACCTGGAGCTGGGTGACTCCTATTTTGATGACAAGCCCGTTGACCTTCCCATGGACGTGCTGTTCGGCAAGCCGCCGCGCATGCACCGTAGCGTGTCCCGGTCTTCTTTTACCAAGCCGATCTTCGACTCCACCAAGGTGGATCTGAACGACGCTATCCGGCGGGTATTGCGATTGCCATCGGTTGGCTCCAAGAGTTTCCTGATTACGATCGGGGATCGTACCATCACCGGGCTGGTGGCCCGGGACCAGATGGTCGGACCCTGGCAGGTGCCGGTCAGCGATGTGGCTGTTACGGCAAGCTCTTTTGATGTCCGTACCGGTGAAGCCATGGCGATGGGTGAGAGAACCCCGGTCGCCGTGATTGATGCTCCGGCTTCCGGACGCATGGCCGTGGGTGAGGTGATCACCAACCTCGCCGCGGCGTCCATTGCGGAGCTGTCAGATATTCGCTTGTCCGCGAACTGGATGGCTGCAGCGGGCCACCCGGGTGAGGATGAAAACCTATACGAAACCGTTCGTGCGGTGGGCATGGAATTGTGCCCCGAGCTGGGCATTACCATCCCGGTGGGCAAGGATTCCATGTCCATGAAAACCGTCTGGGACGAAGACGGCGGTGAACAGAAGAGCGTGACATCGCCACTGTCCCTGATTATCAGCGGTTTTGCTCCGGTTACCGACGTGGCACGAACGCTGACTCCGCAGCTGAAAACGGATGCCGGCGACACCGACCTGATCCTGATTGATCTGGCCGCGGGGCAGAACCGTCTTGGTGGGTCGGCCCTGGCGCAGGTATATCGCCACGTAGGCGCTGTTGCTCCCGACCTGGACGACCCTGAGGATATCAAGGCGTTCTTTGCTGTCATTCAGGGGCTCAACGGCGACAATAAACTGCTGGCCTATCACGATCGCTCGGACGGCGGGCTGTTCGTAACCCTCGCCGAAATGAGCTTTGCGGGTCACACCGGCATCGACATCAAGCTGGACGGGCTGGCAGAAGAGGCCTCCCAGTTTGCCCGGGAGCTGTTTAACGAAGAGCTCGGGGCTGTCATCCAGGTGCGCCGCGAAGACACCGATTTTGTACTGCAACAGTTCTCCGGAGCCGGTCTTGGCGATCATACCTCGGTGATTGGTTCTTTGAGGGAAGACGATCGCGTCCGCTTTACCTTTGAAGGCAAAGCGGTGGTCGATGAAGCCCGGGCTGATTTGCAGCGGTTGTGGGCGGAAACAAGCTATCGCGTCCAGTCCCTGCGTGATAATGCCGAGTGCGCGCAGGAAGAGTTCGACAACCTGCTGGATCGGGAAGATCCCGGGCTCAGTATCGATCTCAGTTACGATATCAATGAAGACATCGCTGCTCCGTTTGTGAACACCGGTGCCCGGCCAAAGGTCGCCGTGCTCAGGGAGCAGGGTGTTAATGGTCAGGTTGAAATGGCGGCGGCCTTCGATCGGGCTGGATTCGAGTCGGTTGATGTTCACATGAGTGACCTGCTGTCCGGTCGCATTTCGCTGGAAGGTTTCAACAGCCTTGTGGCGTGCGGTGGCTTCTCATACGGTGACGTACTGGGAGCGGGCGAAGGCTGGGCCAAGTCGATTTTGTTCAGCGATCGTGTCCGGGACCAGTTTGCGGCATTCTTCAACCGTCAGGACACCCTGGCGCTGGGTGTCTGTAACGGCTGTCAGATGCTCTCCAACCTCCATGAACTGATCCCGGGCAGCGAAGGGTGGCCACGCTTTGTGCGCAACCAGTCAGAGCAGTTTGAAGCGCGCCTGGTGATGGCCGAAGTCATGCCTTCTCCGTCTGCGTTTATGGACGGTATGGCAGGCTCGAAGATGCCCATTGCGGTTGCCCACGGTGAGGGCCGCGTCGAATTCGGTGGTGCGGCTTCCGCTGCGGCTCTGGAGGAAAGCGAGCTGGTGGCCTTGAGGTATGTGGATAATCGCGCCCAGGCGACCGAGCGGTACCCCTATAACCCCAACGGTTCCGAGGCTGGCATTACCGGTGTGACCACGCGTGATGGCAGGGTCACTATCATGATGCCTCACCCTGAGCGGGTGTTCCGGGCGGTTCAGCATTCCTGGCGTCCTGGCGAGTGGCAGGAAGACGGACCCTGGATGCGGATGTTCCGCAATGCGCGTCGCTGGTTTGGCTGATCGCTTTGCTTGAATCGGGAACCGGCCTGAGGAGTTGCAAAACTGCAAGTCTTCAGGCCGGTTTTTTTGTGCCTGCAAGTCTCAAGTCTGTGCATAATTCAAGGGGAATTTCTCCTGGAAATGCTATTTTTTCTCTTGACTCATTACGTTTATGCACATTGTTGGTGCCCTGTTGTGTGATCCATGAGCAATTAGATGATTTTTGGTT
Source organism: Marinobacter sp. DUT-3 (assembly GCF_050379435.1). Lineage (NCBI taxonomy): Bacteria > Pseudomonadati > Pseudomonadota > Gammaproteobacteria > Pseudomonadales > Marinobacteraceae > Marinobacter > Marinobacter sp. DUT-3. The sequence goes on from NZ_JBNRMG010000003.1 coordinate 644,567, forward strand.
CAACTTTTAATCGACTTTGTTAACTGATTGATAAATAAAGATTTATTGCTTTAGGTGAATTTGTCGCCAATTTAACGAAAGTGCAGTAATCACGGGGGATGGGGGCGTGTACCCAAAAACTTTCCCCAGAGTTATCCACAGATTCTGTGGGTAAGTGGGTAAATGCTTAATCTGTACAAAAAATATCCGACGTTGTTGGGGCGGATGTTTCGTTTCGAGGAGTGAAAGCCATGTACAAGCTTTGTTATTTCGTGCCGGAAACACACCTGGAACAAACCAAAGCGGCGCTATTTGAAGCCGGGGCGGGCCGCATCGGTGATTACGACTGTTGTGCCTGGCAATGTCGGGGGCAGGGGCAGTTCCGTCCCCTGGATGGCAGTCAGCCATTTCTTGGTCAGCAGGGCGAGCTGGAAGTGGTGGATGAATACAAGGTTGAGCTGGTATGTAAAGACGAGCTCATCGGTGAGGCGCTGGAAGCGTTCAAGAAGGCGCACCCCTATGAGGAGCCCGCCTACGAAGTCTACCGAATGGAGGCTATGTAGCGGGTCTTACGTGCGGGCTTTGATTGAGTAGCGAATGTCACTGACATGTACCTGGAAGGATTCGCGTCTCAGATCTTCCAGGTAGAGCTCCAGGGTTTTCCGGACCGTCGGAAATGAAATCTCGTCCCATGGAATGTCATCAAGGTCGAACAGCTGGGTTTCCAGGGATTCCTCACCGGCCCCGTAGGTGCCGTCGATCAGCGTCGCACGATAGAACATGTGTACCTGATTGATGTGAGGGACATCGATAATCGTGTAGAGGCCATCAATGTTGACCTCGGCCAGCGCCTCTTCCCGGGTTTCCCGGGCGGCGGCTTCGATGGTGGTTTCCGCGTTTTCCATGAAACCGGCCGGCAGGGTCCAGTAACCATAGCGAGGTTCGATGGCGCGCCGGCAAAGCAAAATGCGGCCTTCCCAAATGGGAACCGTGCCCGCTACGATACGGGGGTTCTGGTAATGTATGGTTTCGCAGCTCACGCACACATAGCGGTGGCGGTTATCTCCCTGGGGAATTCGTTGTTCAACAGGATGGCCGCATGTGCTGCAGTATTTCATGGGTTTCACCGTATACTTATAAAATGTTTGGTAGCAAGTTTAACGATCTGCGCTGCCGCTGTCTCATTCAATAGCCAGTCGTAATTGGAGCAGGGTTTTGCACGACCTCCTTAAAGAACGGCTTGCCGGATACGCGCCCCGTCAACTGGCGTTGGATTATCCGGAGGCCGGAATTCTTGTACCGGTTACAGACGACCAGCGGAATCCCGAAATGGTGTTCACGCTGAGGTCGTCCAATCTCAATACCCATCGAGGGCAGGTGGCTTTCCCTGGCGGTAAGCGGGATGTGTCCGATCCTTCCCTGGCGGCAACAGCACTTCGGGAGACACACGAGGAAATCGGATTGCCCCCGGATCAGGTGCGGGTAGTCGCACCACTGAGTCAGGTTATGTCGCGGTATGGGATCTTGGTGACACCATACGTGGGTGTGATTCCCGGCGATCATCCGTTGACTGCGAATCCCTATGAAATCGAGAGTATTTTTCGGGTCCCTCTGGAGTTTTTTCTGGAGGACAACAGGGAGCGTACGGATGCTCTCGATTTTCTGAATCATACTTTTTATGTTCCCTGTTACCGATGGGAGCGTTACCAGATCTGGGGGTTGTCGGCTGTGGTGCTGGTCGATTTTCTCAACGCCGTATACGGCGCTGGTATTGATCTTCTGGAACCACCCACTCCCAAAACTTCCCGCACAGGAGGCTGATATGTTTTATTCGCTGGGCGATCGCAAGCCAGAGCTGGAGGGCGCTGGTCAGTATGTCGCCGACAACGCAACGGTTATTGGCAGTGTCCGGTTGATGGACAAGGCCAGTGTCTGGTTTAACGTGGTCATCCGTGGGGATAACGATCTGATTACGATTGGTCCCGAATCCAATGTGCAGGATGGCTCAGTACTTCATACCGATCCGGGGATCCCTCTGACCCTCGGTCGCGGTGTTACGGTTGGCCACAAGGCGATGCTTCATGGCTGCAATATCGGTGACTATTCGCTGATCGGTATCAATGCCGTGATCCTTAACGGTGCAAAGATCGGCAAGCACTGCCTGATAGGGGCCAACACCCTGATACCCGAGGGTATGGAAATTCCCGATGGCTCCATGGTTGTTGGGTCGCCTGGCAAGATCAAGCGCGAACTGAATGACAACCAGAAGAAGATGCTGGAGCTCAGCGCCCTTCATTATGTCGAGAATGCCGAGCGCTATCTTGGTCAACTGGCACCGTATGAGCCTGAACAATGAAAGTTGCTGATAAGGTGCGCTCCCCGTGCGTCAGTGTCTGCGCTCTTGATGCCAATGATGTCTGCATCGGATGCCATCGGACCGGTGATGAGATCATGCGCTGGACCCGGATGACCAATGATGAGCGCCGTGAAGTTCTAAAGAAAGTTGCCAGGCGTGAAGAGAAAGTTGCGCTGTAAACCTTGAAGCTACAGGAACCCTGAACGATGTCTGAAACCGTGCGCATTGGTACGCCGTTGAAATCAAATGCCTTCAAAGTCCTGTTCTGTGGCTCTGGGGAGCTGGGGAAGGAAGTTGTCATTGAGCTCCAGCGTCTTGGCGTCGAGGTAATAGCAGTTGATCGCTACGCCAACGCGCCGGCGATGCAGGTGGCCCACCGTAGTCATGTCGTGGATATGCTGGATGGTAAGGCGCTTCGAGCGATTATTGAGCAGGAACGCCCCAATCTGATTGTTCCGGAGATCGAGGCGATTGCAACGCCGGAACTGGTGGAGTTGGAGAAAGAAGGGTATCGGGTTATACCGACGGCCCGGGCGGTCAATCTCACCATGAATCGTGAAGGGATCCGGCGGCTTGCCGCAGAAGAGTTGGGGCTGCCTACTTCACCGTACCGGTTTGCGGAAACCCGGGAAGATTATCTGGCGGCGGTCCGGGAAGTTGGTTTGCCTCTGGTGGTGAAGCCGGTGATGAGTTCATCTGGTAAAGGACAGAGCACCGTCAAAACAGAAAGCGATATAGAGGCGGCCTGGGAATATGCGCAAACCGGCGGCAGGGCAGGTAAGGGGCGAGTGATTGTTGAGGGCTTTGTGGATTTTGATTACGAAATCACATTGCTGACGGTGAAGCACCGGGATGGTATCTCCTTTTGTGATCCGATAGGTCACCGTCAGGAGGACGGTGATTACCGGGAGTCCTGGCAACCGCAACCAATGAGTGCAAAAGCCCTGGCCCGCTCAAGGGAAATAGCGGAAGCCGTCGCGGGCAATCTTGGCGGTTATGGCGTATACGGGGTTGAGCTTTTCATAAAGGAAGACGATGTATGGTTTTCCGAAGTGTCACCTCGCCCCCATGACACCGGCCTGGTGACGCTGGTTTCCCAGGATCTGTCTGAGTTTGCACTGCATGCCCGTGCAATCCTCGGGTTGCCGGTACCGGCGATTCGCCAGCAGGGGCCTTCCGCCTCAGCCGTGATCCTCCCGGAAGGGGATTCTTCAGAGGTGTCCTATACCGGCCTTGAAAATGCGCTGGCTCATCCCGATACCCAGTTAAGGCTGTTTGGTAAGCCGGAACTGAAGGGGCGCCGCCGCATGGGTGTTGCCCTTGCGAAAGCGGAATCGATAGAAGAAGCACGGGCAAAGGCAACCGGTTCCGCAGCAGCCGTAAAAGTGGATATATAGTGGGGCAGTGACGGTCTTTGGAAAAAGTTTCAAATGAACCGTTGACACCTCGCCTGAGCTCTGTAGAATGCGCATCTCTTTCGAGGGGTAAGCCACTTAGGCGACTCCGGATTCGGAAGGCAACTGTTTGAAAGTATTGAAGAAAATGAGTTTCAAATTTCTTCAGAAAGCAGTTGACAAGGTGGCGGTTCAGTGTAGAATGCGCGCCTCGATACAGCAGTAAGCCGGTTCATTTTTCGGCGGTTTCCGGAGACGGAAACAACGGAAAATAAACGGTTGACAAGGCGGCGGAGCGATGTAGAATACGCCACCTTGATCGGGCAAGCCCCGAACGCTCTTTAAAAAGTTAACCAAGTAATTCGTGTGGGCGCTGGCCGAGG